>NZ_LEKT01000141.1 GCF_001045675.1 Megasphaera cerevisiae DSM 20462
CGCTTAAACCGTCAGCGAAGTGTTTTCCCAAGTTCACAGGCTCTGCTCAAGGCGTTGTACCTGTCCACTTTCGAAGCTGCCAAGAAATGGACCATGCCGCTTCGGAATTGGGGAAAGGTGAGAGGCGAACTGGTCATCATGTACCCTGACAGATTACTGGCATGATAGTTCTAGCAAAATGACGATTTATTAACTCTTTATTAACTATCATAGAAGACCTTATTTACAGACTTTTCTTCATAGCCCCTCATTGGATTGGTGGTTTTTTCAATTATCCCTACTGTTACTCGTGATATGTGGATGGAAGGCGCCAATAACATTTTCATATTTATTATATTGTATGCTATTGGAGCATATATACGACTTTATCATGTTAATTTATTTCCTAAACATAATTTTCTTATAGCAGCTATTATATTGCTCTTTATGTGGAGTAGCATAGTGCTTATTAAGCATGTCGATACATCTTATGGAAAAAATGTCGATTTATTTTTATTGGTGTGGGAAATGATGAAAACGCCTGTCATTCTTTGCTCTATCTTTTTATTTACTGGATTTAAAAATTTAAATATTCATTTACCTTCATTTATTAGTTTTGCTTCATCCTCAGTATTTGGTGTGTATTTAATCCATATAGGACGAATGCAGAAATACATTTTCCAAGATTTGTTTAACGATACTTATATTTTCCAATCACCATATTTTATTGTTTGGTATATGGGGGTAACATGCATTGTATTTGTAGTATGTACTTTAATAGATAAAATACGTATTCGTTTTATAGAAAGACCGTTTATGAAAATAATAGATAGACCTGTATTAAAAATTAATGAGTATTTGAAGAAATATGATTTAATATCTTAGAAAT
>NZ_LEKT01000142.1 GCF_001045675.1 Megasphaera cerevisiae DSM 20462
CATCAGAGGGCTTCATATCGGATGTCACGGATAAAATCCTGCCCCAGATTGAAGAGTGGCAGTGTCGGCCACTTGCCAGCGTCTATCCTATTATCTTTATTGACGCCATTCATTTTTCGGTACGTCATGATAATATTGTCCGCAAGTTGGCTGCCTATGTTGTGCTCGGCATTAATGAGGATGGCTACAAAGAAGTACTCGCCCTTGAAGTCGGTGAAAATGAAAACAGCAAATACTGGCTGGGCGTTCTGAACGGTCTTAAGAACCGTGGC
Organism: Megasphaera cerevisiae DSM 20462; assembly: GCF_001045675.1. Taxonomy (GTDB): domain Bacteria; phylum Bacillota; class Negativicutes; order Veillonellales; family Megasphaeraceae; genus Megasphaera; species Megasphaera cerevisiae. The sequence continues at coordinate 273 of NZ_LEKT01000142.1, forward strand.
GTGCAGGATATTCTTATCCTCTGCTCGGACGGACTCACAGGGCTTAAGGAAGCGATTGTTGCAGCCTTCCCCAAAACAGAACACCAGCGCTGTATTGTGCATATGGTACGTAATACCCTTAAATATGTAGCCAATAAGGACATGAAGAATTTTGCCAGAGATCTTCGGATGATCTATACCGCTCCTGACGAAAAAAACGCTGTCAGACGGTTAGAGGAAGTAGATAAGAAATGGACGTCCCAGTATCCAGCAGCCATGAAACGGTGGCATGATCACTGGGATGTCATAACACCGATCTTTAAATTTTCGATAGACGTTCGTACAGCTTTCTATACTACGAATGCCATTGAGAGTTTAAATTCTTCTTACCGCCGCTTAAACCGTCAGCGAAGTGTTTTCCCAAGTTCACAGGCTCTGCTCAAGGCGTTGTACCTGTCCACTTTCGAAGCTGCCAAGAAATGGACCATGCCGCTTCGGAATTGGGGAAAGGTGAGAGGCGAACTGGTCATCATGTACCCTGACAGATTACTGGCATGATAGTTCTAGCAAAATGACGATTTATTAACTCTTTATTAACTATCATAGAAGAC
>NZ_LEKT01000143.1 GCF_001045675.1 Megasphaera cerevisiae DSM 20462
AGATAGGACCGAACACGTCCTTCAGCGCTATCTGCATGTCTTCCTGCGTCTTCGGCTGGTATTGTTCCATGATGAGCTTGGCGATTGCCTGGCCTTTCTCACTCGGGTTTCTACGTTTCTTCATCAGTGCTGTACTCAATTCCTTTCAACCTGCTTTCTGATAGTGTACCGCACCTCGACAAAAAAATGAAGTGCGTAAGTTAGTAAATTGGTTACCGGTAACTTACACACTTCATTTTACACTCCCAAGCAACACAAATCCGAGATAATACCAGCATTCTATATCCTTGCGATACGCCGGATAAAATTTGTCCGATGCAAAATAATGCCACCGTAAGCAGCAATAATTTTCGAAATCTTATATGACATACTAACAGCATAAGCGGTAGGGATAGAATCGTTACAGTCCATGCATAGGCTGAAATCATCATCCCAGCATGCGCTTCCGTTATATTAAAAGCAGCAGCAATATCAGTCAGCAGTCCAATCGGCATAAATTCTGAAGTGTTAAAAATGAACACAGAAATGGTCATCCCCCATAAAGGAAGCCATGATCTCAAAGGTATTGCTGAATTTTTCATACACTATATCTTCCCTTCTATAATTCTAAATAATGTCTACTGCACAAAAGCCACTTTTTGACACGGCAGCCATTTTAAGGCCCGTTTTACCTTCCACAGTAGTACCTGTAGGTAAAATAAAATTGGCGTACACTGAATAGCCTGGAGTTTTCCCAGGTTCAGTGCCAAAATAGACAGCGCTATCACACTCTGTGTCGTTTCTTTCAGATAGGTTCTGATTTGAGTAAGGCCAAACCGACGTTTCGCTAAACTGAAAGCTCGTTCTACTTCCACGCGATC
>NZ_LEKT01000144.1 GCF_001045675.1 Megasphaera cerevisiae DSM 20462
CATTGTTCCCATTCTTGTGTCAAACCGACGAACGCGGTAGCCTGATCGGTATCCCTGGCGTTCCTTGTTCCGTTCTGATTTCTCGGCACAAAGCTTACTTTCTACTTCAACTTCCATGAGACGTTCACAGAGCCATTTGAGCATAGATTGCATCGGATCTTCCTCTGATATAAATTTCATTAGCATTTTTTCAAAAGATACGGTAGAATTTAGGTGAGCCATCATTTGTTCACTCCTTATTGGTTTGCTTGCTACTTACCTTTTCGGAGTTTTGATGGCTTTTTCCTTTTTTTTACTTTTGCGAACTTAATTGTACTCTATCGGTTCTGCCACTCATTCAATTCATCTAAGACACAATCGGTAATGTTAGAAATCTGTCCTGCTGACAGTTTGAATCCATAGATGTCATCGATCGTTGACGAGATGTCACGCTGGCTCATGCCACGGGCATACATAGCGAGCACTTTGCCCTCCATCGAGGAAACATCGGTCTGCCGCTTTGGCACAACCTGCGGCTCAAAAGAACCATCTCGATCACGAGGAACATCAATCGGGACTTCACCTGCGGATGTTTTGATGTTGTACAATAAAAATTGACACCCTATTCTCAAGGATTGTGATATATAATTGATAGAGAATAGGAGAAATAAGATGGCAAAACGAATTATAAAAACTTATGACCAAGAATTTAAATCACAGGCTGTAAAATTGGCTCAGGAGATTGGTGGACACAAAGCCGCAACGGAACTGGGGCTTCCTGATAGTACTATCTATACATGGGTTAAAGCCTTCAAAGAGGGTAGGTTGGACGCAAAAGACGCTG
>NZ_LEKT01000145.1 GCF_001045675.1 Megasphaera cerevisiae DSM 20462
GATGAATTATATTATTATCCTGAAACAGGGTCACCATTACTTAGAGAGGCGATTAGTCAACATTTAGGTGTGGACGCATCTCGAATTTTATTTGGTGCAGGCTTGGATGAAGTTATCTTAATGATTTCAAGAGCAGTATTAACACCAGGAGATAAAATCGTAACGAGTGAAGCAACGTTTGGACAGTATTATCATAATGCTATTGTAGAGTCTGCTCATGTTGTTCAAGTACCATTAAAGAATGGTGGATTTGATTTAGAAGGTATTTTAAATGAAGTTGATGACGGTACTTCACTAGTGTGGTTATGTAATCCTAATAATCCTACTGGTACCTATTTTAATCATGATGAACTTAAAGGATTTTTAGAACGTGTACCAAGTCACGTACCAGTACTCATTGATGAAGCGTACTTTGAATTTGTTACTGCAGACGATTACCCTGATACGTTAAAGTTACAAGAAACATTTGACAATGCATTTTTACTAAGAACTTTTTCAAAAGCTTATGGATTAGCAGGATTACGCGTAGGTTATGTGGTTGCCACTAATGAAGCTATTGAAAAATGGAATATTATTAGACCACCATTCAATGTTACACGTTTATCTGAATATGCTGCAGTAGCTGCATTGGAAGATCAAGACTACTTAAAAGAGATTACTGCAAAAAATGCTAAAGAACGTGCAAAGTTTTATCAAATACCTCAAAGTAAACATTTCTTACCTAGCCAAACTAACTTTGTATTTGTACAAACAAATAAAAGTAAAGAACTGTAT
>NZ_LEKT01000146.1 GCF_001045675.1 Megasphaera cerevisiae DSM 20462
TGTTATTACTGTAGCCGTTGGCTACTACTTAAGATATGCATTAAGTTATCGTGATATATCTGAAATATTAAGAGAGCGTGGCGTGAACGTTCATCACTCAACGATCTATCGATGGGTTCAAGAATATGCTCCTATTTTGTATCAAATTTGGAAGAAAAAGAATAACAAAGCGTATTATAAGTGGCGCATTGATGAGACATATATCAAAATCAAAGGAAAATGGTGTTATTTGTATCGTGCCATTGATGCAGATGGTCATACATTAGATATTTGGTTACGTAAGAAACGAGATAATCAATCAGCATATGCGTTTATTAAAAGACTTATTAAACAGTTTGGTAAACCTCAAACAATTATTACAGATCAAGCACCTTCAATGAAGGTGGCCATGTCTAAGTTGAGGAAAGATTTTAAACTCAAATCTAATTGTCATTGTACATCTAAGTATCTTAATAACCTCATTGAACAAGATCATCGTCATATTAAGATGAAGAAGACAAGCTATCGAAGTATTAATACGGCAAAGAACACGCTCAAAGGCATTGAATGTATTTATGGATTATATAAAAGGAACCGTATGTCTCTTCAGATCTACGGATTTTCTCCTTGCCACGAAATTAGTTACATGTTAGTCAGTTAAGCGAAGACTGACACAATAAAATGGTGATTAGCTATATTTTTCTAACTTTGCAACAGAACCTTTTATTCTCTATTGGTATGTATCTTGTGGTATTTGGTCTAAAAAATGTGGGCATCACAACGCTTCTTGGT
>NZ_LEKT01000147.1 GCF_001045675.1 Megasphaera cerevisiae DSM 20462
TTAATGTAAACTGCACAAACCAATAGTGTGCATAACTGCAGTATTCATCAGTGTTTCGTAGTATAATACGTGCATGAGTATGGTGGAAAACAGCTCAAAATCCTTGCACACAGGTGATATAACATGTATAAAACTCCTTCTAAACAACTTTCCTTCGAAGATTTTAATCAGCCCTTGGGATTACAAATGGATCCGAACAACCGTTGGATCAAGAAAGCAGCATTCATTCCGTGGGACCTGGTAGAAAAGAAATATAAAAAACTGTTCAAAGGATTCAAAGGCCATGTAGCAAAGCCTGCCAGAATGGCATTAGGCGCGTTGCTCATTCAAATTGAATACGGGTACTCGGATGAAGAAACTGTCGAACAAATCAAGGAAAACCCCTATTTGCAATACTTCTGCGGTTTACTTGGCTATGAATATAAAGCGCCGTTTGATGCCTCTGCCATGACACGGTTTCGTAAACGGCTGACACCGAAGCGGTTGGAAGCCATCAACAATTTCATTATCCAACAGGCAGAAGCTGCCAAACAAGCGCCGCATCACATTGAAAAAGAAACAGACAAGAAAGAGGACTCTCATCATGATGATACGCCGCCGTCTACCTCCGACAAGGAAGGGACGCTGATTGTGGACGCTACCTGTGCGCCATCTCGTATCAAATATCCTAGGGACATGGAATTGTTAAATGAAGGACGAGAAAAGCTGGAACATATCATCACCGTGCTGCATACTCCCACTGATGGAAAGAAACCGCGAACCTAT
>NZ_LEKT01000148.1 GCF_001045675.1 Megasphaera cerevisiae DSM 20462
AGCATCAGCATCTGCGTCTGCATCAGCATCTGCGTCTGCATCAGCATCTGCGTCGGCGTCTGCATCAGCATCAGCATCTGCATCAGCATCTGCGTCGGCGTCTGCGTCTGCGTCTGCATCAGCATCAGCATCTGCGTCTGCGTCTGCATCAGCATCTGCGTCAGCATCTGCATCTGCGTCGGCGTCTGCATCTGTATCATCTTTATAGAAACCACTATCTAAAGTCATGTCATCATGACCGTCAATAGTTACAGTTACTGATCCACCATTTGAATCTAACGAACCATCTCCAACATTAATTTTAGTTGGTGTATAACCTTCAGGTGTTTCAAATGAAACTTGATATGTTTCACCATCATATAAATTATCAAATTCATAATGTCCATTTTCGTCTGTTCTCACTGATTTTGAAGTGCCATCTGGATAAGTTAATGTTACTAGTACGTTACTGATTGGTTTTTCTTTTTCATCTGTACCTTGAACACCATCTTTGTCAACATCTTCCCATACGTAGTCACCTATTTTATATGTTTGCTCAGGCGCCTCTTCTCCATTACCTCCACCTTGGTCATTAGTACTAATAATACTATTCGTATAACCAGCATAAGATAAAATACCATCATTAGTTGTTGTCATTCTAACACCTTGTTGTATTGCTAAACTATCCTCTGCTCCAGGTGTATATTTACTTTCCACCTTGATGATATAAGGTGAATTTATATTTCCAAAATCAACCATAGCTTGATTATTAG
>NZ_LEKT01000149.1 GCF_001045675.1 Megasphaera cerevisiae DSM 20462
ATAACTGAGTTATCATTTATTTTTTCAACTCGGCCTCTTAAACCATCATAAAATTCTACGATATTACCTACTTCTGCAACAGTCATTTCGAGTCCTCCCTTAATTCATAGCTAGACTATATTGTACTAAAAAATACACTACAAATAAACTAATAACACTAAAAACTCTTAGAATTAATACATAAATTATGAAAATTTTGTCATTATTGAGTAAATAATTGGAATTTTAAATGTAAATGGTGCATAAATAAGGTAAGGGCATATATAGAGAATCTATAAGGAGCGTTTGTTATGAAATTTGTAAGCAATAATAATATAACTGATCCAACACTTAACTTAGCTATGGAAGAATATGTATTAAAAAATCTTCCTTCAGAAGAAAGTTATTTTTTATTTTATGTAAATAGACCCTCCATTATTGTTGGTAAAAATCAGAACACGATAGAAGAGGTCAATAAAGCATACGTTGATGAAAAAGGCATAGATGTCGTACGTAGAATTTCAGGTGGTGGTGCAGTTTATCATGATACAGGTAATTTAAACTTTAGTTTTATTACAGATGATGATGGTAATAGTTTCCATAACTTTAAGAAATTTACAGAACCTATTGTCCAAGCCTTACAATCATTGGGTGTGGACGCAGAAATGACAGGACGTAATGATATTCAAGTTGGTGCTGCTAAAATTTCAGGGAATGCAATGGTTAAAGTTAAAGATAGAATGTTTAGCCACGGTACATTAATGT
>NZ_LEKT01000150.1 GCF_001045675.1 Megasphaera cerevisiae DSM 20462
GAGCTCATCTTCCATAAGCTAGAACACCATACATTTCATTATTTAGTGTCATAAATTAAACCTCTGGAACACGCTTTTGAATAAGCGTGCACCAGAGTTTTTAATTAATTCTTATTCTCAATATTTCTATGAGGACGACCAGCAAATAACATAATCCAAGTTGTTAGAATAAAAGGCATCGTCAATGATTGTAAACCGATGAGTTCAAGCATTGTATTCAAACCTAAATTCAATAGAACAGTTAATAATAAACCTAGGAATGTTGAAAAATATGTATTGATATTCGTCTTAAATGTGGTACCTAATGCTATTGCTGTTAATATTAAATTATAACCAAACAAATCTTGATTAATGTCATTCACGTTACCACCTAACATAGCTACAATAACAAAACTGAGTACAGTACCTAAAATGGCATATACCTTTGCTTTTCTAGAATCGATTAAGATCACAACTTGCCCATATAATAGGTATGATAAACACTTCACTAAACCCTTCTAAAGTAGTTTTAAGGAGAAAACTATCAAATCGATCATGAACCATTAACTCAAGCAGCTTATTTCAAAATGATGCAAGACTTCCTACAACTGGATGATATTTTAATTGTTGAACAAGGTTCTTCATTCTTTGGCGCCTATGATTTAGCTTTATATAAAGACAATACCTTTATTGGACAGCCTTTATGGGGGTCTATCGGTTACAGATTACCTGCAACATTAGGTACAGAAA
>NZ_LEKT01000016.1 GCF_001045675.1 Megasphaera cerevisiae DSM 20462
ACAAAAGAATCGTTCGAAAAGGCATGGAACAAGTACGTTTAGAGATTTTCCTGGTTTCTATCGGGCATAATCTTTATAAATACCACAATAAAAGACTACGTTTGAAGAAAGCCGCATAAACTCTAGAAAAGCAGTTTTTATGGGGAAAGGGGTTTTATGCCTATTTTGCAGTAATTTCCTGCTTATTACCTCAAGATGCAAATAAAAAGAGGATGTGGACAAAATGATTTCTCATTTTGTCACATCCCCACCGTGATACCACCCAACTTCGCCGGTCTTCACAGACCAAGCCTCTTCAGGTACGCCGGAATAAATCCATGATACCATAGCACTGTAACGGGTGCGCCCGGGCTACCTAATTATTCAGTACCCCAGCTCAGAGTCCATATTCCACAATACTTCATGCACTCCTTTTCACCAATAACAGCGAGTTCTCTGTGGTATTCCATATTATGTACTCTTCTCTTCATCGCCATGCAATTATACGAATGAGTTATGTGGTTCAGTGTATCATCTATCATATCGCTTGTCAATAATCCGACTCCTGCAGACCAACAGAACCAATCTCTGCGGCCAACATGGCCGCCTTGCATAGGAAAATCCGTTTTCTGCGCGCCGTCACTAGACCGAAAAAAAACATACCGGCTTATTTGCAGCAGATATGGTTTCTTCATCCGGCATCCTGTCCACTCCCATTATACCGGATGCTTCCAATGATGGGTCGTCATAAAAACGCCTGCAATAATCGCAGCCGCACCTCCCATCTGAGCCGGGCCAATGTAATCATCGAACATCATAAAACCGCTGAAAATTCCTACGACAGGCATAATATTCAGAAAAATAGCCGCTACGCTGGGTCCGGCGTTTTTGACGCCGACATTGTAGAAAAATAACGAGCAGAAGCCGCCCAAAAAAACAATATACAGAAAGGATATCAATGCTCCCGGAGACAGCGGCACGAATTGAAGAGTACCGCTCCCGGCACCGTACACGGCCGTCATGATGCCGCCAAACAGGCAGAACCAAAAGGTCGTCGCTTCCACAGACAAATCCTTCATGACGCGGAGACTGAGAAAAGAGTATGCGGCCCAGGATAATTGCGCTGCCAGACAAAGCATATCACCTGTATTAAAATTGATCTGCCGGATTACCTCGAGAGAACCGCCGCTGACAACGGCAAACACACCGCCAAAGGAAATGAAAATACCGATCCATTTCGCCAGGCTCAGCCGTTCCCGTATGAGGAAAAAGGCAATGCAGGCGGTCACCGCCGGCTGGGTCGCCGAAATCAACGTGCAATTCGTAACGGTCGTATACTGCAAGCCCGTAAATTGCAGAACGTTGTTCAGTAAAATCCCCAGAAAACCCATACTGATCAGCCATTTCCAATCCTCTTTATGCGGCATTATATTTTTCCCCTCTGCATGCCAGGCAGCGGCAAACCACATCAGAGCAATAATCGCATACCGGACAACAATCATTGCTGCCGGCGGCCATTCGGCTACCAGAAGCTTGACACAGGCAGGCTGGAAGCCCCAAATGGCACATGCAAAAAACAACATAAAATACGTTTTGACCATATCCGCATTCCTTTACATAGAATTCTAAGCAACATGTAAAGTATACCTTGTAGCAATTCGATTTTCAAGAACCTCCGGCACATCTTTGTTACAGTAGTTCCTCGTTCTCTTCTATGCGGAGCATGCGATAGCCGATACCGATATGTGTCTGAATATATTCGGGATTTGCCGCATCCTTTTCTATTTTTTTGCGCAGTGTCGCCATAAACACGCGCAGGGATGCCACATTGCTTTCCCATGCATTTCCCCATATTTCCCGCGTAATATAGGTATGGGTGAGTACCTTGCCAACGTTTCTTGCCAGCAGGCACAAGAGCTTATATTCGATCGGCGTCAGGTGAATTTCCTTTTGACGGCAGTAAACGCAGCCGGCCTGGTAGTCTATTTTCAGATCACCATTACTGAACACTGAATTCTCCTGCTGCATAGTCATCTGACTGTATTGCAGCCGCCGCACGGATACACGAATTCGAGCCAGTAATTCTTCAACGGAAAAGGGTTTCGTGATGTAATCGTCTGCTCCCGCGTCCAGAGCATCAATTTTATCCTTGTCCTCACTGCGCGCGCTGATCACGATAATAGGGAGTGCCGACCAGGACCGGACTTTTTTGATAATGGTCACGCCGTCCATATCGGGCAGTCCCAAATCCAAAAGGATTATATCCGGCAGATATGAGGCCGCTTCCAGTAAAGCTTGCGCACCTGTTTTTGCTATATGAAATTTATAGTCATTCAGTTTCAGTGTTGACGCAATCAAATTCCGGACGGCTGCGTCATCTTCTACAATTAAAAGGGACGGTTTATTCATATTTCAAATCTCCTTTGCCGGCAGCGTAAACACAAACAGAGTCCCATGCGGTACATTGTCTTTTACATAAATAGTGCCGCCATGCGCTCGAATGATAGACTGGCATAGGCTCAGCCCAATTCCCATGCCGCGCCGGCTGTCGGCAACACTTCGTTCTGCCGTATAAAACATTTCAAATATCCGTTTTTTTTCGTCGTTGGGAATGCCAGCCCCAGTATCTGCCACCGTTACTTCTATCTTATCTGCTTTTTTTCGTGCTTTAATGAGAATTTCCGATCCTTCCGGCGTGTACTTGACGGCATTATCGATCAGATTGATCAGCACCTGGGCCAGCAGCCGGGCATCGCCGACAACAATGAGTATCTCTGCCGGCGCTTCAAAGCGGATATTGTGATTACGGCGGCGCTGATTGACATGCTTCAGGGCTTCATAAACAATGTCATCCAGCAGTTCATTTTGCTTATGTATTTGTATTGTACCATTTTCGATACGTGTGACCGACAGGATGTTTTCCACCAGATTGATGAGCCACATGGAATCATCGTAGATGCCGGCATACATGCTGCGTTTTTGCTGATCGCTCAATTTATCGGAATTATTCAGAAGAAAATCAGCGTTGCCGGAAATGCTGGTAAGCGGCGTCCTGAGATCATGGGAAATAGACCGCAGTAAATTGGATCTCAGCTGTTCATTGCGGGCCTGCAGATACATTTCCTGTCTCTTTTTATTGTACAGTTCTTTTTCCAAAGCCAGGGACCCTTCCGTCAAAATAGAAAGGGCCAGATTGACTTCATTAGACTCCACATGATGCTGCTGTGCGGCCATTCCGACAACCCCATATACGTCATCACCGGATCGGACAGGCAGATATAAGCACTTGGCATCCCCCAGTGTTTCCGTCGATGCACCGGCTCTTTTTCTGTTCTTATATACCCATAGAGCTACAGCCTGTTCATTGGGGCTGGTCAGTGCCTCTTTTTCCTTAAAGTGGCCGGATGCTTCATACACTATGGGGGCCATCAGCCGGCCTATGTTCTGCACATGATCCACATGATAATAGACGATATCCCGGTTCAGCAGCTTTACCAGCTGATCTGCCATGATTTTTTCAACGTCCGTATCGCTGGTCGCCTTTTGCATCATCTGGCTTGTTTCCAGCAGCAGCCGCATACGGTATGCCAGTTGGGCAGCCTGTACTGCCTGAATCTTGACTTTATTGGCCAGTTCTCCGGCAATTACGGCTGCCACAAATAAGATGACAAAGGTAATGCCATAGGACGGATCATATGCCGACAGCGTATGCCGGGGTTCTATAAACAAGAAATCAAAGGTCAGAATATTCAGTATTGCCAGCAGAATACTGTGAAAGCGATCGGTCGTCTTCAGCGCATCTATCAGAACACCAATCAGATACAGCGGTATAATTGCTATATCCGTCAGTTCCCAGGAATCAAAAGCAAGGCTTATGGCCGTGGTAATAGCAAAGATCAGCAAGGTAATACCGGTATCCTTTAAATGGAAGGATTCTCTCCGCTGCCGGGACCGATGCATAAAATTCAACCGCAGCACCGGCGTATTACTGTCCGGGATAACATGGACATCAATTTTCGGCAGGTACACCAGCAATTGATCCGTAAAGGATTTTTGCATAAGGTGAAACAGTCCGCTTTTAGTATTACTGCGTCCTACCACCAGCTGTGAAACACCGGACATACGGGCAAATTCCGCAATTTGAAAGGGGACGTTTTCACCGACTACAGTTTCAATTTTGGCACCAAGGAGCTCAGCCAAATGCATATTCTGCTCCAGTCTGTCCCTATTTTCCTTGGACGTCGCATCAAAGCCGGAGGTACGCACAAACAAGGCCGTAAAACGGGCGTCAAAGGCATCGGCCATACGGGCTGCCGTGCGGATGATTTTGGGATTGGACGGTGACGAAGACAGGCACACCAGAATATGTTCCTTGGTGTAGTAGTCGTCCTTTTTTTCATTTTTAGTCCGCAGTGATATTTTATTGACTCTGTCGGCCATGCGCCGCAGGGCAATTTCCCGCAAAGCCGTTAGATTATCGGCAATAAAAAAATGCTGCAGCGCCCGGCCCACCTGCGCCTGCGCATAAATTTTCCCGTCGGTAAGCCGCTTGACCAAATCAGCCGGCTCAATATCAACGAGTTCCACCTGATCGGCGTCATCAAACACATAATCAGGAATCCGTTCCCGCACAATGACCTTGGTAATGGAAGCCACAATATCGTTCAAGCTTTCAATATGCTGCACATTAATCGTCGTATACACGTTGATGCCGGCCCGCAGCAGTTCTTGTATATCTTGATAGCGTTTTTCATGACGGCATCCCTGGGCATTGGTATGAGCCAGTTCATCCACCAGTATCAGCTGGGGCTTGCGCCGGATTGCGCCGTCAATATCAAATTCCTTCAGCTGCATTTCCTTGTATGGCACCGTAAGCGGCGACAGCACCTCCAGCCCACGAACCAGCGCCACCGTCTCCGGACGAGCATGCGGCTCAATATACCCGGCAACAACATCCGTCCCCTTGGCCAGTTCTTCGTGAGCTGCTTCCAGCATGGCATATGTTTTGCCAACACCGGCGGCGTACCCAAAGAAAATTTTCAACTTGCCCTGCCGTGCTTTTTTTTCTTCCTGTTGTATTTTTCGTAAAATATTGTCAGGCGATTCTCGTGCGTCCATCATACATTTCCTTCCGATAAAAAATGAACTGTATACAGCCGTTATTTCCCGCTATATACAGTTCGTCAAAGTTACGTAACTTATTCTATATTATATTATTATCCAATACCACGAATTTGGCAATGCGTACCTCCAAATTACTAATGGAGAACGCCGTCCAGCATCAAATTGACTTTCAGAACGTTAACCGTCGCTTCGCCGAAGAATCCCAATACTTTAGGACTGGTGCAAGCATCAATAATCGCGCTGACAGCCTTTTCACTCATGTTATTTTCCCGGGCTAGGCGCGGCACCTGATAGCGAGCTGCCGCCAGGGAAATATCAGGATCCAGGCCGCTGCCGGAGGCTGTTACCAAATCGACGGGAATGGGTTCATTACCCCGTTCCGGATTGGCCTTTCTGATCTTTTCAATCCGTTCGCCAATAATTTTATTATATTCAACACTGGCAGGGGTTTTATTTGTCGGTCCGCCATATGCCAATTGATTACCGTTGCTGTCTTTGTAGGACTTAACGTCAATATTGACAGCGCGTCCCCACATATGTTTTTCACTGGTAAACGGCTGTCCCAGCAATTCACTGCCATAATTTACGCCATTGACTTCAATCAGGGAGCCGTTGGCTGCTTTAGGCGCCACGGCCTGCGCGATGCCCGTCATAACAGCTGTATATATAAACCCGCAAAACACAGTGAATACGATGACACTTAACAAGGCTGTTTTAAAATTTCGCATATCACTCTCACCTTTCCTATACCAGGCCTAAACCGGTCAGTATCACATCAATAACTTTGATGCAGATAAACGGTACGATAATCCCGCCTAACCCGTATATCAAGAGGTTCCGCCGCAAAAGTTCACCCGCCGGTACTTCCCGATAGGCAACCCCTTTCAAAGCCAGCGGAATCAAGGCCACAATGATCAGGGCATTATAAATGACAGCCGATAATACGGCGCTCTGCGGACTCTGTAAATTCATAATATTCAATGCGGCCAGTCCCGGATACAACGTAATAAACAAGGACGGGATAATGGCAAAATATTTCGCCAGGTCATTGGCAATACTAAACGTTGTCAGGCTGCCGCGCGTCATCAAAAGCTGTTTGCCGATACGTACGACATCAATCAGCTTCGTCGGAGATGAATCCAAATCGACCATGTTGCCGGCTTCCTTAGCAGCCTGTGTCCCTGTATTCATCGCGACTGCCACATCAGCCTGTGCCAATGCCGGTGCATCATTTGTGCCATCACCGGTCATCGCCACCAGATGGCCCTGAGACTGGAGTTTGCGGATCATTTCCAATTTTCCTTCCGGCGTGGCTTCAGCAAGAAAATCATCGACACCGGCTTCAGCTGCAATGGCAGCCGCCGTCATGGGGTTATCCCCCGTGATCATAACCGTTTTGATCCCCATTTTACGCAGATCAGCAAATTTTTCAGCAATGCCGTCTTTGATAATATCTTTCAAATATACAACGCCCAGCGCCTTGCCGTCTTCGGCAACAACCAGCGGCGTACCGCCTTTTTCAGCAATGCGTTTGACGAAGTCATCACATTCTTCCGGATAAGGGCTTCCCTTGCTCTGGATATACAATTTCATTACATCGGCCGCACCCTTGCGGATTTCATGTCCGTCAAAATCCGCACCGCTCATACGGGTCTTCGCCGTAAAGGGCACAAATTTCATATGCTTTTCTTCCATCTGGAAGCCCCGCAGGTTAAACTGTTCCTTGGCCAGGACAACGATGCTGCGGCCTTCTGGCGTTTCGTCAGCCAGAGAAGACAATTGTGCCGCCTGTGCCAGCTGCTGCGGTTCTACGCCCTGAACAGGAAGAAATTGTGAGGCTTGGCGATTTCCCAGCGTAATAGTGCCTGTTTTATCAAGGAGCAGCGTATCAATATCACCGGCGGCTTCAATCGCACGACCGCTCATAGCCAATACATTCGCTTGATTCAGCCGGCTCATGCCGGCAATACCGATCGCCGACAAGAGGGCGCCGATAGTAGTCGGTGCCAGGCACACCAGCAAGGCTACCAGTGTCACAATAGAGGACGGATTGGCTATTTCAGCCTGTTTAGCCGAGAAATCGGAATAGGTATACAGTGAAAGAACGACGAGAACAAAGATAATGGAAAGAGAAACCAGGAAAATCTGCAGTGCTAATTCATTCGGCGTCTTTTTGCGATTAGCCCCTTCAACCATGGAGATCATCTTGTCGAGGAACGAATTGCCGCTGTCCGCTGTAACGCGGACAACCAGCCAGTCAGAGGTAAGTGTCGTGCCGCCGGTCACAGCCGAACGGTCGCCGCCGCTTTCACGGATAACCGGGGCTGATTCACCGGTAATTGCAGATTCATCAACAGACGCCGCTCCTTCGATAACTTCGCCGTCAGCAGGAATCTGCTGACCTATCTTCACATAAACGATATCGCCTTTTTTCAAATCGCAGGACAACACCGTTGTGCCTTTTTCTTTAGTATCAGGGCTGTTCAATTTAAATGCCTTGACGTCTTTTTTAGCGGCCCGCAGCGCATCTGCCTGCGCTTTGCCGCGGCCTTCCGCGATAGCTTCAGCAAAATTGGCGAACACACAGGTCAGCCACAGAATAATGGCAATGGCGGCCGTATATCCTGCGGAAGGCCCGCCAATAGCACTGGCACCCCCAACGGATACAATCCAAAGAAGCGTCGTCAGAACTGCTGATATATAGACCAGCAGCATGACCGGATTTTCTGCCTGAATCGCAGGATTCAGTTTCATAAAGGAATCTTTGACAGCTCGCATGAACATTTTCTTGTCAGACAGCGCTGTTTTTTTATTTGCCATAATGTGAATCTCCCTTCTTACATAATCATGCTGAAGTATTCAGCAATAGGGCCCAACGACAGAGCCGGGAAGAAATTCAGTGCGCCTACCAGCAGAACAACAAAGATAAGCAGGAATACAAACATGCTGTTTGTCGTCGACAGCGTGCCTGCCGTAACAGCAATCTTTTTCTTCTGTACCATGCTGCCTGCAATCGCCAGAATACCGATAATCGGCAGGAGCCGTACAAAAATCATCGTAAGGCCGATGGAAACGTTTAAGAACGGCGTATTGGCGTTAAAACCCGCAAAAGCAGAGCCGTTGTTGCCGCCGGCAGAAGAATAGGCATACAGCATTTCCGAAAAGCCATGAGCACCGGCATTGTTCAGGCTTTGCGCAACATCCGGCCATACAGCGGCAATACCGCTGGCGACCAGAATGCCAATCGGAGTTGCCAGGCAAACCAGGACCGCCCATTTCATTTCATACGGTTCGATCTTCTTGCACAGGAATTCCGGCGTACGTCCCACCATCAGCCCGGCAATAAATACGGTCAGCAGGGCAAAGCCCAGCATGCCGTACAGACCGCAGCCTACACCGCCAAAAATGACTTCCCCCAGCTGCATCTGCAGCATCGTTACCAAGCCGCCAAGGGGTGTATAGCTATCATGCATGGAGTTGACAGAGCCATTGGAAGCTGCCGTTGTAAAAGCCGCCCAAGTTGCAGACTGGGCAATCCCAAAACGCGCTTCCTTGCCTTCCATATTGCCGCCGGCCTGATCATCCGTCATGGCAATATTAACGGCATTGTCATGTGCCAGCTGCGGGGTGGCAGCTTGTTCATTGTATGCAATAATGCCTAAAAATACGACTAACATAATAAACATAGCCGCAAAAATTGCTTTGCCCTGCTTTTTATTTTTAATGCTGAGTCCAAAGGAAAAGCACAAAGCCGCAGGAATCAAAAGAAGAGCAATACATTCAATTAAATTCGTCAGTACGTTGGGGTCTTCCAGCGGGTGTGCTGAGTTGACGCCCATAAAGCCGCCGCCATTTGTACCCAGCTGTTTAATAGCGATCTGGCTGGCGCCCGGTCCCATTGGCACGAATTGATCCGTAATGATGGCAGCGTCATCTACCTTCTTACCATGCACGGTAACCGTATGGGTATTTAAATCAATTTTGGCGCCTTCAATCCAGTTTCCTTCGGAGTCTGCAGCCACCGGTTCGACCAGATGAGCCGTCTGTCCCGGAGCAAAATTCTGTACGACACCCTGTGAAAACAAAACGATTGTAACAATGATGCTTAAAGGAAGCAGTATGTATAAGGTGGCTCTCGTCATATCCACCCAGAAATTGCCGATGGTGGTCTTTTTCACACGAACGAAGGCTCGAACCAGCGCATATAATACGGCAATACCCGTAGCGGCAGACACAAAGTTCTGCGTCGTCAGGCCCATAAACTGAGAAAAATAGCTCAGCTGACCTTCGCCGCTGTAAGCCTGCCAGTTTGTGTTAGTAGCAAAGCTGGCGGCCGTATTGAAGGACAAATGCCAGCTCATAGGATCAATGTTCTGCGGGTTAAACGGCAGCTTGTCCTGCAACATCTGAAAAACAAATAAAAAGGCCATCCCGATAAAGAAAAAATACAGAACGCAGATGAGATACGTTTTCCAGGTCATTTCTTCGTCTTTACGAACGCCCGTAAGCTTATAGATCAGCTTTTCAACAGGCGACAATATCGGGCTCAGAAATACGCGGTTACCGTCCATAACATCAGCAGAATATTTGCCAAGAGGAACAGCAAGTACTACAAGAATCACTAAAAACGCAATATATTGTAAAACAGCACTCATCATTGTTCATCTCCCTTCATTAATACGTAGAAATAGAATATCAATAATAAAACTGCAACTATACCACTTACATAAAGTAGAATATCCATGTTGTGTTCCCTCCTTCAGGCACTTATCGTACTACATGGGATATAAAAATAGTGTTAGGGTATAGCCGCTTTGCATTAAGATTGCATTAAGATATCTAAATATAGCCAAAATCCCCATATATGATTCGAGGTTGACGACGGATATCGCTTCATTGTATGATAAATTTGATTATTATTCTCTATATTATGCAGGAGGTTATTCATGACGCCGGAAATAAAAAAGAAAAGCCGCGGACTGATCCGCTATTGCTGGATCACTCTCGGCTGTTTGACTCTGACCCTGGGAACCATAGGTATCGTACTTCCCATCCTTCCCACCGTGCCGTTTTATATGCTGACTTTATTTTGTTTTGCTAAAAGCTCCGATAGACTACATACCTGGTTTATCCAGTCAGAGCTATATCAAAAGCATTTGGCAGATTTTGTCCAGCACCGCTCTATGCCGCTGAAAAGCAAGCTGACCATTATGGGGACCGTAACCGGTATGATGGCAATTGCCATATGGGCAATGCAGCACATGCCTGAGATCCAGCTGCTGATCGCCGGAGTATGGTTTGTTCATGTTCTATACTTTATCTTCGGCATCAAAACCACAAGGTAACACGTTTCGCCACTGTTCTTTTTTATTATTCATTGAGTATGGCCTATGAACGCACAAAAAGACTCCTGCCCGTACGTATTAGGCAGAAGTCTTTCTTATCTAATTTTTATAAAATCATATTATTTTCCGAAATTTACCGCATCATTCTACTCAGCCACATCATGACTCCCGCGGGAACAAGCTTTGCAAAAAGCCGGTCTGCCGCCGCCACCGCTCCTGGTGTAGATACAGACTTTCCCTTGCAGATATCCTTCCACGCCTTACGAGCCACAAAAGTTTGTGTATCTGCCAGGGGAAATCTGCGAAAACCGCTGCCAGACGGTGCCTGCTGCGCAATGGTTATAAATTCCGTATCCTTGATCCAATACGGGCAGACCGCCGTCACTGTAATATTCTTTTCCCGCAGTTCTTCTGCAAGAGCCCGGCTGTAGTGATATAAGAAAGCTTTTGTCGCCGCATACACATTTAGATTGGGAATAGGCTGAAAGGCTGCGACAGAACAAATTTCAGCAATGCGGCTGCCGCTAGTCATAAATGGCAGGCAGAGATACGTCATCGTTACCGCCGCCGTACAGTTGACCTCTATCATTTTCTGTGCTGCCGCCAGTGAGATAGAATCACTGGTGCCTATTTTCCCAAACCCGGCGGAACAAATCAGATAGCGCACCCTTGGAGCCTGTTCCTCCAAAGCTCGTTGTATGGCTGCCGTCGTCACCGCCTGGCTGATATCACCGGCAAAAACACGGACCGGCGTCTGCAAACTATCCTGCAAGGCTGCCAGACGATCGGCCCGCCGGGCCGTCACCCATATTTCATCCAATCCATCCGTATCAAGCAGATGTGCAAATTCCCGTCCCAAGCCGCTTGATGCGCCGGTTACAACAGCTATGTTCATACGGTTCTCCTTATAAAACGGACACTGCAGGACCTCATGATGATGTCCTCGACAGTGTCTGTCCGTGTTTTATTTTTATTTTTTGCTTTTCCGGGCAGCAGGCTGCGGCGATTTTGCCGGAACCGTCACGGCATCAATGATAGTACCGTCATTCTTATACGCGGTTACACGAAAATCATCCGGTTCGACCTGCAGCACAATATACATAGGCATATCCATCGGATTGTAATACACGCTGTCAAAAGGACGGCGTACAGACCCATCCCATGCTTCCGTTCCCGAGCGACCTGTCGTAATATACACCGTCCCATGGGAATCGGGCTTGCTATCCCGTACCGGAACCGTCCGGGCATAGCAGTGTTCATGACCAGTAAACACCAGCGGTACCTGATAGCGATCAAACAATGGCAGAAAATAACGGCCATTCATATCTAGATCGCCATCATACGGACTATTCCATGGCGGTCGATGCATAAGGATAACGAGTCGTTTCCCCGCTTTTTGCGCAGCCGACAGGTCCCGATCCAGCCAGACCGCTTCATCTGCCATCATCGTCGGATACGCCGTATGCAGTTCTTCATAATCCGTATTCAGGGAAACATAATGCACGTTCCCATAATCAAAGGAATAGGCCAGCCGGCTTTGGTTCCGGGGACTGCCGTAAGGAACCGGAAAGAACGCTTTATAGGTATACGGTTCGGCATAGGTCCATGACAGGCTGTAAGCTTCATGATTGCCCAGAACCGGCGCAATGGGAATATGACTTGTCAGCACATCGGCATTTTCATACCAATATTTCCACTGATAATAGGACTGGCCGTTATCGGTCAAATCTCCCATGTTGATAAAAAAAGCCGCGTCCGTATTGTTTTCCCATGCTGTCCGGGCCGTTTTTCCCCACACGCTGTAATCCGTTGACTGCGAATCGCCAAATACGAGTACCTTGTATTTATCGAGATCTGCCGGCGTAGTGGTAAAGGGCATCCAGCCGGAAGTTCCGTCACTATTTCTGATTCGGTATTCATAGGTTGTTTCAGGCGTCAGCTGCTGCATATAGGCTCCATACGTGTTCGGTGCCTGCCAATCGGCATCATACACCGGAGGCGCCTTGAGACCCGTCATATATGCTTCTCGAATTTCACCGGTTCCCTGCCGGCGGTATTCCACCATATAATCACTGCGCCGGGCTGTATCCTGCCAAGACACCGTCCGGGACGTGGCGGAATCCTTAGAAATGATTTGAACCAAATTCTCAACTGCAATAGGCTGCGCTGCGCCGGCCATTCCATTCCAAAAGACAGCCGCTCCCGCTAAAATTGTTGTCAGTAGCTTTTTATATTGCATATCGTCGTTCATCTTCCTTCATGAATCAAATCCATTGTAACGCATTGCGGAAGATTGACAAGGTGCAAATATCATATTCCATCCCACGATCCCCCAAAGGAACCCCTTTATTGCATATTTTTTTGTCCCCACAACGGATCCTGCAGCAATGCTCTGCCTACACCGATAAGATCGGCTGCCTGCGCCTGCAGCAGTTGCTCTGCCGCCTCCCGGGTCGTGATTCCGCCCGTAAGGATGACCGGAATGGAGACCGCTTTTTTGACAGCTGCCGTCATGTCGCTGAAATACCCCGGTCCGGTTTTATCCTTTCGGACATAGCCGCACATACCGCCGGACATATCGATAAAATCAACTCCGGCCCGTTCAAAAATCGCTGCCGCCGCCACACTATCCGCAATCGTACTGCCGCCCTCCATAAAGTCGGCACCACCCAAACGGACAGCAACGGTAAAGTCACTGCCTACGGCCCGACGGACAGCCTCAATGACTTCTACATGAAACCGCGTCCGGTTTTCTACAGAGCCGC
This sequence comes from Megasphaera cerevisiae DSM 20462, assembly GCF_001045675.1. Lineage (GTDB taxonomy): Bacteria > Bacillota > Negativicutes > Veillonellales > Megasphaeraceae > Megasphaera > Megasphaera cerevisiae. The sequence continues at coordinate 13,214 of NZ_LEKT01000016.1, forward strand.
CACCATATTCATCATGACGCACATTCGTTAAAGGAGAATAGAATTGATTCAATAAATAGCCGTGCGCCGAATGAATTTCCACACCGTCATAGCCGGCTTTTTTAGCTCGCCCGGCAGCTGCGGCAAATTTTCCGGCAATTTCAGAAATTTCGGCTTTCGTCAATTCATGCGGCACGGGAAGATCTTTTTTCCACGGATGCTGAATAACGATAGCACTGGGCCCGACAGTCATCAATCCCGTACCGGCAAGATCAGCCGCTGCGCCGGCATGATTCAGCTGCGCAATGATCTTGGTGGATCCTACATGATGGACGGCATCTGTCAGTGTGTGAAGCCCTTCGATAGCTTCATCGGATGCGATGGAAATCTGCTGCGGACTTGCCTTTCCCTGTACGTCGACATAGCTGTGCTCTGTAATTATCAGCCCAATATAGCCGCCTCTTGCTCTGGCTTCATAATGCTGGCAAAGAGCCTCTGTCACCACTCCGTTATCGGATTTATTCGTCGCCATCGGCGGCATGACAAGGCGGTTCGTCAAGGTAAGGGCATGCATAGAAATAGGATCTTTTAAATTCATACTGGATTCCTCCTTAATTAGTTGATTTTGTTTTATTGTACTATACTTCCTTTTTAAAAGATATGTTCTCAGTAAAATAGACAAAAAATTTACATTTTAGGCTCGCTTTTCTTATTGACAATGTCCCTTCTATCTACTACAATAATATGTAATGCTTTAAGGGAGTAATCAGTACATCCTGCATGTATAATAGTGTCGACATACTGGTGCTGGGCACCCGGTACTATTTTAAATGATGAGACTTGGAGACAGCCTGTTCAGGCTGTTTTTAAGTCTCTTTTTGTATTTATTACACGAAATATGATGAGGAGAGATATGTATGAATATGGGAGAATTGTTTATTTTGGCAATGGGATTATCAATGGACGCGTTTGCCGTTTCTGTCTGTAAAGGGCTGTCGCTGGGCAGCATTCGTTGGAAGCATATGTCTATTGCCGGCGCCTGGTTTGGCGGTTTTCAGTTTTTAATGCCAATTGCAGGATATTATCTGGGCAGCTTTTTTACCGAATTCATCACCAGCTATAATTATTGGGTTTCATCAATTCTTTTAACCTTGATCGGTATCAATATGCTCCGGGAATCTACGGAAAAAACCAAACCCATCGACGCTTCCATGACGCTGTGTTCCATGCTGATTCTGGCAATTGCTACCAGTATCGATGCCATGGCCGTCGGTATTACGTTTGCTTTCATGGATGTATCCATTCTTCCGGCCGCGCTGACCATCGGCTGTGTTACCTTCATCTGTTCAGCTTCAGGTGTCAAAGCAGGCAGTATATTCGGATTAAAATACAAAACAAAGGCCGAACGGGCTGGCGGCATGGTACTTATTGCAATCGGATTGAAAATTCTGCTGACCGGACTTGCAGGCATATAAGCGGCAGCAATCAAAAAAAACATTGCCTTCATCAGATTCTCTCTATACGTATATAAAAAACAGACGATCCCTTTCAGGAATGTCTTCCAACCCATCCAAGGATATTAGCATTTGAGAAACCAACTGTCAGGCAGCCGCCGGCCCGTTCAACTGAACAGGGATATATGCCGAATTTCGTTTGAATGCCTATCATCGTGTTACTGCTGCCAAACGTCGTCTAGTCCGGTTATACCAATAAATAAAAGCATAAAGATCTGCAGCGCGATCACCGCTGCAGATCTTTATGCTTTTGTTTTGATAAAAAAATCATGGAGAATTCGTCTCTGGAAAATCGCGGTATTTATTCTCCGTCCTCCGGTTCTTCAATAATAATCGCCGTAATGTTCGCCTTCGTATCCACCCGCTGCGATAACGAGGCATCATAGGTCCGAACAATGGCAGCGCTGATAAGCAGGCCGATAACGGCACCCACCGTTCCGGAATAAAAGTCATCAAAGCCTGCCGAAGTGCCGATACTATGACCGATAAGTCCGACAGCAACGGCGATTATAAGAGGCATGATAAAGCACATGAAGGATCCCATGATCAAATGATCGTCCTGCACTTCATATCGCACAGATTGCCCTTCCTCTGCCCCCAGGGAATTTTTTGCCGTAAGAAAAACATGCTCTGCCCCGGCGCAGACACTGCAGGCCACATAAAGTGAATCCCGGCTTACCTTTACTTTAGCCAGACCGTTATCCAAAATTTCTTCAATGATCCCCACACCTGTTCTCATATTCGTGACCTCCTTATATCATAATCAATAATAATTATTATTTAATTTTAATTTATTGTAACACAAAATGCCGTCATAATCAATACTTTTTTTGTGCACTTATTGTCTTCTATCTTGCCAAAAAGATGCCGCACACAGAGATCCAGAACATCCCTCCTGCGTATATTATAACCCATTTTTATCACACGAATATGTTAACATTGACAAGTTTCCATCTCATGCAGTATACTTTTATTCGTAAACTTTTTATTTTATATAAAAGGGAACAATTTATGTGAGGAGTGACTTTATTGAAAAAAACAGAACGTACATCCTCTCTATGCAATTCGCCAAAAAGCATGGTATATCTTGCTTTATTCACCGCTCTTATTACTGTAGGTGCCTTTATTCGTATTCCCGTTCCCGTGTGTCCTTTTACGCTGCAGCTGTTTTTTACCACACTGGCCGGATTGCTTTTGGGAAGCCGCCGCGGCGCGGCGGCCATAGCGGTCTACGTCGCACTGGGGCTGGCAGGTATTCCAGTCTTCACGGAAGGCGGCGGCCCTTCTTACATTTTTCAGCCGACCTTCGGCTATCTGGCCGGTTTTATTGCCGGAACCTGGCTGACCGGCAAGCTCAGCGAAACAGCCGCTCATCCATCCCTATCCAGGCTGTTGGCGGCCGGATTTTCCGGACTCGCTATCGTATATATCTTTGGCATAAGCTATGTATATATCATTAATACATGGTATCTAGGTACGCCTATCGGTATATGGCCTCTTTTTCTGTACTGCTTTTTTCTGGCCGTCCCCGGAGACATTATTCTCTGCATACTGGCTGCCGGAACAGCTAAACGGATACGTACCGCTGGTTTTTCTATATAAGAAAGGAACATTCATTTATGGGAAAAGGATTATTTATAACCGGTACCGGTACCGACATCGGTAAAACATATGTTACCGGGCTCATTGTCAACACACTGCGGCGGGCAGGCTATCACGCCGGATATTATAAAGCCGCAGTCAGCGGCGCGCCTACAGTAAGTGAAAGCGATGCCGGATACGTCAATCGCACAGCCGGTATTCAGGAATCGGAAGCCTTATTGTTATCCTATTTATACCAAACCGCCGTTTCACCGCATCTGGCAGCTCAAATAGAAGGACACCCAATAGAAAAGGATGTCATTATCGCGGCATGGCAAAAAGTATCCGCAGCCTATTCTTATGTCACAATGGAAGGCAGCGGCGGCATTATCTGCCCCCTCCGCCATGATGCAAAGGCCGTATATTATCTGGAAAACGTCATTCAATGGCTGCATCTTCCCTCTTTGATCATTGGCGACGCCGGCTTGGGAACGATCAACGCCGTTACCCTGACTGCCGCTTACATGAAAAACCGCAGGCTTCCCGTAAAAGGAGTGATCCTCAACCGGTACACAGGCAGCCTTATGGAAAAGGATAATATTCACATAATTGAAGAATTGACCAATCTCCCCGTTCTTGCCCTGGTCAAGCCCGGCGATACGTGCCTGGATATAGACGCGCAGGTTCTGGCTTCATTATATGAAGGAGAGGTATGACAATGGAACTTATAAATTGGAATGAGGAAGATCAAAAGTATATATGGCACCCGGCACAGCAAATGAAGGATGCCGAAGTATTTCCACCTATTATTGCTGACCATGCCAGCGGCATGTACATATATGATACAGAGGGAAGAGAATACCTTGATATGATCAGCTCATGGTGGTGCAATCTGCTGGGACATTGCAATCCCGAAGTAAATGACGCGGTAAAACACCAGCTGGACCAGCTCGAACACGTCATCTTTGCCAATTTCTCTCACAAACCGGCAATCGAGCTGTGCCGTATGCTTATTCCCTTGCTGCCGCAAGGGCTGCGCCGCTTTAATTTCTGTGACAACGGCTCATCAGCCGTCGAATGCGCTTTAAAAATGGCTTTTCAGTATCATTACCAGACAGGTCAATCTCAGCGGCAGCGTTTCATGTGCCTGTCTGAATCCTATCATGGAGAAACTATCGGTGCTCTTTCTGTGGGCAGTATGGATTTGTATGCCAAAATATATAAGCCCATGATGATGAATACGATTCATTTTGACGGGCTGGATTGTTATCGCTGTCCTTACGAAAAAACAAGAACCTCCTGTCACTGCGAATGCTTCGAAAGTGCCGAAAAAGCTTTTCAGGCTTTCGGAAAAGAAACAGCGGCGGTCATTGTCGAGCCGATTCTGCAAGGTGCTGCCGGCATGCGTATCTACCCTGCCGAATATCTAAGGAGGCTGCACCATCTCTGCCAAGCCTATGGCGTGCTCCTTATTGATGACGAAATCGCCGCCGGCTTTGGCCGAACGGGAAAAATGTTTGCCATTGAGCACGCCGGCATCTGTCCTGATATTCTGTGTACCTCCAAGGGTCTTACCGGCGGCTATCTTCCCATGGCCCTCACAATTACAACCGAAAAAATATATCAGGCCTTTTATGATGAATATGGCACGCATAAAGCCTTTGTGCACAGTCATACCTATGCGGGAAATCCCCTGGCCTGCGCCGCCGCGCTGTCAGTCCTTACCATTCTGCAGCGGGAGGATATACTCAAAAAAGCTGCCAAGAAAGCCATCTACCTGCATAATATGCTGGAAGATGCTCTTGGCAGCCATCAAAACATCGGCGAAATACGCCATATAGGCCTTATCAATGCCCTTGAACTCGTCAAAAATAAAAAAACAAAACAACCTTTCGATGCCCAACGCCGTATTGGCTGGCACATTTTCCGCAAAGCGATGGACCGGGGACTTGTCCTTCGTCCTATTGGGGACGTGCTGTATTTCAATCCCCCGCTGACGATAGATACGGAAACCATGGAGCTGGCAGTGGCACGCTGTACAGCAGCAGTACACGACGTGTTGGGCCGCTGACCGATCAGCGAATCGCCTGATCCAATACAGCCTTGACATGTCCTTTGATTTCATCATAGCTCTGGCCGGGCTGCGCTTCATAAAACCGTTCCGTGCCGATAAACATAGACGGCACATAATAATAAGAATGCCCCTTTACCACATCAGGATGCTCTGTTTCTTCATACCATTCCACAGGAACCGTCCCGTAAACCGGATTTTCTTCTATAAGCTCCTGAATAGCGGCCCTGGCATTACGGCAATAGGGACATCCATTCAGATAAAACGCTGTAATGGTTTTCATCACAATTCCCTCCTTTTATTACTTCTTAATACATAAATTCTATTGATATTGTATCACATCTTAATGTATACATCTATGGGTACCGCAGGATTCTCCATCATGCTCGTGATCATCATGATCGTGATGATCACAATGCACATTTTTATCATAACACAGCGTACCCGCTAAAAATGCCCGGACAGCCTCATCAGCATTGCCGCAAACACCGCCATACAAGGCAATGCCGGCTTCCTCCAGCGCCAGCTTGGCTCCGCCGCCGATGCCGCCGCAGATCAAGGTTTGCACATGATACTGCTGTAAAAGCACGGCCAATGCGCCATGACCACTATCTCCCGTGTCCACAATTTCTTCCTGCGTGATGACGCCGTTTTCTACATCATAAAATTTGAACTGCTCCGTATGTCCAAAATGCTGAAATACGTTTCCGTCATCATACGTTACTGCAATTTTCATAAGATCAATTCCTTTCCGACTCTCTGTTCTCGCCGGTACAAGGTATAACCGGCTGCACTATAATTGACATATGTCAATTATAGTGCAGCCGGTATTTTTTGTCAATACAGCGAAGCGTGACGGTATCTCCTTAGTACATAAATACGGTCAGAAGCGGTGTCCATTGATTCCGGCATCGTTTCTGACCGTATTCCATTCACTTAACCTGCGGTTCTGACATTAATGCTGATAATATAAAAATTCTGCACGTCAAAAGACAACCGGTTACCATATGCATCTTCATATTCATACAAGGTTTTATCCGTACCATTTTCCTCATAGCTGTACAAATGATCGGCCTGCTTATACACCTTGTTCAGTACGTCCGCCGTCATACCGGTCGTCACCCCGTCCGGTGTAGCCAGCCAATTTTCCGTACAAGTGACATAGGCGGCCTGGCGGGATGCCGCATTGAACCCCACCAAAAACGTACCGGCATAATTATATTCAATATATTGCACTCCTGTATCAGCGTCAATATTCTTGGCTGCTGCCGGCTCGCCATACACATCTGTCACATAGGAAATCGTACTGCCCGGGCCAACACCGCCGACAGCTATCTGATCCGTTGACACCTGGGCAAAACACGGAATCGCCAATGCCAAAGCAATACATCCGGCAAAAGCTGCTGCCAGCCTGCGAATGAAATTTAACATAAGTACCTCATACTCCTTATAATTCGACAACTCGTTACACAACAGTTCTTATTATATACCTACAAAGACCAGATAACAAATTGCCGAACTCGGAGAATTTCCGCCTATGCTGTTTTCTGTTTCGTTTGCTGTTTTACCGGCACTGCCGATGCGGGCTCCGTTTTTTTCTGCGGCCCCTTATCTTCCGATACATTCTGCCGGACAGAGACCATGACATACTGCAAATCCGACGTGAGCTGCCCCATTACATGAAACAAAGCCGCCGCATCGGTACCCTTCACATAGACCACATCACTTTTGACGATCCCCGGTGCGGTTCCATAGGGACTCGTCAGCACCCTGCCGCTGCCATTCCAATGCAGATCCAACCTCAGCGCGGTCGCAACGGAGACGGCCGGGACATACATGATGCCATCCTTCTCCAAGGCCCGCTGAGACAACCTGCGGCCATCGACAATCAAATCATAGGCTTTAGCAACATAGGCAGGCAATCCGTCGGAAGCGCCTATCTTAGCTGCAATGGCCGGCGCTTCGGCAAAATTTTCCACACCATATCCGGCCAGCGCCTTCTTTACGTCCTGCACGCTCACCTGCTGCCAGCCGTATCCATCAGGATAGATATAATAGGCCACAGTATGATCGGGTGCGCTGTCAATAACAATACGATCATAATATACCGTAACCGGCGTTCCCACACGTACCAGTGGATATAAATCCTCCACATCTTCTTCATGCATGCGGACGCAGCCATTGGACACGTATGAACCCACGGTACCGGGACGGTTTGTACCGTGAATCCCATAGGTGCCATAAAACCCGATCCAACGATATCCCAACGGGTTCTCCGGACCCGAAGGAATCCGTATACTGGTATCATCGGGATCAATCCACGTCGGGTCCATTTCTTTATTCTGCACATAATAAAAGCCAGTCGGCGTAGGCGTCGTTGTCTTTCCCACGCCAACAGGATACATACGTATTTTCATGCTTCCTTCATACAAAATCAAAATGCGGCTGGCAAGATTGATACCTATTTTCTTTTCTGTCGAAACAGGGACCGGTTTGGCCGGAAGACCGGCATTATCCAGCTGCACCGTCTTATCCGCCGTTTTGATATCTACCGTCACGCCGGTAGAAAGCGGTTGAGCGGCCAGCGGCATGGCTTCCGCAGCGGACACGATACTGACCGTCAGGATAAGAACACACGCCAGCAGCATAATTTTTCTCAGCAATACATTTTTTCTTTTCATCATAAAATTCTGTCTACTCTTCCTCCACAGCCGCTTCTTCGCCCACGCCGTTCAAGATAAGATTTAAAACAACTGCAGTCAAGCTCCCCAGCGTAATGCCGCTTTGAAGAATAATTTTAGCCGCATCAGGAAAATTTTGAAAAAAAGTGGGAACAGTCAGCGTAATCATGCTGATCCCAATACTAACGGCTACCAGCATTAAATTATAATTCCCCTCAAAATCCACTTTGGACAAAGCCCGTATACCGCTCGCAATAATCATGCCAAACATTGCCAATCCGGCACCGCCTAATACGGAATTGGGAATACAGGCAACAACAGCTGCCATTTTAGGAAATAATCCCAAGGCAATTAAAATAATACCCGATCCCGCTACAACAAACCGGCTTTTTACGCGCGTAACGGCAATCAAACCTACATTCTGAGCAAAAGCCGTATACGGAAAGCTGTTAAAAACCCCTCCGATAAAGGTAGACAGCCCATCTGCCCGAAGACACTGCGCCAGATTTTTTCTGCCAATAGGCTTACCTACGATTTCACCAATGGCAATACAATCACCGGTCGTTTCTACCATGACGACAAGCATCACAATAATCATAGAAATAACCGATCCCACATCAAAGGTAGGAAATCCAAAGGAAAAAGGCGTAATGATCCCAAACCAATCTGATCTCCCTACTTCGGCAAAGTCCGTCTGCCCCAGAACCATAGCGATAACCGTGCCGCAAATCAAGCCGATCAACACGGCAATATTGCTTACAAAACCTTTGCCATACCGATATACCAGAATAACAATCCCCAAGGTGATGAAAGCTAAAAATAAATGCATCGGATTGGCAAAGTCAGGAGACGACGGGCTGCCACCCCCACCAATCCACCGTACAGACACCGGTAGAAGCGTAATTCCGATAATCGTAATAATCGTACCGGTAACGACCGGAGGAAAAAAACGGATAAGACGGCTGAACCATGGCGCAATAAAAAAAGTAAATAAACCGGCAAGAATAATTGCCCCATAAATAGCCGTTATCCCATGCTCTATACCAATCAAAATCATCGGCGTAACCGAAGCAAAGGTCACTCCCTGGATCATGGGAATACGTGCTCCGACCTTCCAAAATCCCAGTGTCTGAATCAATGTAGCAATACCGCAGGTAAATAAATCAGCATTAATCAAATGAATAAGCTGATCCGGCGTCAAATGCATGGCTTGTGCAACAATAATAGGTACTGCCACCGCGCCGGCATACATAGCCAGTACATGCTGCAATCCATAAGCAAATAACTTTGAAAGTGGCAACATTTCATCAACAGGATGAATACTGTTGCCCGTTCTGTTTTCACTCATAATCCCACCTCAGATTGATACTAATCAGGCTCCCCCAAAAGATGCCTGTCTGTTTTTTTATTGAATTTCTTCAGCCCGCTTGAGAAAATCCCGCAGAATATTACAGGAATCGTGGAATTTTTTCTGTTCGTCCATCGTAATCGGCATTTCCAGTATATTCTCCACGCCTTGCCTTCCAATGACGCAGGGCACACCGGCAGCGACATGTTGTTCCCCGTATTCACCATCTAATGCCGTCGAACAAGGCCACACTAGCTTCTGATCATGAAAAATAGCCGTAATAAGCATGCAGGCCACATTGGCAATTCCAAATTCAGTGCAGCCTTTACCATCAATTTCGATATCACCGGCCCGTTTGACCTCCTCCTGAAGCTGTTCCAGACTCAAGCCGGCTAATTCTGCCTTTTCCTTATGCAGGTCTAAGAAGGGTTTGCCATTAATAAAAATCCGCGACCAGACAATAAAGCTGGAATTACCGTGTTCTCCCATGCAAAATCCCTGGATAGAACGACGCGCATAGCCCGTGCGATGCGCCAGAACACGCAGGAGTCTGTAGGTTTCCAAGCTCGTCCCGGTACAAAAGCAACGGTTCCGTTCCCAGCCCATACGGCGGCGTATATATTCACAAATAATATCCGCCGGATTGGAAATACTGATCATGATGCCTTGAAAATGAACTGTTTGCAAATGAGAAATCACCTCATTGGCCATTCGAATCGAATCATCAAACATATCCAGGCGGGTCTCGCCGGGCCGTCGGCTGCGACCAAAGGCCATCACTAAAATATCAGCATCCGCAAGCTCTTCGTAGCCACCGGCACGAATGGCTGCGTCATGGCCGCATACGGCACCGCTGATTGCATCATCCATATCCATGGCATGCCCTTCCGCCTTTTCTTTAAGTAAATCAATCAGCACGATATCATCAGCTTCGCCGGCCTGAATAAGCGCCAGCGCAACATGAGAGCCTACATGGCCAGCACCGACAATAACTACCTTCCGTGTTTTCAACATGATGTAAGTCCTCCTTTATATTTTTCTGTCATTTATGCCATGAACACAATACATCGGATTTCAGGCACTGTCACATTGTTTTCATTATAGCATACCTATACATAAAAAAAACGTTTTTTTCCAAACATGCCTTTCCCAATATACCGTTTCATTAAGTAAAGAAAAAAGAAATACTTTACACAATCTTTACAATAATTTTTCACAATACCAAACCATTTCTTCTATACTGAAAATATAAAAATCAGGAGGTAGATTATATGCTAAGCATCAGTAACAAGCACGAAGAGTTTTTCAATTATTTAATATCCAATGCCGAAAATTTTCACCGCGGCGCCGAAATTGCCAACGAAGTCATGCGCGACGTATCTACTATTTCCATACATATCAAGGAAGTAGTAGCATTAGAGCACACTGCGAATAAAACAAATCAAAACGTCATTATCAAATTATGCCGCGTTTTTATCACCCCGATCGATAGAGAAGATTTCTACCGCCTGACCTGTATTTTAGAGAACTGTATCGATTCATTGCATGGCGCGCTAATGCGAACCAGTGTGTATCATGTAGAAAAAGCACCGGCTGTCGCCATACAGATCACCGAACAGCTGAAAGCCATGGGCGAAGAACTGAAACAAATTTTTGTGCTGCTCAAGGATATCAGCAGCAACGAAGCCGAATTGATGGAGCGGGCCAACCGGCTCAGCAAGTTGGAAACAGAAGTAGACCACATGTACCGCCGTGAATTATCCCGTATTTTTTCCGGCAACGTTCCTATTCTCGATGTAATTCGCTGGAAGGACATTTTAAGTACGCTGGAGGAAACAGCAGACCATGTAGAACGTCTGGGAAATGTGATAAAAGAGGTGACAATGAAATATGCTTGATACATATTTTATTATCATGGTCGTCGTCCTGGCCCTGGTATTCGACTTCATCAACGGATTTCATGATACAGCCAATGCTATCGCCACCTGTGTATCAACCCGTGCCATCCGTCCGGGAATTGCCATCGTCGGCACAGCCGTCCTGAACTTCATCGGCGCTATGATCTCCACAGGCGTCGCCAAAACGATCGGCGGCGACATCGTCGTATCTCCCGCCATGATCAATGAATTGATCATCATTGCCGGCCTGACAGGCGCTATTGCCTGGAATCTTCTTACCTGGTGGTTCGGCATGCCCTCCAGTTCCTCTCACGCACTGATCGGCGGCATGATCGGCGCCATTCTTATTTCTGTCGGTACGGCAGCCTTGAATGACTGGGGCATTATCAAAATTGTCTTATCTCTTATCATTTCCCCTGTCACAGCCATCGTCATGGGATACATTATCATGAATATTCTCTTCATAATCTGCCGTAATTACAAACCAGCCAAAATAAATATTACGGCCAATCGTCTTCAAGTCATATCCGCTGCCCTTATGGCCTTTTCTCACGGCTCTAACGATGCGCAGAAATCCATGGGAATCATCACACTGGCACTTGTATCTGGCGGTTTTATCAACTCGCTGGAAGTTCCAACGATCGTCAAATTTCTCTGCGCCGCGGCTATGGCACTTGGCACCAGTGTCGGCGGCTGGAAAATCATCCGTACTGTCGGAGGAAAAATATTCAAAATGCATCCGATTCACGGCTTTGCCGCAGATCTCAACTCGGCAGTCGTTATCTTCGCTGCGACGATGCTGCATCTGCCTGTCTCCACTACTCACGTCGTATCAGGTTCCATCATGGGTGTCGGTGCCGCACAACGCGTCAAAGCCGTCCATTGGAGCGTCGCCCGTCAGATGGTCACAGCCTGGGTTCTGACCATTCCCTGTACGGCTCTTATGGGGGCTGTCTCATATTGTATTATCAGCTATGTAATGGTTCACATTCTTCCAAGCCTGCAGTAATCGCAGCTGCCAGCAATCAGCAATAACACATGGACATCCCGTCGCTGTGAGGTTATTGTTGTTTCATATATCGCACCTTCCCTATAGACCGACCGGGCCCTGCAGCGTGAATACCATGCGTGGGAGCCCAATTTTTTTTGTGTATAATGAATAGCGCTCTGTCCATCAGGATAAAATTATGATACGATGGAATACAAAAGGAGGCGTTATCCATGAACGCACACAACCCAAAAATCTCGTTTTTAGATCCAGCCCCTACACCTCTGCAGTATCTTCCCGGCCTCTCGCAGGAATTATTCCGGGAAATATATATCAAGCGAGATGATCTGACGCCGGTCGGCGGCGGCGGAAATAAACTCCGCAAGCTGGAGTACCTTATGTTTGAAGCCATGAATCAGCAGGCCACAACGATCATTACCGTCGGCGCCCCACAAACTAATCATGGGCGCCTGACTGCCGCCGTAGCCGCTAAATACGGTCTGAAATGCATTATCGTCACTGTCGGCAAAGACCCGGGCGAGCTCAGCGCCAACCTGCTTCTGGACGGAATATTCGGAGCCCGGGTCATCATCAAAAAAGATGATGGCCGCGACCAGTCCCTGCAGATAGAAGAAACCGTCACCGCAATCAAGTCCAAACAGGAAAAGCAGGGAGAAATCGTCTATGTCATTCCCATGGGCGGCAGTGATATCGTCGGCCTGATGGGCTATTACGACTGCGCCCGCGAGCTTGACATGCAGGCCAAGGAGCAGCATATCGACAATGCCAATATCTATGTCGCCACTGGCAGCATGGGAACATATCTCGGTCTGTACTGCGGCCTCAAGGCCGTCCAATCAAAGCTGAAGCTTACAGGTATTGCGATCCTGCCCTTCGAAAAAAAAGAAAAACAGCGGCTCCATGAATATTTTGCTGAAGCCAAAGAAGCCTACGGATATGATTTTGATGACAGTGATATTCATATTGAAACAGGATATGTCCGCAAAGGCTATAACGAACCGGATGCCAGCGTACGCAAAGCAATTTATCAAATGGCCCGTCATGAAGGGATTCTTCTCGATCCCTGCTATACGGGAAAAATGTATGCTGCCGTTCTCGATATGATTCACGAAAAACGGATAAAGCCAGGTGCGCAAATCATTCTGATGCATACCGGCGGTATGCCCGGGCTGTACACCAAAGAACACCGCCTTTGCTTTGAAAGAGAGCTTAAAGACCAAATTACTATTTTATAAATTAATATCCATAAAAAAATCCATGAAAAAAAACTCCCGAAGCTGCCCGCTCGGGAGTTTTTCATATATTGTTTATTTTGTACGCCACAGCTCATCTGCCACGGCATCCAGACGGTTCTTTTCTTCGGCAGTCAACGAGGATAGCGGTACCTTGCAGTTTTCCTGCATAGGCCGCCCCAGTTCCTTCAAGGCCCATTTCATGACCGGATTGAAGGTCGGATACGCTTCATAAAATTTCATGCGCTTATCTATCTGCCTCTGAATCTTACGAATAGCCGCCAGATCTTCATTACGCAGTGCCTCGGCCGCACTGTGACACATATTCGGATATACATTGGACAAGGCGCCAATGCAGCCATTGCCGCCGGAAATAACGGAGGGAATGCAGTTATTATCATATCCGGTGAATACCATAAAATCTGGATATTGACCTTTGATTTCCTGAATATACCGCTGCGTATGACGCAGTATGGGATGCGTATCCTTTACGCCGATAAAATTTGTATGCTTTGCCAGCAGGCGCAGTATCGTTTCTCCGGAAACGTCATACCCCGTGCGGTCTGCAAAATTGTAAAGGAAAATATTACCGTGAATTTGTCCCATCACATCATCATAATACTGGAACACATTTTCCTGCGTGCAGGCACTGTAATATGGTCCGACAATAATAACGGCATCAGCACCGGCATCAATCGCCGCATTGGATAAGCTGATCGTTTCGGACTTTGCCATACGGCCCGTGCCAGCTAAAACGAATCCCCGGCCAGCAATGTATTTCACAGCATCGGCAATCATCTCCTTGATTTCATTATACGTAAAGGCATAAAATTCGCCGGCGCTGCCGCCAACCAAAATACCATCAATGCCAGCACCTAAAATTTGATCATAGAACGCATGCATATTTTCATAGTTTACAGTGCCGTCAGCATTGACAGAGGTCAAAATCGGGCAAAAATATTTACAATCCATTGTCATTCACCTTCTCTTTCTTCTAAAATATAATTGTCAATAAATACTATTTTAATATTCAAAAATTACTTAATAACGATTTCATGCCTCAATAGGCTTAATATCCTTTAATACAAACAAATACATCAAAGCCCCCACTACACAAAGCGCTCCCGATACCCCCAATGCAGGAATAAACGAGCCTGTAGAAGAAATAATAAAGCCTGTAACAATAGGGCCTAAAATCCCACCAAAATTCGCAATGCAGTTTTGCATTCCTCCCAAGACAGACGTCATATTTTGAGGTGCTATGTCTCCTGGCAAACACCAAATAGCACTCCCGGCAAAAGATAAGCCTGCATAGGAAATACATAATAACACCATTAATATAGTATTACTAGAAGACAAGCCTGCAAACGCAATAGTTGTTGCTAACACCATTCCGCCCACCAAGTTTGTTTTTCTTGCTATGTCCAATGATTTTGTTTGTTTATATGTGTAATCAAGCAGCCAACCGCCGAACCACTCTGATAAAATCCCCGTCAAGGGCGGCAGCATAGCCATCCATCCCATTGTCGCAAAGGATAAGCCCCGCTCTTGCACCAAATACATGGGAAACCATGTGACAAAAAAATAAATAGAGTAATTTAATGTGAAAAAGCCAATACATATTGCAATAACATTTCTATATCTGAATAATTCATACCATTTCATGGGTTGAACCGCAGCTATAGTGTGCACCCTTTTTTGCCCATTGCGTATATATTTTAGCTCTTCCTCGTTAACATATTTTTGTTTATCAGGATCATTATAATACCAAAACCACACCAATGTCCAAATGACGCCTAAACTCCCGCAGATAATAAACGCTACATGCCAACTGTACGTTGCTATAATCCAAACAACCAACGGCATCGTAAATGCGGTGCCAAACCGGGATCCACTATCAAAAATAGCGGTCATTTTTCCTCTTTCATGATCAGGAAACCATTTTGCAGTAATACCCGCATTACAAGGATACGCACCAGCTTCACCCGTTCCCATAAATATCCTGGCAAATAAAAAGTCCCATAGGTGTCCTAGCAAGTGCAGTTGCAACCGTTGCCAATGACCACCACAAAACAGAAACACCTAAACAAATTCGTTGACCAATTCTGTCTGCTAACCAGCCGGCCGGAATTTGAAATGCGGCATAACTCCAAAAAAAAGCAGACATAATAAATCCCATTTCAGCAGTCGTAATATGTAAGTCAGAAATAATTGCAGGTGCTGCCGCAGACATAACCGTGCGATCCAAATAATTAATAACGATGGTCATAAGCATTAACGCTCCAACACCATATCGGGCATGCGTCATCATTTTTTTCATAAATACCACGTCCTTCCAATACTTATATTCCATTTATATATATCGTATGAAACTATAACGCACTTTATACGGTTGTTGCCAACCGCCAAATCGAGAAATCATTTTGTTTATTGATTTCAGCCTTGGTTCGCGTCCCTTGGCTTATTTTTACCATATAGTCCAGAATTTCTTCTCCTACTTCCTGAATTGTTCTTTTACCTTCAATTACCGTACCGGCGTTTAAATCAATGGAATCATTCATCGATTGGAAAACCTGCGAATTGGAGGCAATCTTGATCGTTGGTGTAATAGGACTTCCCGTAGGCGTTCCCCTGCCCGTTGTAAAAACACATATATTACAACCGCCGGCCACCATACCGCTGAGCTGTTCAATGTCATTACCCGGCGTATTCATGAAGGTAAGACCAATATCAGTAATGGGCTGTGCATATTGTTTTACTGCTACTACCAGCTGATTTCCGGCCTTATAGACACAGCCCAGTGATTTTTCCTCAATACTGCTGAGCCCGCCTTCAATATTTCCCGGGCTTGGGTTGGCACCGCGAATATCAGCATGGGCCTGAATAACAGTATTCTCAAACCCCTTAATAGTGTCCATGACCTGCTGACTCACTGCAGCATTCACGGCCCGTGCTGCCAAAATATGCTCTGCTCCGATTAATTCTGTCGTTTCGGCAAGAATAACGCTGCCGCCTTGCTGAATAACGATATCGGATGCATCACCTAAGCTTGGATTCGCCGACAATCCTGAAAAGCTGTCACTGCCGCCGCACTCTGTCCCCAGTACTACATCGGCCAGCGTTCCTTTGCTTTTTACAGCGGTTAAAGCTTTATCCAGCATATTTTGAACAATCTTGATTCCTTTTTTGATACTTTTTTCTGTACCGCCAGTTTCTTGAATAGTCAGATATTCTATCGGTTTATAAGGAGCTCTGCTTTTAATCTCATCAGCCACTTCCCGAGCCGGAACTCCTTCACAGCCAAGGCCTACCACCAGTACAGCCGCTACATTGGGATTGGCCCCGGTCCCGGCCAACACATCCCGCGTCTGCCGGGCGTCATAGCTGAGTTCACTGCAGCCATGCTGATGCGTAACATATACGACACTTGTATCTGTCGTTTGACAGGCAGTACCATATATAAATGTATTAGCAATACGTTCAACTACTTTATTGGCACAATGCACACTGGGAATTACTAATACGTGATTGCGAAAACCAAAAGAACCGTCCGGCCGTCTATATCCCTGCAGCTCATAGTTTTTACAGCTATGGGCAATCTCCCTTGTACCATGTACCTGTTGTTTGATTTCCCGTACCGTATGATCTGTATCACCGCGGCCGCGCTCACCTTCTAAGTTATGCACATGAACCCACTCGCCGACTTGAATAGGTTTCGCAGCGATGCCGATATGAGATGCATATTTGATGATCGGCTGACCGCTTCGAATATTCTGCGTCGCAAATTTATGCCCGCTAGGAATATCTTCCCGTATCGTCACACCTAAAACTTCGCTGCCTTTTGACAATGCTTCAAGAGCGGTTGCTACATTATCTAATTCACTGACATGAATTCCCTTCATTATTATCCTCTCCTTTTTTTGTGTTTGTATATACTAATTACGTTTGTATATTCTAATATTAGTTCGAGTATATCATTCGTAAAATTCACTGTCAATGCTTTTTATTTCATATAGTAATAGTATTTACGCATAATATATGTTCAATCCATACTTAAAAGTAATGTAAATCATTTTTATTGCAAATAAAAACAAAGGCCCGTGATCGTCCTATCAAAAGAACTTCTTCGCCTCATAATTAAAGACTGCTAAAACCAAAATAAAATGATAAGGTACTCCAAATTTTATGGCACAAGGTAAATTAGCTTTGCCACTGGAACACGTGATTTTACTGGAACCTGATCAAAGGAACTTCTAGTAAAAAAGATCTCTTGCGAAAGCAAAGAAATTTATTACTATAAATTTAGGATAATGATACAGTTGATCTGTCTGAAAGCCATATAGGTACACGCTCTTATTGAAGTACATGTACTTGTGTGATATAATAAAATTACACAGAAAGGATGTGATCGTATGAAAATTATGAGTCAATCAAAAGCAAGAAAAGAGTTTTTTAAAATAGCAAAAGATGTCAATGCTGACAGCATCCCCGTTATTGCGACCAACAAGGATATTGATAGCGACGTCGTGATAATGTCCAGAGCCGACTACGAAAGCCTGAAAGAAACCTTATATATCCTGTCCGTCCCCGGAATGGCCGAAAAACTGCGGGAATCTTTTGATGATCAAGGCGAAGACTTTGACGGTGATTTAGACCACCTTGTACAAGCTCAAAGTCACTAAGAGATTTAAGCAAGACGCGATAAAGATATATCAGTATCCGGCCATGTATAAAAAACTGAAAGTCTTGATTAAAGTCCTGCAAGCGAATCCGTACAATCCGCCATATGAAAAATTAATATGCAGAGATAACACGTATTCAAGACGTCTTAATATCCAGCATAGATTAGTTTACGAAATCTTTGAAGATACAAAAACAGTGAAATTGCATTCCTGTTGGACACATTACGAATGAGAGGTTCCTTACCCGCAGGAAGTAGTATTAAATTATAGAAAAACAGGATAGCTATATGCTTAATCCTGCTTTTTTTGTAATTATATCTCTGTTTTTATTTTTCTTAATATTATTGGGATTAGCCATTAGATATATTGTGAATGGATTGTCTATTGGGGAAAATACATTCTTGCTGATAAGTAAGAAAAAAGGACTGCAGCAATAAGGAATAACCCTCATTTTGCTGCAGTCCTTTTTAATAACCAGCGTAATTCTATTACTTTTTATACGATATATCCATATTATTTACAGGAATCATTTTCATTTCCTGTTCAATGCGCACTGCCTGCTGCTTCAGCAGAGAGACAATAGACTGAACTTTTTCTGGTGTTGAACGAAAAATAGGAAGACTGACACTCATGGAAGCCAGAATATCATTCTCCCGTCTAATCGGTACGGCTAAGCATTCTACCTCTATATGCGTCTCTCCGATTTCATGAGCATATCCATTAGCTCTGACCGCTGCAATCTGCGTTAACAACATATCTATATCAACTGTCGTTTTTTCTGTATATCGTGTCAACCCCTCGGCATATAAGGTACGAATAGCTTCATCACTCAATCCGGAAAGAAGGGCTTTCCCCAGAGAGGTTGCAGAAGCTGCCAGCGTTTTTCCCACATGCGACGTAATCCGTATAGCTTGATCCGGTTCCGTTTTTTCCACATACAATACATCTGGACCATCCAATACGCCCAGCTGGCATATTTCATCACACTGTGATACGATTTCCCGCATATGCGGCCGGATAATAGCTAAATAATCCAGTGAATGTTCGTATGCGTTTCCCAGCTTGAAGCACTGCTGACCGATTGTAATCACAGAATTATGTATCTTCAAATATCTTTCATGGGCCAACGTCATAATAATCGGATGAAGCGTCCCTTTGGCGATTCCAGTCTGATTTGAAATATCCGTCAAGGTCAGCTCTTTATCGCTGTCGCAAACAGTCTCCAATATATGCAGCACTCGTAATGTCGGATGATGTAATTTACTATATTCCATATTTCACCTGTATCAGGATACGTTAAAATTAATAAGTATATTAAATTCATTATAACGAATATAGTTTTTATTGTAAAGTAAACAAATCATGCGGCAACCAAAGAAAGGACGTCATCGGAAGGATACCGTACATGACAAAAAATATCTGATGATGGTGAAAAGCCAGGTCACGACTTGATTGACACCCTAGTTTCCAACCAACCGGCTTATCGTAAAACTCACATAAAAATAACGTATCTGCCGCATCACCGCACAACAGGTACGTTATTTTATCCGCCCCGCACCGGCCTCACCGGAACATGAGCAAAGTAACAAGGATAGACAGAATCAGCATAGGCCCTACAAAGACCGCTGCTGACGTACTGGCCGCCAGGCAGATCGCCAATCCCAAGACTGCGCCGATCCCCAATTCAGCCAATCCAAAGGAACTAAAGAAATAATCCATAAATCCTTCCGAACGTTTTACGGCCGGAGCCTTTACCATTTCATTCATCATAATGATTCCCCTCTTTTCACATGACGCCACTAAAAAAAGCCGAAAAGGTACTTTCATCATATTCGCACCCTTGCGACCTTTCATTATCTTGCAATATATATTTCCATAATTAAAGATATATGTCATATATATCTTTAATTACAACTTTATTATACACTTTTTCCATGTTATGTACATGTTTTTATAATAATTTATTAATATTTTATTGACATTGTCGTTTTTACAAAAACGCAAAAAGGCTGATATGCGGTATAAAAAACAGCGCATCAGCCTTTCTTTTTCATATATATATTTATTTTTTATCATTATTTAATTTGACATTACCATGCTGCGACCGCACCATCGGCCCGCGGTTCCGTAGCTCCGGCAAGAATGCCGGTATGATCGCGCCAGATAATTTGTCCCCGGCCATAGGCCATACTGTCTGGATTAATGACGATATCATGGCCCATCGCCTGCAATTCGGCCACAAGCTCACGCGGCACAGACGATTCTACCTCGATGACCCGTCCGCCAATCCACTGCCACCGCGGCGCATCCAGCGCAGCCTGCGGATTGAGATGAAAATCAATCGTATTCATAAGGACCTGGAGTTGTCCCTGCGGCTGCATAAAGCCACCCATCACGCCAAATGGTCCTACGGGCTTTCCGCCCTGCGTCAAAAATCCCGGAATAATCGTATGATATGATTTTTTGCGGGCCCCGACGCAATTATCACTGGCTGAATCCATAGAAAAATTACTGCCCCGATTGCTAAGTGCCACCCCATATCCCGGAATCACAATACCGGAGCCAAATCCGGCAAAATTGCTTTGAATGAAGGAAACCATATTTCCTTCGCCATCTGCCGTACAAAGATAGACCGTCCCGCCGTTATCAGCATCCACCGGTTCGGGCAGAACAGCCTTACTGCCAATAAGGCAACGGCGCTGCGCAGCATATTCCTCAGACAGCCAATACGCAAGGTTTGTCTTCATAAAACGAGGATCGGCAATATATTGTTTCCCATCCGTAAAGGCCAGCTTCATTGCTTCAATCTGCCGGTGAAAAGTTGTCACCGTATCCCGCGCCTCAAACGCAAATTCCCGAAGAATATTCAGCGCCATAAGGACTACCAGACCATGCCCGTTCGGCGGTATTTCCCACACATCATATCCCCTATAGCCCGTATGAATCGGTTCTACCCATTCCGGTTCATATCCGGATACGTCCTCAGAGCGAATATAGCCGCCGGTTTTTCGGGACCAGGCATCAATCGCTCCGGCTATTTCCCCTTCATACATATCCCGGCACTGACTATCCCGCAGCAGGCGCAGTGCTTTGGCATGATCAGGCAGGGTCAGAATTTCACCGGCCCGAACAGCTCTGCCGTTGGGAAAAAAAGTAGAAAACAGACCTGAAAAAGCCTCTTCATTCCGGTACGGGGCAAACTCCGCTTCACTTTCCCGAAGCATTGCCGCCAAATTAGGCATAACAGCATAGCCTTCCTCCGCATACGCAATGGCCGGATCAAAAAGCCGGGCAAAGGGAAGACGTCCAAACCGCTGGTGTATCGCGGCCCAGGCTGCCGGCGCGCCGGGAACCATAACAGGCATCCAGCCTCTCTTGGGAACAGCATCACAGCCCCGGTTCCGAAGTGCCTCCCAGGTGAGTCGCTGGGGAGACCAGCCGCTGCCGTTTAATCCATACAGATCCCCTTTTATCCAAATCAAGGCAAATACATCGCTGCCAAGACCATTGCTGGTCGGTTCTAATACGACCAAGCTGATTGCAGCTGCCAGAGCAGCATCTACAGCATTGCCGCCCTGCTTCAGCATGTCCAGACCGGCCTGCGAAGCCAGTGTCTGCGAGGTACATACCATGCCGTGCCGTGCATAAACGACCTCCCGGCGCGATGTATAGGGATACTGACTGGAATCAAATTGCATATAAACTCCCCCTTTTGTATATCATATATATTTCTACTATATCATATAAGCCCGTTCCCGTCAGCAGTATATGCCTGCCGTCAATAATTTATTCTGCAAATTTTTTTTACAAATATCATATTCCGTCTTCACTTAAAAGCCTTTTATCGCTATAATAGTAGTACATCCATTATATGAAAAACTATCAATCGCAAGAAGGAGAATTCATCGTGAAACGGTGCATGCTGATCGTCAATCCTACAGCAGGACGCGAACGGGCAAAATATCATAAAAACACGCTTAAAGTCCAACTGGAAAGTATGTTTGATGCTGTCGAGCTGCGTCAGACCGGCCAAGCCGGCGATGCAACAAAATGGGCCGAAGAAGCCGTACTAACTGGTTTTGACTCGGTATTTTGCATGGGCGGTGACGGCACACTCAACGAAACCATCAACGGACTGGCCCGGGGCAACAAGCCCGTCAAGTTTGGCTTTATCCCTATGGGAACGGTTAACGACCTGGCCCGGGCGCTGCAAATGCCCCTTCATCCGGAAGCTGCCATTGCGATGCTCAAAAACTGCAGAACGGTCAACGTGGATATTGCCAGGGCCAACGACCGGTATTTTATCAATACGATTGCAGCCGGCATCATGCCCGCTGCCGTAGGACACGTATCCATTGAGCAAAAAACACGGCTGGGCCCATTGGCCTATTTTCTGACCGGGATCAAGGCCATGCAGACACATCAGACGTCTCTTTTTAAAATTGAAACAGATGACGGACAGGCAATTTACCGGTCGCCTATGATCATTGCCATGCTGACAAACTCCGTCGGCAGCTTTCGCAATATTGCGCCTCAAGCCCGCGTTGACGACGGCAAAATATGGCTGGCAGTGTTTAAAGACTTTAACTATCTCGATCTGCTAAAAATTGTTCCGGAATTTTTAGCAGGCACGCCGCTCAGCTCAGAGTTTATGACCTTAAAAACCTTGACCCATGGCAAAATCACCTTACTGGACGATCCGTTCTTATCAACGAATATGGACGGAGACAAAGGGCCTGATTTTCCGCTGGAATTACAGATTCTGCCTTCCTTTCTGACTGTATATGTTCCGGCCTGACAGCAGAACTCATGATCATGAAGTGTCAGCGAAAGAGCATGTATCTGCTCTACCGCTGAAAAACGAGTGAGAAATCCATTCAATGGAATACTCACTCGTTTTTTTATAATGCAGGATATATATGAACTCCTTTTCAGAATGCCTTTTCAGCTATAGCGGCGCACTCTCATGATGCTGCTTTTCAGCCTTTTCATCATAATAAGCACCGTAGCCATAATTATCACAACGGTACTGCGGCACACAGTTGAGGATGACCCCCAGCAGTCTGGCACCGCCCTGCTCCAGTCTTTCCTTTGCCGATTGCAGCCTCGCCGGAGGCACCACCCCTGAGCGAACCACCAAGACGACCCGATCGGCTTTCGATGCCAGAACTGCCGCATCCGTTACAACCATAATAGGCGGCATATCAATAAAGATATAGTCATATACGTTCCTTACCTGCCGCAAAAGCGCTGCCATATTGGCCGAATTCAATAATTCAGCCGGATTCGGCGGCATCGGCCCGCCAGGTAATATATCCAGATTAGGAGCCGCAATTCCCTTCTGCACCACCTCTTCAAAAGGGGTATTCATGGAAATGCAATTACTGAGTCCCTTATTAGGCAAATTAAAAATAATATGCTGAACTGCCTTGCGCATATCCGCATCAATAAGAAGCACCTTCTTCCCATCCTGTGCCATCATGATTGCCATATTGGCTGCCGTCGTTGATTTACCTTCTCTGGGGGCGGCGGAGGTAAAAATAATGCATTGGATGGCGCTGCCGGCACCGGAAAACTGTAAATTAGTCCGAACAGCCCTATATGCCTCTGCAAAGGGAGATTTTGCCTTATACCTGGTAACTAAATTAATTTCTTCCATATGTTCCTCCTCCGTATACAGTGAGCAGCTCCGCCTGCCGCCAGTCTGTTACGATACGGTTTGCTTCTGCCCTTTGATATAGTCTGATGTCATCCAACAACTCCATACTGAAAAGACCGGTCTGTCATAAGGTACTTCTGGCGCTAATGCCGCTGGAAAATATATCGAAAATATTGTGCCTGAAAATTTCTATATTCCCGTTTGACCAACGGAATGTGCTTGCCGTCACACATTTCAATATAGCTTGATTTGATCACGCATATTTCTTTTTGATTGACAACATATCCTTTATACGGCATGACAAATTGGCCCGGCACAAGGCTGCCAAATACTTTCAACAGCTGTGCCTGACTCTGCCGTACTCTCACATGTTGATTTCCCCGGATATATGCTGTCTGAATGTGAGAATCGCTTTCTATATAATAAATATCATCTACTTCGATAACGCGAATTCCTCCTCCGATGAGCTTGAAAATGATTTTTGAACTGTGCGCTTTATTATAATTAAACATGGCTCTGTCCATAGCTTCCTCAAACTGCTTCTGCGTATACGGCTTGACAAGATAATGAGTCACCCCCAACGAAAACGCCTCCACGGCAAAATCTGTACTCGTCGTCAAAAATATAATTTCTGCCTGCGATTTTTGACGCTTCATTTCTGCCGCTATTTCTGTTCCCAAAATATCCGGCATGCAAATATCAAGAAATACAATATCAAACCATGTCCGGTTTTCTATTTCCTCTAAAAACGTAAAGGCATTGTCATACATACTGCACATGACGCTTTCCTCTCTTTGGGAAAAATAAGTTTCCGTTGCTCTTTTGACAGCATGTACCTGCTGCACTTCATCATCGCAAATGGCAACTTTTATCATCACGTTCCTCCCTCCGCATCAAATTTGTCCTTCCATGCACGCGTTTTTCAAAACAATCAAAACCAAAAGTTATTATTTATTATATAAAACATTTTATTTTAAAATGAATATTTGACCTCACGCATACATTTTTTTCCCTGAATCGACAATATATATTCTAAAATCATGACGCCGCGCACTCCACAACTGCGGACGCTTTCATACTTGATTTGAATGGAATATCAGAACGTCTAAGAATATATTCCAACATTTTCTGGTTTGCATATATAAAAAATAACTGCCAAGGAAATTCCTCAACAGTTATCATCAGCATATCTCATATAGGCGATTTTTTCATGGATAACGCCTTCTGCATATCTGATTGCTCACGATGAGACAGCAGGGAATCGGATCCCATCTTTATTATCCCGATCCATTCTGCTGCAATCGATTTTATAGGAAGACCGCCTGTATAAAATAGTCAGGAGCCAATCATATCGCTGATATCCTCATGTAATCAGATGTTGTTATGAATCTTGCCAATAAATAGTAGCCATTATTGTTTTGGATCAGAAGAAGCACCCCATAATAAAGAGCTATTATTTATCCCCCTGTCAGGGAGAAAGGTAGTGGAGTTTTTGATACTCCATGATACAAGGTGTTTTCATGTTTTACACTATAGCCTTTTCTATTACATTATTAGTCATATGCGTTATCGGTACCGGAATCTATATCCGGTATCTTCCTTTCTGCCCCTTCATAGCTGCGCAGCAAATCACAAAATTAAAAAAGCTATATGGGATGTGCCTCCTGTCAGAATATGTTATCATATCCTTTTTAGTATCCGTCAAATTAATTCCTCTGACCGTCGCGTCCGTCAAAATCATGCTTTACATACTTTGGATACCATTCCTGCTCATTAATTTCGTATGTATTCCCAGCCATGTGTCCCAACATATATTTGCAGCCGGTCTCCAATTTATTTATGCGTTTTTACTGCATACGGTGGCCGGAGCATTTCATTTGCTGCTGCTCCCAAGTATAACAACGGTCCCTGCTTTTTTATATGCTCACTTGATCATATATTTAATATTATTTCTGATCACATTTCAAGCCATCCGGTACTACTTCACAAGATTATTTATTACCTATTATATAGACAACTATTACTGGTCCAAAATAAGCTTTTTTCCTTTTTTTCTTTTTATCTGTAATGTGTATCTCACAGCTGACAGATATACGTCACCGTGGCATCAGCTGTCGGCCAGAATCATCTTCGGAATATGCACTATCTGCCTCTGCTATTGCTTTACACAAAATTTAAAATGGCTCCAGGATCGTGTCAAACTGCGCCACAATAATCAATTACTGCTCATGCAAATTAATTCTATTCAGGATCAAGTCCGCCTGCTGGAGGAATCAAAAAAAGCCCTCGCCCTCCTCCGCCATGATATGCGGCACCACTTTCGAATCTTGTATTCTCTGATCCAGACCAATCATAAAGAAGAAGCGTTGGGCTTTATTAAATCACTGGAAGAAAATATGCAGCAAATAGCCATCCACACCTATTGCCAAAACATATTGATCAACGCCGTTTTATCCGTTTACATCACAAAATTTCGTCAAGCGGCTATTCCCTTGCAATATGACATTGTTGTTCCTGCCCGCATCGGCATTAATGAAACAGATTTGGCAGCTGTCGTGTCCAATCTGCTGGAAAATGCTTTCCAAGCCAGTGAAAAACAGCCGCCTCACAAGCGGAGGCTGCAAATCGATCTGCATATACAAGAAGTCAAGCTGCAGCTCATGGTCAAAAATCAATTTGACTCGCCCGTACTTTTGGGATCCGACGGTCTTCCTGTCACCCTGCATCAGGGACACGGCTTCGGCATGCGTTCCTTAGCCTCGTTTGCCGAAAAATATAAGGCAACGATATTTTGCAAACAAGAAAAGGGCTGGTTTTACATATATATCATCATTTGTAAACCAGCCGCCTCTATGTAAATACATCCTGCCTGCTATACGCATATCACAAGCAGGATGCTTCTGCTTTCCATCCATATCAGCACACGCTATACCGCGTAATGCGATCATACGCTAGCTTCGAATATTGACCTGAACATCATAAAAGGTGCTGCCGCCCCCCTGATCCGTCAGCCGCTGTGAGGTAAGGGCATTCACCGATCGGTCCCCCGGCGCATGCTCAATCCACCATACTCCTTCTGAAACAACTTGCCCCGGCGCAGTACATTCTGTGAGATGGAGTGTAAATTCCGCTTTTCCCCATTCGTTTTCCACCGTAACACGCTGCCCCTCGCGCAGATGTTCACGACCGGCATCCTCCGGATGCATAAAAAGGACCATAATATGCGAACGTGTCAATTCCGACCGTTCATTGAAGGACGAATCCAAAATACGCGGATCCGCGCCATTGACGAAGCGATACATCCCCTTGCCGGCATGAGGCGGGAAATATACCGGCAATGCCGGAATTTCTCCGGTATTCAAAATTTCTATCTTACCGGATCTTGTTTGATAACGGAGCTTATACGCCTCCGGCAGCGGCAGCTCGACAGGCTCTCCGGCAGCCAGACGAACGCGGTCTACCGGCAGTTCCCATTGCTCCGTCGTAGAAATAAGCCGCGCAATGAGGTCATCCTCGCTTTGCCCGAAAAAGTCTTGTGAAAAATGCAGCGCCCGAGCCAGTCCCTGGGCGACCTGCCAGTTGGACCGGCACTCTCCCAGGGGGGCAATGACAGCCTCTCCGCGCTGAATCGTATAATGTCCATACGAATAATAAATATCACTATGTTCCAGCGACGTCGTGGCAGGCAAAACAATATCAGCATATCGTGCCGTATCCGTCATAAATCGTTCATGGACGACAGTGAACAAATCCTCCCGTGCCAATCCCCGTAGTACCTGATTTTGATCCGGCGCGGTACAGGCCGGATTCGACGAATAGACAAACAAGCTTTGAACCGGCGGGTGTCGTTCCTCCAGCAGTGCATTTCCAATTTGACACATGTTGATGAGACGGCAGTCAGGCCGGAGCCACTCGTCACGACTGATAATTCCTTTATCAAAAGCCTTGCTGCCAGCAGTCGATGCCAGCAGTCCGCCGCCTTTTTTTGCCCAAGCACCGACAATAGCTGGCAAGCAAGTAATCAGCCGTGACGTCATAGCTCCGTTGATATAGCGAGACTGTCCGCTGCCAAGACGAATAAACGGCGCCCGCGCCGCCCCATAGGCATGCGCCAGTTCTTCCAGCAAATCCGGCGGTACACCTGTAATCGCTGCCGTATACGCCGGTGTATACTTAGGAAGAATTGTTTCCTTAAGTTCCTCCCAACCCAGAACATACTGACTGATAAACGCGTCATCTGCCAGCCCGTCCCGCCCGATAATATGCAGCATCCCGAGAACCAGAGCCCCATCCGTACCGGGCCGGACCCGTACAAACCGATCGGCATCACGGGCCGTCTTTGTTTCGTATGTATCTATGCACCAGACCGCGGCTCCACGCTTTCGTGCCGCCATTACATCATGCCGAAAATGAAAATTCGTCGCCAGCATGTTGATACTCCATAAAATAATCAAGTCGCTGTCCTGGGCCTCCTGCGGTGTCGGCGGCAGCGTATTGCCCATGACAGCCCGCCAGCCATGACCTTTAGCCGGAGCACAAATCGTGCGGTCCAGCCGGGACGCTCCCAGCAGGTAAAACAGCCCATGCAGGGCGTCATGCTGAACGATTCCCATCGTACCGGCATACGAGTAAGGCAGGATCGCCTCGGCTCCATATTTTTCAATAATGCCCTGCCATGCAGCGGCAATTTTCGCCAACGCCTCTTCCCACGTTATCGGGCGGAACTGACCGTTCCCTTTAGGGCCGCAGCGGCAGAGCGGCGTCAGCAGCCGTCGCTCTGAATACACCGTCCGTTCGTAATGCGCCATCTTCGGGCATAAGGTCCCTCGCGTAAAGGAATGTGCCGGATCACCGGCCACCTTGACGACACGCCCATTCTTCACATATATCAACAACCCGCACGCATCGGGACAATCATACGGACAAACAGATTTATATATTTTCATGCCATCCTCCTTGATCTATCATCACCAGTGCACCATAACTTTTAGTTCATCAATTGTGTAGCGCTATTTCTATTTAGCCGCAATCTAATTCAATATCTCCTGCCGTATTGTTATATTGATATGCCAGAAAAATATCTCCTCTTCTTTTATTTTCCAAATAAATACCATGATCCGATGATCATGTAATTCTAGTAAATTAAAACTACAAAAAAAGCCAAAAAACCGTAATTTACCATATCACGAATTTCTGGCCCTTACCATTATTTTTTATTTCCCCAAACATCACATAAAATGCACAAAAAACATAGCTCCAATAAAGCACATCACAAATATACCAAATAAACTGTTTCGTATTTTATGAGAAATAGTATCAAACAACACAGACACCATCCCCACAAACGCCGCTACCGTCCCAATTAAGACAAGATTAATGAAAATAACCCCATATCCATTATGAATTTCTGGCAATAGTCTTCCATTGATTATCATGATAGAAAACATGGCAATAAAAATAGACATAAGTGTCAATACTGTAGCGTAAATATTACGCACCATAGATGCAATTTCGGATTTTTCAGATTGGGCCACTTTTGCTATCGCCGTCTGTACAGAATGCACCCCTTTTACATCGGCAAAATCAAATTGATCCGTATATATCCCTTCATACGGATCAGTCACATCTTTTTCTAAACGGTAAAACATAATAGAAAAAAGAGAAATACCTTGGCTGATAGTAATCTCATTATCTGCAATATTTGTAACACGGACAAATACTCTGGTATGATGCCCCGGTTGATATACCGGAGCTGCAATATCAAGCCCCATGCGAATAGATGAATTACGAGGAATAATGATGCCCATCATATCATTAGGTACCTGAATCGTTTCCATAGTAGAAACAAAAACACTATCCCCTGGTTTTAATACATGGGATACGCTCACTTGAGGTGAATGATCTACCCATTGAATGCTATCTAATCGTAAATCATAAGAAATATTATGAAAATTATGTTTTTCATACGCATCAATTAATTGATTATCCTGGGAGAGCTGTAAAAGTTCTTCTTTTTGTAAATACATATCCTCACCCCTATTATATGATACTCATATTTTAACACTCAAATACTGAAATCACAATGCTTTTACAATACGCAGAATAAAAATCAATCATGGTATATTAAGTAATGTCTACTGCATAAATGTTATTTTTATTTAGCTCGTATATAAAACTATCAAACAGCAACTACAAACGGTCAATCCCCAGCGCATTCCGATTTTCTTTGTGCTTCTATCATCCGATCAAAGCCCAATGGACCTACTAATTTTCACACCTAAAAATACAAAATCCACGGTATCTTCACTAACCGAGTATTGTGTAATATCTAAATGTTAATAACGAGGTACAAATGTGTGATACAACGAAGCGATTGTGTGCGTATTCAAAGGGTGGCGTTCCACAAGCCAGCGCAATACTATGCGCTTCCACCTTACCCGTAACTTTCGGAGTCACCGGAGGCATACTACGTTTTTTGGGGGATGATAATACCCTATGGATATTTGCAGTCATTAGAACACCCAAGCACATGATTCATTGTATAGTCGCCGTATTCAATGCCCGTTTTGTAGAACATAGTTCGCTTCTTTCTCCTCCAAAATATTCTTTTACATGCGATTTCTATAAAGCAACACGATCGATCTCTTCCACCGCATATAGTGGCAAGTTTACCAGCCAATCTTCCTTTTTGTAATCTGCCATGGACGTACGGACGGAAATTTCTGGATTAAATTTACCCTTATACACCCGCAAGCTTTTGGCTTTGAGATTGACCTCGGCTTTGACCTCCACCGGAATGACCTTTTCGCCGGTGTCGATGACAAAATCCACCTCACAGGAACCACGGTCGTTGGTGAAATAATAGACGCCCAAATCCTCAATGGTTTTGAGCTGCTGACAGACATATTGCCCGGTCAGCGCACCTTTGAATTCGGTGAACAGATCGTTGCCATCCAGCAGCGTGCGCTGCCTAATTCCAGTCATACACCCCAATAGCCCCACGTCCACGATGTACAGCTTGAACGCCCGTAAGTCTTCGTAGGCTTTCAGCGGGATTCCGGCGACGTTGACTCGGCTGACCTTGTGTACCAGCCCGCAGTCGGTGAGCCACATGATTGCGGTCTCGTACTCTTTCGCACGACCGCCCTCGCGGACAAGGCCATAAATAAATTTCTTGTTTTCCTTTGCCAGCTGAGAGGAAATGCTGTTCCATATCATGCGGATCTTCGGCACGATCTCATAGGGCGCGTGCTTAGAGAAATCCTGCTCATACGCCGCCAAAATGCGCTTCTGTATCTCCCGAGCCTCATTGAAGTCCTTGTTCTCGGCGAAACTCTGCACGACCTCTGGCATACCGCCCACGAAATAGTAATGCTTGAGTGCGTCGATGTAGGTCTGCTTGAAGGAGGTGATCATCTCGTAATCCTGCTTGTCCAGTAGTTCAGTGAATCGCTTGTTGCCGGTCGCCATCAGGAATTCCCGGAAAGAAAGCGGATAGAGCTTGAGAAAATCCACCTTTCCCACGGGGAAAGAGGTTCCGCCGTGGAGAGCAATACCCAACAGCGAACCTGCGCAGATAATATGATACTGCGGTGCGTTCTCATAAAAATATTTAAGAGAGGAAAGCGCCCTTGGCACTTCCTGCACTTCGTCAAAAATCAGCAGTGTGTTTTCGGCGTCGATCTTGTGACCGGCGTAAAGCTCCAGCCCCATGATAAGGCGATCCGTGTTCAGGTCAGATGTGAACAGATCCGCCATCCTTGAATTAGAGTCGAAGTTGATATATACGGTATTCGCATACACCTTGGAACCGAATTCTTTCATCAGCCAGGTCTTACCGACCTGACGCGCCCCTTCGATGATCAGCGGCTTGCGGCGCTTGCTTTTCTTCCATGTATAGAGCTTTTCAATAGCAAATCGGTACATACACGCACCTCCACATGATAACGCGAGTACAGCATAGCACAGAAAGACAAAATTATCAACGATATTTAGGAAATTATTAACACTTTTTACGTCGAATATATAATGTTTTATACAAATATTCAATATCCGCACATGCCATAGCCGTTTTCACGCGATAGAATACTTTCCGGCAGCTTGGCGAGTCACTTCCGGCTGAAGGAGGTCGTGCCGAAATAGATGGAAATCAGGCTATCATTAAGCAGCTCTTCCAAGAGTACAACATCGAGAAACCTAACGACATGCAAGATGCCTTGAAGGATTTACTTGGCGGCGCCATCAAGGAAATGATGGAGTCTGAGATGGACGAACAGAACACCTGGGTTACAGCAAATCAGAACGCTCTGACAGCGAAAATGCCCGCAATGGCTATAAACCCAAGCAAATGAACAAGCAGTTATGGCAGTTTTCAGATTGACATTCCTCAGGATCGTCAATCCTCTTTCAAGCCACAGGTCGCCAAGAAGCGTCAAAAGGACATCTCTGCCATTGACCAGAAAATAAAACCGTTAATTCCAAATCGGACCCCCACATATCCTTCTGTCTTTCCAAGAAGTAACTGTATATTTTCTGTACCTTCGGCCAATGGATTCAATCCACCAATACTAGTTGGTTTTTTGTGATTTTTGTAATAATATCCTTGAAAATCATTGCAGATAAACGCGTTTAATGCTTTAAGCGTATGTCGTGTATATTCTGGAATGGGTTCCGTTCTTCCCCCCGCTTCATCCCGCAGAAGCTCACTAATCAACGTATAAACAGAAGGATATCCTTGATCATTTTCCTTCCACGTACCAATCTGTATAGAATCACCATCTTGCACATCAGGTTTATGTCGCCATTCATCCATAGATGTCACGTCTACATCACCCGGTACTAAAAATATTAATACGATCCGTCTCTTGATTTTTATTTTCCCCCTTGTCGCTGCATTTCGCAAACCATCATACTCTCGGCAAAGTTGTGTGAAATCTGATGCAGAATTTGTATAAATTTTATTTTCAATAGCTAAAATAGTGTCGCTAAATTCAAGGACAGCATCAATAAAAGCCTCACCCGTATCGCTCGTAACATGTGTTTCAAGATCACATAAAACATCTTCACATCCACATTGATCACCCTCTTCATCTTGCGATGATTTTCGCAATTGACTCACTAAACGCCTTTCCAAAGATGTTAGTTTAGGATCTTTTTCTTCCAGTTTTTGAATAAATCGCTGTAAAAATTCATACCCTAGCCCATGTTCCATTTGCGGATTCAATAACCATAAAATTAAAGCAGACATACATTCCTCAGGAAAACTTTTTTTAGAAGATGCAAAAACTTTGAATATGTTCATTAGTAACCTTCCTCCGTCTTCGTAAATTATTAGATATCTTTTGTAGCTACCTTACTTACCAACCGTATGGAGATAAAATTTACAATAATTGTACATAAACGTGTATTGTTTCAGTCAGCTAAATGCATAATTGTCCGGTTTTGTAGGCTGTTTTCGGTGTACACAGTACACAATATCTACTAGAAACCATTTATAAATTTTTGGATATCAGATAAAACCTATAAAGCCTTATGGTTACGTTGCAAACACGTAAAAAAAAAGGCACCAATGGTTGGTGTCTTTTTCAAGTATTAATATTGACTATATGCGCCTCAAACCACGTAATCAACATTTCACAATCAGTTTCCTTTGATTGTTTCGAATCGGCTATTCCAGTAGATATTTCAACTAATTCATCTTGTGTTGCATTAATTTCTAGATCATTTATAAATAAAAATATTGAAGTACAATGCAATGCAGTCCTTTTATTCCCATCGACGAACCCATGATTTTTATTTAACCCATAAAACAAACAGGCTGCCTTCTCTATAACACTCGGATAAAAATCATGATCACCGAAGCCAGAAAAAGGAGCATAAATGGCAGACTCTATCAACCCACTATCTCTTACCCCTTTATTGTTGTCTCCAAAACTTTTTTCTAGTTCCTCATGACAGCCAATGACATCCTCATAAAGCAGTTGTATAATCTGCTTGTTTGTATTCATCTATCTGCCAGTTTAGAATACGCTTCTTTATTTTTGCATAAAAAATATTGAGATGCATCTGCTATTTTTTTAGCAACATCTGGCGTATGCACTTGTTTACATTCTTTTTTAAGAGCAAAAGAACACGGGCAGCTTTTAACAACGTTGTACTTTGCGGTTTTCCGATTTACATACATACGATCATCTCCTTTAGCAAAATATATTAATCAATTTAGTTAATATATTATAGCTAATACAGTACGAATTGTCAAACGTTCACGCACTGTATTAGCTATATATATTGTTATTTTATGTACCCGTATTGTTGCCCTTTCTTATACATCTCTGAAAACTCATTGGTGCTACCCTATAAAAGTAGACACATTCTTGCACCAGGCGTATTATTATTTCAAACACGAAAAGGAGGAATTAACTTGTCCACAAAAACACCTCGTTACGAAGAAGACTTCAAACGCACACTGGTGGAGCTTTACCACAATGGCAAGACTCAAACTGCACTTATAAAAGAATATGGTGTATCTCAATCCGCTCTGGGTAAATGGATTAAGCAATATTCTACTGTCGAAACCGACAATGGTGAGATTATCACCGCTAAACAGGTCAAACAACTCCAAAAACGCAATGCGCAACTGGAAGAGGAAAATCTTATTTAAAAAAAAGCGATTGCCATATTCACGCCACACTCAGACAAAGACTAGAAGCTGTTTTTAAACTGCGCTGTCAGCATCGTGTTAAAATGCTTTGTAAAGTGCTGCATGGTAATCGCAGCACTTATTACAAGCATTTTTTCTCAGAACCAGCCCCCAGGATAGCGGTTAATCAACAAATTAAGTCCGCTATCGTGCACATCTACAGCGACTACGATCACAGTCTTGGTGCTTATAAAATCCACCACGTCCTTAAGCGTGACTATGGTATAACCATCAGTGTTGGCAGAGTGTACCGACTGATGGCTGGCATGGCTCTGCCTAAAATGTCCACGGATACGCCTAAATATAAACCTGCCCCCATAGATGGGATACTATGCGTAAATCATCTTAATCAAGGTTTCAATCCGGATGCTCCCAATATGATTTGGGTCAGCGATTTTACCTACATCAAGGTCAATGGCAGGTTCAACTATCTATGCATTGTTATTGCTCTTTTTGCCAGGAAAATCATAGGCTGGAATGTCTCATCTGAGCATTCCCATAACCTAGTACAAGCGGCCCTGCAAAAGGCGTATACAAATCGTGAATTTCCAAAGCATGTATTATTTCATTCAGATCAAGGTTCCGAATATAAAGCTTTTTCTGTCAGAAAACTTCTTGATAGATACCAATTTGTCCAATCTTTCTCCAAGAAGGGTTATCCTTACGATAATGCCTGCTGCGAGAGCTTCTTTAAGCAGATGAAGCGTGAATGTCTGCTGCGCAGGACATTCTATTCCACAGAGCAGTTACGTCTAACCTGTTTTGAATATATCCAACGGTATAATTCTAAACGGCCGCATGCTTCGCTTGGATATTTAACTCCTAATGAAGTAGAAGAAGCGTATCACCAAATGCAGGGATAGTTCTGCATTTTTATAAATTATACTTTTAAAATGTGTCTACTTACTTGACTGTGTTCCAGTCTCCCAATACGATGTCAATCGTAGTACATAACACACGATAATCATAATGCTGTCTTGCCATCCGAATCAATGTATTGGTATCTAATTCCCATGTCTGTATAAGATCATAAACAAGCCTAGTAGGACTTGCTGCATCCACGGGTACCGTATGTAATTGTTGAACAGCATCTAAAAGTTGCAGATACCGATGATTGTTTGTTGTAATGGGGATGGGTGGTTTGCGAAGCGTAATGTTCCAATGGTTTTGAATCCGTTTATCATACACATTAGTGGCAATACATCGTTTAGCAGGCATCTGCGTAACAAACCCCAACCGATTCAACCCGGATAATCTCGTTTCATATCCAATGATAATAAAAATGTGCGCAGGCATCTAATCTATCTGCTAGATGCCTGCGTATAACAAAGTCGGAAATGTGATCTTTTTTCATCAATATGCAGAGTCCCCCGAAGCTATCGATACAACAGTCGAGAAGACTTCTTTCCCATTTTCATATGCCCCCCTTATTACGAAAACTCAAGACAATGGCTTAATTAAGCCATTTATGTTAATTTTCGGCAACGATTGTACCAAATAATTGCCAAAAGTGTATTAAAAAGTGGTACCATCGGAAGGTCTTATCATCCTATTTTTTGTATCAAATGCTGAATTTTTTCATAATTTCTATTTCACTATCATAAAGACTCATCTAACTGTCGCAGAACAGGTTCCAATTTTTTCCATTGGCGTACAATACATTCATACACCAGTTGATCATGTTCGGCAAATACATAATTTTTCTGCATTCTTTGATATTCTTTTTGCAATATATCATTTTTCGCTAGTTCGTCAAAAACTACAAAGTCTCGGAATAGTTGGTTCGATAAATTACTTCCGATTCTTTGTTGCTCTTCTTGTCTTTTATATTGTACCATCTGTAATAACACGATTCGATTATGCAATAATTCCTGAATTTGTGGGATATCCATAAGAACACTGACATCGTATATGTGCTTTGCAACATCGAAATAGGATTGGCGTTCATAATAAAATTCGACTGCAAAAATTTTATCGGTGAAAATACGTTCCAACCGAATGGTTTCAATCCAAAACGGCCCTACCGTAAACTGTTGCTGCAAAATCTGTTTTTGTTCTTGGGTGGCATAGGTATACAGAATCGGTTCAATTTGTAATGCAGTGTGTGGTTCACTGACAGTAAACGAAGTCCCTTCCACTTTTACATGCCCAAATCGTTGTAACGGATCATCTGTATCTGCCGTATGAACGATAGATTCATAATCATACACGGTTGTAATGCTGCCGTTGTTATGTTCTTCCATACTCTTCTGCAGAGTACGGGGAAGCGATTGATATTTTGTTGTTGCGTCTTTCAACCGTTTCTTTTTTTGACTATTATTGTTACAATCATCAATACATACGGTAATATCGATATCTTCCGAAAAACGCCGTATACTTTTTAATGCCTTATACAAGGCAGTCCCGCCCTTAAAATATGCTGGCAATGCATCCTGTTGCTGTTTTTTCGATAGCTCATACAGCAACAACATGACATAATAATCTTTTTCGATAATATCGCTCCGGATATCGCTTTTCTCATGAATATCGTTGATTAGTGCCCCAAATGCGTATTCATCTTTATGCAGATTCATGGATATCCCCCAATACTATGTCAATCGTAGTACATAATACACGATAATCATAATGCTGTCTTGCCATCCGAATCAATATATTCGTATCTAGCTTCCATGTCTGTATAAGATCACAAACAAGTCTGGTGGGGTTTACTGTATCCACGGGTGCCGTATGTAATTGTTGAACAACATCTAAAAGTTGCAGATACCGATGATTGTTTGTTGTAATGGGGATGGGTGGTTTGCGAAGCGTAATATTCCAATGTTTTGGAATCCGTTTATCATACGCATTAGTGGCAATACATCGTTTAGCAGGCATCTGTGTAACAAACCCCAACCGATTCAACCCAGATAAGCCTGTTTCATATCCAATGATATGATCATTGGCATCTCGTAAAAATCGGTTACAGTACAACGCATCTGCATCCGGTGTATAGTTCCCAAACACGGTATTAATTGTTTTACAATACATGCCTTTAGTAATTCGTACGATATCCCCCTGTTTTTCCAACCGAGCCAGAATAACATTAACCGTACGTTTCACGACGGCAGGATCTAAGTAAGTAACAGCCGCAACATAAGCACTCACTTGTTCCGTCAAAATAGGTTGTTTTTCATCGTGCTGCCGAATATAAGTTTGCACGATACTCGTATATCCTGTCTTTTTCATAGCACCCACCTCCTTTATTTGTTATTATAATTACACTGTATATTTTATTTTATGTAATTATAATAACATTCGTGTCAAATATTGTCAATCGACAATCATCAAACAATGGCATAGGTATTTTCCTCTTTCTTTAATATGATGATTATGTCCTACTAGCCACTACGTTACGATTATAGTTTATCACAGCATTTGTTGCTTCCACTTGCAGTAAAGTTCTTTGTAATAGATAGAGTACAATTAAGTTCGCAAAAGTAAAAAAAGGAAAAAGCCATCAAAACTCCGAAAAGGTAAGTAGCAAGCAAACCAATAAGGAGTGAACAAATGATGGCTTACCTAAATTCTACCGTATCTTTTGAAAAAATGCTAATGAAATTTATATCAGAGGAAGATCCGATGCAATCTATTCTCAAATGGCTCTGTGAACGTCTCATGGAAGCTGAAGTAGAAAGTAAGCTTTGTGCCGAGAAATCAGAACGGAACAAGGAACGCCAGGGATACCGATCAGGCTACCGCGTTCGCCGGTTTGACACAAAAATGGGAACAATGTATCTCATGGTTCCTAAAATCAGAAATGGCGGATACATTCCCTTCTTTGTAGAAGCAAAAAAACGTTCCGAAGCTGCTCTCATGAATGTAATTCAGGAAGCCTACGTCAATGGCGTCTCAACCCGCAAAATTGATACATTAACCAAAACGCTAGGCATCGAATCCATTTCATGCAGCCAAGTTTCAGCAATGACTAAGGATTGAAACGAACAAGTAGAAGCGTTCCGAAGCCGAAAACTGGAAGCCGCATATCCGGTTCTTTGGGTAGATGCGTTATATGAACGAATTCGTGATAATCAAAAGGTTAAAAATATGGCCGTACGAGTCGTCACTGGCATTCATTTAGAGGGCAAACGTGCTATTTTAGCGGTAGAGCCCATGTATGAAGAGTCTGCCGCAACGTATACGAAAGTATTTGATCAGCTAAAAGAACGGGGTTTAGAGAACGTATGGCTGGTCGTATCTGACGCCCATAAAGGCCTAGTAAAAGCTGCCCGAGAAGCTTTTCTTGGCTGCTCCTGGCAACGGTGCAAGGTTCATTTTATGCGAAATATATTGGCGCATGTTTCTGGTAAAAATAAAAAATCGTTTGCCGCAAAGCTTAAGCAAATCTGGCTACAGCCGGACTACGAGAGTGCTCAAAAATATGCGAATACCTTCATGAATGACCATGAAGTTCAGTATCCGCAGGCCATATCCTTGTTAGAAGAGGGCCTCGAAGAATCGCTTCAATTTTTCAGTTTCCAAGAAATTGATGCTAGAAAAATCTCATCTACAAATCTACTGGAGCGATTAATTAGCTATCTTCATAATACATCTCCTGATTGCTGATTAACCATCACGCATTAATTTCGACAATTATTGTTAATATAAATAAAACAGTGTTGTGTTTCTCTATAATTTATCGGTAACAGAATGAAAGCGCCTGTTAGCTTACACCTGTATTTCTATTTCAACACTGGTCTTGAGCTTTATCGTAAGTATACTTTCTCCAAACATTTTTGCACAATATTACTAATTTTTCAGTTTTAAAAATCCCAACTTGAATGCCTGTGGGACCTGGAATCGTCTTAGTTTTTCATCGTCAAAAATAACGTTAACATACCCATCATCAATAGATTTTACAATCCCTTCTCCAAAAATCTTATGCATAATAACCATACCGATGGCAATATGATTCGAAATATTACCTACTTGTTTTGAATCAATATGGGTTGGCATTATTTTTTCACCTGTTTTCTTATCTTTTCTTTCATCGGGAACTATTGTCTTCATTATGCCATTGCCTAGGTTGGAAGTAGTTTTTGTAGCAAATTGTGTGTTTTCAGTGCTTATTTGTGTCAACTTTGTCTGTTGTCTATGTAAACTATTATTAACACCATTAAATGAAGTGTCATGAGAATTCCCCGTTATGCTGGCCACAACAGGATTTACGCCAATAATATGCTTTTGTACATTAATCGGCAAATCTACCGGTTCATCCACATCGTCATCCCACGATTTTCTGATTTCGCGAGCTTTACGCACAACCCGTTCATATAAGTCACTAGTCTCCTCCTTAGCATCATTTTCAGCTATTTCTGGATAAATATCATATTCTCCAAGTTGGCGATACACATCTTTCATTGTATCTTCCTTATCTCTATAAAATAATCCACCTGGAATGCGGATAAAACGCCATCCCAAACGTTCTAAGATACATTGACGTTCCATATCCTGCTGTATTTTTACTTCTCCCGAATGAAATCGTTCTCCATCACACTCAATAGCGATTTTTCGATTTTGATAAATCACGACGATGTCAAGGCGATACGACCCAACTTCATATTGCTGAACTATATGATACCCTGTCGCTGTTAGAAATTGAGCAACTTCTACCTCAAACGGAGATTCCGATTTACGTTCAATATCTAACACCTGTTGACGATGTGTTTTATAATTTTGTGCATATTCCAATAATCCATATTTAAGATCGTCCTTCTGTAAAGCTGTATAATCTAATGAATTGACTACCCAAATTTGATCTTTTGCACGACTAACAGCTACATTATATCTTTCAGCAATATTTGCAACTCTTACCAATTTTGCAGAATCATTATCATCAACCATGCTCAAGAAAATGATATCTCGTTCATCACCTTGAAAAGAAGCCGCATTCCCTGAAATTAATTCTCGATCTTTAATGGCTGAATAATCACCCACTTTATTAAGGATTAAGCTACTTATGATTTTAGCCTGATCTTCACCCACCATAGAAATTACGCCAAAGGTTTTATTCCTATATTCCTCTTGTCCCCAACAAGCCATAATCAAGGCTACAATCGTTTCCGCTTCTACTGTATTTGTTTTCTTTCTGCCGTTTCTAAAACCATCTACACGATAATTAATTACCGGTGGCAAAAGTTTAGATGAGGTAGAATCACGAAGTGGTAAAATTTGATTATTATAAAATTTTTCATTACTGTAGCCTATAATTTCCGGTACACATCTAAAGTGCTCGCGTAACATAAGCGGTTGGAAAGACAGACCTACAATTTCATAAAAAGATGTTGTCCCATTAAATAACATCCAATTATTCATATAGCTGGCAAGAAATTTCTTCAATATGTCATCTGTTTTACTCTGATCCACGCCTACCATCATGGGACTTACCTGTTTATCATCACCGACCACAATAATTTTATCCGCAAGAAAAGTAATCGCCAATGCTTCCAAAGAAGACTGACTCGCTTCATCAACGATAGCAATATCAAAGTGGTTTTCTACCGGATCAAAAGTTTCCAATGCCTTCTTCACAGGTATAATCCATGCAGGAACAGCTTTCTGTCCCTGTAACATACATTTACGTGCCTGACGTCGTATTTCAGGTACACGTTTGCCAGTCCCCTTACCAATTTTTTTATTCAATGCTGTCCAAGCAGCTAAGTTATTTTGAATTTCCTTTTTTCCAGCTAGATGTTCTTTCAAATGCAACCAAGCTAGATTATTCGCTAAATCTGCAGTTTTTTTACGTAAATCAACACTATACACTGCTACCTTTTTCTGTCTTTCTTCCAACGATTCAGAAAAAACATCATAAAAAATCATATTAAATTGTCTTACTTTCCAGGCCTTCGTCAAATCACAAGGAATTTTTGTGGAATTATTAAGCCCTTCTCTATTTTCAATCTCGCCAGCCCACTCCGGAGCATTTAATGCTAGCTTCAGTAATAGGCGACATCTGTTGCGGTATATAGGATATTTATCATACAGCTGCACATATGTGCCATAACTTTTCATATATGCGACTCCATCATGATTCAATAAAGCTTGTAGCAGCTTGTTACAATTTAAAGACTGTTTTAATTTAGCATTTTTAAAATTATCTTCTGCTTTGCAAATTTCATCATAAATTTGTTTTTTTGCATTATAAATAAGCGCAATATGGATATAATTTTTGACATTATGCGTTATGTAACTAATATATTCTTTTATGTTTTTAATATATTCCGTTCTCGGTTTTAATAATGACTTATTAAAACCTGATCTCAATAATCCCTCGGCATAGGCTTTATACCATTTATCTTCCCATTGCAGTGCCTGTTTTATTTTGTCTGATACAGATCTAATATAAATAACTATATTTTCTTTTATATGATTTATATCAGAAATACTGGAATGATTAAATAAATCATTCCATATATTTTTTAGGTTATCATAGGCTTCATCGCGATTAATTTTTTTCAAAATTAAAGTGGCTTCCTCAACGGTACGCAACTCATGATTGTTAATTTGAATTCCATTTAAAACCTTACTAACGTTACCATGTGTAAGCTTAAAAAACAAGCCAATTCCACCATTTTTCAACTGATTAATGATAACTGAAATATTCTTTTTAAGTTCAGATTGCTGCAAATTGTCATCTATCGATATAGACATTCCTGCTAAATCTGCTTGATACTGACTATCAGCATTTGAAAATATTTCAACTCGTTCTATTAATTTTTCCCAACGTGCCCTATAACCTTGCCCAAGAATTGTATCCTGAATAATAGAAAACTGCCAATCATCCAATATGGGAACGGTATCCAAAATTTTCTGAAGCTTCTTTAGTTCATCGCTGTTGGGGGCTTTAAATAAAACTTTATTCTTGTAGATAAGCTGATTAGTCTCAAAATCTTCACGATATTCCGAAAAGTCAAAATTCTTAATACCTGCTATCTGTTCATTATAGGTATCTATATCATGTAAAAGTTCCTGAAATTTTTCCGGTGAAATGAGAGAGTCATAAAATGGTAAATCCAATGCCAATTCCTTGCACTCTGCCTGGCTTAAAATCTGATTGCTTTTATACAAATCATCAAATTCTTCAATAGTTAGTGGTAAATCCGGACCTTTACTAACTTTTCCAGGAATATATTTTTGCAAATCACTATTTTTAGCCAAAAAATCTGCTATATCTAAAACCGAATAACTTTTCCCATCATATACAATATCCTTTGCTTCTTTATGTCGTATCTCGAATATAGTTTTACGTTCTCTATTGAGATGACCAATAATTTCTTGTCTGTTTTTTCTACATTCTTCAATCTTTCGTTTTAAATCCTTCACATTGAGTACATGGACTTTACCCATTATTGAGTTTACAGAGTTTTCCATTTCACCTTGATTATCATCAAAAACAGGTACACAAAGAGGCTTGATTTCGTCGTCTAATTTATCCTTCAATACCGTTAATGCTTTGACTTTTTCACTCGTAACCAAGATTGTTTTCCCTTGTGCCAGAAAGTGACCAATAAGATTTGCAATCGTATGAGTTTTACCGGTGCCAGGAGGCCCTTGTACTTCAACTGCCGCATTTGTCTCAATTTCCTGTGCAATACGCAGCTGTTCCTTGTTAGCCGGTTTAGTCATATAAATATCTGGATCTTCGCCACTTACTGCAGCCAATCTTTTTTCAATGGATTCATCATATGTTGTAAGAGTAGTAAGTTTATCATCATTATTATTCTGATTTTTGGGGTTCAAAATATCAATTAGATATTGCGGTATATCCCTACCATCCGATAATGCATCTTGAATTTTATTGATGAAATCTGTTATTCCGGATTTACGCGTCCGAACAATGAACAAAGGCGAATATGATATTGTAAATTGTTGCGTAATTATCTGTTTATTATCATCCACATACTCTCCTGAATGGGTTAATAGGTTAATCACACTCTTTAAAAAAATTTCTACTTCAGATTTATCATAAATAGCAAAATCTTCGTCTTTTACTTTTGTGTCTATTTCGCCAATATTATTAAAATCAGTATCTGTAATTGCACTTAAGCAAGTTGAATCAAATTTCAAATCTTCCACAGTATCATATATTGTTATAATATTTTTTACAATATCTTCATCGTCAATACGTAATCGTTTGGTAAACAAAGGATGATTCACTGAAGATCCATATTTTCTGTTATCTTTAAATAAACCAAATGTAAATAACAACTCACTATCTTCAGAATCTCTACGAAAATCATTATTGATTTGATAAATTTTTTTGAATATTCGATCTATCTTCATCAAATGATTTTGTTCTGTTGCCCAAATTTCTCGCTGTTTTACCCAATGATTAAATATTTGCACACGTTCCAGAGAATCTTCGAAATTTTCATTGGTATTTTCATCAACGTCTTTATGTTCAACCTTATTGGCATAACGTTCCCACCCAGAAACTAGCCAATTTTTCACAGAATCAGGTGGTTGTGGGCTACTGGTGAATTGCGGTTTGCGAACAGATAAGACTCTTCCCCTATCATCATTCATAAAATATTTAATATACCTATGTTCAGCATCCAGTTCAATAATATCC
This sequence comes from Megasphaera cerevisiae DSM 20462, assembly GCF_001045675.1. Classification (GTDB taxonomy): domain Bacteria; phylum Bacillota; class Negativicutes; order Veillonellales; family Megasphaeraceae; genus Megasphaera; species Megasphaera cerevisiae. Next base: position 57,177 of record NZ_LEKT01000016.1, read on the forward strand.
GATAACAAGAGGTGTTCCGGATACTCTGTATATTTTGATACTACTTTTTCTCTATCAACACATATCGCCTGTATTGCTTGAAACAAAAGACTGACTAATTCTCTATCATCCACTCTTTTCACTAGGAAAACCTCCCGGCTATATTACTCTATATTTTAATATCAAATATAAATAAGCCCTAATGTTACGTAGATATATGAAATTATTATTCAATACATACTCTTAAATTTTAGCTTTGTAATTCATTGTATACCAATTAAGCTTGTATGTATACAGTTTTTGGGTTAATGTATGTGTCAAGAAATTCTCGGTACATGTATTGACCCAGATAATAACTAGCCTCATCGACTTCGCTTTTTTACAAAAATGCAGGCGTTGAAAAACGTTTTGCTAACTTTCCCATGGCACTGCTGGACGGACTCGCATTGCAAATGCGTCCGTGATGAATCCCTACATGCGTTTGAAAGGGGATCTTTCGCATGACTCGTCTCATCGTTCCTCGAGCAATACTCGGTGTAACGCCGTTGCTAGCATCTCCGGAGACTTCGTAATACTTGCTTACGTAATAAATTCATCGTGGTGTGTTTCGGGAATCTGGGTTTCAATATGGGTACAATGCAACACACATCCTCTGTAGGGGCCCCATTTATGGCGCCCACAAGTCAACAAGGACCTGTGTACTGAAACGAATAATGATCCACCAGCTTAGCTGGTGGTTTTTCTTATGCGGCCTATAAGGCCTAGTCTACCAGCGGCGCTTTACAGCGCATGTTCGGTCCGTCACTTGCATATCACTTCCGGTTACCCGTAAACGGGTCTTCAAAATCTAATGTAAGCTGTTCGGACATTTCATCTTCTTTAAGTTGTTCTCGAATATAGGTGGTTATCTTCTTCTCGTTTTTTCCTACGGTATCTACGTAGTATCCCCGACACCAAA
>NZ_LEKT01000151.1 GCF_001045675.1 Megasphaera cerevisiae DSM 20462
CATTGCATTTTTCTTAATGGGAGCAGGAGAAACATTGTGGCGTATGGCCGTTGGATTTGGGGCTTGTATTGCTTTAGTGTTATACATCATGCGATTAAAGTATTTACAAGAAAGTCCAACTTGGATTATTAATCATTTTTCACTCGAAAAGGCGACAAACTATATTCAGAAACATTACGATGTCCAGTTGAAGCTAGAAGAAAGACAAGAAGAATATCAGGCCAATCATTATGAACATCAACAATCTTACAAAGCACTGCTTAAAAAGCCATATTTAAAAAGGTTAACTTTAGCAACAGCGATATCAACATTGCAAGGTATGCAGTACTACGCAGTGGGATTATATATTCCAATTATAGCGAAGTACATGATAAGTGAGGATAAGCTAGGGGTCTTATTTGGTACAGCAATTGTCAATATTGCAGGTATCATCGGTGCGTACTTAGGTGCACAGTATACATATCGATTGGGTACGAGAAAACTTACAATGATAGGTTTCGGCATTGTCTTGTTTGTTATGGTTGTAACAGGACTATTTTACAATAATTTACCAATGGTAATGAATGCATGTTTAATTGCATTGTTCTTATTCGGTCATTCAGGTGGACCAGGAACGCAAGGTAAGACGATTGGTGCATTATCATTTCCAACACATTTACGTTCACAAGCGACAGGTATTGTGGAGTCAGTGAGTCGAACTGGTAGTATTATTGGAACGTTCGTATTC
>NZ_LEKT01000152.1 GCF_001045675.1 Megasphaera cerevisiae DSM 20462
AATAATGATCCACCAGCTTAGCTGGTGGTTTTTCTTATGCGGCCTATAAGGCCTAGTCTACCAGCGGCGCTTTACAGCGCATGTTCGGTCCGTCACTTGCATATCACTTCCGGTTACCCGTAAACGGGTCTTCAAAATCTAATGTAAGCTGTTCGGACATTTCATCTTCTTTAAGTTGTTCTCGAATATAGGTGGTTATCTTCTTCTCGTTTTTTCCTACGGTATCTACGTAGTATCCCCGACACCAAAATTGCCGATTTCGGTACTTATATTTCATATTTCCCCATTTTTCATAGATCATCAGGCTACTCTTCCCTTTGAGAAAGCCCATGAAACCCGATACACTCATCTTGGGGGGGAATCTCCAATAGCAGATGCACATGATCCGGACATGCTTCTGCTTCTAGTAATGTCACACCTTTCCATTGGCATAATTCACGTAGTATTTGCCCTATTTCATATCGCTTTTGCCCATAAAATACTTGCCGCCGATACTTCGGTGCAAATACTACATGATATTTACAATTCCATTTACTGTGTGATAGACTGTGTGTGTCATTCATCGAATGACCTCCTTTGATGTGGATAGGTTTGCAGTTGACGGACCGCATTCTTATCTTACCATCAAAGGTGTTTTGTTTTAAACCTTCAAAGACTCATCGCTAAAGCTTTTTGGAACCCCTGGTCTAACCAGGGGTTTTCTAACTATAATACAAAAA
>NZ_LEKT01000153.1 GCF_001045675.1 Megasphaera cerevisiae DSM 20462
ACCAAAAGCTGATACAACAAAAGAAGCACCAACAACAGAGGAAGAACCAAAAGCTGACACAACAAAAGAAGCACCAGTAACAACGGAAGAACAAACACCTAAAACAACTACAGATCAAGCTCCAGAATCAAACCAAACTGATTCTCAAGAAACAACTACAAAACAATCATCTCAACCTACAACTCAATCTCAAAAATCACCACAAGCAACTACAACACAAGAATTTGATACAGTAGTAAATGATGTTCAAAATGCAGCAACAACTGAAGATAAACAAGAGGCTTTAACTAACTATATTGCTGATACAAACAATACAAGCAAAGAAGATGCAAAAGCTCAAGTTGAAAACTTAGATTTAGATTATAATCATCTTGATGAAACAATATTATTAAGTGCACTAGCTCAAGATTATTCAAATAAAAAAGATTCAACAACAACGTATGCTACACCACGTTCAACTACATCAACACCAAAACCTGTTAATCGTTTAGGTATTAAAAAATTAGCAGCAGTAAGACAAGGTACAAATGTAAATGATAAAGTTCATTTTTCTAATATCGATATAGCTATTGATAGAGGACACACAAATCCACAAACAGGTCAAAAAGAGTTCTGGGCTACATCAAGGGACGTTTTAAAATTAAAATCGGATTATACAATTGATGATGATGTGCATGAAGGAGACCAAATGACGTTCCAATATGGAAAATACTTCCG
>NZ_LEKT01000154.1 GCF_001045675.1 Megasphaera cerevisiae DSM 20462
CTTCAATGATATGTGCTCTTAACTGCTCTAATTCATCTAAATGTTGTTGGTTAATAAATGGTTCATCTACTTTGTCAGATATCATTTCAATAGTTCCTGCAATATTACCAATTAATTCTTTAGTAGGTTGCATATAATTTGTAATTTCTGCTGGAACTTCGTCAATATTGATCACTTTCGTGTCTAATTCCTTATTCCAATTGCTTGCTTCATACTCAATTGGATCATAACCAATTGTAACAACTAAATCACTTTTACGAAGTAATTCGTCACCTACTTGGTTACGGAACAATCCTACACGGCCAAAGAAGTGATTTTCTAATTCGCGACTAATGACACCAGCACCTTGGAATGTTTCTACTACTGGTAAGTTTGTTCTTTCAACTAATTTACGGATAGCATTTGTTTCATTTGCACTTGAACTTCTCATACCAGCAAGTAAAACAGGGAATGCTGCATTTTTAATTGCATCAATCACATCATTAATATCTTGCTCACTAGGAACACCTAAATTAGGCTTTTGACATAGTGCTATTGCTTTTGATTCTACTGGTGCTGAAATCACATCTTGTGGAATACTTATAAAGCTTGCACCATTTTTACCTGATGTTGCTATTCTCATAGCATTAGTCATTACTTCTGATAAAGATTCAGGATCTTGTACTTCTTCACTGTATTTTGTTGAGTACTTTAATA
>NZ_LEKT01000155.1 GCF_001045675.1 Megasphaera cerevisiae DSM 20462
AAACGGTTTATCTGCAATCATATATCCTATTGCGTTATCCAACAAACCTTGGGCAATCATAACCACGGAAGGCGATCCCTCAGGCTGGGATAATAACATAAATGGCATTGCAATAGCTGGAGCAGACATTGCCACCGCATCAAATACCCGAGCTAATATTTTATCTAAATGGGTTGTTAACGGTGGGACAATAACTCGGCAAGGGCAAAACGTACGGTTTTTTATTATTGGTGTTTAAACAGTGGGGAAAAATGCAGGTAGGAACATTTACGTTTCCCATCGCGTTTACATCTGAACCACTAGCTGCCGCTGGAATCGACTCGGGAAGTAATACTGTAACATATGGATTTAAAATTGATAGTACTACGCAAGGGACAGTATCCAGCAATGGAAGTGATCCTGCTGTTCAATACGGATACCTCGTTGTAATCGGATATTAAACAGTGGGGATTGTTTAGTATTGGTGCCCCCTTGGCCGGCGCACAAACGATCACATTCCCACTTGAAATTAATCAAGTCCTTTTGCCCGTGGTCACAGTCGATTCTGCGGCAGACGACATGATTGGCGTCGAAAACATATCCGACACAACTATAACCCTTACAAAAGGATCACACGACCCCACCGCCCGCACGGGGCATTGGGGATTAATATGTAAGTAAACAGTGGGTATCTACCGAAGCTCCTGCCG
>NZ_LEKT01000156.1 GCF_001045675.1 Megasphaera cerevisiae DSM 20462
GTGACGCACAGTGGAAATTATTAGCTGAACATTTAGAGTTAGGTAAAACAGCTATCTTCAAATATAAGAAACTAATCAAGATCAAAACTGAAGAAAAGGACGCACTTTATGCGTTAGGGGATATCTTCACGTTGAATCAACTAAACACTGTCATTGAGCTATTTAACGACGCTATAGAACACCCTGAAAAGTATAAAAAACCGAAGAAAAAATCTGACGTCGATTTAAAAGCACAAGCTGACGTAATACAAAAACATACGAAAGATATGAATATGGATTATTTAGGTTATCAAGCTAAGCCGACGGCAAGGAAAGAGAAAGCCGAAATAGAAACCGAAAACAAAACAGATAAACGGGCTCAAACCCCTACCAAATCAGAAGTTATCGCTAAACATAATGCTGAGCGTAAGGCGATGAAAGAAGAAATAGAAGTTTTGCCTAAAGATAGCCAAGAGCGAATGGAAAAAGAACGAGCGTATAAGCAATCAGAAGGCGATAGAATCGCTGAATTTTGGGACGCACAAAAGCGAGAACAGGAAGATAAGTAGGAGTGAATAGCGATGGCTAAGGTATGGAGATACACAATCAAGTTACCACCTATGGGGACACCGAGACCTCGTACAAGACGTTTAGATGATGGGCGTACTATCACGTATTATGATCAGTCTTATAGTGATTATTTAGACG
>NZ_LEKT01000157.1 GCF_001045675.1 Megasphaera cerevisiae DSM 20462
GCTGTGGTTGGTGCAGCAACATTTGTCGGTTCTGGTGCAACGACAATTACAAATCACCAATGGGTCATTACAGGTATCGGAGATTTAATTAATACCATGATTACCGGAGCGATTGCAGTAGGTATTATTTTAATCATCGGAGATCGTGCAGGCAGTTTAAATATGATTATCTTACCCATCGTTGCCGGTGGTATTCCTGGTCTCTTAGGATTATTATTACTGCCTTATACCAAATTGATAACAGTGGGCATAGGTAGTGTTGTTAATAGCTTAACAAATACACAACCTATCATTATGACAATTCTAATTGCAGTGATATTCTCTATTCTTATTGTGTCACCGATATCTGCGATTGGTATTGGTATTGCCATTGGTATTTCAGGGCTCGCAGCAGGTTCAGCCGCTGTAGGTGTCTCTGCCAGTGCTATTATGCTAGCACTAGGGGCATGGCGTGTTAACAAAGTAGGTGTTCCTATTTCAGTGTTACTCGGTGCCGTTAAATTAATGATGCCGAATACCATTCGACATCCTATTATATTTTTACCAGTTACATGTACCGCTGCAGTATCAGGACTCGTAGGCGGGTTGCTTAATATTAAAGGTACACCTGATTCGGCTGGGTTTGGTTTAATCGGATTAGTAGGCCCAATTAAGTCATTAAACTTATTAGGTACTAGTATGGGT
>NZ_LEKT01000158.1 GCF_001045675.1 Megasphaera cerevisiae DSM 20462
AAGAAGGGCTCGTTCTCCAGCGAGGAATCTGTCTTCAAGGTTCTCTATCTCAGGGTAAAGGAACTCTATGCCAAGTGGGAAGGGCATCATATCCAGAACTGGGCGATGGTCAGAAACCAGTTGGCTATGGATGATAAGCTGCAAGCTCGTATCCTGAAATACGAGAAATTTTAAAGCCAGCAATCACTGGTAACGCATCTTCTTTTATGATACCTAAAAAAACTTACACACTTAACTTGACAAACCCTTCTTTGATGGGCATAGGTGGCAGGAATTGAAAAAAAAACGAGGCCGGTTTAGCAATCGGCCTCGTTTTTTACTCATTCAATTATTTAATGTCTACTGCGCAAAAACCACATTGGGACACGGCAGCCATTTTAAGGCCCGTTTTACTTTCCACAGCAGTACCTGTAGATAAAATAAAATTGGCGCACACTGAATAGCCTGGAGTTTTCCCAGGTTCAGTGCCAAAATAGACAGCGCTATCACACTCTGTGTCGTTTCTTTCAGATAGGTTCTGATTTGAGTAAGGCCAAACCGACGTTTCGCTAAACTGAAAGCTCGTTCTACTTCCACGCGATCGCAATTGTCTTTGTATTCTAATCGTCTGTCTCTGACAGCATCCTTCTTGGGCCGTCCTAAGGCCGGCCCCGACAACCGGATACCTCTTTCTTTACAATA
>NZ_LEKT01000159.1 GCF_001045675.1 Megasphaera cerevisiae DSM 20462
GTCTTGGTATCGTTCGATTTCTTGTGGTAGCAGCGTACTTTCGTTATAGGTTTCAAAACTCTGTCGTTCTAACCGTACCATGCCGTTCACGACGCTGATGTCCAACTTGGCGCCAAATTCTACAGGTGCTTTGACTTTGCCACGCACAATCGGCCGCAAAAATGGCTGACGCAGATTTACAATGCGGTGTTCCATACGATGGATATGATGATCATACATGTACTTCTGCTGCGCATACATCTGTTGAATCACGGTTAACTGTTGTTGATACTTGTGTGCCAGCTGTCTGCCGTCTTGTAACAGATCAGCGATATATCGCTGATCTCTGGCAAGGTATTGCAATTGCTTGCGGATGCCATGCCGCAGTTTCTTTGCTTTGTTTTTCTTGGCGCGGACGATGTTCAAATAGTCCTTCCGGGCTTTGCGGCAATAGGTTCGCGGTTTCTTTCCATCAGTGGGAGTATGCAGCACGGTGATGATATGTTCCAGCTTTTCTCGTCCTTCATTTAACAATTCCATGTCCCTAGGATATTTGATACGAGATGGCGCACAGGTAGCGTCCACAATCAGCGTCCCTTCCTTGTCGGAGGTAGACGGCGGCGTATCATCATGATGAGAGTCCTCTTTCTTGTCTGTTTCTTTTTCAATGTGATGCGGCGCTTGTTTGGCAGCTTCTGC
>NZ_LEKT01000160.1 GCF_001045675.1 Megasphaera cerevisiae DSM 20462
GAGTAATAGCCGTCAATATAAAACCGAAATAAAAGAAAAAGATGTGCTGGTATTAAAATTATACTTGATATACAATGATTACATAAGATAAAATAATGGTATCCATTATAAAGGTAGAATTATAAAAATATATAGATTAAAAGAGAGTGAAGAACTATGATACGAAATACTTTTTTTGACTTAACCTCTGACTGCGCTCCTATGGAGGAAGTACGACAACGCGTAGAATATAATGCTTCTGTGAAAAGCAGTAATTTAATTATTTTAGTATTAGCAATTCTTATTGCGTGTATTGGTCTGAATATGAATAGTATTACTGTACTTATTGGTGCCATGTTGATCTCACCACTGATGGGGGGGATTGTTGCCATTGGATATGGAATGGCAATATATGATATTCATCTTATTCGCCGATCTGCGATGCGGGAGTGTAAAATGAAGTGTGTAAGTTACCGGTAACCAATTTACTAACTTACGCACTTCATTTTTTTGTCGAGGTGCGGTACACTATCAGAAAGCAGGTTGAAAGGAATTGAGTACAGCACTGATGAAGAAACGTAGAAACCCGAGTGAGAAAGGCCAGGCAATCGCCAAGCTCATCATGGAACAATACCAGCCGAAGACGCAGGAAGACATGCAGATAGCGCTGAAGGACGTGTTCGGTCCTATCTT
>NZ_LEKT01000017.1 GCF_001045675.1 Megasphaera cerevisiae DSM 20462
TGCAGCTGGGTAGCTACGTTCGGGACGGATAAACGCTGAAAGCATCTAAGCGTGAAACCAGCCTAGAGATGAGGTTTCTCATTACGAAAGTAAGTAAGGTCCCATGAAGACGACATGGTAGATAGGCCGGGAGTGGACGTACAGTAATGTATGGAGCGGACCGGTACTAATAGACCGAGGACTTGACTTAAGCAAAGAAGCAATAGAAAGAACCATGTAGATGGTGTAAGAGTTAGACGGGTAGTTAAGGTCCGAAATACTTTTCGATGTAGTTGTCAGGATACGAATCCTGAAACGAATTCAGTGGTGATGGCTGCAGGGACCCACCTGTTCCCATACCGAACACAGCAGTTAAGCCTGCAAACGCCGAAAGTACTTGGGTGGAAGCGCCCCGGGAGGATAGGAAGCCGCTGATTCAGCAGAAAAGACACGCACAGTGATCATATTGTGCGTGTCTTTTGTTTTATGAAATATATTGGGAACATATACTATACTATACTATATTCCGGTATTTGCTTCCCGGCGAGGCTGCCGTAGGCGGCTCAGAATAGCACTCTGCTGTCAAAGGCACAGTATGTTGCTTTTTGATAGGGTGTATGGAGAGCTGATAGGCGTTTTTTTACGTTGCGGCAGTTGCGGTTCTGAAAAACGGTATCATACGAAACAGGAGATTCTTATGAAGAATCTCCTGTTTCGTATTTCATTGAGTACGTAGCTTCATAGGAAATACTGCCGATCGATATAGTGACCGGCAGTAATAAAAAATAGTATTCTTTTTCTTGGCACATAGCTTATATATTCTATTGTTTCTGCTCCGGTTTCTTTATCGGGAAGATTGCCATGATTGTTGTGCCCTTATGCAGTTCACTTTCTAGCTTGAGCTTGGCATTATTTCCTTTTGCAATGTATTTGGCAATAGACAGTCCCAAACCAGAACCGCCTGTTTCCTTGGCCCGGGATTGTTCGACTCTGTAAAAGCGTTCAAATACCCGATCCCAGTCTTTTCTTGGAATTCCAATTCCCGTATCGGTGATTTTATAATATACTTCTTTTTCGTGTATTTCACAGGATAAATAAATTTTTCCTTTGGGTGGTGTATATTTTATGGCATTATCAATAAATATACGCAGCATTTGTTTTACGCTGCCTGGTTCGGCATAAATTGTTTCTGATTCATTTTTTGTCACGATGATATCATGATTGGCGTCGATGAGGTTAATTTCATTATATACTTCCAGCAGCAGCTGGGCCGTGTTAATGTCCATAAAGTGCTTGGCGAGTGTGCCGCTGTTGGAGCGGGCAAAGAAAAGCAGTCGTTCAATAAGCTGACGCATGTATTCCGTTTCTGATTTTATAGCGGTAATTCCTTCTTGCAGCACTTCCGGGTCCTTTTTACCCCAGCGATCCAGTAAGTCTGCATAACCGGCGATTACTGTAATCGGGGTACGTAATTCATGAGAAGCGTCACTGATAAACTGCTGCTGCTGCTTATAGCCGTATTCGATACGGTCCAGGGCTTGATTGATGGTGACGGCTAAGTCGTTTAATTCATTTTTATTGTTTGATAAAATAATACGGCTGCCCAGTTTGTTGACTTCTATCTTTTTTACGGTGTCGTTGATAATATGCAGTGGTGCCAGTGATTTTTTCATCAGATACATACCGGTAAATACGGTAAGGATCAGGCTGATCAGAACAGATGCCAGCAGTTGTTTAGATAAAAGTGATACAAAGTTATTTTCTTTGTCCGGCTGGCGGGAGAAGCGGAGATAATAGATTTTTCCGTTTTTGTCGTACCATTTTTTATAGTATGAAAATTCAGATGCCTCATTACCTTGGATAATCGTGGGCAGAGGGGTGTCTTTTTCATTTCGTATATCATCGTCAATATAGCGGTCGCTCCATTTTTTAATAGTATGAGTAGGGCCGTTATCTAAAATTATTTTTCCGGCTCCGTCGTAAATTTGGAGATTTACGAAAGGTGGGAGATTTGAACGTATAAATACAGATGAATCTATTTTTCCATAAGAGTCCAAATAGCTGAGGGTAAGTTGTGCGCTGTTGTTTAAATCATCCTTTATCGAATCATCCATAATATAATGGACACTGGTTACTGTAATGACAGATACAATCAAAAGAATAAAAAACACAATGAATGAATACAGCAGAACCATTTTTGCAAATATCGGCAAGGGAGCTATTGTAGAATAGCGGACTAAAACACTTTTAATCTTTTGCCACATATCCAACTCCTCGGATTGTATGAATGTATTCCCGTCCTTTTTTTGAACCGATCTTACTTCGGATATACCGGATATAAACGTCTACCACATTGGTATCACCGACATAATCATATCCCCACACTTCTTCAAGAATACGGTCACGTGTCAGGACGATGTTTTTGTTGCGGATTAAATAGGTCAATAGCTCAAATTCTTTTTTTGTTAAAATTACGGTATGCTCTCCAACAGCAACTTCATGGCGCTCCAAGTAAAGTGTCATATCCTGAAGCTGCAGAAAATTTTCACCAGATGGCTTGATTTCCCGTTCCCGCAGGAGAACGCGGATGCGGGCAAAGAGTTCTTTGCTGTTGAAAGGCTTAGTTAGATAGTCGTTAGCTCCCAGATCCAGGCTGGTGACCTTTGTTTCAATATCATCTTTGGCAGACAGCATCATAATAGGAACATTTGATAGCTCGCGTGTGCGCTGGCAAATCGTTAAACCGTCCAGATCAGGGAGCATAACATCCAGCAGAATAAGATCGAAATGGTCTTGTCCGATACGATCCAGCGCGGCCGCTCCATTAGATTCTACGCTGCATTCATAGCCTTCATGCTCGAGTTCCATTTGAATGAAACGGGCGATTTGTTTCTCGTCTTCGACGATTAAGATTTGCGTTTTTTCAATCATGCAAAAATCCCCCTTGGTACAGTAAGTTTTGTCGTAACATTTTATCCTAGTTATTATTATACATTATCTATACTAATTTTTGTACTCATATTTGCGGATAAGGCATGAAAAGGGGATCTAAAATTTAATCTAATTTTAATCTAATTTTAATTTACTTTTAAAAATAACCTGCTATGATAAGAATGTAGAAAAGATCATCTACAAATGTTGAAGATATAAGTTGTTCATATACCCCTCGAACACCCCTATCTTATCATCTTCAACTATAAGGCATTGTCTTCCCCCGATAATGTCTTGCTATAAAAAAAAGGAGCCGGCTCCCCTCGCTGGCTCCTTTTTATACGTGTTCCCGGGAAATGCAGTAAATAATTGAGGAGAATTTTTTTCTGATAAATTTTTGACGGTAGGTCCTGTAAAGCCAGTAAATATCTATATCCTCACTGATTTAGTATTCATTGACATTTTTATATATTCGTGTAATAATGAGAAAGACAAAGGGGTCTTCCCCTTGAAACGTTGTGAGTTTGGAGGTGAAAACAATGCATGTAATTTCTGACGAATGCGTAAAATGCGGTTCTTGTGCTAGTGCTTGTCCTACAGGTGCTATCGAAGAAGGCGAAACGAAGTATGTTATTGGCGACGCTTGCATCGATTGCGGTTCTTGCGAATCCGTATGTCCTACAGGTGCTATTTCTGCTGAATAATATCAACGAGAATGTGATAAAAGGGAGACATCTATATGTCTCCCTTTTTATTTGAATTTTATAGAGTTCTATGATAGGATAAAAGCACTGTAAGAACTAATTATGCTTGATGATTAATGATTTAGGAGGCCTTTTGTGCAGGTTTTATATATTGCGTTTATCGTGGTTTTGTTGGATCAGGTCAGTAAATTGAGTATTCGGGAATGGATGATACTCCATGAATCAGTTCCGGTCATTCCGGGATTTTTTCATATTACATATATTTTAAATCGTGGCGCGGCATTTGGCATTTTGGAAAATCAACAATGGCTTTTCATGGTTATTGCTGTAATATTGTTTCTTTTATATGGGATTTTTAGAAAAAGAATACCCAACGATTTTATCGTGCATTGCGGTGTGGGAATGCTGTTGGGCGGGGCATTTGGCAATGCTCTGGATCGGGGATTGCATGGTGCCGTTACCGATTTCTTTGATTTCAGAATTTGGCCAGTGTTCAATATTGCGGATATCGGCATTGTTGTAGGCGTATGTTTATTGCTATGGTATAGCTGGACTCAGGGTTCAGAAAAATGAGGATGCTAAAATGGATGAAAAAATATTGCAGGTGACGGAAGAAGCGGCAGGTATGCGTGTAGATGTCTACTTGACCCAGGCACTGGATATTTCTCGCAGCTTTGCCCAGCAGATCGTACAGCGCGGCGAGGCACAGGTTAATGATAACATCGTGAAAGCTAAGTACCGCCTGCATGATGGTGATACGGTATGTATCCGAATGGAAAGTCCAAAAGAGTGGACCGCCGAGGCGGAAAACCTTCCTCTTGCGGTCATCTATGAGGATGCGGATATGATCGTTATCAACAAGGCGCGCGGCATGGTTGTCCATCCCGCAGCAGGAAATTATCGGGGCACCTTAGTTAATGCTCTCTTGTTTCATTGCAAGGGCGGACTTTCTGGGATTAACGGCGTGATACGGCCGGGAATTGTTCATCGTTTGGATAAAGATACCTCCGGAGTTATGGTAGCGGCTAAAACCGATGCGGCCCATCGGGGACTGGCGCAGCAGATTAAGGAGCATAAGGCACGGCGGACATACTGGGCACTGGTTCATGGCAATATTGCGGAAGACAAGGGTGTCGTTGATGCGCCGGTGGGCAGACATCCCAAGGATCGTATAAAAATGGCAGTGACCTTTAAGGGCGGCCGTCCGGCTGTTACTCATTTTAAGGTTTTAAAACGATATGGCGCATGTACTTGGATTGAATGCCGCCTCGAAACCGGGCGAACGCATCAGATTCGTGTGCATATGGCATATATCAATCATCCTGTCATCAATGATCCGTTATACGGATATAAAAAAGATGCGTTTCCCATTGAGGGACAGGCTCTTCATTCCCATTGTCTGGATCTGGTGCATCCCATCAGCGGACAGCAAATGCATTTTGAAGCGCCGTTGCCGCAGGATTTCCTGGATTGCCTGAAGCGGGCAGAGAAACATATCTAGGTGAGGTGTACAATATGTGGAAAGATAAGACACTTTTGATGGATGAAAAGGCAATGGGGCGGGCTATCCGGCGTATTGCTCATGAAATTATTGAACGGAATAAGGGCTTGGAGCATACCGTTCTCGTAGGAATTCATACACGGGGCGTGCCGTTGGCTCAGCGGTTGAGCAGGGAGCTGTCATGTATTGAGGAACGTTCTGTTCCGGTATATGACCTGGACGTTTCGGCATATCGGGATGATCAGAAGAAAAGCATGATTAATACTGTTGGCAGCGGACAAAAACGTTTTGATGCTGATGGCAAAACTGTCGTGCTGGTTGATGATGTCTTGTTTACCGGACGGACTGTGCGTGCAGCATTGAATGCAATTATGGAATTGGGGCGTCCCCGTTTTATTGAATTGGCGGTGCTTGTTGATCGAGGACACCGCGAGCTGCCTATACGGGCGGATTATGTAGGGAAAAATGTACCTACTTCACGGCGGGAGGATGTTTCTGTCCAATTGGGAGAAGTAGATGGTCTGGACCAGGTTATTTTACGAGAAGCGGAATGAAGGTCAATCTGCCGTTAACTGCCAGTGAATGCAGTTAACGGCAGATTTTTATGTTCGAGTAGAGAGTAGTTTTTGTTGGCAGGACGCAGCTGCACCTGTATAGTAAAGGTTCTTGAATTTTGTGGAATAAATGGTATATACTAAATGAAAATATAATAAACGTATGTATCGATGCAAATAAGGAGGGAATGCAATGAAGAAGATCATAAACGATGTGGCGTCCGTTGAAGAACAGATGATACAGGGGCTTGTCAAGGCCGCGCCAGATATGCTTCGCAAGTTGGAGTATGGGACGATTGTTGTCCGTGCGCAGCGAAAACAGGGACAAGTGGCATTAGTGAGCGGTGGTGGCAGCGGACATGAACCGGCTCATGCCGGGTATGTTGGCAAGGGTATGCTGGATTGTGCTGTGGCGGGAACCGTATTTACTTCGCCGACGCCGGATCAAGTGCTGGAAGGTATCAAGGCAGTGGCGACTGATCAAGGCGTATTATGCGTGGTCAAAAATTATACGGGTGATATCATGAATTTTGAAATGGCTGTTGAAATGGCCGCTGATGAAGGAATCAAGGCCGAATATGTTGTCGTCAATGATGATGTGGCTGTAAAGGACAGCTTGTATACAACAGGCCGGCGCGGCGTGGCCGGCACGATTCTCGTTCATAAAATTGCTGGTGCCAAGGCTGAAGAGGGGGCGGATCTGAAGGCGGTAAAGGAAGTGGCCGAAAAAGTTATTGCTAATGTCCGTACGATGGGGATGGCAATTGCGCCATGTACTGTGCCGGCAGCTGGAAAGCCAGGCTTTGAGTTGGCGGAGGATGAAATGGAAATTGGCATTGGTATTCATGGTGAACCGGGAACGCATCGGGAAAAATTGGCATCTGCTGATACGATTGCTAAAATGCTCGTAGATCATATTCTGGCGGATATAGATTATAAGGGGCAGGAGATCGTGCTGATTGTTAATGGAATGGGTGCGACACCGCTTATGGAATTGTATATTGTAAATAATTTTGTGCACGATTATTTGACGAAACAGGGAATTACCATCTATGACACAATGGTTGGAAATTATATGACCTCCATTGAAATGGCAGGCTTTTCGCTTACGCTGCTGCGGCTGGATGATGAAATGAAATCTTTATATGATGCAAAAGCGCATACATTAGCGTGGAAAAAATGAAAATACTGCTGTTTTTGTCAGAAGGGAGTGAGTTAAAACGATTGATGCAAAGAAGTTGATTGAAATCATGCAGGCTGTTGCGGTGAAGATTGAAGAAGAAAAGGACTATCTTACGGAACTCGACAATGTCATCGGTGACGGTGACCACGGAATCAATATGGCCCGCGGCTTTAAGGCGGTGGAGGAAAAACTGCCATCATTGGCAGGAAAGGATATTGGTATCATTTTAAAGGGCATTGGCCTGCAGCTGGTGTCGAACGTTGGAGGTGCGTCAGGGCCATTATATGGGACGGCTTTCATGAAGGCCGGAGCAGCTTGCACCGGCTTGGTATCAATGGATGCTGTAGCGTTCGTACAGGCCATGGAGGCCGCGGTCCAAGGGATAGAAATGCGCGGTAAGGCACATGAAGGAGAAAAAACAATGCTGGATGCGCTGTGCCCGGCTCTGAAAGCGCTGCGGCATGGAGTCGACAGCGGTAAGACTGCCAAGGCTGCGCTGGCTGATGCGGTGGCAGCGGCAGAGCAGGGCGTGGCATATACGCAAACGATTATTGCGACGAAAGGCCGTGCCAGTTATTTAGGTGAGCGTAGTCTGGGGCATCAAGACCCGGGCGCAACGTCGTCTTTATACATACTGCAGACTATACTGGCGCATCTTTCGTAAGCTTAGCATTAGAATAGGTGGGGCAGCTGTCCGGCTGCCCTGTTTTTTCATTGAGGAGGTTCGTATGGTAGGAATTGTCGTGGTGTCTCATAGCCAAAAGTTGGCAGAGGGAGTTGTCGAACTGGCTGGTATGATGGCGTCTGAAGTACCCGTTGCAGCCGCTGGAGGGCTTGATGACGGCGGTTTGGGAACGAGTTTTGAAAAGATAAGTAATGCCGTCAATAGGGTGTATTCTGATGATGGCGTGGCACTTATCATGGATATGGGAAGTGCTGTTATGACTGCGGAAATGGTCATGGAATCTATGGAGGACAGAAAAATAAAAATGATCGATTGCCCTATTGTAGAAGGCACTGTAATAGCCGCTCTGGAGGTTCTTAGCGGTACGTCGCTGGAACAGCTGCAGGAAAAAGTAGCAAGTGCGGGAGAGAAAAAATTCTGATTTAGGGACCATGCCGGGAAAATACATATCTTGACCTGGTGTACGATATAGGGTGTAGAATAGTATTTGTTTTGAAATAGGTATAGCAGGCATTGGCAGATAAAATGAAAAGAAAGGTGTGATCTGCGTGCTGCAGCGTTTTGTTACATGGATTATCCGATTATGCATCGTTTTGCTTATCCTGATTATAGTTGCCGGTTCCTATGTGGGAAATGTGGCCTATCAGGAATTTCGTACGGCCCAGTGGGATCATATATTGGGCATTGAAAATCATACCCGGGATGTTTCGGTTATACATCAATGGGAGGCTGCACAGGATTGGGAGGCAGTACATATTATGAGTACGGACGGCCTTGTTTTGAGGGGGACATACATTGAAAATTCTGTAAAATCCAGTAAAACGGTCATTCTGCTTCATGGCTTATATCAGAATCGTTCTATGTGTCTTCCCTATGTCTCCATGTACCGCAATCTGGGGTATAATGTACTGCTGATTGATCAGCGGGGACACGGAGACAGTGGCGGTGACCATACCGATTGGGGACTGAGTGAGGTAGATGATATTGCCGGCTGGGTGCAATGGCTGAAGCGCAGAAATCCCAATATGCAAGTCGGGCTGCACGGCATATCATTAGGCGCAGCAATGGCTTTGTTATATGCTGGCAGCAGCCATGGAAATTCTATTGCCTTTGTCGTATCTGACAGCGCCTATGGTAATATTATTTCATTGGGAAGGGAAAAGCTTTTCCATGTATCAGGCGATCAACAGGCCATCTGGGGTTACAATATATTAGATGTTTTTTTTCAGGGCGCCATGTTTTTTCATACGCATAAGCTGGTAACCGATATTGAACCAGCTCAGGCGGTACGGTCAGTTACGGTGCCTATCCTGTTTCTTCACGGTGCTGATGATCAACTTGTGCCGGTCAAAACGGCAAGAAGCTTATATGATCAATGCGGCAGTGCCGATAAGTACTTGCATATCTTTGCAGATTCCCCCCATGCTGTCGGGCTGGAGACAGATAAAAGAGAATATATTCATATTGTTACTGCTTTTTTGGAGCATGCTGAGCATTAGAGAATCCTTAAAGAGAGGTCTTGACGACTTTGATCTATCCTGTTATCATAAATTCAATATGTAATGAAACATACTATATGTAGTGATTTGTGAAAATATATATGCAACATTTAGAAGACAGGGAGATATTAAGGAGGATTTTCAATATGGATGAAAAAGAATGGCTGGGCGAACACAATCAACTTGGCATAGATATTTGGAAGCATAAGTACTGCAATAATGACGAAGATTTTGAACATTGGGTGAATCGGGTCAGTGGACATGATGCGGCAGTAGCAGCCTTGATAAAGGAACAGAAATTTTTATTTGGCGGACGAATTTTAGCTAATCGGGGATTGGAATATGAAGGAAAAAAAATTACCTTATCCAACTGTTATGTCATGACTCCGCCGGAAGATAATATTGAAAGTATTTTTGACCGCGCCGGGAAACTGGCGCGGACATATAGCTATGGCGGCGGCTGCGGCATTGATATTTCGGGCTTGAGTCCCAAGGGAGCGCGTATCAACAATGCAGCTAAAGAAACAAGCGGTTCAATTTCCTTTATGACGCTGTATTCTCTGGTAACAGAGCTTATCGGACAAAATGGCCGCCGCGGGGCGCTTATGATCTCCATCGACTGCTCACATCCGGATGTATTGGATTTCATTCGTTTAAAAACAGATTTGAATAAAGTGACGAAGGCAAATATTTCTATCCGCCTGAGTGATGAATTTATGGAGGCGGTTCAGAAGAAGGATCAGTTCCGTCTCCGATATACCAGGAAAGAGACCGGGCAGGTGGTGGAAAGTATGGTTCGGGCTGCCGATGTATTCCGGCTTATTGCCGAAACGAATTGGGATTATGCTGAACCGGGAGCGCTGTTTTGGGACCGAATTCGACAATGGAATTTATTGGCTCATACGAAGGAGTTTGCTTTTGCCGGTGTCAATCCATGTGCAGAAGAGCCACTGCCGGCGGGAGGTTCCTGCCTGTTGGGCAGTATCAACTTAGCCAATTTTGTCAATTCGCCTTTTTCGGCAGAAGCGGTCTTTGATTTTCCTGAATTTAAACGGTGTGTAACAGTTGCTGTGCGGGCTATGAATGATGTCCTTGATGAAGGGCTGCCGCTGCATCCTCTGCAGGAACAGCGGGACAGTGTCAAAGCCTGGCGTCAGATCGGTCTTGGCATTATGGGATTGGGAGATATGCTTATCAAGATGGGTATTACGTATGGCAGTGAACAGGCCGTCGCTTTTTGTCATGACCTTGGGTTTGCTATGGCGGATACGGCAATAGCGGCTTCCGCAGAATTAGCCGGAAGCCAGGGCTCCTTTGCCATGTGCCACGTTGATGAGATTATGAGTACGCCGTATTTTAAAGCCAACACGACAGAACAAACGGCTGCGCTGGTGCGGGGAAATGGATTGCGCAATTCTCAGCTGCTGACAATTGCGCCGACGGGAACGCTTTCTACCATGTTGGGGATTTCTGGTGGCATAGAACCGATTTATGCTAATTTCTACGAACGAAAAACAGAGTCTCTTCATGGTACGGATGTATATTATAAGGTATATACGCCGATTGTTGAACGATATATGAAGACCTATCACATTACGGATGATTCTAACCTTCCGGAATGTTTTGTAACTGCTCTTACGCTGGATTATCGTGAACGGGTAGAAATGCAGGCGGCATGGCAGCAGCATATTGATGCCTCTATCAGTTCGACGGTCAATGTGGCGAACGGCTTTACCGTAGAGGATACGGAACAGCTGTATCTGTTAGCTTATGAAAAGGGCTGCAAGGGACTCACTATCTTCCGGGATGGCTGTAAACGTGCCGGAATTTTGACTACTCATACTGATAAAAAAATGGTGCCGATTGCCGGAATGGGTCTGGAACGAGGTGAAATTGTCAGCATTGATGATAATGTCATCGGAAAAAAAAGAAAGCTGGTCACTGGCTGCGGCAGTCTGCACTGTATTGCTTTCTTTGATCCGGAAACAGGGGCACTGCTGGAAACCTATTTGAGCAAGGGATCGACTGGCGGCTGCAATAATTTTATGATTGGTCTGTCACGGATGATTTCTATCAGCTCCCGTGCCGGGATTGATATTTACACGATTGTTGATCAGCTTAATTCAACGGGGAACTGCCCGTCCTATTCTGTACGCCGGTCTACGCGCGGCGATACTAGCAAAGGAGCCTGCTGCCCTATGGCAGTAGGGAATGCGCTGCTGGATATGTATAATGAAGTGCAGGAGGAGCTGCGGCAGTCCTCTGCTGCCGCAGGCGGGGCTCCGCCGCTCAAAAAGATGCCGGCAAAACCGAAGGCGGATAAAAAAGTGACGGCAGAAAGTATTTTTTGTCCCCAATGTGGGGAACCTCTTGTTTTTGAGGGTGGCTGTAATACCTGCAAAAACTGCGGTTGGAGCAAGTGTAATTAGAGGAAAAAGCGGGTTTTAATAAATTTGTATAGAGAGAGGGCATAATCAAAATCAATGCAGTACATACTGATGGCCGGATGTTATGTCTTGACAGATTACAGAAAGCTGTTTATAATGAATCTAATTTTATAGAGTGCGATGAAGGAGAAGCAAATTATTCCTCTTTACAGAGAACTGCCGGCAGGTGCAAGGCAGTAAGAGGATAAAGCGTTCCGCTCCGGAGCGGCAAATGATGAATTTGACGGGTACGCCCGATACAGCGGTTCAAGTTGGCCGTATGGCAAGTTGGGTGGCAACGCGGGAGATATACTCTCGTCCCTTTGATGGGACGGGAGTTTTTTTTTTGTTGGAGGGGTGTGACGAAATGAAACGGGTTTATAATTTTAATGCAGGCCCTTCGGCTATGCCGTTAGAGGTGCTGAAACAAGTGCAGGAAGAGTTTCTTGATTTTGCCCACACAGGCATGAGCATTGTCGAAATCAGTCATCGCAGTGCGGCGTATCAAGCGATGCAGGATGATACTGTATGTATGCTGCGCCGGCTGCTGAGGATACCCGATGGGTATCATATTGTGTTCATTCAAGGGGGCGGCAGTATGCAGTTTATTATGCATGCAGCTAATTTTCTAAAACACCGCGGTGCGTATATCAATACCGGCGTGTGGTCTGATAAAGCGATGCAGGCAGCGGCCTTTTACGGAGAAACCTATGAAGCGGCATCTAGCAAGGCAGATCATTTTACATATATTCCCGAGGCCGGGTCAGCTGTGATAAAGCCGGATACGGATTATGTGTATATAACCTCAAATAATACGATTCATGGTACCGAATGGCATGATTTTCCTTCCTGTAACGTACCGTTGTTTTGCGACATGTCCAGTGACTTTTTAAGTCGGCCTGTTGATATTTCACGATTTGACCTTGTGTACGCAGGTGTTCAAAAAAATGTCGGTCCTGCCGGCGTTGTTGTAACCATTATCAAGGATAGCCTGCTGGTACAGGCTAATTCCCAGCTGCCGCTCATGCTTCAGTATAAAACCTACGTGGACCATGATTCGACGTACAATACGCCGCCGGTATTTAATATTTATTTTGTCAATAAAGTACTTCATTGGCTTGATGCGCAGGGAGGCTTGAAAGAAATAGAAAAGCGCAATATACAAAAAGCGCATATTCTGTATCAAGTCATTGATGAAAGCGATGGTTTTTACAAGGGGCATGCAGTGCCGCAGTCACGCAGCCGCATGAACGTGACGTTTAATCTGCCAACACCGGCATTGGAAGCAGAATTTGTGGCACAGGCAGCCGAAGCGTCTCTTATCGGGCTAAAAGGGCACCGTTCCATTGGCGGCTGCCGCGCATCTATTTATAATGCCGTAACAGAAGAAGGATGCCAGGCGCTGGCAGCTTTTATGATGAAATTTCAAAAGAACCATTAAACTATAATTGCAGATGATCTGGGAGGATATGCACATGAAAATTTTAGTCAGTGATGATGTTTCTGTAAAAGGGGTAGAACTGCTGCGGGAACATGGATATGAAGTAGATGTTAAGACGAATCTGGATGAAACTGGGCTGATCGAATGCATTGGTGAATATGACGGTCTGGTTACGCGGTCTATGACCCATGTGACGGCTAAAGTCATTGATGCTGCAAAAAAGCTCAAGGTAGTTGGACGTGCCGGTGTGGGTGTAGACAGCATCGATTTGAGGACGGCTACTTCCCGGGGAATTATTGTTGTCAATGCGCCGACGGCTAATACAGTTGCAGCAACAGAACATACCTGTGCAATGATTATGGCGATTACACGCCATATTCCGCAGGCCTATAATTCTCTCATGGCTGGCGAATGGCATCGCGAAAAATTTACCGGCATCCAGCTCAAGAACAAAACTATCGGTATTATCGGTGTCGGACGGATCGGTTCCCGCATTGCCAAACGCATGCAGGCGATGGAAATGCGTACTATCGGCTATGATCCTTATATTCCCGAAGAACGGGCGAAACAGCTTGGAGTTGAATTAGTGGATTTGGATACGCTGCTGCAGACTTCTGATTATATTACGATGCATACGCCTCTCACCAAGGAAACAAGGGGCATGATCGGGGCAGAGGAAATCGCTAAAATGAAGGACGGGGTCCGGGTTATCAATGTTTCCCGCGGTGCCGTTCTTGACATATACGCACTGGCAGAGGCATTGAAAAAGGGACATGTAGCCGGCGCAGCTATTGATGTATTCCCCAAAGAACCGCTGACCAAGGATATTAATCCATTTATCGGCATGGATAATGTCGTTATCACTCCGCATCTGGGAGCTTCGACGGTAGAGGCTCAGATAGGTGTTTCCGTGGACGTGGCAGAGGGTGTGATGGCTGCGCTCAACGGTGAACCCGTTGCTACGGCTGTCAACATGGCGCCAGTGCCGCAAAACGTATATAACGTGATTCATCCATATTTTGAGTTGATGGAACGAATGGGAATTCTGGGGGTATACTTGTCGGAAGGCCCTATGAATGAAATTCAGGTCGAATATACGGGCGAATTAGCGGAAACGGAAACACGGCTTTTGACGACGGCAGTTTTAAAAGGAGCGCTTAATCCGATCCTGCAGGATTCGGTTAATTTTGTTAATGCGCCGGAAGTAGCAAAATCACGCCATATCTCTGTTAAAGAAATCAAATCTCACGATAAAGGCTATTTTCTGGATGCTGTCACGGTGCGTATCAAGACGGCAAAGGGAGAACATTCTCTTGTGGGCATGCTGTTTAACAAATCAGAAGCTAAAATAGTTCAGATTGATGAATACCGTGTTGACTTTACTCCAGAAGGCTATTTGCTGCTGGCACCGCATATTGATCAGCCGAATATGATTGGCCAGATTTCCACTATTCTTGGACAAGCACACATCAATATTGCAGGCATGCAGGTAGGACGGATGACGAAGACTGGTACCAATATCATGGCTATTGCGGTTCAAGACGATATTCCCAACGATATTATGCTTAAGCTGCGGTCAATTAATGGTATTCTTGATATGAAGCTCATACACTGCGACATACACTAGGAGGTAATCATGGTACGTATCATACTTATTCGGCATGGCGAAACACAGTGGAATATTGAAGGACGGTATCAGGGACAGGAGGATACGCAACTGAGTGAAAGAGGAATATTGCAGGGACATATGGTAGCTGAAGGGCTGCGAAACATTTCTATTGATGCGGCTGTATCCAGTCCATTGGAACGCTCATATATGACCTGTTCCTTTTGCGCAGAACTGCATCATCTGACAGTCCAAAGAGATGAGCGTCTGCTGGAAATCAATCACGGTGCGTGGGAAGGTTGTCTGGCCGATGAAATAAAAGCTCGTTATCCAACTGAATTTCAGCAGTGGCACACAGCGCCGCAGCAGGTTACTATGCCGGGTAAAGGTGGAGAAAGTCTGGAGGACGTGCGGGTGAGAGTACGGGATGCTTTTAATGACTATGCGCACCGGTATGACGGCAAAACTCTTCTCGTAGCCGCTCATGATGCGGTCAATAAGGCTGTTATCTGTGATGTTATGGGGCTTGACATGAGCCATTTTTGGCAGATTAAGCAGGATAATACCTGCATCAATGTATTGGAATGCCAGCAGGGACAATGGCGTATTGTCTTATTGAATTCCACGAATCATATGGGGTATTTGTTCAGTGGTATTGAACAAAAAGGACTATAACGTGTATAATAAATAATACATCGCAGTATGTGTATTTAAGGAGGAGCGGAATCGTATGTTAGATACAAAATTTATTCGGGAACATATAAACGAAGTAAAAGAAAACGTCAAAAACCGGAATGCAAAAGCTGATATTGATGCCTTTGTTGAATGGGAAGGGCAACGCCGTCAGCTGTTGCAAAGGGTTGAAGCTATGAAAAATCAGCGCAATACAGTGACCCAGGAAATCAGCAGGCTTAAGAAAAACAAGGAAAATGCAGATGTACAGATCGCTGCCATGAAAACTCTCGGTGATGAAATTGATAGTTTGGACAAACAGGTCGGGGAAGCGGAAAAGGCCATGCGGAATATCCAGCTTATGATTCCCAATATGTGTCATCCTTCTGTTCCGGTGGGAAGAGACGATAATGATAATCCGGAAGTACGCAAATGGGGAGACTTGCCGGCATTTGATTTCCAGCCTCTCGAACACTGGGAAGTTGGTGAAAAATTGGGCATTCTTGATGCTGAACGAGCTGCCAAGGCAGCAGGGGCACGCTTTTATTACTATATGGGTGCCGGTGCGCGTTTGGAACGAGCTGTGTATAACTTTATGCTTGACCAGCATACGGAAAAGGATGGATACACAGAAGTCATTCCTCCCTATATTGTCAATGGTAATTCCATGACCGGGACAGGTCAGCTGCCAAAATTTCATGAGGATATGTATCGCTTGGAAGTAGAAGGCACGGAAATGTACCTGATTCCGACAGCAGAAGTACCTCTGACAAACTACTATCGCGGTGAAATCCTTGATGGCGCTAAGCTGCCTATATATTTTACAGCCATGACACCGTGCTTCCGAGCGGAAGCGGGATCTGCCGGACGCGATACGCGCGGGCTTATTCGCCAGCATCAATTCCACAAAGTTGAAATGGTCAAATATACAACACCGGAAACCAGCTATGATGAGTTGGACAAGCTGACCCGGAATGCAGAGGATATTCTGAAAGCCCTTAAGCTGCCTTATCATGTGGTCTGCTTGTGTACTGGCGACATTGGTTTTTCGGCAGCTAAGACTTTTGATGTGGAGGTATGGTTTCCGGCACAAGGGAAATATCGTGAAATTTCTTCATGCTCGAATACCGAAGACTTTCAAGCACGACGCGCCAATATTCGATTCCGCCGTACGTCAAAATCCAAACCGGAATACGTGCATACACTGAACGGTTCTGGGCTGGCGGTTGGCCGTACCGTAGCGGCTATTCTGGAAAATTACCAGCAGGCGGATGGTTCTGTCCTTGTACCGGAAGCGCTGCGCCCTTACATGCGTTGTGATGTGATCACCAAAAGAAAGTAGGTAGGTCTTTGCTGCTGATCTCGGCTATCTTGCAGCAGCGGGTGGTTCCGGATCCTTAAACCGCTGTCCTTCCGCTTTTGAAATAAAGTATACTACATATAAATCGTATATACGGCAGGATTTTTGCTGCTTTCTGTAGAAATATGTTGACATGAAAGCAGACAAAGGTCCTGCCGTTTTTTTACAGTTGGTTTGGATCCGGCGGCTGGTGACAAGAAATACCGGTCGGAAATTGAATCAGGAGGTGTAGCTATGGATCGTGTTTTGACATTGGAGTTTGTTCGGGTTACAGAAGCTGCTGCAGTCAAGGCGGGCCGTCTCATGGGCAAGGGAAATAAAATGGGAGCGGATCAGCTGGCAGTAGATGGCATGCATGCTATTTTGTCCAGTGTACCTATTGAAGGTACTGTTGTTATTGGTGAAGGTGAATTAGATGAAGCACCGATGCTGTACATTGGCGAACAAGTCGGAGCCGGCGGTACGCCTGTGGATATTGCCGTAGATCCGCTGGAGGGAACCAACCTTACGGCCAAAGGACAAGACGGATCGATAGCCGTCATAGCTATTGCCGGCAAGGGAAATCTTCTTCACGCACCGGATATGTATATGGAGAAGTTATGTGTTGGACCGCGAGCAAAAGGATGCATTGATTTGCAAAAGCCCATTGCTTATAATCTGAGCCGTGTTGCAGAAGCCTTGGAACGGAGTGTTGATGATCTGACCGTCGTTATACTGGATCGGGAGCGCCATCAGGAGATGATTCATGATTGCCGTGCTGCCGGTGCCCGCATTAAGCTGATTACAGACGGTGATGTATCTCCAGCCGTCGATGTGGGAATTGAGGGATCCGGGGTTCATGTATTGATGGGAATAGGCGGTGCCCCGGAGGGAGTGCTGGCGGCAGCGGCGCTGAAATGCCTGGGCGGGGATATGCAGGCCCGTTTGATTCCGTATACGGAAGCGGAACGGCAGCGGTGCTTTGAAATGGGAATTGCCGATTTGAATAAGGTAATGGGAATTGATGATTTGGTAAAGGGTGACGACTGCATCTTTTCAGCTACGGCGATTACCAATACACCGATGATGCAGGGGGTGCAGTATTTTGGCGGCGGTGCGCGTACGATGT
This sequence comes from Megasphaera cerevisiae DSM 20462, assembly GCF_001045675.1. Lineage (GTDB taxonomy): Bacteria > Bacillota > Negativicutes > Veillonellales > Megasphaeraceae > Megasphaera > Megasphaera cerevisiae. The sequence goes on from NZ_LEKT01000017.1 coordinate 17,650, forward strand.
CTGTTGTCATGCGGTATAAAAGCGGGACGATCCGATTTATTAATACCTTCCACCGGTTCCGTAAAGATGCAAAATGGAGTGTTCATTTGTAGAAAATCAGTAAATTATGCAGTTAATATACAGCAAAGCAGCAGCAGTTTCTTAAAAGAGCAGCTGCTGCTTTTGCCTGTCTTTGGTAAGCTGTCAATTTCGGACAGCCCCTTTTCGTTTTTTCTCTTTTATGGTACAATGACTTGATAGTAAATATAGTAAAACAGCTGGGTAAGGTCAGACTCATTCTTTGCTCAGGTTAACCATATAATATTCGAATTTTATTAGGAGGCACCAGAATTGGAGAAACTTGTTATTCATGGTGGAAAACCCTTAGAGGGTACTGTTCGCATCAGCGGGGCTAAAAATGCCGTGCTGCCTATCATTGTTGCATCTATGCTGGGAGGGGCGAAAAGCACGTTGACGGAAATACCGAAATTAGATGATGTGCATACTGTCTGTGATGTTATCAGCTCTTTGGGTGTTCATATAGAAAATCCTCAAAAGGGAACCTTAGTTATTGATGCACGTGATTTAAATGCTACTTCTGCACCGTATGATTTGGTACGCCGTATGCGCGCATCTTTTTTAGTTATGGGACCGTTATTGGCACGAAAGGGACGAGCGAAAATTTCATTGCCCGGCGGCTGCTCGATTGGAGCCAGACCTATTGATCTGCATTTAAAAGCTTTCGAAGCGATGGGAGCCGTTATTGATCTGGAAAACGGTGATATTGAAGCATATGTACCCAACGGTTTGAAGGGGGCTCAGATTTATCTTGATTTTCCCAGCGTTGGAGCAACGGAAAATGTCCTGATGGCAGCTTCTATGGCAGAAGGGCGGACTGTGCTGGAAAACGCGGCAGAAGAGCCGGAAATCGTCGATTTGGCAACCTATTTAAACAGTATGGGGGCCAATATCCGTGGCGCCGGCACCAATATTATCCGCATTGAGGGCGTCAAGGAACTGCACGGCGCTGTGCATTCCGTTATTCCCGATCGAATTGAAGCTGGAACTTTTATGGTTGGGGCGGCCATGACGGGCGGAAACATTTTTGTGGAAAATGCCTTATCAGAACACCTGAAGCCGATTATTTCAAAGCTGAAGGAGATAGGGGCTGAAGTGGAAGAAAGTATTGATGGTATTCGTGTTATAGGGCATGTCCCCCAGCATCCGACCGATATAAAAACACTGCCCTATCCGGGGTTTCCAACAGATATGCAGGCTCAGTTTATGGCGTTGGCGACGATCTGTCAGGGAACAAGTGTTATTACGGAAACGGTATTTGAAAATCGTTTTATGCATGTTGATGAATTCAAGCGCATGGGAGCCAAAATTCGTATTGAAGGGCGCAGCGCTATTGTGGAAGGCGTGTCCAAATTAAAAGGAGCAGCCGTTAATGCGACAGACCTTCGTGCCGGGGCAGCCTTGGTGCTGGCCGGACTTGTGGCAGAAGGCGAGACAGAGGTCGGGTATTTATATCATATCGACCGAGGCTACGACAATCTGGTATTAAAATTACAAAGGCTAGGTGCAGATATTGTTCGGGTCAATATTGACAAAAAAGAAAAATAAGAAAAAGATACATACAGATACCCATACTCATTCTTTTTTTCTGGCTGACTGGTTTGGCAGTGATATTGCAATTGATCTTGGTACGGCCAATATTATTGTATATGTGAAAAAGAAGGGGATTGTAGTCAATGAACCGGCGGTTATTGCTATTGATACGGATACAAACCATGTTGTGGCGATCGGCAGAGAGGCACGAGCTATGCTGGGGCGCACACCGCGGCACATTCATGCGTATCACCCGCTGCGGTACGGTGTTATTGCTGATTATGATGCGACAGAATATATGCTGCGGTATTTTATACGGAAAGCGATCGGCAAGGCCATGTTTTTCAAGCCGCGTATTATTATCTGCGTGCCCTCCGGTGTGACTAACGTAGAACGTCGTGCTGTTATTGAAGCGGCTATGCAGGCTGGGGCACGAAAAACTGTCGTGATGGAGGAACCGCTGGCAGCTGCGATTGGTGCCGGTCTTGATATTGCCAATTCCAATGGTTCCATGGTTATTGATATGGGCGGTGGCACGACTGATGTAGCAATTCTCAGCCTGAGCGGCATTGTCATCAGCGAATCGCTGCGGATTGGCAGCAATACTTTTGATGAAGCTATTATCCAATATTTGGAAAAAATTAAGCATGTAACAATTGGAAGTCATACAGCTGAAGAACTGAAAATTCTAATAGGCACGGCGATGACAGGCGGGCGCAGCCTTACTGCGGATGTGTGCGGCCGCAGTACAGAGACCGGTCTTCCTGTTATGGTAGATATTGATTCACAGGAAATTCGCAAAGCACTAGAAGAACCAATTCAGCATATTTTACGCACTATTGTTTCCATTTTGGAAAAAACGCCTCCTGAATTGGCGGCAGATATTTCTGATCATGGCATTGTTCTTACTGGCGGCGGTCTTCTTCTCGATGGATTTGATCGTCTTATTGCCGGCACAACAGGCATGGCAGCATATCTTTGTGATCAGCCGTTATTGTGTGTCGCTAACGGTGCAGGAAAGGCGCTCCGTGAAATGAATCGGTTGAAGGATAGTTTTGATGATTTATGATAAGGAGGGAATCGTCATGAAAAAATTTCGAAAACTGGCAGCCGTATTGACTGCGTTGGGCATATTGACCGCAATCCCTGTTCTGGCGGCGGATGTTCAATATACGACCGTGCTAAGCGGCAGTGTTGTCAGTGTTGTTCCCGTGGGAGCACCCGTTAAAGAGGGCGATGTCCTTGTGACTGTTAATTCCCTGGCCGGCCCTATGCCGGCAGCCCGGGCATCATCGACCGGTGTTGTTAAAGCTGTAACAGTCAGTCCCGGCGTACAAGTGCAAAAAGGGACTGTAGTGGTTGTTGTTGAGACAAAATAAAAAGGAATCAGAAATCTTATGATTAAGCTAAATAAATTACGGCGTATTGCCGTTCGGGCCTGTCTGGCGGCTGTCTGCTGTGCCATCTCCTTTTCCGTTTATGCACAGGAATTTATGAATGTCAGTGAAGTTCGTACTGGCATGACCGGATATGCTAAGACAGTCGTTCAAGGGACAAAAATAGAAACTTTTCCAGTGGAAATTCTCGGTGTCATGAAAAACAGCGGCCCGTCAGGCGACTTAATATTGGCCAAATTTTCGGGTCCGCTTATTGAACAGACCGGCGGAATTGCGCAGGGGATGAGTGGCAGTCCTGTGTACATTGACGGCAAGCTTTTGGGAGCTGTGGCTTATGGCTGGTCCTTTACGAACTCGAAGGTCGGTATGATAACGCCCATCGGAGATATGCTCAAACTTTGGAATGTGCCGTCAAAGGAAGAAATACGGCCATTTAATGCCCGTGAATCTTCTTTGATTCCGATTGCAACCCCGCTTATGACCAGCGGTTTTGATTCTGTATCGACAGCTTGGATGCAAAGTAAGCTGCCGGAATATAATTTCAATCCTGTGGACACGGCGTCCGCTTCGGATGATGATACGGCCCGTCCTTTGGAACCGGGAAGTTCTGTAGCGGCAGCTCTGGTCAACGGAGATATGAAGATGGGCGCTATTGGCACGGTTACATATGTGGATAATAATAACATTGTTGCCTTCGGGCATCCTTTCCTGAAAAAGGGAAGTATGAATTATTTTATGCATAATGCCTATATTTTTACTATTGTCAATAATCTGGCCAGTTCTTTTAAATTAGGGTCAGTCGGAGCTGAGATTGGCAAGATCAATCAGGATCGGGGCGCTGGAATTGCCGGTCAGTATGGCTATCTGGCACCGGGTATTCCGGTTATTATTAAGGTGCATGATACGGACACAGGCGCAGCGAATATAAAACGAGTCAAGATTGTTGAGGATAATGAACTGACGCCGGTGCTGGCAGCTACGGCTGTGTATAATGCGGTCAATAAGACGATTGATCGTTCTGGTGGAGGAACGGCAACATTGACGTATACTATTCGCGCTTCCCAGGGGCGGGATAAAGACGTGACACGTCACAATATGTATTACTCTGAGGATAATATCAATGAAAAAAGTATTGATGAATTATACAATGTCCTGGATATTTTAAAGCACAATGAATTTATTGATTATCCCATCTTGGACATTAATATGTCTGTCGATATTACCCAGGCTAAAAAATCAGCTCGGATTGTCGATGCGTCGGCAGCTCCGGTGGTTGTTAGCCCGGGAGATACGGTATACTTTAAGGTGACGCTGCATCCCTACCGCGGTGTTGATGAAGTCAAGACTATGAGTTTTGTTGTTCCTAAAAATCAGCCTTTTGGAGATGCCGTACTGGAAATTCGCGGCGGTGGAGTAATTCCCCTGCCATACCTTATTGAAAAGCAAAAGTATAATCTGACCGACGAAATTATTGAACGACTGCATCAGTATAAAGATTTTAATGCATTGAAAAAAGATATTGAAACAGAAGATGCGAATAATGATTTGGTTATTGAAATTCTCAATCAGAATGTAAGTATGATCAGTGGGGGAAATGAAAAAATAAAGAAAGAAAAAATTCGCGGCAAGGAACCCGTTGTTGATACACAGGATGTTGTCAAAACCAATAAGCATGGTCTGTTGGAAGATACGAATGAAACTGCAAAATCATCTATTACAACGCCATATATCGTCAAGGGTGACGGACAAATTACGATCAAAGTAGTGCCGGAGGCAAAGAGAGATGCTTATATGGCAAAAAATCACCGGATTAATGAAGCCAAGGCGGTGATTAGTGAAGATGCCGCTGCTACCGGTGATACAGTTCAGGATAATCAGAAGGCTTCCAATGATGATAAGGAAGAAAGTTTGTCAGAAAAACGGCAGAGTATATCTCCCGGAGTGGAAGAAACGATTCACGCTGTTGATTTGACGGCTCAGATCAATTGAAAATAGCACATCTGTAAAGCGAACGGGCAGTGCCGGTACTTGACGCGCAGGCGTTCCATTACAGATGTGCTATTTCTATTCCTGTGCGGGCGTGATGCGGTGTTTCTTTTTTCTTGTATTCATTGGACAGGTTCTTGCCATTTTTATGATAAAATGCTATTATCTTAGTTGTGGAAAACTCAAAATGATTTTTCAGTTTTCTTACAAATTTTTAACAATTTCAGGCCCATGTTTTACAGACCCATATAATAATGATATAGTAAAGTGAACGATTTTTTTTTATGTAGTGTGGAAGAGGTGTTGTGAGTGCAGGACGTATTGGAAAAGATAGGCCGGTTTACCCTCCACATATTTGAGCAGGTTGGAGTTTTAGCCGTTTTATTTGTCCGTACCTTGCGTCAGCTTCCCAAAATCCAAGTCAAAAATACAATTATTCAAATGGCACATTTAGGAGTCGATTCACTCCCGATTGTCAGCTTGACGCTGCTCTTTGCCGGCATGGTTATGACGCTGCAGATTGTTGATATATTGATGCGCTATGGCGCACAGTCTACGTTAGGGGGCGTCATGTCGATTGCAATGGGGAGAGAATTGGGCCCTATATTGACCGGTGTTGTTGTTGCCGGGCGTGTGGGAGCTGCCATGACGGCTGAAATTGGGACGATGAAGGTTACGGAACAAATTGATGCACTGCGCTGTATGGCTGTCGATCCGGTGGCATATCTTGTCGTGCCTCGCTTTGTCGCTTGTGTGGTGATGGTGCCTTTTCTGGCCTTTTACGGATATCTTATTGGTACGGGCGGTGGTTATGCCGTAGCTACTTTGGGAGCCGGGCTGACTCATTTTACTTATGTCAATTCCATTGAATTGTTTACAACCGTAAGTGATGTAGTGTATGGTATGATTAAGTCTATGTTTTTTGGCGGCATTATTGCACTGATTGCTTGTCATGAAGGGATGAATGCACAGAGTGGCGCAGAGGGTGTGGGACAGGCGACAACGCGATCCGTGGTGACATCCATTATTTTTATTTTTATCTGCAATTATTTACTATCCATTATTTTGTACTAGGAGAAACACATGATTCGTTTGCAGGATGTGACCGTAGCTTACGGGAACAGGGTCATTTTAGACCATATCAATTTAGATATCAGAGATGGTGAGACGTTGACGATACTAGGTGCCAGCGGTTCCGGCAAAAGTACGATTTTGCGTCTTATTATAGGCCTGCAGAGACCGACAGACGGAAAAATTCTGATTAACGGAGAAGATATTACGGTATATCAGGAAAAACAATTGGATGAAGTACGCATGCACATGGGCATGGTATTTCAATATTCCGCCCTCTTTGATTCAATGACAGTCGGCGAAAATGTGGCTTTTGGATTGCGTCAGCGTACGCATAAAAGTGAAGAGGAGATACAGCGTATTGTTTGGGAAAAGCTGCATCTTGTAGGACTGGATGATAGTATGGCAATGCTGCCGAATAATCTATCGGGCGGCATGAAAAAAAGAGTCAGTCTGGCCAGGGCGATTGCCATGGATCCGGAAATAATTTTATATGATGAACCGACAGCAGGACTGGATCCTTTGCGATGTATGGATATCAACCGTCTTATTCTGAGCATGCAGCGGCATTTTGGAGTAACTTCTGTTGTTGTGACGCACGATATGACGTCGGCATTTTATATATCCGATCGGCTGGCTCTTCTGCAGGACGGACGATTCCGCCTGGTCGCACCGAGAGAAGAATTTAAGAATACAGATGACCGGGAGGTTCAGCGATTCATCCATGGCGGAGAGTTTCCCGAGGAAGGAAGGAAAGCTACATGAAGTGGAGTGCAGAAGCAAAAGTCGGTCTCGTGACGATCATAGGCGTACTGTTATTTACCTATGTTGTGATTACGCTGGCTCATGCAGAAATATTTGGTAAGCCCGGATTTGAAATTTATACACGATTTCAGGATGCCAATGGCTTGCAAAAAGGGAACTCCGTCCGTTATGTAGGAGTCCATGTCGGTAAGGTTGAGAGCGTTACACCCTCTCGGGAGGGCGTCGATATCAAAATGAAACTGGACAAGGGGACAGAGATTCCCAGAGACTCTAAAATTTCCATTACTACAGATGGTCTGCTAGGTGAAAAAATACTTGCTATTGTGCCGGGGACAGATCGCGAACATCTTTTAAATGATGGAGATCGCATCGAAAGCAGCCAGGGCAAGAGCATGACGGATATGATGGACAGCGCTAGCCAGCTTGTGGGTAACGCGAATGCCATGGTACAAAATATCAATGCCGTTGTTGGTGATGCCGATACACAAAACGCCATGCGTCGTTCGATTCAGAATGTGGAATCCATGACAGATAAAACTAATGGCATGCTTGATGCAAATGCGGCAAATATTCAACAGATTACGGCCAATATGGCATCTATGACCAGTCAAATGAACACCTCGCTGCAGCGGATTGATGGAGATGGCGCGACTTCGGATAATGTTCGAAATATGGCGGCCAATATGAAAAACATAACGGACCGGTTTGATAATATAGCCCGGTCTCTGGAAAAAGTGACAACAGATCAGCAAAGCCAGAATGATATTCAGACCACGCTGCATAATACGGCGCAGATTACTGACAAGGTAAATAAAATTCTTGGCGGTGAAAGTAAAATAAAGGTACAAGGCGAGGCTGGTTTGTTGTATAATGATACTAAAAACGAAAGTGGTGCCAATGTAAATTTTAGAGTGTACCGGAACAATACTTTTGCTCTGATTGGGGCAGAAAATATTGGTAACGGTACGAATTTTAATTTACAGTATGGCCGGCATGGGGATGTATTTGACAGCCGTTTTGGTTTAATTAATGGGGAATTGGGTGCAGGGATGGATTTTTTTGTTGATGGCCCATTCCGGCTTTCCCTGGAGGGGTATGATCCGGACAATTGGCGTTATCGTATCAAGGCCCAGTATCGCATCCATCCCGACGTGTATCTTTTCGGTCAGTTTACACGTCCTATGGAACGGCACGACGGCGGTAATTATTATGGTGTTAATTATGCATTTTAAGTTAGGTGCATTAAGAATATATAGAGACTAATGATGGGGGTACCCAAGATGAACAAACATTTGTACAAGAAAATTGTCATTGCCATGATGATCACTACAATTGGAACTGTAGCGGCATCGGCAGCAGAACCGGAGGCCAAGGTGGTTCCTGTAGACCTGACGCAGGCAGAGCAGCATACGGATAAAAAAGTTGCGGTTTTGTCCCCGAAGAAACAGGCGGCTAAAGCGACAGCAAACCAGAAGGTACGTCCCGTCGATGTTACACCTGAACTGCGGGAACAGCTTGCCCAGCAGATTGCCGGGGACGCTGAAAAAAGCTCCCAAAAATGGGATGCTAAAAATGTGGAGGATCCGGTGCTTGTTATCGGCAAGGTAGCATCTAATCAAAACGTGGATCTGACACTTCCTAAAACGGTACAGATGGCTCTCGATTACAACCGGAGCATAAAAATTGCACATTATGATTTGAAGAGTGCTGAATATGCTATTGATGAAGCTCGCGCCGGCAAGATGCCTCAGGTGGATTATACATTCAATGGAGGCCGTGGAGTTACGACGCACGGGCTGAGTGCTGCCAATTCTTTCAGTAATGGTCTTTCCATCAATATCCCCCTATATACCGGCGGAGAGGTGGAAGGCGCTATTGCCAAGGCGAAGATAGGTAAGACAAGTGCGCAGGAAACCATTCTTCAAGTCGAACAGGCAACCAAGCTTTCCGCTATTGAAGGCTATTTTGGCTTATTGGCATATAAGGAATTACAGGATGTGTATCATGAAGCGGTGGATAATTTACAAGGGCATTTAAATAATGTTCAAGCTCAGTATCAAGTGGGAACGGTTGCTAAATTAGATGTGCTTACGTCAAATGTTTCATTGGCTAATGCTAAGACGACAGCCGTTACATCTGATACCAATGTAGCGACTTCGGAGGCAAATTTAAATAATATTCTGGGGTTGCCGCTGCAGACTAATCTTGTTTTGACGGATCATCGGCTGCCTTTTGATGCGTACAATATTTCTCTTGAAGAAGCTATCGATTATGCCATGAAATACAATCCGGAAGTGTTGCAGGCAACACTGGATGTACGGACTGCGGAAGAAAATATCGGCATTGCTGAATCTGGCAATCGTCCGACAGTCTCCGTCGGAGCATCCAACGGTTGGTCTGATGATAGTTTCCCCGGTGCCGAAAACCGGACGTGGAAGGTTATTGGCAGCGTAACTTACAGCTTTTATGATGGCGGCGCTACAAACGCAAAAATCAAGTCGGCTAAGCAGTCTCTTTTGGCGGCCCGTGAAACGGAGCAGCAAACAAGAGAATCCATACAGCTCACCGTCAAGCAAACCTATTTAGATCTCAATGGTGCGGCCCAAAAGGTACAAGCTACACTGGCTTCAGTAGATGAAGCCGAAGAAGCCTTTAAGATTGCCCGGGTCCGCTATCAGGCTGGAGTTGGTATCAATCTGGATGTCCTTGATGCGCAGTTGGATCTGAATGAAGCAAGAACCAATTATATTCAGGCACTTTACGACTATAACATTGATATTGCCAAACTGGAACAGGCTATGGGTGTTGACGTTCGTTCCGGAGTAATTCATCCGTCCTTAACGGCAGCAAATACGAATGGATAATGGGAAACTTTACGTCACAGTATTTTAACAATTTGTAAAGAGTACATTCGATTTTCATATATTTCTTGCTTTTAAGCTCATGCATAGGTAGAATAAAGAGAGAACTATCAGTATTATTAGTTCTTTTCTTTATTCTGCACTATGCATTTTTTTTAAGGGAGATCGACGGTGAAAAAAAATTGGATTGCCCTTTGTATGATAGTCTTTATTCTGTCTGCGTTTCTTGCGTTATGGATGGAACGGCCAGTATTGATGCAAAAAATGACAGATACTGTTACGACGACCATAAATGATAAATTAAATGGAACTATGGCATTTTCGGGAATGGATATATCGTTGACCGGGTGCGTGACGTTGTCCGATCCGGTTGTTAAGGATAATCAAGGGCGTATTGTTTTGACCGGACAGGAAATTCTTGTTCATGTTAATCCGTGGAAAGCTTTGCAAGCGTTGGGAGATGCTAAGCTTATGACGGCGGTTGATTCCATTGACGCAGAAAAGCCGGTGCTTCATATATGGGAAAATAAATCGGATAATACATGGAATATAGCTTCGCTGGTTAAGCCGAGTACAGATAAAACCGATAGTGGATTTAGGGCGGCTGTGCGTATTCACGGCGGCACGGTTCGGGCAGCTCTGGCAGATGGGACTGTTATTGTGGGCAGTGATTGCAGTGGCTCTGCTGATTTTTCCTCTTACCCTGAAGTTGCTGTTACTGCAGATATGATGGTTGATCAGAAACGGCTTACTGCATCCGGCCGCTATACGTCTTCACGGAATTTCAATGTAATTGTAAATGGTGAAGCCGTGAAGGCTGTGTATGCATCCGGTTTCCTGCCTGATTCCGTTGATGTGGCGCTTCATGACGGAGATGTAACGAATATCAAAGTTCGTGTTTCTCAAAGTCAGCAGGGCCTGACTTTGTCGGGTCAGGCAGACATAGAACACGGTTCAGTTACGGCATATGGGTACGATATAGAAGGTCTGCAAGGTCATGTGGATGTATCTACGGACGATATTACATTGACTGATGTAGAAGGCGCTGTCAATGGACAATCTTTTAAAGCAGACGGGATCATTAAAACGAATACCCTGACTCCGGTGTTTAATCTGCATATTAAAGCACCGCATATTGAACTCAGTGCGCTGCCGCAGCTATCGCTGCCGGTGTCGGGTACCATTGGTATACAAGGCACTATATGGGGCACTGTAGATGATATAAGCGGTAAGGGTACAGTAACGGTACCGTCATTGAACTATGATGGAATGACTATAACTGATGGAAGTATAGATCTTTCATATGTGGATCATATTATCAATATAGAGTCGGCATCAGGTCATGCCGCGGACGGTATGATTACGGCATCTGGCGACTACAATACGGATACGGGAGAGTATGCGGTACAGGCACAGGCCCAACAAGTGCGTCTGGAACAACTTCCTAAGATGCCAGCTGCAGTGCTGGGATCCGTTTCAGCGACTATACAGGCAGAAGGAAATGCCAATACAAACCTTATTGCAGCTAAGGGAAGAGCATCTGCATCGGGACTGTCATACAATGGCATAGAGGCCGATCAGGCAGACTTTGATTTTGCCTATGACAGTGATGTTGTGACGGTTATGAATTTGAAAGCGTCTGTTGCCGGCGGAACCATTCAAGGCGGCGGGACGTATAATATTGAAACCAATGTACCGGATATTTCTTTTACGGCAGAAAAGCTGCCAATGGATATGTTCAGTTCCTATATATCAGTACCGATGAGCGGGACTGTATCGGCAGCGGGGCATATTACAGGGGCCTCTCTGACTTGGGATTTGTTAGTAAACGCTTCATCAGGAAGCGTTAAAGGAATGCCTTTTGACAGCATTGATGGTACGCTTCGCGGTACGGGCGGGCATATTGATATTCCGGCGCTGTATTGGCGCTATGTGGATGGACAGCATACTGTCAAGGGAAGTATTGATCTGGACCGCCGCATGATTGATCTTAATATTAATACCGATCATATGCGTATCGAACGGCTTTTACCCGCAGCTGGAAAAGAAGATATACCTTTGACAGGATGGATTGACAATAGAGTTACTCTCAGCGGTTCACTGGATAATCCGTCTGCTGACGGATCTTTTCATCTGACCAAAGGTTCTTACAGTGGGTATTTGTATAAGAGTATCAGTGCTGATTATCATTTGGATAACGGAACCGTATATATTAGTAATGGCGATATCTCCTCATATAATGCGTCACTTTCTGTTCATGGATCCGTTGGGCAAACGCTTGATTTGTATATAAATGGGAATCAGCTGGATATTGCAAGAATTATGCCATCTAATAAACTTCCGAGGAGTGGCTTGATTGATATTAATGCGCATGTCGGGGGCACAATGGATAGTCCCACCGCGTTTGGCTCTCTCAATGCCGCAGCGCTGAATATCAACCATATGGCGCTTACCGAGATTCATGGTGACTTTGGCTATTATGACGGCATCATACGCTTGACTGATCTTCGGCTGAAGCAGAATGGCGGTGCCTATGACGGAAATATCCTGTTCAATACGGCCAATCAGCGAATTATGGGACGGGCTTCTGTGAGCAGCGGAGATATTGCTGGCATTTTGCAGATCGTCGGTGCCCCTGTTCAAAATATCAGCGGGCGTATTGACGGAAATATTGTTGTGGATGGTACGACTGATAATCCACGGGCCGGCATTACCGGTCAGATTACGCAGGCAGTCCTTGACGGGCAGGCTTTTGAACCCGCGGATATTGATGCACAGTTTGAAGATGGCGTTGTGAAAATCAACAAACTGGTATTGAAAACGGGAGACAGTTTGTTGGCGGCCAAGGGAACGTATGCCCTGCACGGCCCGGTGCATATGCAGGTAGCTGCGCGGAATTTCCCGGCTCGTATTTTGACTTCTGTCTTTGGTATGGAAAAGGCCGTTGTAGACGCTCCCATTGATTTTGCCGCTGAACTGAGCGGTACGGGAGATGATTTAACTGCAGATATATCGGCGCAGCTGAACGGCGGTATGATAAATGGAGTCACGTTTACAAGTGCCTATGGCCTGGCCAATGTTCATGACGGCATTATCCATGTCAATCAGGCATACATTTCGCGAGATTCCTACAAAGCCAGTGCTTCTGGAACTATTCCAGTCAGTGCTTTGAGCGGCGGCAGAACGGAGGAATCCATGGACGTGACGCTGAAACTCGATCATGCCGGTCTGGATGCACTTACCTTTCTTACTCCCTTAGTCAAGTCGGCGCAGGGAGGAATCGAAGGAGATCTCAAGCTGACGGGGACGTTGGCAGCGCCGGTGTTGAAGGGAAGTCTGGGTGTACAAAACGGAATTATTCAGTTTCAGAAGGTACGCTATCCTCTTAATAATGTCAACGGCACGTTGCATTTTAATGGATCTGATATGACTATCAGTGTCAGCGGTACTATGGATAAAAAAGGTAAAAAAAATCCGGGATCCGTCTCAATACAGGCTGACGCCGGTTGGGATGGACGGCAATTAAGCCATTATGATGGCACCATCGATATGGATCATCTTCTCATTGACTGTGATTACTTTAAAGGACCGCTTACTGGTCATTTGGCATTGTCCAAGGAAGACTATGCTCCTAAAATCAGCGGCATTGCTGAAATATCTGATACGGTTCTGGATATCCCCTTAGCTCTCACGTCTGCGTCGGAGCCGCCTGATGTAGAACTGGACTTCACGGTTTCATTAGGAGAAAAGGTGCGGTTGTATAATCCGGTCCTGTATGATTTAATGATAAACGGATCAGCCAATTTTAAAGGGACAGCAGCACATCCCCGCCCGTCCGGGCGTTTTGAAGCCAGCCGGGGAACGATTCATTATTTGGATACGAATTTTAAAATATCTAAAGCCAAGGCTGATTTTTCTCTCATGGATTCATTCCTGCCGGTTATGGATGTGGAAGGACAGACACGGATCGGGCAGTATTCGGTCTTATTGACACTGCGTGGCCCGGCTGATAATATGAATATGATTCTGCGGTCCAATCCGCCGCTGACTAAACCGCAGATTGTTTCGCTCATCACATTGCGCAACAGCGGTAAGCAGCAGAGTTCGTCCCTCAACGAAGAAGATGTGGATAAGCTCATTGGGTCAGGTATTCGTATGACTCTTAACAGTATGGGTATTACTCAGGAACTGGAAAAAGTATTATCACTGGATATGCTTACTGTTACGAATGGCTCTTTGAATTTGAATGATAAAAATACAGATATAAACCAGAACTATTATAATATAGAAATGGGTAAATATCTCTTTACCGATTTTATGGTCACGGCTGCCTTTGGATTGAATCATGACGACAATCGATTTGGAGCGCAATATGATCTGAGCAGCAAGTTCAGTCTTAATGCCTGGAAATCTGATGAATCCTCGTTTATAGGCGGAAGTTATAAATATTCATTTTACTAGAAGCTGGAGGGGTTAGGTTGCTTGAAACGTATTTGGAAGAATTGAAGCATATCTCGTTACTGAAGCCTGAAGAAGAACAGGCGCTGTGGATTGCATACAAAGATCACGGTGATCTGGCAAGCCGCAGCCGTATTATCGAACAGTATCAGCCTCTGGTATTTAAAGAAGTGATGCGGTGGCATATCCGTAAGGATATGCTGCCGGATACAATTCAAGAGGGAACATTGGGGCTGATCGAAGCGGTGGAACGATTTGACTACACTCGCAATATAGCATTTCCTCTCTTTGCCGTTCACCGTATTCGTGGCGAAATAGTTGACTATCTGAATAAAGAAGGCCATGTAACCTCGCTGTCTTTGGACGAACCCAACGAAAATGGCCTGACGCTGCGAGAACTTCTTCCTGACGAAGGAGTGGATATTGCAGAGCAGACCGGCCAGCGGCTTCTTTTTGAACATGTAGCGAAGGTATTGGAACGGCTGCCGAAAAATGAACAATTAGTAGTGGAAGAGGTATATTTGAAGGATAAGCAGCAAAAACATATTGCTCGTGATATGGATGTAAGCCTGCCCTATGTGTATCGGCTTCAAAAACGCGGTATCCGCAGAGTACGCGGCATGCTGAGCCGTTTTATTCATGAAAGCAAAATGTAAGAAATTTCGATACTTGATAAAGAAAAATGGAGAAATATACTGTATTTTGAACCTTATTGAATGATTTTGGCCGATTTTCTTTGTTACAAAAGACCTGGCGTTTGAGGATACTATAAATATGCTCGGAAAGGAGTTTGTCTTATGGGAAAATCAGATAAAAATATGGCAGAACACGTTCGTTCTGTTAAGATGTGGCTGGAACGGGCTGAAAAGTCATATGACCACAAATCTGATATTCAGGGAGAATTGAATCTGATGCTGGCTGAAGCGGAAATGAAGAATCTGCGGAAAAACCATATGACTAGTCAGGGGATTATGAAAATCGTTGCTGCGGTTACGGCTGTCATGCTTTTTGGCGGCGCATGGTATGCTGTCAGCTTTCAAAATCCTATGGCTCATGCTCCCGCTGCCGATGCAAAAAATATAGCTTCAGGGCAACGAACATATATCCATTCTACCATGGAGACTGTTCCAGACGTGAAGGAAACGATAGCGCAGTCAGTCCGGCAGGAACCTATGAAAATGGACAGCGAGACGGAAGGTACGACTTCTTCCATGCCGTTGCCGGATCGGCAGGAGCAACAGAAACGACAGGCTGATGCAGTGCCGTCTGCGGAGGAATATACCCAGACAGTATCTGTTCAACATAATATACCTGAACCAAAAACAGTCCTAACGGATCGGCAGGTGCAAGAAGCCGTTCAAGATGCGCGCCACAGCCTGCGCGGAGCGGCAATACAGAATAAATAACGGAGGTTTTTTATGAATACGCGGAAAAAGAAACTCCTCGTCCTGATGATAACCAGTGCGATGATGACCTGCCCGGTTTGGGCAGATGATGAAACGGCAGCAGCAACGACGGCTGCTGCTGCAACGGGATATGAGCCTTTGGATACTGTCAATACCGCAGCCACTTCGACGGCCGCAGCTGCCAAAACCGATGCGGCCAATGAAAAAACAGCAGTGAATGCGACGGTTACACCGCAGGCCGATACGGTTACCGTATCGACGATGCAAGCTGCCAAGTCGGGCTTGACCGGTTATGAAACAGACGAAGAACTGGCAGCGATTGAGGCAGGAAAGAGTCCTGCCGAGGTTCACAAGGAAGCGGAAAAAGCCTCCAAAGAAAAAACGGCACAGGCATCACCTGAAACCGGTACTGGCTATGAAGCGGGTGCCGCGTCTTCATCAAGCGCCCCTGACGTTGAAGCGGCAGCGCCTGCCGTACCCGTTCGGACATTGCCGGGCGCGCCGGTTAACTACACGTCGGATATGGGAAATTTTCAGATTGATACGACGGTTCCCAACTATCCCATGGCTGTGTTCCCGCAGGGACAAGAAGGAAATTTTGCATATGGCAGTGCTGTTACGGACAGTGAAGTAGCTCCCTATGTCGGAAAAACCGCAACTAGTGTTACTATCAGTCCTGTTCCGGATAAAAAAATCGAAACACAGCTTCTGCCGAGCCTGGCTATGCGCGTTGGGGATGCGGTCAATATAGACTATATCCGTCACGACCTGAACGTTATCGGAGCGACAGGGCTTTTTTCGACGGTTAAACCGGCATTTACCGGTGTACCAGAGGGGGTGGAACTGAACTATACCGTGCAGCTGAATCCCATTGTAAACGGCGTGGAAATTACAGGAAATGAATCGATGAAAACGGAAGATTTGATGAAATTGGTGACGGTTACACCGGGAACGGTTCTCAATACGACGCTGATCAGCAAGGATGCTGCTAATATTAATACTGCCTACGGCAATGCCGGCTATATGCTCAGCCGCGTATCTGAAGTTAGCTTAGATGACAAGGGAATTCTCCATATCGGGATTTCTGAAGCCCATGTTGAAGATATTACTCTTAAAGGCAATACCAAAACAAAAAATCGTGTTATTATGCGGGAACTGAGATTTAAAAAAGGCTCCGTATTCAATAAGAATTTAGCTAGCCGCAGCATTCAGCGCGTATATAACACCGGCTATTTTGAGGACGTTAACGTCCGGCTGCTGCCAGGTAAAAAGAATCCCAAGGACGTTATTGTCGAAATTGATGTGGTTGAACAGAAGACCGGTTCTATTACAATTGGTGCCGGATATTCCGATTCGGACGGGCTTGTCGGTATTCTGGGACTGAGTGAAACAAATCTGCGCGGTACCGGTGATAAGGCCAGTATCAACTGGGAATTCGGAGGCAATACGGATTCCAATAAAAACTATATTTTCTCATATACCCATCCGTATTTGAATGATCAGGGAGATTCTATTGGGTTCAGTTTATTTGACCGTGAATCGGAGTATGACGATTATAATCAGGATGGCGATTCCGTGGCGGAATATGATAAACGGACGACGGGCTTCAATGTTACGTATGGCCGTGTGCGCAGTGAATATGTCAGTGATTATGTAACGCTGGAAACGAAACAGACGAAATATACTGATTATGAAAGTGGCTATAACTATCGGGAATGGGCCAATGACGCATCGGCACCTGACGCATATAGAAATTACCTCAAAAATAACTTTGGCCGGACAAACAGTGTAACATGGTCCCATGTATTCGATAACCGGGATAATGTTTATGATCCGACTAAGGGCAAGCGATTGTCCTTTACCGGCACATGGGCTGGCAATGGTCTGGGCGGTGACTTTGATTATTTCAAATTTATCGCTGAAAACCGGTTATATTATAAAGTAGGCAGGGCACATGTCATTGCGGTACGTCTTATGGGCGGCATCGCGACCGGGGATATGCCGTACAACGACTTATTTACGTTGGGCGGTGCGGATAATCTGCGTGGTTACGAAGATGATGAATTCCGGGGTGACAAGATGTATGAAGCTACTGTCGAGTACCGGTATCCGATTGCTAAAAAAATTCAAGGGGTTGTTTTTGTCGATGTCGGCAACGCGTGGGGCGGTACGGAAAATGTCCCCTGGTATGACAGCAATAATGAGCTCCATTATGCCGGCGGTATTGGCTTCCGTATTACTACACCGATCGGCCCGATCCGCCTCGACTATGCTGAAGGACAGAATGGCGGTAAGTTCCACTTCAGCTTTGGAGGCAAGTTCTAATGCGGGATGATGACAGGCGGGATAGCTATGATTCGTTTTTCTTTATTGACGGCGCTCTGCGTCTGTGCTAGTCTTAGTAGTGCCATGGCAGCATCTGTGGAACATGTCAGTGTCCATGTTGCTTCTGTACAGGAGGCGATGCCTCCTTTGGTACAGAAGCGAATTGCTGCCAGCATCCAAACTGTAGGCAATCACGTCTTTCTTCATCACGATGATGCCGATATCCGATCCGGTGCGGAGGCATATACGTATGCCGTTACGGATATTATCAACAGAGTACTGATCGGGTATACGGTGGAGACTATTCAAATTACGCCTGGACCAGATACCGTTCTTAATGTGCAGATTCGCCCTTGGGGTGAAACGATTCGTTCTGTCCGCCTAGCTGTCGACTATGGGGCACTTCCGGAAATGGGGCGCCGTATGGCGGATGCTGATTTAAAGGGAGCACAGCCTATTGTGGAAAATCTGCTCGTGGGATTGCCGGTCGATGCGCTGGACTGGGCCAATGGTGCTGTAAAATCCGTTATGGAAAGCGAATTGCAGGAGCTGCTTCCCGAATTTTATCCTCATATTGTTATTGAGCCGGGGAAGGATGCTTCCGTTAATATATATCTGCTTCCAAAACTGCCTGTTGTTCGCAATGTGGATATTGATGTGGATGCGGAAAATCTTCCTAAGATTATTTTTCTCAGCACGCGCAAGCATATGGAACAGCGTTATGCCGGTCTGGAAGGTCTGCCGGTATCCTTCGTGCGGCGTCATGAACAGGATATTCAAGCAGATTTGCAGAAAAACCTTGCTGATCAATGGGTTATCAAAGAATACAAGCTCCACGTGCAGCCGACACTATCCATCGGTGAAAATACGGAAATACATCTGCTGTCCCAAACTGATTTTTATGATATACAAGCCGGGGCATATATGGATGTAGGACGCGATAAGGATAAACATGACAGCAATGATGATACGGTCATCAAGGCCCACTTGGGACGCAAAGTAGGCAGTCATCACGAGTTTTATAGTGAAGTGGAATTTATGCCTGGTTCTGTGAAGTGGAATGTGATCCCCGGCTATTTTTACCGGTGGGGAAAATACACCCAGATGGGGTATCAATACGAAACGACGGATAATAGCAATCATTTGTGGCTGCGCCAATACTGGGGCAAACGATGGATGCTCCGCTTTGATCGGGATTTGACCAATCAGGATGATGAAGTAGGCTTGACATATCGTATTCACGAATATGTTGGTTTGGAATATATTGTATCCGACCATGATCAATGGCTTCGGATTATCGGTTACTTATAAAGACAAAGGAGTAATGTCAAAATGATGTCAGAATTGGGTAAGAAAAAAAATGTTAAGATTTTTTCGGCAGCTGTAGCGCTGATCTTCGTACTCAGTATTGCTGGCCTTGCCGTCATGCAGATGGGAAATCCTGTTAATGCGGCTCCATCCAGCAACATTGGGGTTATTGATATGAGCAAGGTAATTACGCCGGACAACCAGGATGCCGTCGATGCCCAAAAACAGTGGCAGCAGGCAGGAGAAGATATGCAGAAGCAATTTGAAGAACAGTCTGCGAATATGACGGATGATCAGAAACAGGAATTATTCCAGAAAATGCAGGGGGATCTGGCTAAAAAGCATGACGAAATTTATAAAGGCGTGAAAGATAAAGTCGATTCGGCTATCAGTAGTGTAGCCAATACGAAGAGCCTCAGTCTTGTTGTCGATAAACGAGTCGTTCTGTACGGCGGTACGGATATTACCGATCAGGTAACAAAACAGTTGGGCGATTCTCAGTCCAAATAGGAATAATGCCATGAAACGGATATATGCGGCAGCTATTGGCGCAGTGATTATTGCTGTGTGCATCGGCATGGGCCTGTGGATTATGCATAACAGAGGCCATAAGCCGGCAGCACCAGCGGCTCCTGTGTATGCGTATGCTGATTTGGAACATGTCATCATGAGTCACCCCAGGTATAGCACGTATCATCATCTGGAGCTGGAATATAACGCTATGATTGCCCAATATCAGTTTGAACAATGGAACTATTCCCGTCAGGCAGAGGTGGAAGGAAAGGCAGCGAAAAACTTTGCCGTATCTGATGCGATTGGTACCGATGCTATGAATCAGGAATTAAAAGCCAAGGTTGCTCTCAAAGAAAACGAATTGAATAATGGTCTGCAGCAGCAATATGAGCAGCTTCTTCAGGAAAAGAAAAAGACCTATCCGGTCATTTCCAGTGAAGATAATCTCAAAATTGTCAATTTGCAGCTTAAATTGCGTACACTGGTTCTTAGCGACGAGGAACGGAAGGCGGCGCAGGAACAGCTCCAGACCCTCATGCGTTCTGTCGGGACAGCATCCGGTACGGAACAGACGACGGCAGAAATTGCGGTGGCTATGGCACCGTATCGCGAAAAAGCAAAGAAAGAACTGGCTGCGTATGCCCAACAAGTTAAAACAGATTTGGAAGGGCGCAGACAGGATAGCCATACTGCCTTTCAACAGCAGCTGAGCGGCCTTCAAAACCGGCCGGCCCCAGAGGTTTGGAATAAAGAATGGAAACAAAAGCTGGATGCAAAAGAAAATGAAATGAAACAGGTTAAAGAAGAAATAATATCGGACATCCGTGAAAAAGCGGCAGCAGTTGCGCAGGAACAGGGGATCGATATGATTTTTGGTGAATATGCCGGTGTCGGTACTGCTGTTGATGTAACGGACGATATTATTGCCAAGTTGGCATGACAGGAGGCTTTACAACATGATAAAAGTATGGAAGCGTGCAGTTGCTGCAGCAGCTATGGTTTTTGCCATAGGAATGCTTGCCGGTTGCGGCGGTGAAGATAAAGTAGGGATTGTTGATATGACGCGGGTACAGCAGGAAGCACCGCTTGTACAGCAGTACAAGCAAAAGACAGAAGAAAAGCAGAAATCAATAGAACAGGAACTGCAGCAGGCAAAGCAATCCATGTCGGCTGAAGATTTTCAGAAAAAACAGCAGCAGTCGCAGCAGGAGCTCAATATTTTTGGTGCCAGCATGCAGCGGCAGTTTATGTCTGAAATTCAAAGCAAATTAGGTGAGATCGCCAAGGAAAAGAAGGTCGGTATCGTAGTAGTGAAAGAAGCTGTTCCTCAGGGCGGCATCGATGTAACAGACGATTTGATTGCTAAATTGCAGTAAAAAGGGGTTGTATATTGTGAAAAAAACAGTACAAGAACTAGCGGCTGTTCTAAACGGTACCGTTATTGGTAATGGAGAGAGTATTATCGAAGATGTAAAAGGGCTGGCAGAAGCAGGTATGCAGGATATTACGTTTGCTGTCCAGCCATATACAGAATATCTTCCGCAGGTCCATGCCGGTGCCGTGATTGTAGAAGAAGAAGTGCCTGCCGGCGACAATACCCTTATTGTTGTTGAAAATCCACGGCTGGCATTTTCTCAGCTTCTTGTTCTGTTTCATCCCCGACAGTCTGTTCAGGCAGGGATTCATTCCACCGCTGTGATTGATGACAGTGCCCGGATCGGTGCCAATACGGCGGTAATGGCCTATGCGGTTATTGGAAAGCATGTGGAAATAGGCGAGGGCTGCACTATTTATCCTTATGTTTTTCTTGGTGATAATGTGAAGATCGGCAGCGGATCAACTATTTTTCCCGGTGCTGTCATTCATGAAAACTGCCGTCTTGGCGAACGAAATGTGATTCGTGCCCATGCCGTTATCGGTGGTGAAGGGTTTGGATTTGCCACAAAGGACGACGGAACGCATGCCCGTATTCCGCAAATAGGAAATGTGGAAATCGGAGACGATGTGGAAATTGGTTCCGGGACGTGTATCGATAATGCGACGCTGGGGTCTACTACGGTCAAAAAGGGCACTAAAATTGATAATCTTGTCCATTTGGGACACAATGTCCAAGTTGGTGAAGACTGCTTTATTATTGCCCAGACCGGTATTGCCGGCAGCACCAAGGTGGGTAATCATGTTATTTTTGCCGGACAGACCGGTTGCACCGGACATATTACGGTTGGCGATAACGCTGTCTTTGCCGGTAAATCAGGAATTACAGGGAATATCGAGGGCAATCAGATTTATGCCGGATTCCCGGCACGCCCTCATATGGAATGGAGCCGTATGCAGGTATATCTGAAACGGTTGCCGGTTATGGCGAAAACCATAAAAGCGCTGGAAAAAAAGATTGCCGAATTAGAGCAGCAAACGGGAAAATAAGAGGACGTGTATGTATACTTTTTTGAAGTGCCTGAGTTTTATTATCTGCCATATCTCCGAAGGGATGCGGCACCGCGCGGGGAACTTTCTGGGCTGGATTTTCTGGATATTTGTACCCAGAAAGCGTAAAATACTGGCGCAGAATCAAATTCTTTCCTGTGGTATTACGGCTGACCCGAAACAGGCCATGGCCATTGCCAAAGCCAGTTCAGTCCGCTTCGGTCCCATGATTGTAGAAGTTCTGTCATTTCCTTTATATACGCGGGAAAGCTTGAATGAAAAAGTGACTCTGCGCGGCAAGGAATATTTGGATGAATTGAAACAAAGCGGCGAAGGGGCTATCGTTCAAACCGCGCATATCGGAAATTGGGAACTAATTGGGGCAGCATTGCCTATGAATGGATATCCTTTGGTATCGGTGGCACAGGAGCAGAACAGTAAAAGTGCCGATACCTTTATTAATGAATACCGGGCTATGATGAAGGAACATGTTACCTATAAGACCGGTATTCGTGATATGGTGCGCCTGCTGACGGATGGACATTATATTGGTCTTTTAATGGATCAGGACCCCGGTTATGCAGGTATTATGGTGAAATTGTTCGGAAAAGATACATTAACGCCGGATGGTCCGGCTAAACTTGCCGGTATACAGAATTACCCTATCATGACGATTTTTATTCATGAAGACCGTCCCTATCATCACATTATAGATATTCAGCCGCCGCTCAGGCCATATGCTTCTGATGTCAAACTGTCAAAGGAAGAACGGAAACGTGTCATGTATGATTTGACCCAGACGCTCAATGACCGTCTGGAAGAACGTATCCGCCAGTATCCGGAGGATTGGTTCTGGCTTCACAACAGGTGGAAATGGACGCGTCGGTATAAAGAAAAAGAAGCGGCAAAGAACGCGCAGAAATCATAAGTAATAGAAAAGACGGGACGCTTCCGGTGAGCGGCCCGTCTTTTCTACTATATCCAGCCAAATTTTATGCAGGCATGAAGAATGCCGCCCTTATCGTTGTCATCCGTAATATAATCGGCCAGTTGTTTTAATTCTGGCTGTGCGTTGCCCATGGCAACAGAGAAGAAAGGCTTGCGAAACATGCTGATATCGTTGAGCCCGTCACCAAAGACGACTACCTCGTCGGGATTGCCGCCAATGCGGTCCAGCATGCGCAAAATACCGTCTCCCTTATCGACAGGCTCAATGAGCCAGGTATTGTCCAGATAAGGGAGATGGGGCAGACCGTATTGCTCCTGACGTGGTTGTCCGCTGTCCTGGCGGACGTAGGTGATTTTATAGATAACTGTCAGTGCATTGATCGGTACAGGTTGGATAACGGTTTCCATATAGTTGTGCGGGTCAGCGCGGGGAAAATTTTCATATGGCGAATACCGGCGCAGCGTATTATCGGTTACGACAGCCCAAGGGATACAGCGTTTGTCCAGATCGTGAAGCAAGGCTTTGCAGGAATCCAGCGGCAGGCCATTCATTTCCAGAAGCTGGCCTTGTACCGTCAAGCTGTTGCCGCCGTCAGCAACGATGTCATCAATATGATGCTGCTCTGCGAAACGCCGGGCATCGCACTGTAAACGGCCTGTCGCGATCGCGACCAAATGATTCTGCCGCTGCAGCTGTCTGAGACAATAGCTTGTGTCAGAGGGGACTCGTTCGGATATGTTCAATCCCAGCGTACGGTCGATATCAAAGAAAAAAAACTTTTTATTCATCATCATAGAAGTCCTTTCATGAGGAAATGTATATTAACGATTTATATTTATTATAATCTATTCCGGCAAGCAATTCAAAATAGAATGGGACATATAATGCCCTGCCATATAAAAGGAGACGGTAATAAATGGAAAATCCCCATTTCAGCATTGACAGAACACCATCTTGTTATTCATAATAAAGGAAGACATCAATAAAGGAGCGATAAATAATGAGTACAATTGATACAACCTGTGTAAACGCAATTCGTGTACTTTCTGCTGATGCTATTGAAAAGGCTAACTCCGGGCATCCCGGACTCCCGCTGGGAGCAGCGCCGGCAGCGTATGAGCTTTGGGCGCATCACATGAAACATAATGCAACCGATCCTAAATGGGCCAATCGCGACCGGTTTATTCTCTCCGGCGGACATGGGTCCATGCTGTTATATTCTCTTCTTCACCTTTATGGGTATGGACTTACGATGGACGATATCAAGCAATTCCGGCAATACGGGTCATTGACGCCGGGACATCCGGAATATGGTCATACGACAGGCGTGGAGGCCACGACGGGACCGCTTGGAGCCGGTATGTCCATGGCTGTCGGTATGGCTATGGCAGAAGCGCATCTGGCAGCTCTGTTCAATAAGCCAGGATATCCGATCGTCGATCATTATACCTTTGCGCTTGGTGGTGATGGCTGCATGATGGAAGGGATTTCTTCGGAGGCCTTTTCTTTGGCGGGGACACTGGGTCTTTCCAAGCTGGTTATTCTGTATGACAGCAATAAAATTTCAATCGAAGGCAGTACGGATCTGGCCTTTACGGAAAATGTCCAAAAACGGATGGAAGCTTTTGGGTTTCAAACGATTACCGTAGAAGACGGCAATGATTTGTCAGCAATCGGCAGCGCTATTGAAGAAGCGAAGGCAGATACGCAGCGTCCTTCCTTTATTACGATCAAAACACAGATTGGCTATGGCTGCCCGGCTAAACAGGGAAAAGCTTCGGCACACGGTTCGCCGCTGGGAGCGGAAAATATTATTGCCATGAAGGAAAATCTCGGCTGGCCGAAGCCGACAGAGTCTTTTTATATTCCAGAAGAAGTGTATGCTCATTATGGTGAATTGAGCAAACAGGCCGGTGCGGCAGAAGCAGCATGGCAGGAACTTCTTGCCGCATATACGGCGGCGTATCCTGAATTGGGCGAACAGTGGCTTGCGTTCCATCGTGATGTGGATGCGGACGCTCTTCTTCATAATGAGGAATTCTGGTCCTATGCTGACAAGCCGCAGGCGACACGAAATCTTTCCGGCATTATGATCAATCGCTTGAAAAATCTCATGCCGCAGCTCATGGGTGGCAGCGCCGATCTGGCGCCGTCCAATAAAACCCAGATGGATGGTGAAGCATCCTTCTGCAAAGACGATTACAGCGGTCGTAATATCCATTTTGGGGTTCGTGAATTGGCGATGACGGGTGTTACTAATGGGTTGGCGCTTCATGGCGGTATTCGCCCTTATGCAGGGACTTTCTTTGTTTTCAGCGACTATATGAAGCCCATGATCCGTCTGGCTGCGCTGATGAAATTACCGGTCACGTATGTATTGACGCATGACAGCATCGGTGTTGGCGAAGATGGGCCGACACATGAACCGATTGAACAGCTGGCCATGCTGCGGGCGGTTCCTAATCTTAATGTTTTCCGCCCGGCTGATGCTAAAGAAACAGCTGCCGGATGGTATCTGGCTGTCACAAGTAAGACAACGCCGACGGCGCTGGTACTGACGCGTCAAAATCTGCCGCAGCTATCTGGAACGGGCAGAAATGCTCTGAAAGGCGCCTATATTGTTTCCGAATCGGGCCAGGACGTACCTGACGCTATTCTTATAGCCAGCGGCTCTGAAGTATCTCTGTCTATTGAGGCTAAGGTATTACTGGAAAAAGAAGGAATTCATGTACGCGTTGTCAGCATGCCCTGCATGGAACTTTTTGAAAAGCAGAGTGATGACTATAAGGAACACGTACTGCCCAGAAGCGTTCGAGCCAGGGTAGCCGTTGAAGCGGCCTCCGGTTTTGGCTGGGGCGCTTATGTAGGGATTGACGGCGCGACAGTTACCATGCCCGGCTTCGGAGCCTCCGGATCGGCAGGAATGCTGTTTAAGAATTTTGGATTTACAGCAGAACATGTAGTTGAAACGGTAAAAAAGGTAACGGCTGAGGTATAATACCGATAAGGAATAGAATTGCCGTGCGCTTTCCTATGATAGCGGCAAGGCGGCCGTGAGTTGCCATTGACATAAGAAATATGTGTGGAACGACTGTAAAAATATTGTCAAGGCTTGATTTTTTCTATATATTTTATTATACTAAGGTCAAGAGAAAGCCCTACTGTGTGCGTAAAATGGTCTCGATGTTTTGAACCAACATCTTTTACATTGGGAGTTCGGACTCTGTGTCTGCAAAGCAATGCCTTCACTGGACTGCTGAACGTCATAGGAGAACACCCACCTGCTTAGGCAGGCTCAAAACTCGATTTATAAACGGCATAGTGGGGATTCTTTTTCTTGTTTTTTATAATTTATTCTGATGTACTTTCGCCGCTAAGATACCTTGGCGGCGTTCTATTTAATCTGGGGAGCAAACAAATGAACGGAGACGATCTTTTTTCCATAGCTGATGAACAGCAGGGCAGCCGGTTTGAACCACTGGCCGTGCGTATGCGTCCCAAAACGCTGGATGACCTGTATGGACAGGAGCCCTTAGTAGGACCGGGGAGCTTTCTGCGATCAATGATAGAACGGGATACGATCCCGTCCTTATTATTGTATGGCCCGTCCGGTGTAGGCAAGACGACACTGGCTCATGTGATTGCGGCGGAGACGCACAGCCGGTTTGTCAGTGTCAATGCCGTGGCGGCCGGTACGGCAGAGCTGCGCAAGCTGATCCGGGAGGCTCAGGATGCCGTTCATTTGTATCAAAAACGAACAATTTTATTTATTGATGAAATTCATCGTTTCAATAAAGGCCAGCAGGATGTATTGCTGCCTTATGTAGAAGATGGCACGGTTATCCTCATTGGTGCAACAACAGAAAATCCATATTTTGAAGTCAACCGGCCCCTGCTGTCGAGGCTTCGCATTATGCAGCTGGAACCGCTGACGGAAGATGCTGTGGCTGCCGTGCTAACGCGGGCGCTTGGCGATGCTGAAAAGGGCATGGGCAGACTGCGTATTACGGCTTCGGAAGATTTGATCCGCACGCTGGCACGGTTGGCTGGCGGAGATGCCCGCATAGGGCTTAACCTGCTGGAACAAGTCTGCATGATTGTCCCTGCCGGAGGTGCGCTGACACATGAAGATGTGGAAAAGGTCGCCGGGCACCGGGTTTATACGTATGATAAAAAAGGGGATGCCCACTATGATACGATTTCGGCATTTATCAAAAGCATGCGCGGCTCCGATCCCGATGCGGCTCTTCACTATCTGGCACGTATGATCGAGGCAGGGGAACCGCCATCCTTTATTGCCCGGAGGCTGGTGATTTGTGCTGCTGAGGATGTGGGTCTGGCAGATCCGCAGGCCCTTGTGATTGCCAATGCGGCCGCTCAGGCAGTACAATTAGTCGGTTGGCCGGAAGGACGTATTATTTTGTCAGAGGCGGTTATTTATGTGGCTTGTGCCCCTAAAAGCAACAGTGCCTATATGGCTGTTGACGCAGCTATCGGCGATGTACGCCGCGGCGGCTGCGGTGATATACCGCCTTATTTACGGGACAGCCATTATACTGGTGCAGCAGACTTGGGACATGGCACGGGATATCAGTATCCGCATTCATTTCCTGATGGATGGGTAGCGCAGCAGTATTTGCCGGAGCCGTTGAAGGATAAAATATATTATCAAGAGGCGGCATACGGAAAAGAAAAAGAAATGACTGCCCAATGGCATAAGCGCCGGGGCGGCAAGTAAGCAATAGAAGGTGAATAGATTGGCACAACGAACAACTCGCAGGACGGCACGTCCGCGGACAACTGCCGCACATAAAAAAATACGGACAAGTAAAAAAAATGCCCCCCTGTTGAAATTTGAAATCATTGGACTGGGTTTTATCTTTTTGGGCATTTTTGCAACGATAGGAATTATCGGCGTGGATACAGGCAGTGTAGGGAATGGTATAGATGATATATTGTCATATGGCTTCGGTATGGGGCGGATTGCTGTATCACTGGCACTTATTGTGCTGGGACTCAAGTATATTATGCTTCGCAAAGCCATGCCTCTCACGAAAAGCTGGGCTGTCGGTGCCTGGGTATATGTCGTATTGCTGAGCATTGTTCATCTTTTCAGCATTCCTGATGGAGCGGAATTTGTGCCGGTCAGCCTGCGTGCCGGCGGCGGGGTGCCGGGAGCGGTTATCGCTTCGGTGACGCGGGAATTTTTCGGACAATTCGGTGCCGTACTAGTATTGTTTATTGCGTTGGCAGCAACTATACTAGCTTGGAAAAAATGGTCTATTTCCAAGCCGGTAACGATGGTATCTGATAAAGCCTCCGAGGAAGTATCGAGAATGTCCGGACGGGCTGTTGAGGGGCTTCAGGAAGCATCACACTCTATTCGAGAATGGCACGAACGGCGTCGTATCTTTGATCTTCAAAAGGAAGAAGCCAAGGCTGCTCTTGCTTCTTCACAGGTCGAGGAGGGCGTCGAGGAAATACACATTGATGAAGGCCGAAAAGCAGCACCGCCGCAATGGGAACCGGCAGACGAAGAGCCCATCTATAATGAACAAGAAACGACTCCCTATGCGGAATATACGGAATCAGAGGCCGTATTGGATACTGCCTCTGACGAGGCAATCGTTTCAAGGCCGGAAGAAGATATATCGGAAAGCGACATATCTTCTCAGAATAAGGCGGCCGGTGCGGTCTCTCTTGCAGAACAACAAGATGTTATGAATGAAGAATTGGCCGATTTAAAACCGGTGGAAATAGAAAAAACGTCTACGGCCGTTGAAGTCGGCAAGACCGGCATGAGTGCTGTACCGAAAGCGCAGGGGGAACATACCTACCGTCTGCCGCCTCTTGCCATTCTGAAGCCGGGTAAGGAACACGCTGCCGGCATCAGTGACGAAGTGCGGCAGAATGCCCGTATACTGCAGGAAACCTTGCAAAGCTTTAATATCGACGCCAAAATGATGAATGCCAGCCAGGGACCGTCGGTCACAAGGTATGAATTAGAACCGGCAGCTGGCGTCAAGGTTAGCAAAATTGTTCATTTAGCGGATGATATAGCGCTTAAACTGGCAGCAACGGATATTCGCATCGAAGCGCCTATTCCCGGAAAAGCCGCGGTCGGCATTGAAGTCCCGAATAAAAAACTGACCGGCGTCAATCTCCGCGATGTCCTTGATACAGACGAATTTAAATTAGCGGCGGGGGGTGTTCCCGTCAGTCTCGGAAAGGATATTGCAGGCAACCCGGTTATTGCCGATCTGACAAAAATGCCGCATCTTCTGGTCGCTGGGTCTACCGGGTCCGGTAAAAGCGTATGCATAAACACCTTTATTGCCAGCATGCTTTTCAAGCAGCGTCCGGAGGACGTTAAACTGATTCTTATTGATCCCAAGGTTGTGGAACTGTCCAATTATAACGGCATTCCACACCTGCTGACGCCGGTCGTAACAGATCCTAAAAAAGCAGCCAGTGTCCTTCGCTGGGCCGTCCGGGAAATGGATGACCGGTACAAACGGTTTGCCCTTACCAAGACGCGTGATATTTCCCGCTTTAACGAACTGCATCCCGATGAAGCCATGCCATTTGTTGTTATCATTATCGACGAATTAGCGGATTTGATGATGGCGGCTTCCAGTGATGTGGAAGATTCGATCTGCCGGCTGGCACAAAAAGCCCGGGCCTGCGGTATGCATCTGGTTCTGGCGACGCAGCGTCCGTCGGTAGATGTACTGACAGGCTTGATTAAAGCCAACGTACCGAGTCGTATTGCTTTTGCCGTATCGAGCCAGATTGATTCACGCACGATTCTTGATATGGCCGGTGCAGAAAAGCTTATTGGGAAAGGAGATATGCTTTTTTATCCCATGGGAGCTTCTAAGCCGCTGCGCGTACAGGGCGCTTTTATTTCGGATTCGGAAATTGATCAGATGGTAGAATTTATCAAACAGCAAGGAAGGCCTCACTATGACGAAGCCGTCCAAAAAGCACAGGCGGAAGCACAAGAGGGCGGCGGCACCGATTTTTTTGAAGACGATCTGATGGCCCAGGCCATTGATATGGTATTGGAAACAGGTCAGGCTTCTGCCTCCATGCTGCAGCGCCGTTTTCGGATCGGCTATACGAGAGCGGCTCGTATGGTAGACACGATGGAAGCTATGCATATCGTAGGACCGAATAACGGCAGCAAGCCCAGGGACATACTGATGTCGGCTGAAGAAGTGCAGCAGACGTATTTAGCGCATTCGTAATATGTAATAAGAGCCTTACTTTCACCTTTCCTCTATATGTTATATAATAAAGATTATATATCCGAAGGGGGATGATTTTTGTTGGCATCTGTAGGAGAGATGTTGCAGGAAGAGAGGATACGGCAGAAGCGGACGCTAAAAGAAATTTCCGATGCGTTGAATATAAGACAGAACTATCTGGAAGCGGTAGAGGCGAACCAATATGCCATAATTCCCGGCTCTGTTTTTGCCAAGGGATTTATTCGAAACTATGGGAATTATCTGGGGCTGGACGGCGCGGCACTGGTGGATGAATACAAGGCATCTGTTGAAGAGAAGACACCGCGGCCGGAAGTACGTACGGTCGTTCTGCCAAAGAAAAAAAAGGAACGGCGTGTTGAATCAAAAAGGAAAGGGAGGCAGGGAAAATGGCCGGAAATTACTATTATTGCCGGTGTTGTTATTTTTCTTCTGCTTATTCTGTGGATTTTATTATAAAGGAGTATTATGGCCAACAGATTTTTAGTAACCAGCAGAGAAGATATGAAAAGCCGCGGCTGGGATCAGCTTGACTTCGTCTACATTAACGGCGATGCTTACGTCGATCATCCCGGCTTTGCCGCTGCCGTAATCGGACGCGTTTTAGAAAGCCGTGGCTATCGTGTTGGGATCATTTCTCAGCCGGACTGGCACAGCGCAGAACCCTTTAAGGTATTGGGAAAACCGCGTCTGGCAGCTCTTATTACAGCGGGCAATCTTGATTCTATGCTGAACGAAAAAACTGCGGCCAAAAAATTCCGCAGCCGGGACAATTACTCGCCCGGCGGAGAACCGGGACATCGTCCTGAACGAGCGACTATTGTGTATGCCAACCGTATGCGTGAGGCCTATAAGGACGTGCCTATCGTTATTGGCGGCATCGAAGCCAGCCTGCGTCGTTTTGCTCATTATGATTATTGGTCTGATACGGTACGGCATTCTATTTTGCTTGACAGTAAGGCTGATATATTGAGCTATGGCATGGGGGAGCATTCTGTCGTCGAAATCGCTGATGCGCTGGCAGAAGGTAAAACGGTGCCTGAAATGTATAATATCCGAGGTATTTGTTACACGGCAAGCCATGCGCCTATATCAGAGCATACGGTTCTCTGTCCGTCCTACGAAGAAGTTAAGGCAGATAAAAATGCGTTTTCCAA
Organism: Megasphaera cerevisiae DSM 20462; assembly: GCF_001045675.1. Lineage (GTDB taxonomy): Bacteria > Bacillota > Negativicutes > Veillonellales > Megasphaeraceae > Megasphaera > Megasphaera cerevisiae. Next base: position 49,128 of record NZ_LEKT01000017.1, read on the forward strand.
AGCGTTTAAAATGCAATATGAAGAACAGGACCCATATTATGGAAAAACGGTTATCCAGCCTTCAGAAAATCGCTTTGTCGTACAGACTCCGCCGGCGCTGCCGCTGACGACGGCAGAAATGGATGCCGTGTATGAACTGCCCTTTCAGCGGCGCTGGCATCCTGATTATGACCAAGCCGGCGGCGTACCGGCTCTGCAGGAGGTTCAATTCAGTCTGACGAGTCAGCGCGGCTGCTTTGGCAACTGTCATTTTTGCGCGATTGCCAGTCATCAGGGACGTATTATTCAGCACCGCAGTCATGAATCACTGCTGCGGGAGGCAGAAAAAATGACGAAGCTGCCTGAGTTCAAGGGATATATTCATGACGTGGGAGGGCCGACCGCCAACTTCCGTCATCCGGCTTGTGCCAAACAGCAGAAAGTCGGAGCTTGCCGGAATACGCACTGCATAGGCAGTGCGACTTGTCGCAATTTGGATACATCACATGAGGATTATATGCGTCTTCTCAAAGAAATACGCAGTGTTCCGGGCGTGAAAAAAGTGTTTGTCCGCTCCGGCCTGCGCTATGACTATGTATTGGCGGATCATAACAAGAAATTTGTTGAAGACCTCTGCCGGTATCATGTGAGCGGACAGCTCAAGGTGGCACCGGAGCACGTCGTCAAGCACGTAACGGATCTCATGGGTAAAGCCGATATACAGGCTTTTTTGAAATTTAAGGATTGGTTTGATGAGGCCAATCGTAAAATCGGCAAAAAGCAATATCTTGTGCCGTATTTTATGTCCAGTCATCCGGGCTGTACCTTGCAGGACGCCGTGGCTTTGGCAGAATTTCTGCGGGATATGCATATGCACCCTGAGCAGGTGCAGGATTTTATTCCGACGCCGGGCAGTCTGTCGACGGCGATGTATTACACGGGGCGGAACCCGCTGACGGGACAATCGGTGTACGTGGCCCGGCGGCATGAGGACAAGGAAATGCAGCGGGCCCTGATGCAATATTACAACCCGGCTAATTATGATATCGTCTATAAGGCGTTGTGCCTGGCCGGAAGGCGTGATCTTATCGGCTACAGTACGAAGTGCCTGATCCCGCTGCGGCGCCGTCAGAGCGCCTTTCAAAGAGGAAAAACGGCACTTCCGGATCATAGACCGCGCCGTCCGGTGACAAAAGGGAAAAAACGTTAAAATAAGGTGAAGGAAATGAAAAAATATTTGCCTATTGTGGCCGTAATTATATTTATTCTGGCTCTGCTGGGATTTAGCAATCATGTCATGGAACAGCAAAAACTGCAGGAGGCACAGGCCGCATATGAGGAAGAACGCCATCTGCTGGTCTATTCTGATATGCCCGATGATGTCAATGCCGGATTGGCACAGGCATTTTACAAGCGGACGGGGATGCGTGTCCAGATACAATCCAAAACAGACGATCAAATCGGAGATCTGCTGGGGAGCGCGGCGGAACGGCAGCCGGATGTGATTCTGGCTTCGGAACCGATGCTGCGCCGGCTTCAGAAACAAGAAATCTTAAAACCCTTTGCGTCGGAGCAGACCGAGACGGTTCCGTATGCCTTTAAAAGTGCGGATGGGTATTGGACAGGTTTGTGGCTGGATCCCATCGTTTTTGTTGTCAGTAAAGAGTATTATGCCCAAAAAGGGCTCCATATACAGAATTGGGATGATTTGCTGACGGATCCGATGCTGCGGCTTGCCTTTCCCGATCTGGCTTCGATGGATATGGCAGGTGATTTTTTGTGCTCCTTTGTGGAAATGAAGGGAGTCGATGCGGCAGGTCTGTATCTGCGGGCTTTGCAATCTCATGTGGCGGCATATTCTAAATCCATGTCGGTCAGTGTGCGGCGTGTGGCCAGCGGGGAGGCTGATATTGGTGTCGTCGACGCCGCTATGGCCCGTCAGTACAAGCACGACGGCGCACCCTTGTATATCCTGTATCCCCAGGATGGGACCTCCTATTGGCTGACCGGCGCCGCTGTGACGCAGTGGTGCGCAGAGGATGAACTGGCAGCTTCCTTTATGAACTGGCTTTTTTCGGCAGATGTAGAGGCGATTCTGCGCCGTAATCATATTTTTCTGACCTATGCCAGTGAGACAGCACCGCAGGAAGCGGATGCCAAGGGGCAGAAGCTGGTGCTCTTCCCTGTGAAAAAACAATATACGGATGCAGGCCGCAAGGAACTGCAGGATTGGTGGATCAAAACCATTCGATTCGGAAAGGAACAATAAATTGGAAAAAATCGGCTTTGTCAGCTTAGGCTGCTCTAAAAACCTGATAGATACGGAAGTCATGCTGGGAATTCTGCGCGACCGCCACATGGAAATTACAGAAGACCTGTCTGCTGCGGATATTATTATCGTCAACACCTGTACTTTTATTGAAAAGGCGAAGCAGGAATCGATCAATACCATATTGCAGGCGGCCCGCTATAAAGCAGAAGGCCGCTGCGGCATGCTTATCGTTACAGGCTGTCTGAGCCAGCAATATAAGGAAGATCTGATGAAGGAAATGCCTGAAATCGATGCCCTTTTGGGAACCGGCTCATGGGATCGTGTCTGGGAGGCCATTGGTACGGTTCGCAAGGGGCGTAAAGCTTGTTTTATGGATAATGTAAGCCATCTATATGATCAAAAAACGAGCCGCCTTCGGATGACCCCAGCGTATAGTGCTTATGTCAAAATTGCTGAAGGCTGCAACAACGGCTGTACCTTCTGCATCATTCCGCAGGTGCGCGGGCGTCTGTACAGCCGGTCTGTCCCCTCTGTTGCGGAAGAAGTCCGCATGCTGGCGGCCGACGGCGTTCAGGAGATCAATCTGATTGCCCAGGACACAACCAGCTATGGTGTTGATACCGCTGGTCGGCCCTTGCTGCCGGAGCTGCTTCGGGAACTGGTCCGAATCGACGGAATCCGTTGGATACGGCTTTTTTATTTATATCCTCATTATTTTACAGATGAATTGATGGACCTTATTGTGACAGAAGATAAAATCTGTCCCTATGTGGACCTTCCGCTGCAGCACATTTCACAGACGGTGCTGCGGCGGATGAATCGCCGTGACACGAAGGAAGACATACTGAATTTGGTGAAAAAACTGTGTGCTCATGGCCGGAAACTGACACTGCGGTCTACGTTTATTGTCGGGTTTCCCGGCGAAACAGATGAAGAATTTCAGGAATTATGTGATTTTGTAGAAGCCGTAAAATTTGATGATGTCGGTGTCTTTACCTATTCACGCGAAGAAGGAACCGCGGCAGCACAGATGTCTGAGCAGATTCCGGAAGAAGTAAAGGAAGAACGGTATCATACGCTGATGGCGATTCAGGCCAAGGTATCAGAGCAGCGCAATCAAGAACTGGAGGGCTCTTTGCATACCTTTCTTGTCGAAAAAATAACAGAAGAAGACGGTGTGCGTCAAGCGGCAGGACGGATTGAGGTGCAGGCTCCCGAGGTCGATGGGCTGACCTATCTGGAGGATGCGGGCAGCCTTCAGCCGGGCGACATGGTTCCGGTCCGTATTGCTCAGGGTTTTGCTTACGATCTGGTTGCTGAGCTTGCAGAATAACGAGGTGAAGTCATATGTTAGTTGAAATCGTGACGACAGGGTCAGAATTGCTTCTGGGTGAAATTGTCAATGAAAATTCACGGTATTTATCACAAGAACTGAATACCCTGGGCTATTCTGTCGTGTATCATACTACGGTCGGAGACAATCCGGATCGCATGGAGCAGGTACTGCGCACGGCCCTGGCTCGTGCCGATATGGTGATCACTACCGGCGGTCTGGGGCCGACGCAGGGCGATATGACAAAACTTATCGGGGCTAAGGTAATGGGGCTTCCCATGGAATATCATCCCGAAATATCGGCAGCCATTCGCCAATGGGTACATGAACATCATCCAGAACGTGATATGACAGCCAATCAGGAGCGGCAGGCCATGATTCCGGCCGGGGCGGCATTCTTTTCCAACGAAGCAGGCACTGCCCCCGGCGTTGCCATGCAACATGGCGGCAAGATGCTCGTACACCTGCCGGGACCACCGCGGGAAATGCGCTGGATGTATGAGCAGCGGCTCAAACCATACCTGCTCAGAACCTTTGGGTCCCAGGGCTACATCAAGTCTGTATACGTCAAGATCTATGATATGGGTGAAGCCTTTATCGAAGAAAAATTGATGGATTTGGTGCAGCATCAGTCCAATCCGACCTTGGCTATGTATGCCCGGCCCGGTTTTGTGGAAGTGCGCATTACAGCCAGAGCCGCAACGGAAGCCGCCGCTGCCGTGCTGCTGCTGCCTCTGGAAAAAGAACTGCGTCAACGTCTGCACCGTACTGCCGTAGCCTATGATCAGGAGACGATGGCCGATGTATTGGGCCGGGAGCTGCTCAAACGCGGCTACACGATCAGCGCTGCCGAATCTTGTACGGGCGGTCTGGTTGGCTCACTCATTACGGATGTGCCTGGGGCATCTGCCTATTTTCGCGGCTCTGCCGGTACATATTGTGATGAAATGAAACAGCATATACTTGGTGTTGCCACAGAGACATTGCGTACTTATTCAGCAGTCAGTCCGCAGACGGCCGGTGAAATGGCCCAAGGCAGCCGCCGTCTCTACCGTGCTGATATAGCTGTCAGTACGACAGGGCTTGCCGGCCCGGACGGTGGGACGGCGGAACAGCCGGTAGGACTTGTGTATACCGGTATAGACGGTCCCTGGGGCACGATCGTGCGCAAGGACATATATCCGGGCGATCGCACGGAGATCAAACGCCGTGCGGCAGCGCGGGCTTTGTATTATGTAGTTCAATATCTATTAGAAAACACAAAATAGGAGATACTTATGGAAGCGAAACAAACTGCACTTGAAAATGCCATGCGTAAAATCGAAAAAGATTTTGGCAAGGGCGCGATTATGCGTCTCGGTGATATTGCTGACAAAATGAATCTGGAAGTCATTTCGTCAGGCTCCCTGGCTGTCGACCTGGCAGTCGGTGTCGGCGGCTATCCCCGCGGCCGGGTCATCGAAATCTACGGACCGGAATCTTCCGGGAAGACAACGCTGGCTCTCCATGCCATCGCATCGGCACAAAAGAGCGGCGGGATTGCCGCCTTCATCGATGCGGAACATGCCCTGGACCCGGTCTATGCCCGTCATCTTGGCGTGGACACGGCAGAACTTCTTATCTCGCAGCCGGATAACGGTGAGCAGGCTCTGGAAATAACGGAAGAATTGGTGCGCAGCGGTGCCGTGGATATTATTGTCGTCGACTCCGTGGCGGCGCTGGTCCCGAAAGCTGAAATTGAAGGCGAAATGGGGGACTCCCATGTGGGTCTGCAGGCCCGGCTGATGAGTCAGGCGCTGCGGAAGCTGACTGGGATTATTTCCAAATCTAAAGCGATTGTCATTTTTATCAATCAGCTTCGTGAAAAAGTCGGCGTCATGTTTGGCAATCCGGAAACAACGACAGGCGGCCGGGCGTTGAAATTCTATGCATCCATCCGCATCGACATTCGCAAGGGTGAGGCGATCAAATCAGGCGGTGATGTTTTGGGCAACCGGGCCCGTGTCAAAATCGTCAAAAATAAAGTAGCCCCTCCGTTCCGGAACTGCGAAGTAGATATTATGTATGGTACCGGGATTTCCCGGGAAGGGACCATTCTGGATCTGGCTTCGTCCATGGAGATCATCGAAAAAAGCGGTACATGGTATTCATATAAAGGAGAACGGCTGGGACAGGGAAAAGAAAACGTCAAAGCTTTCCTGAAGGATCATCCGGAAATTTCCAACGAAATTGAAAAGATCATTCGGGATACGCTGGCGGCCGAACCGGAAAAATTTGAGGAAGTGATGGTGGAAGCGCCGCAGACGGAAGAACTGACGCCGGAGCTGCCGGAAGCCTAACCTATGAATCGCCAGGAAACATATGCGCAGGCGCTGCGCCTTCTTAACATCCGGTTTCTCAGTGAAGGTGAGCTGAGAAAAAAGCTGTGTCGCAAGGGGGCGGATGATGAGAACATCAGAGATGTAATGGAGCTGCTCAAACGAGAGCATTTTATTGACGATATGCGGCTGGCTCGCGATGTGTATCGCTATTATGCCGCCAAGGGGCAATACGGGCATCTGTACATTACAGGGCGCCTGCAGCGGCGCTGTCTTCCCGTACCGGAGGATGTTGAGCGGCCCGATGAGTATGGCGCCGCCGCGGCATTGGTAAACAAGCGTTTTTCCGGAAATAATACAGACAAACGAAAAATAGCCCGGTTTCTGCAATATCGGGGATTTTCTGTGTCAGTTATACGAGATATACTGATGCATGATGACGAATAAACGTGTAATAGGCACGAAAGAAGAATTGTCAATATAAGGCAGCCCTTCTTTCGTGTCTTTTTATGATTTTATCGGAGATACGGCTATGTAAGTATGGAAAATACATGGGCTCCTAATGAGGATGCGGCACGCGATGTTTCATTCTCTGGATTTCAAAAAAACTTGATGTTCTCAAAATGAAATATATGCGGCATATGATGTGTGTTCGGATAATATAATTTTGAAAAAATGTCCGAATGGATCATTTTTATGTCTGAATGGAATAGAAGGAATTCTAAAATTGCAAGTTCAAATTGAACACCTTTAACCAAATAATTTAAGCTGCATAGACGGTATCTAAATAAGCTTCAAATAAATCATCAGGCGTATCATACTCAAGGGACTTTCTAGGTAATGAATTCATATCCTCTGCAAACCAGAGAATCTGCTCAGCAGAGTAGTTTTCGATAGACTTTCCTTTAGGTACGTACTTTCTGAAAATGCGATTGTGACGCTCATTTTGAGCTCTCTCACAAGAGCTATATGGATGAGCAAAATATACCATTATACCATATCGTTCTAACTGAGATAATTCCGCAAACTCAGTTCCGTTGTCTGCTGTAATTGTTTTAAATACAGTAGCAAATTGTGATCCATAATATAT
>NZ_LEKT01000161.1 GCF_001045675.1 Megasphaera cerevisiae DSM 20462
TTAATGTCTACTGCACAAAAGCCACTTTTTGACACGGCAGCCATTTTAAGGCCCGTTTTACCTTCCACAGTAGTACCTGTAGGTAAAATAAAATTGGCGTACACTGAATAGCCTGGAGTTTTCCCAGGTTCAGTGCCAAAATAGACAGCGCTATTACACTCTGTGTCGTTTCTTTCAGATAGGTTCTGATTTGAGTAAGGCCAAACCGACGTTTCGCTAAACTGAAAGCTCGTTCTACTTCCACGCGATCGCAATTGTCTTTGTATTCTAATCGTCTGTCTCTGACAGCATCCTTCTTGGGCCGTCCTAAGGCCGGCCCCGACAACCGGATACCTCTTTCTTTACAATATGCCAGATTGACACGGTTGCGGTATATCTTATCGGCCAGCACCCGTTCTGGATAATGACCATATCGGTCTTGGTATCGTTCGATTTCTTGTGGTAGCAGCGTACTTTCGTTATAGGTTTCAAAACTCTGTCGTTCTAACCGTACCATGCCGTTCACGACGCTGATGTCCAACTTGGCGCCAAATTCTACAGGTGCTTTGACTTTGCCACGCACAATCGGCCGCAAAAATGGCTGACGCAGATTTACAATGCGGTGTTCCATACGATGGATATGATGATCATACATGTACTTCTGCTGCGCATACATCTGTTG
>NZ_LEKT01000162.1 GCF_001045675.1 Megasphaera cerevisiae DSM 20462
AAGAAGGGCTCGTTCTCCAGCGAGGAATCTGTCTTCAAGGTTCTCTATCTCAGGGTAAAGGAACTCTATGCCAAGTGGGAAGGGCATCATATCCAGAACTGGGCGATGGTCAGAAACCAGTTGGCTATGGATGATAAGCTGCAAGCTCGTATCCTGAAATACGAGAAATTTTAAAGCCAGCAATCACTGGTAACGCATCTTCTTTTATGATACCTAAAAAAACTTACACACTTAACTTGACAAACCCTGAATGTCATTCAGGAAGCCTACGTCAATGGCGTCTCAACCCGCAAAATCGATACATTAACCAAAACGCTAGGCATCGAATCCATTTCACACAGCCAAGTTTCAGCAATGACTAAGGATTTAAACGAACAAGTAGAAGCGTTCCGAAGCCGAAAGCTAGAAGTGATATTGTCAATATCTCTTTACACTTTTTCCTCGAGGATATTCGATCTACGCTGCATCCTTCAATGAGCGGTAATACTGTTGTCTCTTAATCATTGGAGGTAATCCTCCATTGGTGGAGCAGATTCTTCGGTTATTCCAGTAACTAATGAAATATCTCCATATAATTGTTTTCATATGTTCAACAGTTGTTTTTGAAGCATTATATCGATTATAGATTAGTTCTTCCTTTAATCTTGCCCACATACTT
>NZ_LEKT01000163.1 GCF_001045675.1 Megasphaera cerevisiae DSM 20462
AAATAAAAGAAAACGACGTGATGATGATGGCAACAACTAAATTAAGTGCCACCAAATCAACGTCACGGGCTATCAACTATGCTGAGAAACGAGCTGTAGAAAAAAGTGGCTTAAATTGTGATGTGGATTATGCCAAATCGAGTTTTAAAGCCTCTCGCGAACTGTATGGTAAAACTGATGGTAACCAAGGGCATGTCATTATCCAATCATTTAAACCCGACGAAGTCACACCCGAACAATGTAATCAGTTAGGTTTAGAACTCGCTGAGAAAATAGCGCCTAATCATCAAGTCGCTATGTACACACATAATAATACGGATCATATACACAATCATATTGTGATTAATGCAATTAATCTTGAAACAGGCAAGAAATTTAACAACAATAAACAAGCCTTACGTGATTTAAGGGATTTGAATGATGAGGTCTGTCGAGCACATGGCTTAAGTGTGCCAGAGAAAGATACCGCACGATTGCGTTACACACAAACAGAAAAAGCAATTGCTGATCCTAATACAAAATCAACAGCCCAATATTCATGGAAAGATGAAATCAGAGAGGTGATAGACCAATCACAAGCAACGAATATGGATGAATTCAAAGACCATTTAAACCAACAATGTTTTTCGCTTTACAGAGTTTATTTTCGTCGTTAT
>NZ_LEKT01000164.1 GCF_001045675.1 Megasphaera cerevisiae DSM 20462
CAAGAAGGGCTCGTTCTCCAGCGAGGAATCTGTCTTCAAGGTTCTCTATCTCAGGGTAAAGGAACTCTATGCCAAGTGGGAAGGGCATCATATCCAGAACTGGGCGATGGTCAGAAACCAGTTGGCTATGGATGATAAGCTGCAAGCTCGTATCCTGAAATACGAGAAATTTTAAAGCCAGCAATCACTGGTAACGCATCTTCTTTTATGATACCTAAAAAAACTTACACACTTAACTTGACAAACCCGAATATAAATTCTCTCAGGGAAGAATATCTTGACAGCATTTTTCACTTATTCGTTCTTGGAATATACGATAGTTCGGATTTTGCACACGGGGGTGTGCAAAATCCGGATTATCGTTGCATTGTATCAAATACGTGGTAGGATTGGATGACATATATACGACAGGCGCGACCCTAGAAGCCTGTGCAAAAACACTCAAGCAAAACGGCGCCGCCGGCGTGACAGGATTGGTCATCGCCAGCGGCGCACTGTAGTATATGTAGACTCCCATAGCAAAAAAATGGTTTCTTTGGTTCTTATTTTATATAACGGATCGTATCCTGACATGTGATTTCGAAGACTAATGAATTTTCTGTGAAAAATACATCTAATGATTGCCCCCGATCTGTCGAT
>NZ_LEKT01000165.1 GCF_001045675.1 Megasphaera cerevisiae DSM 20462
GGGCAATAATTCGGTAACGACACGGGATGTCGTCGTGGAGGCGGACAAAGCGAAAGAAGAAGCGAAGTACAATTCGCAAAGTGTCACCGTCATTACCAAAGAAGATATCGCGCGCAAACAGGGGAAATCTGTGGAGGACGTGATTTTCAATGAAGTAGGCGTGACCAGAACTGTCGACGCTATGGGTAAAGTAGGCATCTCTATCCGTGGGGCCGATCCTCGTCATACCCTGATCATGGTGGACGGACAGCCCGTGTTGGGAGACGTGAGTAAATACTCTGGCAACGGCGACGAACTCATGCGGATCGGCGCGGAAAATATCGAACGTATCGAAATCGTACGCGGCGCTGCCAGTGCCAAATACGGGGCTGATGCCATCGGCGGCGTCGTCAATGTCATTACGAAAGGGCCGAAGTCTACACCTAGTATACAGGTCAATGCCGAAGGGAGATATCATAGCTCTCGCTATACCAGCGATTATGAAAGCAGTGCGTTGCCGTCGAATTTCTTTTTACGGGCCGACAGTGGAAAAGTAGGAAATTTCAGTATTGCCGGTTGGACGTCTAAACGTGATGTCATGCCGGTGTACAGCAAGGACCGGACCTATGGCGGTGGAAGTGAAAATCTTTGGTATGAA
>NZ_LEKT01000166.1 GCF_001045675.1 Megasphaera cerevisiae DSM 20462
TAAGATCAGCTCTCACCTTGCGGCTCCTGCTGTCTTCACCTTGTATATATTAGAGTTTCTTCGGTTCGTTAAGGTACTCCCTTTTTTCTTACAAAAAAAGAGGTACTTTCTTCAATACTTTTCTATGCAGTTGTCAAGGTACGAGCTTCATCTGATTCATTCCAGATGAGAGAAGCACATGGCCTCTCAAAACTAAACAATGCAAAATTGGTTGTTCCAGAATGCCGACCTAAGTGATTGGGTTGAGTCTCTTACTGTATCTCTACTTCGCCGGATCTGCGCTCATACTACATGTCTTTCAACATATACTATCAGTCATATCCGGCATAAGTGACTCGCTCACATGTGTGCGTCGTGCGTTGCACTCCTTCACATGCGGCTCCCTGCTTATCCCTAGAAAGGAGGTGATCCAGCCGCACCTTCCGATACGGCTACCTTGTTACGACTTCACCCCAATCACTTAGGTCGGCATTCTGGCACAATCAATTTTGCATTGTTTAGTTTTGAGAGGCCATGTGCTTCTCTCATCTGGAATGAATCAGATGAAGCTCGTACCTTGACAACTGCATAGAAAAGTATTGAAGAAAGTACCTCTTTTTTTGTAAGAAAAAAGGGAGTACCTTAACGAACCGAAGAA
>NZ_LEKT01000167.1 GCF_001045675.1 Megasphaera cerevisiae DSM 20462
CTTACACGCAATGGTATAAAATTGTCGCAACTGGAGTTGTAAGCAGTGCCGATTCGGATTTCAAACAAACTGTAGCCATCTTGAAGGACTATAACATGTCGCTGAGTGGATTTGTACTGCGCTCATCTGGGGCCGATAGGCCAGCGGCGCACTGCATAACCATCGGTATATAGACAGTGGGGATTGTTTAGTATTGGTGCCCCCTTGGCCGGCGCACAAACGATCACATTCCCACTTGAAATTAATCAAGTCCTTTTGCCCGTGGTCACAGTCGATTCTGCGGCAGACGACATGATTGGCGTCGAAAACATATCCGACACAACTATAACCCTTACAAAAGGATCACACGACCCCACCGCCCGCACGGGGCATTGGGGATTAATATGTAAGTAAACAGTGGGGAGATTTTACCAACATAAACGGTTTATCTGCAATCATATATCCTATTGCGTTATCCAACAAACCTTGGGCAATCATAACCACGGAAGGCGATCCCTCAGGCTGGGATAATAACATAAATGGCATTGCAATAGCTGGAGCAGACATTGCCACCGCATCAAATACCCGAGCTAATATTTTATCTAAATGGGTTGTTAACGGTGGGACAATAACTCGGCAAGGGCAAAACGTACGGTT
>NZ_LEKT01000168.1 GCF_001045675.1 Megasphaera cerevisiae DSM 20462
AACGTTTAAGAAAGTTCTTATTAACTAATTCAGGTAATGATTTACGATCGTTTAATTGATAATAAGCATCCATAAGTACACGTACATCAAATTCAGAAGCATACACTTCAGGTACACCTCTGTCTACTTCTAATAATTGATATACAGCTTCCATAGCCGTACGTACAGAATATTCAGTTGTGAATACTGTATCACGTTCTGTTTCAGCAAAATTACCTATAAATGCTAAGTTTTTAGAGCCATTAGGAACAACCAATGGACGATCTTTGTATGCTCTTGGCATAAAGTAAGCTGTCACGTAAGGCATATAAACAGGAATTGTATTACATTCTGTTTGTGCCAATTCAACTAACTCATCTTGTGGCACTCCCATATGATATAACCACTCTTGGCATATTTCACTACCTGTACATTCAGTGATTGGTTTTTTAATAAAATCACCTTTGACGTCAGAGTACAATGCATATATCCATATACTGGCTTGATCTTTAGGCTGCTCTTTAAATTGTTGTTGGCGGTTGACTGTAAAACTAAGTTGCCAACTAGAGTCAGCTACTGTTACAATCCCACCTGTAACGGTACGACCAGATAACACATCACGTTTACTTAACTTTTCAATATAAGAAATAAC
>NZ_LEKT01000169.1 GCF_001045675.1 Megasphaera cerevisiae DSM 20462
CCCTTGCCATATATTTAACAATGTTGTCCGGGATAACAACACAGTGAATCCACCGTTTAGTTAAGATGATGGATTTTTTCAAACTGTGGATGAGGTACAGAGTTTCATTAGATAAAAACAGGGAAAACTTATTAAAGAGTGATTTCTGTGAGGAGGATAATGATGACAAAGAAATACGATCTTATTGTAATTGGTACAGGTTCTGCGGGGTCAATCACAGCAGCAAAATGTAATAAAGCCGGCTGGAATGTAGCTATGGTAGATGACAGGCCGTTTGGAGGCACGTGTGCACTACGTGGATGTGACCCAAAAAAGGTTCTACATGGTGCTGCCGAGCTTATTGATTGGAACAAACGGATGGTTAAGAATGGAGTACCGTCTGAAGTCTCCATCAACTGGAAAGATCTTATGAATTTTAAAAGAACCTTTACAGATGATGTCCCGGAAAAAAAAGAGGAAGCATTGAATAAACAGGGAATCGATACGTATCATGGCAATGCATCTTTCGTGAGTGAGGACAAACTTGAAGTGAATAAAGAAGTGCTCGAGGGGAGTCATTTCTTGATCGCTAGTGGTGCGAAACCTACCCCTTTACCCATAAAAGGAGAAGAACATCTTACTTATAGT
>NZ_LEKT01000170.1 GCF_001045675.1 Megasphaera cerevisiae DSM 20462
TACTGCGGTGAATACGTTCCCGGGCCTTGTACACACCGCCCGTCACACCACGAAAGTCATTCACACCCGAAGCCGGTGAGGTAACCGCAAGGAGCCAGCCGTCGAAGGTGGGGGCGATGATTGGGGTGAAGTCGTAACAAGGTAGCCGTATCGGAAGGTGCGGCTGGATCACCTCCTTTCTAGGGATAAGCAGGGAGCCGCATGTGAAGGAGTGCAACGCACGACGCACACATGCGAGCGAGTCACTTATGCCGGATATGACTGATAGTATATGTTGAAAGACATATAGTATGAGCGCAGATCCGGCGAAGTAGAGATACAGTAAGGGACTCAACCCAATCACTTAGGTCGGCATTCTGGAACAATCAATTTTGCATTGTTTAGTTTTGAGAGGCCATGTGCTTCTCTCATCTGGAATGAATCAGATGAAGCTCGTACCTTGACAACTGCATAGAAAAGTATTGAAGAAAGTACCTCTTTTTTTGTAAGAAAAAAGGGAGTACCTTAACGAACCGAAGAAACTCTAATATATACAAGGTGAAGACAGCAGGAGCCGCAAGGTGAGAGCTGATCTTAAAAAGACGTAAGTCAAGTAAGTAAGGGCATACGGCGGAT
>NZ_LEKT01000018.1 GCF_001045675.1 Megasphaera cerevisiae DSM 20462
ATGGCAAAATTTTTGTTACATTTGTTGCGTTGATTCTTATATCGTATCTGGATCAGAAAATGAAACAGGCAAATTTATATAAAAGTTATACATTACATCAGATGCTTGACAAACTGGATGTGATTGAATGTTTCGAAGACGCAGGGCATTCGTTGCGTATTGGCGAGCTTTTAGATAAACAGAAAAAAATTTATGAGGCACTCGGTGTTAAGATGCCAACCTCGTCATGTTAAATCGAGAATCCAGGATTTAATCCATTTGCTTATATTATACAAGCAAAAAGAAGAACCTCAACACAGCCAGTTTCCTTTTACGTGAATTTTACAATACCTAGTTAGCTCACAGACCGAAGCCGACATGCAATATAAATACCTGCTACTCAAGATTTTTTACGGCTTTAAGATAATCCTTATTGCTATAAAAGGAAGTACGAAAAGGCATTCCTTACTGTCCTTATTTTATAAATAAAATCATCTTTACTTTCACAGCAGGCAATATCAATATTTATAATTAATCAGTATATTTTTCAAGCTCAAAAGCTAAAAAACACCTTCAATTACGCTGCCATATTTCAATTTTCATTTATTCCTTTGGCTGCAAGGATATTTTCGTGACGGTATAGCCCGCATTCACAACTGCCTTAAACAAAGTATCATCACAAACACTGTCCGCTATTTTCACCTTTGCCTGGCCCTTCGTAAGGTTTACATTTACCTTATGCACGCCCGGAATGGCTTTGAGTGATTGTGTAACATGTTCAGCACAATTTTGGCACACCATATCTGTAATGTAAATGTATTTTTCCGTTGTTTTTTCTGTTTCATGATGAAATAATTTATTAAAAAAGCCCATATTAATCTCCCTTTTATTGACAATTACAAAATATAAATGAACTTAATTTTCATAATCATGATATCATTCTTAGCCTAATCATTCAAGCACGACGCATTTATTTATAGATCTGCTTTAATCTTTGTTTATTTGAAATATTTCAAAACTTAAGCATCCCTTTTTATTATGTAATCGTATTTTTTAAAAGCACAATTGTCTATTGACAAAAGTCTTTATTATATTTATACTATACATAAACAAGGACAACGACGTCTGTAAGAGACTGTAGTTATCCTTGTCTTTTTATTTCAGTACATAGTCATCAATTGCTTCCAAGGGGGAATATAGTATGTATATTTGGAATATGGAAAAAATAATGGCAAAAAACTATGCTGAATGGCAAATGAAAGAAAAATACCTTAAATCTCTAAAAAACAATAAAAGCGTTGCTGCTTCAGAGGCGAATAGTATCTCTCTGCACAGTAATTCCTCACATTCGATTTTAAAATAAGCTACCAACCTCTCCCCATTAATTATAAAGATAAAATAACCACTGTTGCAAATATTATCCCAAATTGCACAGTGGTTATTTTATTTAATATTTCCTCTTGCATTTTATTTTTATCCTGCTATACTAGTGAAATACGAGGAATTATAGCTCAGCTGGTTAGAGCATCACGTTCACATCGTGGGGGTCGGGGGTTCGAATCCCTCTAATTCCACCAATATTAAAATGAATAGTGTATTTTTTCATTTTTAACATCTCTTTATTTCAAAATAGGGATGTTTTTTTTATGCAATGAATTTGTTAGAATTACACTAATACTTTACGGATACCGGTTACTGAATGATATTTTATAAATTAAGGATGTTATCTTAAATATACTAATATGCTTTTAATAGTACATATTTTCTCTTTAATTTTTGTTATATTTTTCACGTTTATTTCATTTATCAATGATCAAATCTTATACTATTCATATTTTATTGATCATATTTTTTTCTTCCTAATACTGCATTTACAGCCGCAGCTTGTCAATATTACGTTTCTTTTCTTGTCACGGTATGTTCCAAATTAACCATATAAAATAATCTTGGAGTTATTATATTTTATATGGTTAACATAATAATTTATTTTTATGGTCTAAGTAATACAGTTCTTTATTTCCAACGTATTTTTTATATTTTTCTCAATATTCCTTTTTTATCTTCACTTTCTCTAAAGATGACTATTTTATATAAGGAACATCAATTTTCCTATTGCATTTATTTGTGAAAAAACGTACAATATGGTTAGTTAGATTGTGAAATTTAGAACTCACATTGCTATCCCAAGAAAATTCATACTTATTAAGATTGTAGGCAGCAGATACTTTTCTACTTGCTGAAAATATACTATTTCATACTATTTCACATTTACATTTAGAAAGGGTGGTTTTTTAAATGAGAGATGCTGTAATCGTAAGTGCATGCCGTACTGCTATCGGTAGCTTCAACGGTCAGTTTGCTGACGTACCTGCCGTAGATCTCGGTATTGCAGCCGTCAAAGAAGCTGTCAAACGTGCAGGAATTCCTGTAGAACAAATCGACGAAGTAATTATGGGCCATGTGTTACAGGCCGGATGCGGTGAAAACACCGCTCGCCAAGTATCACTTCATGCAGGCATTCCCCAGGAAGTTCCGGCATTTACACTTAATAAACTTTGTGGGTCCGGTATGCGTGCCATTTCCCTAGCCGCGCAGCAGATTCAGCTCGGAGATGCTGATATTATCGTTGCCGGCGGCATGGAATCCATGTCCAACGCACCCTATGCCTTAGCAAAAGCCCGTCGTGGCTATCGTATGGGTAATGGTGCTCTTGAGGATCTTATGCTCCGTGATGGCTTGATTTGTACAGAAAACAGCTATCATATGGGCGTAACGGCCGAAAATATTGCCGACCGTTTTGGTGTTACCCGTGAGGATCAGGACGCATTAGCGCTCCGTTCGCAAAAGTTGGCTTATAAGGCGCAGGTAGAAGGAAAATTTGACAGTCAAATTGTTCCTGTAATAATTCACAAGAAAAAAGGCGATGTTATCTGCGATAAGGATGAATTCATCCGTCCAAATGTAACAATGGAAGACCTTGCCAAGCTGCGTCCTGCCTTTATAAAGAATGGCACAGTCACTGCCGGTAACGCCTCTGGGATCAATGATGGTGCTGCTGCGGTTATCGTAATGTCTGCAGATAAAGCAAAGGAATTGGGTATTAAACCGATTGCAAAGATTCTCGGCTGGGCCTCCGCCGGTGTTGAACCTGCTATTATGGGGACCGGTCCTATTCCCGCGGTTCACAAGGTTTTGAAAAAAGTCGATATGACGGTAGATCAAATGGATCTCATCGAATTGAACGAAGCATTTGCCGCTCAGTCTGTATATTGTTGCCGTGAACTTGGTGTCAACATGGATCATACCAATATCCATGGCGGCGCTATTGCTCTTGGTCATCCCATTGGCTGCTCTGGTGCCCGTATTCTCGTAACCTTGCTCTATGCAATGTCTGAACCCGAAATTAATGGCAAATACGGTTTAGCATCTCTTTGTATTGGTGGCGGGCAAGGTACCGCGCTTGTTGTAGAGCGCCTTTAATGTAACGTCCTTTAAAAAGGCAATATAAACAAAAGCATGGATAATTTTCATCCATGCTTTTATTACGATTATTCTCTTTCATTTATAATTTTATTGAGTTTATCATCGTATTCCAATTAATCATTAATAAAATGCTTAATTGGAATATATCAAATATGTAATAACTTATTACTTTTTCTTGCAATTTAGTTTAAAACTTTGTACGATTATGGTAACAAGTATATCATTATTATGGTTTTGTCATTTGCATCATAGTAATGATACATTTATTCCAGTATGCCTTGGTTCAATAGTATGCATACTACTTATATTTTTGAAGGAGTGATTTCCGTGAAAGAAGTTGTAATTGTAAGTGCTTGCCGTACGGCTATTGGTAAATTTGGTGGCGGCCTGAAAGATGTTCCAGCCGCAGAATTAGGTGCTGTTGTTATTGAAGAAGCAATCAAACGTGCCGGCATAAAGAAAGACATGGTTGATGAAGTAGTTATGGGGAATGTGCTTCAGGCTGCAAGCGGTCAGAATCCTGCCCGTCAGGCTATGATCAAAGCAGGTCTTCCTGTCGAAGTACCGGCGCTTACCATTAATAAGGTTTGCGGTTCCGGTCTTCGCTGCGTATCCTTGGCTGCTCAGATGATTAAAGCCGGTGATGCCGACATCATTGTCGCCGGTGGTATGGAAAACATGTCGGCAGCTCCTTATGCTCTTCCTAAAGCCCGCTGGGGATATCGTATGGGTAACGGAGCTTTGGTTGATACAATGATCAAGGACGGCCTCTGGGATGCTTTTAACGATTACCATATGGGCATTACGGCTGAAAATGTAGCTGAAAAATTTGGTGTTACTCGTGAAGATCAGGATGCATTAGGCGCTCGCTCACAGCAAAAAGCCTGCGAAGCGATTAAAAGCGGTGCTTTTAAATCGCAGATCGTACCGGTTGTCGTTCATGGCAAAAAGGGTGATACGATTATTGATACAGATGAATTCCCTCGCGAAGGTACCACTCTCGAAAGTCTTGCTAAATTAAAACCCGCTTTCAAAAAGGGCGGCACCGTTACAGCCGGTAATGCTTCCGGTATCAACGACGGCGCAGCAGCATTTATTGTTATGTCCGCCGACAAGGCTAAGGAATTAGGTCTCAAGCCGCTAGCTAAAATTGTAAGCTATGCATCCGCAGGCGTTGATCCGGCAATTATGGGCACAGGACCTGTTCCTTCTTCCCGCAAAGCCTTGACAAAAGCAGGTCTTGCAGCCGCAGATCTCGACTTGATTGAAGCAAATGAAGCTTTTGCCGCTCAAGCAGTGTATTGCTGCCGTGAATTGGGTCTCGACATGAATAAAGTAAATATCCACGGCGGTGCTATCGCTCTGGGTCATCCCATCGGAGCATCCGGCGCTCGTATTCTGGTTACGCTTCTCTATGGCCTGCAGGAAGTAGATGGTCAATATGGCTTAGCTACGCTCTGCATTGGTGGCGGCCAAGGTACGGCATGCATCGTTGAACGTATAAAATAAAGTTTATTTCAATAGTCAATGAAAAAAGCATGGGCATTTTGTCCATGCTTTTTTCATTGACTTCTTTTCCTGGCGTATCAGATGTATCAAATATATTTTATATGTTTGATATAAATATTGCATACAGAAAGCTGTCACTGTACTAAAATAACATAATAATTTTTTTTAAAGTATTTGATTTTAAGAGTAAAAATGATAGAATGAATGTGCTTTAAAAATATTTAGTATATATTTCACACTGAAAGAAGGACTGATAATGAAAACTACTCGTCGTAAAATGTCATTGGTACAGTTGACCTTTGTCACTGCTGCCAATATGCTTGGTGCCGGTATCATAATGCTGCCAACCAAGTTAGCCGAAGTCGGTACTATTTCTATTATTTCCTGGATTATTACGTCTCTCGGCTCCCTAGCCCTCGCTGTTACCTTTGCCCGATGCGGCATGTTTTCCACAAAGCCCGGCGGAATGGGCGGCTATTCCGAATATGCGTTTGGACGAATAGGACATTTTATGGCTAATTACGCCTACGCTGTTTCTATTGTTATTGCCAATGTGGCTATTGCTATTTCTGCGGTAGGATATGGTGCCGGTTTCCTCGGCACGTCTTTTACACCGCTTCAAACTTGTTTATATACGATTGCATTACTATGGCTTGCCGCTGCTTTAAATTTCAGCGGTTCACGTTATTCAGGCAAGCTTAGTACGGTTACTATTTGGGGTGCTATTATTCCTGTACTTGGTATTTCTGTCATTGGCTGGCTTTGGTTTGATCCGGCTACTTGGATTTCATCATGGAATCCAAACCACGTTGCCTTTGGGGATGCCGTCGGTAATTCGATTGCCTTGACTCTTTGGTCATTTTTAGGTTTAGAATCTGCCGCAGTCAATATGGATGCTGTAGAAAATCCGCAACGTTCCGTCCCTATTGCAACTTTTTTGAGTACTCTCGGCGTTGCTGTCATTTATGTTGCTTCTACAAACGTCATTGCAGGGATTGTTCCTAATGCGGACATTCTTAGTTCCAGTGCGCCTTTTGGACTTGCTTTTTCTTATATGCTGGGGTCTACGGCGGGGAAAGTAGTTATGGGATTAATGGTTTTCTCCTGTGCCGGTTCTCTTTTATCATGGCAGTTTACATTGGCACGTGTTTTCAAAACCAGTGCACAGCGCGGATTATTTCCAAAAATATTTGCCAAAGTAACAAATGCCGATGTTCCTATTAAAGGCATGTTTGTCATTCTTTCCATGCAAAGTCTGCTAGCCCTTATGACTATCAGCCCTACCTTGGCAGCTCAGTTTGAACTTCTGGCAAACCTGGCTGTCGTCACAAACGTCATTCCCTACATTCTTTGTGCGATTGCGCTGAAATCTATTTTGATGAAGGAAAATATTTCCAATAGTATATGTAACCGAAACACTTCAATTTTCCTATCCGGCGTATCCATTATTTACTGTGTTTATGCATTAACCACTACAGATGCGCTTACCTTTATCAGTGGCTGTATGGCAGCGTTTATTGGCTGGCTGGTTTACGTGGTTCGTTTTAATATCATGAAACAATCGCTGCCATTGCAAGAACAGACAAAATAAAATTATGAAATGATGTATACAGTAATGTCACTCCTGATAAGGGACAAATCATCACCGTGTATTTACTGACAAAAACAAATGCTGCCAGCAAGAGGATCTATCCTCCGCCGGCAGCATTTGTTTTTAGTTATAATTACAATCCTATTGCTAAAACAATACTCGCCTTAGTCGTCAATAGCTACCATCACTGATGTTGCTTTAATAATCGCATAGGCTTCCGCCCCCACGGTTAATCCTAATTCTCGGACAGCATCCTTAGAAATAGTAGCACTAACAATGTCTCCCGATGAAATTTTAATTTTCACAATAGCATTGACAGCTCCATCATCAATATTTACGATAGTTCCTTTTAATTGATTTCTCGCACTTAACTTCATTTTATATCCTCCTCACATAAATATCTTAATAATAAATCCGTACTTCAACTTATACATATCATTTAGAAATAATCTGTATATTTTTATGCTATCATAGTTATCCCGCAACGTCAAACTTATTATTTTTTATAGAAAAAGATAATACACGATCTTTTCTTTTAAAAATAACTTTATTATCTTCAAAAAAAACGTTTGTACTTGCTTTTAGCACAATTCGGTCATTAAGAGGACTAACATATTGATAGGGTTCAACAGATATCTTTTTTTGCGCTGTTTGTACAGTAAAAACAGATAGTGATTTTACTGATTTTACACAATCTCCTTCAAAGCATAATGAATTGATATCCCCATGTATTCCAGTACATTCCGTATCAAATGCCAGGACATTGCCGATAGGCGTGCGAACAATCGCTTTCGGACCCGGTTCCACAGATTTCAAAAGTCCTTCTTCTGTCAAGGCGATCCCCACACGAACGGGAATCGTTCCACCCGGAGTCCAGACCATGATCTGTTCCTGCGGCGCCAGCGTAATGCTATAAACTCTTCCCGATTCAAAAAAATGAATAGCTATTATCTTAGCTGTAAAAGTCCCAAAATAAAAAGAAAATTGCAATGGTTCCAATAATTTTAGTTCTTCCTGTTCTGACCAATAAGCACTAATCCTTCCATTCCTTGGAAAAATCCGTTTAATCGCACCACTTTCATAAAATGTAATAAATTCAGCAGGTATATCTTGGAGCAGTGTGGAAAACATGGTAGGTTCCTGCAATGCAATATGATACAGCTGCCCCCCTGGATAGAAATAAACAGAAGGGATATATTTGCGTCTTACGCCTTCATGATCATATTGCAGAGGAACAGTCTTTCCCTGTATAACGAGTTCACTTCTTTTATTTACCATACAGCCTTTAACCGAATGATCAGAGAAGTATTCAACCCCGCTGCAATCATGCAGTATCCCATAATTACAATGAATATCCATTAGTATCATCTCCCTTCACATTACACCCTTTGGGCTCTATACTGACCAAAATATTAACTCCCTGTTTTTTTGTTTGTATGATATACCGCCCATAATATACCGACTCTGTCAGCCATGCCGGCACATGAGAACATACCATAAGAAGCTGCAGAAACGGTGTTTCCTGAAAAAATGGAACAAGTATCTTCTTCGTAGATAATTCAGGATAACGCAGTTGTACTTGTATCATATCCAGCATGTAGATCCCATCATTTTCTTTAGATACGGGATACGGAGGCAGGTCTTCCGTCTCCCGGAAGGTATCCTCTTCATATGCCTGAATGTCCGTCATAACATCATCCAACACAGCAGCATCAACATGATCCACCTCGAAAATAAGCAAATTATTTTTATTTAGTATATGATATGCAATCCCACTGATATCCTGTCCCACTATAATTTTGCTATATTCCTTGATTCTCTCTGCTAACATCTGAATGTGGTGCCGAAAATCCAGCATAGAAGTATCTTGCTGCAGAGAAAAAGGAATATGATGCAATTCCTCCCAAGTTTGTTCCGTTTTTTTCATAATTTCAACCGAGGCTGCTTCTGTAAACACACATACTGATCCTAATTCATTACAGACAACAGCAATTATCATTTGTTGCTTTAAGGAATCCGGCATTATTCCGCCTCCCTTCCATATATTTATATTATTTTATCGTTTAACCATGATCAGTGACTCTTTAGGCAACGTCAGATATACTTTTTTTTGCATACACAATCTCTCCCACGTTTTTTTTTCAACAATCCAATATAAGGTCTTGCCATCAGAATGACTGCGCCGGATAATGACGTTGAATGCAAAAATATCTTCTATGACCTCATGCACCGTAAATTCAAAAGCATTTTCTTCTGTCGAAAAAACAGCATGAATATTATGAGCTCGTATCCCCACATATGTCAAATCAGGCGGTACTATATCCTCTGTTTGTAATTCCATCTGCCATTCTTCAGCATATATAGTATGCGCACTCACGCGCCGGGCTGTCGATATATTTTTACAGCCCGACAGAATCGTTGCCATCAGGGTATCGGGAGACCGAAACAATGAATCTCTCATTTTAATGGCTTCGATACGGCCTTGATTCATAACGGCAATACGGCTGCACAATCGATATACTTCTCCCCGATTGTGTGAAACAAATAATGCCGACCCGTTATATTGAGCCAATTCTTTCCGCAGATCCAACTCCATCTGCCATTTTAAGTATTCATCAAGTGCTGAAAAGGGTTCGTCCAGCAGCAGTATCTGCGCATTAGAAGCCAACATACGTGCAAAAGCAGTGCGTTGCTGCTGTCCACCCGACAACTTGTCCGGATAAGAATTCTCCAATCCGTTCAAAGAAAATCGTTCGATATACTTATCTGCAAGACATTTTTTCTCAGCCTTAGTTCCTTTGACAGTAAACGCAATATTTTCAGCTACCGTCATATTGGTAAAAAGAGCATAATTTTGAAACAGATATCCAATATGCCGTTCCTGAGGCCGTACATTTATTTTTTTTTCACTGTCAAACAAAACGGTATTTCCTAATCGTATAAATCCACGATCCGGCGTTTCAATACCAGCAATACATTTTAAAGTCATACTCTTTCCGCATCCGGAAGCCCCCAGCAAAGCAAAGATTTCATCTTCTGTCGTAAATTCACACTGCAATTCAAAATTGACTAATTTTTTTTTGATAGACACCTCCAGCCGCATTATATCTCTCCCTTCTGAACTTTTACTTTTTTTGCCGTTTAAGCCAGTAATTCATCGCAATAATTGTACTAAAAGAAAAAGCCACGATTACCTGTACCCATCGAAAAGCCAGATCATAGTCATTCGCCTGCACAGCCGCATAAATAGCAGTAGACATGGTTTGAGTAATTCCGGGAATATTACCAGCAAACATAATAGTAGCCCCAAATTCTCCTAAGGCCCTTGTGAATGCCAAAATAGTTCCTGCTAAAATCCCCTGTCTGGAATTTGGAAAAACAATATGCCAAAAAATTTTCCACTCTGAAGACCCCAAAGTACGTGCTGCATAGATCATGTTGATATCCACTTGGTCAAAAGCGCCCCTAGCTGTACGATACATGAGCGGCAGTGAAACTATAACAGCCGCTATAACAGCGCCATACCAGGTAAATACCAAAGATATATCAAACCGCAGGAGAAACTGGCCAATGCTGCTTCGCTTTCCAAGCAGCAAGAGTAAAAAGAACCCCACAACGGTTGGCGGGAGCACCATAGGGAGCATAATGACTGCATCACAAATGTCCTGCCCTGTTTTTAAACGGCTTATTCCATAGGCCAGACCTATACCGCTAAAAAAAGTAATCACGGTTGCCAAAACAGCTGTCTTACAAGATATGTACAAGGGTAAGATCGTATCCATAATCATTTCACTTCAAATCCATATTTCTCAAATACTTTTTTACTGCTATCACTCATAATGAATTTCATAAATTTTTCTGCTTCCGCAGTATTTTTTGCACTTTTTAAAATCGCCGCCGGATACACAACCGGTTTATGACTGCCATTCGGAGCTTTCGCCACAACGTCTACATCGCTGGAAATGGCAGCATCTGTTGCATAGACTATCCCACAATCAGCATCTCCGGATTCTACCCAAGACAATACCTGCCGAACGTCACTTCCATATACGACTTTCGGTTTAATACTATCCAACAAATTCAGATTTTTCAATATTTCCTCCGAATACTGCCCTACAGGCACTCCCTTCGGTTCTCCTAACGCTATTTTCTGCACCTTGCCCGTATTCAAATCCTCAAAAGACTGGACTTGTTTTGCATTGCCCTTGGGAACAATGAGCACGACTTCATTCACCAGTAAATCTCTGCGCGTATCTGGAGCCAGTTCGCCTGCTTTATCTAATGCATCCATTTGCTTAGTTGCCGCAGAAAAAAATATATCTGCCGTCCCTCCGTTTTCAATAGCCTGCTGCAGTGCACCGGAGCTGCCAAAGTTAAATATAATATGGCTGTTTGGATTTTCCTTCTTGTAATCTGCAGCCAATTCTTTCATGACATCCGTCAAGCTGGCCGCTGCGGAAACATATAGCTCCTGTTTCTCAGCAGCGGAATTTCCTTTTTCCGCGTTGGCAGCTGGCTGTATTCCGCACCCAGTCAAAACAAAAATACCTATCATTATTCCTACAGCAACTATCAGCCATCCTTTTTGTTGCATGCTCAACCAGCTCCTCTATATACTACTTGGCTTATAAATCTATATGCAGAATTTCCCGACACTCTCTTTCAGCTTTTATACTATCTATGGCCTGAGAGAAGGAGAATGTTTCTCCTGCAGATTGCATAAATTTTCCCAGCGGACAATTACCGGTTCTTTCACCAATACCCAAAATTGTTGTATCTATAAATGAAGCTCCTCCTTGTATGGCAGATAACGAATTAGCAATAACCATCCCCAAATCGTTATGACCATGAAACCCGACAGGAACTGCCGCCTGTTCATGGAGTTGTTTGATATAGGTACAGGTTTGGTGAGGAACCAGTTTCCCCAGGGTATCAGCAAACCGGAAAAACAAAACAGAATACCTGGCCAGTCGCTTAGCTAAACGTACCATGAAATCCATATCAGCTGAAGATGCATCTTCAAATCCGATAGTCATAGTATATCCGCGTGCCTGAACATACTCCGCACACCACACCGCCTGTTTTTCCGTCCAATCCTCATTCTTTCCCAGCTTCTGATATATCTGACGTATAGAAACAGGAACGCTCAGGTGAATAATATCCGGCTCACAAGCCAGCGATGCATTGATATCTTGTTTCTGAATGCGATTCCATGTTCCAATCAAAGCTTTCCGGCACTGGTTTTTCATAGCATATACTGCTTGCTGCTCTGTTTTTCCGATAGCCGGAATCCCTCCTTCAATAATGGGTATCCCGCATTGATCCAACACACAGGCAGCCCGGATCTTTTGTTTATAATCCCATTCTGAGCCCGGTCTCTGTTCACCGTCTCGCAGTGTCGTATCAACAATGCAGCATTTCTTCATGTGTCTTGATCCTTTCTACTAAAGTTGCAAAATCCTGATCCGTCAGGCTATGCCCCAGTTGTATGCTATATTGCTGTGCCATAGGAAGTATAGCCGCCGTTTGGGATATCGGGATACCTAATTCACCTAATTTGAGCATGATGCTGCGCCGGCCTGAAAATTTTCCAATAACGATATGCCGTTCCAACCCTACTCTGTCAGGAGGATATAGTTCATATAGCTGAGCTTCCTTCAGAATTCCATCCACGTGAATGCCGGATTCAACAGTAAATATCTTCTTTCCTAATACGGGCTTGACCGGGCTGAGAGCCTGATGGCTCAACCGCTCATACTGCTTTGCCAAATCCTGCAAAAAAGGCAGCGGCCCTTGAAATTGCGGCAATTCTGCCGCAATCCCCAATGCCATAATGACTTCTTCCGTACAGGCATGTCCACCGGCACCAGCAAACGCAGTTACTACATGGGTGCCGCCGGCATAAAACCATTCTACCGCAGCGGCTGTCGCCATATGAAGACTATCCAGAGGCTCTAATTCTTCATACTCTGCCGCTTTTTTTTCTAATTCATGAAACAGTTCTGTTCCGCTGAATGAAACTATTTCACGCAGTCGCTTTCTGTTTTTCCCGCAGGGGCATAACTTTTCTCTTCCTTTAAAATATGGCTGCTGAAGCATTTGTTCATACAGTGCTGGCTCCATTTCCACAGATAGCAAAGGAAGCCGTACCAGTAAATGCACAAAAGAACTGATCTCCTTTTCAGTACCGAAAAGAGGCAAGCAGGTAAGCGTAGTATCCACAATGCTGAAAGCCATCTTCATCACTCTTTTCCGTTAATTACAAACCGGCCGCCGCTTTCTTTACGGCATGCTCAATATCATCATACGTCGCAATAGCCATAATTCCTTTGCTTTGCAATTCTGTCAGGGGCGCATTGCCAATCCGCAGCGATAAAACTGCGTCACAGTCATGAATTGTATCAATGATGCGGGTCATACGATCGGTTTTCTCTCCACAATTTTCTTTTCCATAACAATATTTATTAACATTGCGCCGTTCAACAAATCGTATTTCTGTCCCGTCACTCTCATAAATGTAAAACTCCTTAGCCTGCCCAAAATGCTGATCGATCCACATACCATTCTTAGTTGCCACAGCAAGTCTTTTTTTCAAGCAGGTGTTCTTATGTTTTTGGACTTCTCCTGCTTCTGAAGCTTTCTGCTGCGCTGCCAGCACTTCCTTACGATACAAGATTGAAACATCATTATCCAACGTACCAATAGCATCTGCCCGGCATTGCCGGCAATGCATCATTTGTTCCAGGTACACACCGCATGTTTTACGCATTTCCATTATTTCAAAGTTACTTACCAGCGGAAGTTGTTCAAAGGCACTTCCCTTGACGGGGATCAGCTGCATAATATTAGTGATTTGGGCACCCAGTTCTTTCACTTTCTTTACAACAGTTTCAATATGGTGCTCATTAATTCCCTTCAGCATGACAATATTCACTTTACAAACAATATGATGTTCCGCTAAGTAGGTCAGCCCGCTTAACTGGTTTCCCAATAAAATTCCGGCAGCACTTTCTCCGGTATAGGTCACACCCATATAGGTAACATGATCATATATCTGCGCACCGATTTTAGGATCAACTGCATTGATCGTCAAAGTCACATGAGTAACCCCCAAATCAATAAGACGCTGCGCATAAACAGGAAGCATAAGGCCATTAGTAGATAAACAAAAGGTAATAGTAGGATCCTCCTGGCGAATCAGCATTACTGCTTTCGATACTTCTTCAAAATTTGCCAAGGCATCTCCCGGACCGGCGATGCCCACTACCGTAAGATTGGGCATCATCTTTTTTACTTGCTTAAACTTATTTAAACATTCTTCCGGTGTCAATATTTCTGTTGTTACGCCGGGGCGGCTTTCATTGGGACAGTCATAATTACGCAGACAGTAGTTGCATTGAATATTACATTTTGGTGCAACAGGCAAATGCATGCGCGCATATTTCTGCTTACCGCTGCCACACGTAAAACAGGGGTGCTCCTGAGTCCGTTTTTTAATATCTTTTTCAGCATATGATACAGCCACTTTCATCCCTTTGCCGGCAGCCGCAGACTCCACCGCAGGTTCATTCTGTACCAGCGGCAAATAGTAGGCATCATACATATCCTGCCGGAATGATTTATTCCGCTGCAGCAGCAGCGTATTAACGATCCGATCCAGCAATACCAGAGACCCTTCATATCCCAGCATGCGCAGCCGCTGTCCTCCAACAATATCATGAATAGGGAAGCCAAATCGGATGAGAGGTACCGTCAACTTTCGGGAAACCCGGCGGCCATCCGAATTCCCTATCATGATATTAGCATGTGTCTTTACCATGCATTCTTCCAATCCGGCAAAATCCATATCTGATTTTATTTGTATGTTCTCTACAAATTGGACGCCAGCGGCCTTTTCTGCTAACGGACGAAGCTGCTCTTCAAATCCCTTACATACAGATCCCGTAATCACAGCAGTCGGGATAATACCGTTCTCACAGCATAAATTCACTACTCCCTTAACAAAATCGGGTTCTCCAAATATGGCCGCCCGTCCCAGAGCGGAATATTTATGAGAATCAATCATCGCATCCAAAAAACGTTCCCGCTCCTTTTGGATGCTGGTGGGAATAGTTCCTCCCAACTCCCGCAGCTTGTTCAGCAGCGAATCCACGGCCTGCAGTCCGCAGGGTACGTCAAGACGGCTGTAAGGAATTCCAAACTGCTGTTGCAAATACACTGCCGGCGACCACTCCTCGCCGACAAAAGTCCCCAGTTCGATAGTATATCTGGCACCTCCCATATGGGCTATATCGTCAACAGAGGTGCCTCCTTGCGGCAGCCGGTCATACTGAATTCCGTGACCACCATCCAGATTTTCCGACACATCCGGAAGCAAAATATATTGGATTTTCATCGCATCCAACAAGATCTTCAGCCATCGTGTGTCTGCTGGCGTAATAGGACCTGTAATAATATTAATTTTCCCATTAGGTGCCGTATCCATTTCCACATGCGTCACAATTCCATACAAAGCCCTAAAAAATCCTTCAAATTGCGTACCAGCATAACTGGGGGATGAGATGGGTATAATTTTGACATTTCGGCACATTTCATGACTTTGGTAAAAATGATCAATAATGCCGGATATATCTTCTCCAATGGTTTCGGCCAAGCAAGTAGTTGCCACACCGATAACCTCCGGATGGTATTGCTGAATCAAATTTTCCAAGCCTTTTATCAAATTTTGTTCCCCTCCAAAAACAGTTCCTTGCTCTGTCATTGAAGAAGACGCAATATCAATTGGTTCATTATAATGCGTAGCCATATGCCGCCGTATATATGTACTGCAGCCTTGGGACCCATGTAGAATAGACATGCATTTTTTTATACCATACAACGCGGTTACCGCGCCTAACGGCGTGCAGCATTTGCATGGATTCACATTCAGTTCGGTAACATTCATTCCCATGATCAGCAATCCCTTCCCTTATATTTTTTGTTCAGCGCCCTGCTAAACAATTCCAAACCGGGCTATTTAAACTTAAATTAACCTCTCTGGTGAAATTAACAACTCCTTCATAGCCTCCCAAAGCATGCTTGCGTTCGTGGTTATGATCACAAAAGGCAATTCCCAATTTATACGCCAGTGGCCGTTCCTTAACACCACCTACTAAAATATCCGCATGCATTTTACGCATAAACATTTCCAACTCTGCCGGATTAGTGTCATCCAAAATAACCGTATTAGGTTTTACCAAATTTTCAATCACTTCATAATCTTCTTTTTTTCCCGTCTGCGTGCCTACTACGACGGTATCAATACCCATTTCCCGAAACTGCCGAATTAGTGAAATGGCTTTAAATCCACCGCCCACATAAATGGCCGCCTTTTTTCCTTCAAAGTGGGGTAAATATCTTTTCAAAAACAACAATGATTTTTCCCGTTCTGATTCTGTAAATACCCGGGCCTGCTGAATCGTCGCCTCACTGCCAATTGCCTCTGCGACATGCATAATCGATTGGGATGTATCTTCCACACCAAAAAAGCTGACACGGAAATAAGGAATCCCAAAGGTTTCCTCCATTTGTTTAGCCAGGTACACGCTAGATCCTGCACACTGCACAACATTTAAAGCCGCTGACGGCGCTTTCATCAATGACGCATACGAGGAGTCGCCTGTGATTGTCGATACTACAGGTATACCGATTTTCTTTAAATATTTTTTAATAAGCCAAATTTCGCCGGCTAAGTTAAAATCTCCTAAAATATTGACCCCCTGCTTTTTTATATCTTTATATGGTGAATTACCAATCAAATTCATAATAGCATCACATGCCAGCTTATATCCCTGTGATTTGGTGCCGGAAAATCCCGGCGCCTTCACAGGAATGACGCGTATCCCGTGTTTTTCCTCTGCTTCACGACAAACTGCCTCGATATCATCACCAATTACACCAACAATACAGGTTGCGTATACAAAAATCAGTTTTGCCTGCTTTGTTATCGCAATTTCATCAATTGCTCTTTTTAATTTTTCAGCCCCGCCAAAGATAATATCTTTTTCTCGTAAATCCGTAGAATAGCTTTGGCGAAACAAATCACTATCACTAGTCAAACTGCCGCGGATATCCCAAGTATAACTGGCACAGCCAATAGGTCCATGAATAATATGGTATGCATCCGTAATGGGATTTAAAACAACACGAGCCCCGCAATATACGCAAGCACGTTGACTGACAGAACCGGCAACACTGGCTTTTTCACAATCCATTTGACGGCACCCATGATCGCCTGACCGTTTGATGATAATTGAATCGGCTCGTTCTTGCAGTACACCTGAATCCATATAACAGACCTCCCTTTTGTTTTCGATAAAAGAACAACAGTATGAATACCTTAGTTATGAGACCCCATTGTCTATAACGTGATATTCATACTGCCGTCAATTCCATCAATCTACCATTTCTTTATCTCTTACAAAACCAATTCCAAGTCCGTATCATCTGCATCACGATCCTTGCGATCCAGCAGCGCATTCAAAATCATTTCTGCCAGGCGCATAGCCCCGCGATAGCCTACAATAGGTTGTTCTGCGCCAAAATATCGATCCATGACGGGAAAACCTGCCCGCACGATAGGAATATCTTCTGCTTTTGCAATCAATTTTCCATGCGTATTGCCAATAAGCAATTCCACCGGGTCATTTTTAATCAGCTGCTGCATATAGAACAAATCGGCATTGGCCTTAATGACGCCCGGTTTAACATCATATCCCTCAAATAAAGCAGCCCCTTCTTTTTCAAAAGCATCTGAAGGCGTACCTGTAATCATGTAATAGGGAATCATGCCAAGTTCCAGGCAAAATGCCGCAATGCCCAATACTGTATCAGGATCACCATATACAGCTACTTTCTTACCGGCAAAATATTGCTGTGCATCAATCATACCGTCAAGGACACGGCCTCGTTCATCTGCAATAGCAGCAGGAATTTCCGTCTTATATAAATGGGACAGCTTCATCAAATAGGTATCTGTAGCGCGAATACCAATAGGATAGGGAACTAAATCAAAATCTACACCGCATTTAACCTTTAGCTTTTCTGCTGCCGGCTTAGAAACAATGGTTCCTAGGCCCAACACCTTACGCACGGATCCCAATTCTTTGATTTCTGCGACAGTCGTGCCACCTTTAGGGTACATCTGATATGTCCCCTTATTCGGAGCATCCATAACATCGCTCGTATCAGGAAACATAATATACTTCGCTTCCATCGATGTAGCCAATCGTTTTAACTCTCTCATGTCTCCCGGATTGACAAATCCCGGAAAGATACCTATTTTATCACTGACTGTATTACTTTTTTTTGACAAATAGTTAATAAATCCGCACATCATATTACCGAAGCCCGTAATGTGCGACCCAATATAGCTCGGCGTATTAGTATGAATAACTAGTTTTCCAGCCGGTATATCTATTTCATCAATATACGACTTTAAATCATCACCAATGGTTTCGCTTAAGCACGTCGTATGCACGGCAATAATGTATGGATCGTATGTTTCAAAAATATTCTTCACAGCCTTTTTCAAATTGCTGCCGCCGCCAAATACACAAGCCCCTTCTGTAAAGGAACTAGTTGTGGCAATAGCCGGTTCTTTAAAATGACGTGACAATACGGTGCGGTGATACGAGCAGCACCCTTGGGAACCGTGGCTATGAGGCATGCACTGATGCACGCCCAGCGCGCAATACATTGCGCCTACAGGCTGACAGGTTTTACAAGGATTGACGCGAAGCGCCGTTCTGTCAACAATTTTCTTCGGTGTAGCATCAAGCATGCTGCTCACCTCTTTCTATGGCACTATTCCCCAGCGATCCTTCCAGAGTTGGCTCCGTATTCCATGGCGGGGTTAATAATTTCCACGCCGGTGCATTGACTTCATCAAATGTATCATGAGCAAAATTAATAGCACCTTTGAAGCAGGTATACGGCCCGTCATAATCATACGAATGCATCTGCTTAGCGGGAGTTCCTGACTTTAAAATCATAAAGTTGTCCTTAATGCCAGAATAGAAAATATCTGGCTTATACAATGAAAGAGCATCTTCTGTTTCTGCTTCATTATAGTCATCAATGATGAGAGAACCTTTCTTCATATCTTTCATCATTCCTTTATAATAATCCAGTTCGATTTTTCCCTTTAATTCATTATAAGTATCATCATCGATATAGCGACGATACATGCTTTCATCCTTTTCCGGTGATAATTGTTCAATATTTTTTGTATCGGCATCCAATTTTATATCAGGAATAACTTCACGGCCTTCATAATCATCACGATGAGCAAATTCATACCCAGTCACGACGGTTTCCACACCAAAATCAGCTAATAAATCCATGTAATGGTGACTGCGAGACCCGCCTACAAAGATACCCGCCTTTTTGCCGCTTAATTTTTTCTTGTAATAATCCCAATCGCCCTGAATTTGTGTCAATTCTTCTGTAATGACTTCTTCTGTCCTTTTTTTCAATCCTTCATCATCAAAATAAGCAGCCATTTCCCGAAGCGTACGGATTGTTTCCTTAATGCCTATAAAATTAACCTTAAGCCAGTCAATGCCGTACTTAACCTTCATCATTTCTGCAATATAATTGATAGAACGATGGCATTGTACCAAATTCAAATTTGCCAAGTGGGCGCTGGCAATTTCATCGTATACGCCGTCACCTGTAAATTTAGAAACAACCTGATACCCTATTTTAGTCAATATCCGTTCCGTTTCAAAAGCATCGCCGCCGATGTTGTATTCCCCCAACAAATTGATAGAAAAGGGTGTTGTCGGTTTATTCGTACCCGTACCAATGACATCCTTCATCAAACCGTTATTGGCGATATGGTGTCCTGCTGACTGACTGACACCTTTATACCCTTCACAACTGAAAGATATGCACTGAACACCAAACTCTTCTTTGGCCCATTTTGCCACACTGTTAATATCATCACCAATCAATCCTACCGGGCAGGTAGCACAGATAAATACAGCTTTAGGATGAAAAATTTCTACGGCTTCCTTGACGGCTTGCTTTAGCTTTTTGACACCACCGAATACAATATCCGTTTCCTGTAAATCTGTAGAAAAGCTATATTGAATCAAGCTTTTTCCATTAATTCCACGCGCTTTATTGCGTCGTGTCATCCACGTGTAATAGCCGCAGCCAATAGGTCCATGTTCCAGAGTAACCGCATCCTGTATAGGTCCCAATACAACACCTTTACAGCCAGCATAGCAGCAGCCGCGGTTGATCATTAATCCGGGAACAGAACGTTTATTAGCTGTAATTTCCTGGGGTGTATGGTCCGTTTCCAGTTCCACGACATGATCCTTGCGGTTCTTAAACGTAAGCCCCGAATAAGTATCTAATATTTTTTCTCTTTTCGTTTCCATAGATCAGCATTCCTTTCCCTCATTATGTACAGCACGATTCGCTCAGACTGGAACAACCTGTCGTAAAATGCATATATATCATTCACTTATTGCTTCACAGCACAGCTGTTCTCCCGTACGAACATTCCAGCTATCTGTAATAGTCGTTACAAAAATACGTCCGTCACCGGGATTCCCGGTCTGGTTGGCCTTAATGATAATATCCACACATTCAGCAGCTTGTTCATCATCAACTATGATCCAAATTGTGCGTCGTGATGTTAAACGGAAAGCTTCCGATAAGTGTGCACCTATTTCATTTGCCGGCAGTTCACCTTCTGTTTCCATGAGGATTTTAATAGCTTCTTCCTTAACGGCATGTTTTCCGCGTCCGCGAGAGGAAACGACGGTCATGCCAGGAAAACCACTGTCAGCCAGCATTTTTTTTGTAATTCCTATTTTGTTCATTCGTATAAAGGCCAGGATTTCTTTCATAGCATTTCCTCCTTAAAAGCCCCTTTTACCAGAGCTGATCGTATAGGCATCATCTACTGGCGAAACAAAAATGCGTCCATCACCATAATTACCATCACCAGTTCTCGCCGTCTTCAGAATAATGCGAACAATATCATCCTTATCTTTATTTTCCGCAACAATAAGAATCAAACTCTTAGGCAATTCGTCGTAATGGATAGCTCCTACAGAAATTCCCTTTTGACGGCCACGGCCGTATACTTCTTCTGTCGTTGCGCCCCGATATCCTGCATCTGCCAATTCAGCCAATACTGCATTTATTTTTTCGGGTCTGACAATAGCTCGTATCATGATCATAGGAATGACACTCCTTTGTTGTAAAATGGTATGAAATTTTCAAAGTCCGCAAATTAACTTTTCGCAGCTAATCCATCAATCCGTGTTCCATCAATAATTGTTCCAACCGTTCCTGTTTCATTGGTTTTGGAATAACGAACATATCATTGCCGTCTATTTTTTTAGCCAGCGTCCGGTATTCATCAGCCTGATCACAATCCGGTATATGTTCAATAACCGTTTTTCTGCGAATTTCTGCCTGCTGTACCATATTATCTCTCGGTACGAAATGAATCATCTGCGTTCCTAATTCTTTGGCTACAGATGCAACCAATTCTGCTTCGCCCTCAACTTTACGGCTATTGCAAATTAAACCGCCTAACCGAACACCGCCCGTTTCCGCATATTTGCGGATCCCTTTAGAAATATTGTTAGCAGCATACAATGCCATCATTTCACCAGAACATACTATATAAATTTCCTTGGCCTTGCCTTCACGAATCGGCATGGCAAACCCGCCGCACACTACATCACCCAATACGTCATAAAAAACATAATCGAGATCGTCCGTATAAGCTCCTAACTGTTCCAGCAAGTTAATAGATGTAATAATCCCCCGTCCAGCACAGCCTACTCCCGGTTCCGGGCCGCCGGATTCTACGCAGCGGATGCCGGCAAATCCCGTTTTCATGATTTTTTCCAATTCAATATCATCGCCTTCTTCACGCAGCGTATCCAATACGGTACGCTGTGCCAAGCCACCGAGAATTAAGCGGCACGAATCAGCCTTGGGATCGCAGCCGACTATCATGATTTTCTTACCCATTTCCGCTAACCCTGCATTTAGATTTTGTGTCGTTGTAGACTTACCGATTCCACCTTTTCCATAAATAGCGACTTATCTCATAGTACGCTCTCCTATCCTATATAAGCAGCATTATTTCCTGCTGCACGGCAATACACTGTAATTTAGAACAGATACTCTATATACCTTAAAAAAAAAGACATCTCAATACCCCCTGTATCAAGACGTCATTATCTTTAAATCCCGCTTTTCCCTCTCGTTTCCGGCAACCACTTTGCAAGATGATTAGTTATTCAGGACTGTACATATTTTTCTGTTCTTCACATTATAGTTTTTCTCTTTTGTTATATCAATATGTTTTAAGTTATTTTAATAAAAAATAGTAATTTATATCGCAAATATACATTTTTCATTTTATTAAATTATAATAACGATATTTATATTTAATTTTTTTAATATTTCATGATGATTATCATATTTTTTATTTGCATTATTATTCATTATTATTAATACGAGTATGATATTTTTTCATTGTCATTTTTCCTGATACTTTCTCTATAAAAAAAACTGCCTCTCAATGCGGCAGTTTTTTTATGCTAAAATTTATTTTACCATTTTATGTACAAGTATGACAACAAGATTACTGATGGCAACAGACACAATAATAAAAATGCTTTCCAATAAAAAAGGAGTAACAAAAACCAAAAAATTATTTTGTGACAATGGCATAAATCGAAATATAAAGGTACTGAAAATTTGTATTTTACTGTCAAATATAAATGAATGAATTCCCAGCCACACCGCCGCCATGACCATAATTCTGACAAGCTGCACCAACCGTTCAGTACAGCGCAGCTCCTTGGATGGGAAAAAATAAAAAGCAAAGGTAGCAATAACAAAGATACCTATAATCACAAATCCAAATCCTAAAATCCCCATCAGGCCGACAACCAAACTTTGTGTTACATCAGACGCCTGAACAGCAGGAAATAAAAACATTCCCATAAGGGCGCATGGCAATGGCAGACTATACAAAACAGGATCCAAAAATTCAGAATACCAATGCCT
Source organism: Megasphaera cerevisiae DSM 20462 (assembly GCF_001045675.1). Lineage (GTDB taxonomy): Bacteria > Bacillota > Negativicutes > Veillonellales > Megasphaeraceae > Megasphaera > Megasphaera cerevisiae. The sequence goes on from NZ_LEKT01000018.1 coordinate 22,655, forward strand.
GCGCCGATAAGCTTTCCATATCTCTATCCCCCATGATAATAAGGTTTGCAATGTAATCGTCCCCAGCATCCAAAAGAAAAAGACAGTAATTCGAATACCATAGCTCTGCCATACTGCCAAGGACATACATCCATTTAAAACAGCAATCGCAATACACATAGCAATCAAACTGCCATAAAGAAGGTCCGGAATGGGTGCATATAAAGAATCTCCTCTGCGTTTTATCTGTCTATATCGCACAGTAACGGGAAGGCTGATTGATGCTAAAAGAAATACTAATAAAGACAGCGGTGCAAAATAACTTTTATCTGAAACGAAGGCGCCAAAAGGTATCGGTACAATCCAAATGGCCAGCCAAACAATCGCCCGTATTTTTTCTGTACTTCCAACATTCATACTGTTACCTTCCTTCTGATGTCCGCATAGAAAATACGCGTGACACAATATATGCGCCCAGCATAATAACACATATTTCACCATACATTCCTAAAATAAAAATAATATCACGGCTAACCGTCGGCCATTCCCAGAAAGGGGCGTATTTCCAAACTTCCTCCATCAACGTACTAAAAATCCCAAATAGAATCGATATGATAATCCATACTGCCACAAAGCTGCCTCGTCCAATTGCCAATTGTTTTCTGCTAAAACGTGCTTCCCGACTTCCTAAATAAGCCCAGGGAATACAAAAAGACAACACAATATAGACAACAAGCGCAACAAAAGCACTGGAACCATTATGTATCGTATACGATCCGATGGGAATCGGAATAATAAAAAAGCTCATAAATACGCACTGCCGCAAAATATCGTACCACCAACTCATAGTATTTCCTCCGTCATAAAACTACAGTCTTCATTATAATAGATAAGTATACCATAGATTACAGTATAATGAACAGTACACTTTTCATGTGCCTCTCCATATAAATTTAAAAAAGTGCCGTATCAGCCTGTCCTGACCACCTTCCCCTCATAAAAGGGCCTAGCAACTATCCTATATTCCTGTTATAATAAATGGTAAACATAAGCATTTTTAACTTAGAAAGGTAAGGCATTATGGCAAAAACATTTCAAACATTGGGTCTTGCGCCGATATTATGCGACGCCCTCTCTAAACAAGGGATACATGAACCAACGGCCATTCAGGCCCAATCCATTCCAGCACTGTTTAAAGGGCGTGATCTACTGGCGCAAGCCCAAACCGGAACAGGCAAAACATACGCATTTCTGCTGCCGTCTCTACAGCAAATCAAGGCAGACACACATATGGAACAAGTTTTAGTTATGGCTCCCACGCGCGAGTTAGCCCGTCAGATTGCTGATGTGGCCAATATGCTGGCCCCGTCGCTGGGTCTCGATGTACTTAATCTTATTGGTGGAAAGACCATCGAAAACCAACTGCAAAAGCTGCAGCGGCATCCTCAGGTAGTTATTGGTACCCCTGGCCGTCTCCTTGATCATTGCCGACGCAATTCACTTGATTTAAGTGGTGTCAAGAGAGTCATCGTCGACGAAGCCGATCAAATGCTGCAGGCTGGATTTTTAGAAGACGTCGATATGTTGATCAGCATGACTCCTAAAAGCCGTCAATTATTATTTTTCTCGGCCACCGTCCCCGACAAAATCAAAGGGCTGGCAAAAAAACATATGCAAAATCCTTTGGTTCTCAATGTACTTGAAGGAACTACTATTGCACTGGAAAATATCGAACAACGCATCTATATGATTAGTGAAGAACGAAAGCTTGCAGTACTTTGCCGTATGCTGGAAGAAATGAACCCATATCTGGCAATTATCTTTTGCAATACTAAAGAACGAACTTCCATTTTAGCTGGACAGCTCATTGCCAAAGGGTTTAATATTGGTGAATTACACGGCGACATGTCGCAAGGACGCCGCACACAGGTAATTCGCGATTTTTCCCGTGCCAAAACGCAGCTTCTCGTGGCAACGGATATTGCTGCTCGCGGGATTGACATTGAAGGAATTACCCACGTTTTCAGTTATGACGTGCCCCACGACATTGACTATTATATCCATCGCATTGGCCGTACAGGCCGCGCCGGAAACCAAGGCATATCCGTTATGTTTGCCACCGCCGCTGACGAGCAGTGGGTTCGCCGTATTGAACACACAATACATGCAACAATTACCAAATACAGTTCTAATGGACAAGTAAAAATCAAGTCCAGCAACCGTCCGCCAAAGAAGAAAAAGGAAGCAACGGATACAATGCCCAGCACCTATCAAACAACCAAGGAGAAACGTCATAAAACACTTCATAAGGGCGGCGACAACCGTCGCAGACGATAACATCAAAAAATGACAGGAGGTTATCCTATGAAAAAACAATTAGCTGTATTCATGGCTGTTCTGACAATGTTGGTAAGTGCCGGCTGCACCGCTCTTCCCACTTCTTCAGATACAACAAAGCAAAACACGCAGCAAGAACAGACAAAGGACTCAAAAAACACAAAAGCTCAAAATGAAAAAGATAGTAATACAGTCGGAGAGCTTCCCGGAATTGGAGATACCTTGACCAGCTGGGAAAAAGAATTTGGACATCCTTTTGCACAGGGAGATACCATCAAGGTATTTAAAAATGGTACTTATAAAACAGTATTCGAAGACGGTAAGGCCGTTACTATCACCTTCCCTTCAAAAAATGGAGATAATCCACTTTCAGAAAAACTTCTTCCCCGCGATGGTGAAAAATTATCTGAAACCAGCAAAAAAACAGGTAATATAACAATGATCGTCCAAAAATGGCACAGTAACTTGTTGGCCTCTGCCATTCCGGCAACACAGGGCAGCTATACGATTATGAAAAGCATGAACGGCAGTTCTTATGACAGTGTCATTGTAGACTGCTCTCCTAACCTTCAAAAATAAAAAAACTGGTACAGTACCCTGATTACAGGTACTGCTGCCAGTTTTTTTTATTTACGACATAAAAAAAAGACAGTGTACATAAACTATGCACACCGTCTTCATTGTGGTGACCCGGTAGGGATTCGAACCCTAGACCTACTGATTCGTAGTCAGTCACTCTATCCAGCTGAGCTACCGAGTCATACATAAGCCGCCTCACGACGACCTATTTATTTTATCAAATTATAATCATTTTGTCAAATATCACTTTTCTTTATAGGTTACTTCTGCAGGAGGTAACCTGAAACAGTACTTGCTACCCTCAGAAGCATTCCCCATCGCAATTACTGCTACAAACAAGAAGTCAGCAGCAGAGCTTACAGAATGTGTCTTCATTAAACATGCGCTGATGCAACGTTGCTCCTTCAAACAAATCGCTCGGGGTCTGCACCGCCATATCCCTACTATCTCTCAGGAAGTTCATGCTCCCATCTATTTTAAGCAAACAAGCCCTTCCGCCGTAACTCCAGCTATCATCACGATTGCCGCTTTTACAGTGCCTGCAGCCGTTATTCCATAGATGCGGACGCATTGAGTGATTTGACCTAGGAAAAAGTCTGTTCCGTCCTATTGATAATCTCATCCTGCAATGCCTTATCCAAATTATTGAAATAATCGCTGTATCCAGCAACACGCACAATAAGATTTTCATACTGTTCCGGATGTTTTTGTGCATCCAGGAGCGTTTCTTTATCAATGATGTTAAATTGAATATGATGCCCATCCATCGTAAAATACGAACGCACCAAGGCTGCCAAACAATCAATTCCCCGCTGTCCAGCCACTACTGACGGAGTAAATTTTTGATTCAGCAGTGCCCCGCCGGTTTTTAACTGTTCCAGTTTGGAGCATGACTTGATCACTGCCGTCGGACCGCTGATATCAGCACCCTTTTCTGGTGAAATTCCATCTGGAAGTGAAATATGAGCATGCCTTCCGTTCGGGCTGGCCTCCATTACCTGTCCAAAGTACACATGGCATGTCGTCGGCAGAAATTCGACAACAGTCCGGGAGCCTTTCGGTGTTTTTCTGCCCGCAATTGTCTTTTGCAGAGCCAAATCCACCTGATGTAAAATAGTATCAGCATACTCATCATCATTTCCATATTTTGGCGTTTCTTGCGAAACGATATGGAAAATTTCATCATAACCGGAAAAATCCGATTTACAGGCATTCCATAATTCAGCCATTGTAAAACGCTTATTCTCAAATACATTTTTTTTGATAGCCGCCAGAGAATCTGTAATTGTCGCAATACCGACACATTGGATATAGCTTGTGTTGTACCGGGCACCACCGGCATTATAATCCAGTCCTTTCAGGATGCAGTCATCAGTAATAACAGACAACAGCGGCACAGGCATGTTTTCCATATATAATCGTTCAATGATATTATTACCGGCAATTTTAACATCAACAACATAGTTCAATTCCTTCAGAAATGCCTGCCATACCTCATCATATGAAGCAAAAGTCAACGGATCACCGGTATCAACCCCAACAAAAGCGCCTGTATAAGCATCATATCCTCTATTCAATACCAATTCCAACACCTTAGGAATATTGAGATATCCAGTAAGAACATAGGCTTCCTTCCCCGCAGTTCCTGCTTCGACGCACCCACTGGCAATGCCGCTGGAGCGGGCATCATCCAACGACTTTCCAAGATACATCAATTCCTGAATAATGGCTTCACTATTATAAAAAGCCGGTTGTCCCCAACCCTTACGAGAAATTTCCAGTGCCTTACGCAGAAATATTTCCGGTGATTTTTGAGAAATCTGCACATTAGAACTAGGCTGCAAAAGACGCATTTCATCCATGACTTCAAGAATAAGGTAGCTTACATCACTGACCCCGGAAGTTCCATCTGGGCGCAATGCACCTGTATTCAAATTGCAAAAGTCAGTATATGTAGCACTTTCTTTCAACGTAATTCCCACTTTAGGCGGCGCCGGCTGGTTATTGAACTGTATCCATAACGCCTCTAGAATTTCTTTTGCACTCTCATAATTTAGCCGGCCATCAGACATATCCTTTTCATAAAATGGTTCCAAATATTGGTCAAATTTTCCTGGTGAATAAGCATCCCAGTTATTCATTTCTGACGTAACACCAATATGCGTAAACCAATACATCTGAACCGCCTGCCGAAACGTCTGCGGCTTGTGTTCCGGCACAATATCACACGTGACGGCAATATCCAGCAAATCCTTTTTCCATTGCAAATCTGTTGCTGATTCTGCCATCGATCTGGCTAATGCAGCATAGCGTTTTCCCAACAAAATCATGCCCTTGCAAACCAGCTTCATCCCTTCCCACTCTTCTCTTTTCTGCAAGGCCTGCAAATCATGGTTGTAATCCAGAGAATCAATTTGATTTTGTATCTCTGCTAAAAAATCACCATATCCTTTTTCGTATATTTTTCCATCTGCCACAGTATGCCCAGGACCACGCTGCTGCAGAAATTCAGTATACATCCCGGCAGCAAACAGCTTTTTCCATTCTTCCGGCAGCAGTGCATTCATTCTGGCCATCATAGCTCTATCCTGCCAGTACGGAATAATCACATCTCTTTGTATCTGTTTATCCTGTTCTGTCACTTTAAAAAAGACTCGTTCCCTGTTATTCATGTTATCAAAATCTTTCATTGTATGACAACATAGCTCTGGAAATGTAGGGGCCGCCCAAGGTCTATCCCCTTTTTCACCTACAATCAGCGACCCTTTTTCCAAATATAACGTACGGTGCGCCATAAGATAGTAAAAAGCTTTTCCCCGCAGCACGGGGCTCGAACAAGTTCCTTCATATTTCTGATAGGCTTCTGTCATCAAAACGGCCCGTTCCATGGAAATAGATGGCATACTCCCATGAACACTGAGTTCACGTAACCGCTTGATTCTTTCTGTGCAGCCCCACTGCCCTTCTACAATTTTCTGCTCCGTATGCATTCCCTTTTTTACTCGTTCCTTAAGTGCCGCTTCACCCATGATGCATGGCCTCCTTTACTGTATGTCACACTTTTTACCCACCAATAATTGTATTATATCCCGCTTCCTGAAATATTCTTGCTATCTTCTGCAACACATCCGTTTCTGGTACCCGAAACAATACGGGTGTTTTTCCTAATCCCATATATTTATCCTTGCCTAATGTATGATACGGTAGAAGATGAATTTTTTCAACTTGAATATGTTCCCTTTTCAACCAATTCAGAAGGGGCAATATATCTTTTTCTTGATCAGTATTAACCCCATCAATCAGGATAAGACGAAGATATAACACGGCCCCTGACAGGCTTAATCGTTTTAAATTGCCGAGAATTTCAGAATTATCAATTCGCATATATTGTATATGCTTTTTTTTGTCGAATACTTTCACATCATATAGAAAAAAGTCAGTATACGGCAGAATTTTCTCAAATCTTAGAAAGGGAACTGCTCCGCTGGTATCAATGCCTACATGTATTCCTTTTTTTTGCAACTGCTGCGTCAGCGCAGTAATATACTCTATATTCTGTGCCATAACTTCACCGCCTGACAGCGTCACGCCACCGCCGGAACGATCATAAAAAATTACGTCCTGCGCAGCTTTTTTCACTAATTCGGCCACAGAATATGTATTTCCGACCTTATCCATTCTGCCATTGGCTTGTCGAATCATTTCCGTCTCAAATCCCTGGCTCTCTGGATTATGACACCACGGACACGATAGCGGGCATCCTTTAAAAAAGATCGTAGTGCGTATGCCCGGCCCATCATGAATAGAAAACTTTTGTATATTAAACACCAGAGGGGTGCCTTGCGGCTCTATCATCCTTTATCTCCTCAATTTTCAATCCGTCTGGACGAAAATTTTTTCAATACAAGCTCTGTCAAATATTGTGCCGTATCTTCCACTCCCAGCATACTGCTGTCAATAAGAAGGTCATTATACCGAAAATCCCCTGGCAGGTAATGTGCATATTTCATCTGATACGCGTCCCGTGCCTGATCCACCTGCTTAATCATTGTCCTAGCCACATCTTCCGGCATTTTCAATCGTTCAATGCAGTTCTGCAAACGGTCCTCATACGATGCATAAATAAAAATACGTACTAAATTTCCCATACAACGCAGCGTATAATCAGAGCATCGTCCTACAATAATACAAGAACGAGCATCTGCCAAATCTAAAATGATTTTTTTCTGCGTCAGAAACAGTTCGTCCTGCTTCTTTATCTCTCCCCGCCCTAAAGGAAAACACATGTTCCAGAATCTATTTTTAGCCGCTGATTCTTCCAAATCACTGGCAATAGACAAAGACATATTCAATTTACTGGCAGCCCGTTCAATAATATCACGGTCATAATATTCTACATTTAATGCCTCAGCCATTTCTTTGGCAATAGGCCGTCCCATGCTGCCGAACTGACGATTAATAGTAATAACAAATTTTTCCATGACAGTGGCTCCCTTCGCTGAAAAAACGGTTTGTTACGATAAAAATCTAGCTAAAAAATTTTGTGCCCGTTCTGTTTTGGGATTCGTAAAAAATTCATGGGGAGCCGCATCCTCCTGCACAACACTGTCGGCCATAAATATAATACGATCGGATACGTCACGAGCAAATGCCATTTCATGGGTAACGATCACCATAGCCATGCCATTATGAGCCAAATTGCGCATAACGTCTAAAACACCGCCGACAAGTTCTGGATCCAATGCAGATGTAGGTTCATCAAAAAGAATCATCTTAGGCTGCATTGCCAGTGCTCTGGCAATCGCCACACGCTGCTGCTGACCTCCGGATAGCATATCCGGCATTTTGTCAGCTTTATCCACCATATCGACCTTTTTCAACATTTCCATTGCCAGATCATGCGCATCGTGCTTACTCATTTTTTTTACGCTTTGTAACGCCAGCATAACATTCCCCACAACAGAACGCAAGGGAAATAAGTTAAAATGCTGAAACACCATAGTAACCTCTTCCCGCAGTTTTCGGATATCGTAAGAGGTATCCAAAATACTGTGCCCATCATATAAAATATCGCCGCCGGTAGGTTTTTCCAATAAATTCAAACACCGCAAAAATGTACTTTTTCCAGCGCCGGAAGGTCCTAAAATACAAGTTACCTCTTCTTTTATCTTCAAGCTGATATCATTTAACACCAAATTATCGCCATACTGTTTCTTTAAATGTTCTACGTCCATCATTTGGCATTCACTCCCATCCGTTGTTCACAAATATTGATCAATACGGTCAAGCCGGAAATCAAAACTAAATAAAATACTGCCAAAATAGTATAGCTTTCAACGAATTCAAACGTAGAAGATGCATATTGGCCTGCTTGATAGGTCATTTCAGCAACGCCGATAATCGTCAAAATAGATGTATCCTTTACGGTAATGATAAATTGATTACCTAATGCCGGCAGCATAGATCGAAAGGCCATAGGAAGAATCAATTTAAAAACGACCTGCAGTTTTGTCATCCCCAAAGATAAGCCGGCTTCCCATTGTCCTTTGGGCACTTCCAAAATAGCCCCGCGGACGATTTCTGAAATATATGCCCCCGCATTTAAGGATACACAGAGAATACCGGCCGCTTCATGCGATAAGCTCACGCCGATCATCTTTGGCAGTACAAAGTATATATACAGTGCTTGGACTAAAATAGGCGTACTGCGGATCAGCCAAACATAAAAGGTAGAAACCGTCTTCAAAATATGAATTTGCCGCGCTCTGGCAAATCCGGTAAGCAATCCGATAAAGTACCCAATGATAATACTTGTGACCGAAATAACGACAGTCCAAAGCAGTCCATTTAAAATGACTCCTACAATAGTTGACGCATTCTCCCAATTGAACATGTCCTCTCCCCCCTCTTAAAAACCCGTCCCGGCAAAGAACAGCGCACTTTGCCGGGACTATTAGTTTTATCTATGTATTGCTATTATACATTGAGCCATTTATCTTCTAATTTCTTGATCGTTCCGTCATCCTGCAATTCTTTTAGAGCTTTGTCTAACTCTGCCTTATATGGACTGTTTTTAACCAATGCAAAACCATCTGGAATCTTATCTGTTTCATTTCCCATAAGCATCAAATTACTTTCCGGATGCTTTTTGATGTAATAAGCCGCATTGGGTTTATCCTGCATCAGAGCATCAGCCTTCCCTTGCTCAACTTCTAGAAATGCGGCTGAAATTTGCGGGAAGACGACAATTTCAGAATCCTTGCAATGTTCTGTCACATATTTATGAGCAGCCGTCCCTTTTTCAACAGCAATCTTTTTACTTTTCAGTTGATCTATAGACGTAATGCCTGAATCTTTTTTAACAATAAACTGTAAGCCGGCATGTGCATACGGTTCTGTAAAATCCATTTTCTTTTTACGTTCGTCGGTAATACAAACCTGACCCATGCCAATATCATATTCCCCATTAGAAATAGACATAAACAAATTATCATATTCTGTCGGTGTAATCTTATATGTAAAACCACATTTTTTCGCCAATGCATCCAGCAGATCAACATCAAAACCAACTAATTTTCCGTCTTGATCTTTAAAAGAAAATGGTGCATAAATGCCTGTCCCAACTTTCAGTTCCTTCCCCTTCAAGCTTGCTGAATCACCGGAACTGCTGGATGAGCCACATCCCCCTAACATGGAAACCGCCACGATGGCGCAAACCCCTGCTAATACCGCTTTTTTAATTTTTGAACTAAACATCATAATCATACACCCCTCTCAATTATTTTTATTACTGTATGAAAACATCTTTGCCTATACTGCCCAGATGATGAGCACTAACCCTATAAACAGTTTTTAATTTCCTCGAATTTGAAATCCCGTTTTAAAAGGATCGCTTGAATCAACAATCAGCCAATTCACTCCCGTAATATAGGCACTGCCGGTAATCTGAGGAATTACGGCAGGAATCGTTCCCACCATAGTTTCTCTGACAATACGGGCTTTAAACAACGTCCCCATAATGCTTTCGTAAACAAAAAGTTCATTTTGTTTCAAAATCCCTTTTCGGTGAAGAGCAGCAACTTTAGCACTAGTGCCTGTTCCGCAGGGGCTGCGGTCAATTTGAAAATCACCAAATATAACCGCGTTTTTCATTGTTGCCTGCGGATCATCCGCTTTGCCATAAAATTCAACCAAATCAATCGTATCAATATCCAGACACGGATGCTTTACCTTTTCCTGTTCATTGACAATATGTAAAATTTCCATTCCCTTCTTGATCAAATATCCAATATTATCGGGCATCAAAGAAATTTTCAATTCATCAGCATTAACCAGAGCAAAGAAACTGCCGCCAAAGGCAATATCTAATGTCACGGTTCCCAACTCAGATACGGTAATGCTAACGCCCTTCCGATACAAGAAGCAAGGAACGTTTGTAATAGTAACCTCTGCGGCATGTCCATTTTCCACCTTTACCCGCGTCGTCACAATACCAGCCGGGGTATCCAGCCGTACCGTAGTATATGGTTCTGTCACGTTGACTAGTTTTTCATCGACCAGCATAGAAGCTACACCGATGGAACCATGACCGCACATATTTTTATATCCGCCGCTATCCATAAATATAACCCCAACATCGGCCTCCTTATGAACCGGTGTCATCAAAACAGCCCCAAACATATTGGCGTGTCCCCGGGGTTCCAACATGACCGACCGCCTGTAATCATCATAATGACAGTGAATATAATTTTTTTTTTCAATCATAGTAGCCCCATCCACATGCGGAAATCCATCTACTACAATTCGAGTCGGTTCTCCCATTGTATGCGAATCAATAACTAAAAAATGCTGATTTTCCATCAATGGTTCTATCAATCGATTACTATCTGTATGCCACATACTATCCCCCTCCCTTGACTATGTTAAGCAACATAAAAAGATGGCGTTTTATTCGAAAATAAACGCCATCATTTACACTGCTCCTTATTTTGTTGTCATGCACTCTTATTATATCTTTACTAGCATACTCGGCAAATATTTTATCAAAAAAGCAACAACAGAAGAGCCTGTTGTGTTCCTTATTGTTTTATTTGATGAATTTATATTACATTAAAAGTTTAAATTAGTCAAGGATTATTTTATAAATTGATATGTTTATATTTGGTTTTACTTTATCTGTTTTATAAATTTTATAAACTTTTATTTATATTTTTTGTCAATATTAACTAATAAACAAGGAGGAATATCCAATATCAGATATTCCTCCTTATAGATCGGATCATTCTTTATTCCTGCCTGCGTTCTTTCATTATGACATAATGCCTGCATCTCTCATCATGGTCTGCAGAAATTCCTTTTCCTTGTCACTGGCATCTACCATAGGCAGCCGGAACGGACCTGCAGGCATTCCCAGGATATTGCAGCATGCCTTGATAGGCGTCGGATTAACCGTACAGAAAATACCTGTCATCACAGGCAAATATTTATGATGAAGTTCCATCGCTTTTTTAACATTACCGTCTTTGTAGGCCTGAACCATTTCGTTCATCTGATTTCCAATAATATGGGCCGCAACACTGATAATACCACGTCCGCCGACAGATAAAATCGGCAGAGTAAGAGCATCATCTCCACTGTACACATAGAAATGGGATGGTGTATCACGGGCAATACTAGCTGCCGCTTCCAAATCACCGCTGGCCTCTTTAATACCGATTATATTATCAAAATCTCGAGCTAGTTTGACTACTGTTTCCGCCAGAATTTTTCCACCTGTACGTCCCGGAACATTATAAATAATGATCGGCAGTTTTGTCGCTTGGGCCACTGCTGCAAAATGAGCGTAACAGCCGGACTGATTGGGCTTATTATAATAAGGCACAATAACAAGCAGGCAGTCTACGCCAGTTTGTTCGGCTTGTTTGGCAAAATCAATCGTTTGAGCCGTGTCGTTTGAGCCAACATTGGCCATTACCAAAACTTTATCACCAATCGCCTGTGAAATATCCTTAAAAAGCTTCAATTTTTCATCCACCGTCAACGTGGCGCCTTCACCTGTCGTTCCAGCCACGAGGATACCATCTGAACCATTTTCGCTATAGTATTTTGCCAGATTTGCCGCTTCCTTGTAATTAACAGAACCGTTTTCATGAAAAGGCGTAATCATAGCGGTAATAACATTCCCGAATTTCAACATACTTAACAACTCCCTTTTACTTAATCATATCATGTGCAAGCATATATTCAGCAATCTGTAATGCGTTAAGGGCCGCTCCTTTACGAATTTGGTCACCCGATACCCAGAGGTTAATTGCCTTGGGATTGTAGATATCTTTACGAATACGGCCAACATAGCAATCATACTTTTCCGAGGTATAAAGAGGCATAGGATATTCCATTTTATCAGGATTATCCAATACTTGTGCTCCCGGGAATTGGTCAATGGCCCTGCGGACTGCTTCCACCGTCAGTGCCGCTTCTGTTTCTACCTGAATGGATTCAGCATGGCTGCGGAAAACCGGTACCCGAACAGTCGTAGGAGAAATGGCAATAGCCGTATCATGAAGTATCTTGTGCGTTTCATTGACCATTTTCATTTCTTCTTTGGTATAATCGTTTTCCAAAAACACATCAATATGCGGGATAAGATTAAACGCAATGGGATAATGCTTGTGCAAACTCTTACTGGGAAGGATTTTAGGGTGCATTTCTTCGCCTTTTAGATATGCTTCTGTTTCTTCCTTTAATTCGTCAATACCTTCCTTGCCCGCTCCGGAAACAGCCTGATACGTGCTGACAATAATTTTTTTAATAGGAGATACATCATGAATTGGCTTCAACGCCATAAGCATAATGATCGTCGAGCAATTCGGATTGGCAATAATCCCATTATGCCAAGCAATATCTTCTGGATTGACCTCCGGAACAACAAGCGGGACAGCCGGGTCCATACGGAATGCGCTGGAATTATCAATGACAATACACCCCCGTTTGGCAGCTTCAGGACCCAGCGTTTTACTGATGGATCCACCGGCAAACAACCCTATATCCACACCATCAAAAGATTCGGGTCTGGCTTCTTCGATTGTGTACTCCGTTCCGTTTACCATCATTTTTTTACCAGCGGAACGGATAGATGCTAATAATTTCAGCTTACTGTACGGAAACTCCCGTTCTTCAATCAGACGGATAAATTCTTGCCCTACGGCACCTGTGGCACCTAAAATCGCAACTACCGGTTTCTTTGTCATAAATAATGTCCCCCCAAGATTTTCCCTTATAAATAATTTTCAAGTCCGAATGTAAGACCCGGACGAGAGCTTACTTTTTTTACAGCTAAAATAACTCCCGGCATAAATGACTTGCGGTCGATAGAGTCATGCCGGATCGTCAATAATTCTCCGTAACCACCGAATAAAACCTGCTGGTGCGCCACATATCCGGGCAAACGAACACTGTGAATAGGAATATCATCTACCTTAGCACCGCGAGCACCTTCCAGACTTTCATGAGTCTTGTCCTGTGCCTGCTGTGCGCCAGCTATTTTGCGGGCTGCATCAATTTTATCAGCCGTCATGATAGCCGTCCCGGATGGTGCATCTAGTTTATTATTGTGATGAAGTTCGATAATTTCTACGTCCGGCAGATACGGAGCAACTTCTGCCGATAATTTCATCATAAGAACCGCACCTATAGAAAAATTAGGCGCTATAAAAATACTGACTCTATGTTCCACAGCCATGTTCCCCAATTCCACACGCTGCTCTTCTGTCAGACCTGTTGTACCGACGACAATATCCACACCATGAGAAATACAAGTTTTAGCATTGTCAAAAATAGCCTTAGGTGCCGTAAAATCAACGACAACATCAGGCTTAATATCTTCCAGTACAGCTCCCAAATCAGCCCGGACAGGGATATTCAAAACACCTACACCAGCCAATTCGCCAATATCCCTGCCAATATTACTAATACTAACTCCACCCACAATTTCCAACTCTTTATCTTCATATACCGCTTTGACGACCTGACTTCCCATGCGGCCGTCAGCGCCATTTACTAATACGCGAAGCATAACGCTCACCATCCCTTTTCCGTCTGTTAAAGATTAACCTTAATATATACCTATTATGCTATTAAGTCAAGAATTGCTCTATGCCTATTCCCGCCGTACCTGCAGCACTAACTGCCGTGCAGCTTCGATACTTTCCTTAGTCGTATCATTGCCGGCAAACATCCGGGCAATTTCCACTATATGTTCCCTGTCGGACAGTACACGAACCTGTGTAACTGTCCGTCCATGAATTTCCTTCTTATAAATAAAATAATGATGATCTGCGCTGGCTGCTGTCTGAGGCAGATGCGTAATGCAAAAAACCTGACTTTTATGACGCAGCCGGCGGATATGATCCGCCACCTGCAAACCGGTCTGCCCACTGATACCTACATCGATTTCATCAAATATAATCGTCTGGCCAACAATCATATTCCGACTGCTTGTTTTCAGTGCCAAGGCAATTCTGGATATTTCACCGCCGGAAGCAATTTTGGCCAGTGGCTTCATATCTTCACCTGTATTCGCAGAAAAATATAATTCAATAGAATCAGCCCCCATGGCGCTGACCGCCGTCATAGGCTGAACTTGAAACGCAATGCGGCAGCCAGGCATCCCCATCTGCACAAGCGCTTGTCCCATAGTCCTGCGAAATTCTTTGCCGGCACTCAGACGAAGTTCCTGCAGTATACCGGCCTGCCGGCGCAGGTCCTGCTCTCTATGCTGCGCCTCTGCCTGTAAGGAAGTCAATACACCCTCAGACTGATCCAACCGTTCATAATCCATTCGGGCTTTATCCAAGAAGGTCAGTATCTCTTCAATGGTAAACCCATATTTACGTTTCAGTTTTTCAATCACGGCCATACGGGCCTGCATATGATCCAAGGCATGTTCATCAAAATCAAAAGAATCAGCATAATGCAAAAGAACATCATGAATATCTTCAATTTCATAGGATAAAGTTTCTATTTTTCCCGCTATTTCTTTAAAGTCAGCATCATACTCCGAGGCCTTTTCCAAACTGCGGTGCATCGCTTCAATCTGCTCGACAGCTCCTTTCTGGCGATCTCCTCCTTCTAAACAAAACAGGGCATCATTCAGATTATTCTGGATGTGTCCGGCATGAGAAGCTCTGTTGATATTTTGCTCCAGCACTTCATCTTCACCCGGTCGAAGCTGCGCGCTCTCAATTTCCTTAATCTGAAAATCAAGTACACTAAGGAGCCGCGCTTTTTCACTTTCATCATGCCGGAGTTGACGGATTTGTGTACACAAACAATGCCACTGTCCATATAGATCATCATAAGTACTGCGTGCAATCTGAAGCTGCGGAGTCAGGTGATCCAAAATTCTTACATGATATGTCGGATCAAAAATCAATTGATTATCAAACTGCCCATGAATATCAAGAAAATATTCGCCGATTTTTTTGACGATTCCGGTCGGGACAAGTGTTCCGTTTATTAGACTGGTCCCTCTACCGCTGCGATGAAATTGCCGTGAAATTACAATTTGACAATCGTCTCGTTCAATATGATTTTCCTGTAACAAATTCCATATATCATGGTCCGTTTCGGCAAAAAAGAACGCGCCCTCAACAAGAAACGAATCCGTGCCCTGACGCACGAACGATGCTGAAGCGCGTTTTCCGGTCAACATACCTATCGCATCAAGCAAAATAGATTTACCGGCTCCTGTTTCACCGGTAAAAATCGTAACGCCTTCACCAAAAGTGATATGCAGGTCCTCAATAAGTGCAAAATTATGTATATGCAGCGATTGCAGCATAATAGCATCATTCCTTCATTAATGAAACGATGAGTTTAACCAACTGGGGAACAGTTTCAATATTATTCGTAATAATCAGTATTGTGTCATCGCCGGCCAATGTACCAATAACGCTTTCCCATTTTGCATGATCAATAGCAGAGGCAACCATACTGGCTGAACCAGGCAGCGTATGAACGACAATCTGATTATATGCCGCATCGACACGAACAATCGAATCTTGAAATAAGCGAGCCATCCGATTTTTAGACATCAGCATATTTTGTTCCGGTGATAACGCATACCGATAATGTCCATCACTAGTCGGAACCTTAATAAGCATCAATTCTTTAATATCCCGGGATACCGTAGCCTGCGTAACCTCGATACCTTCTTCTTGAAGAGCTTTAGCTAATTCCTCCTGTGTTTCGATTGGTCGGGACTGGACAATTTCTTTTATTTTCGTATAACGAAATCTTTTCATAGTAATCCTTACCCTCTTTTCTGTACAATATATAGTAATGGCGGATAATGAATCTGATTTACAGGCCGCCAAGAAGAACTGTGAAATTCTTTTTGCGGCAGCTGTTCAAGAAATTTACAAACAGCTTGTTCTTCGCGTGCTCCCGAATCAGTACCAGGATACGCTGCTATCATAATTATCCCATTTTTCGCAATTTTATTCAAGCATATTTTTATAGCTTTTATAGTTATTTCACTTTTGGTATGAATCCCATGATCACCGGATGGCAAATATCCTAAATTGAACAGAACAATATCAATAGGGCGATCGACATGTGATACTAAGTCATCATGTGATCCCTGACAAAAAATAATATGCTCTGTACAAATATTCTGTTTTGCCAGTATGTTTTGAGTTGCCTTAATCGCACAGGCCTGTATATCAAAGGCATACAGCATGGCGTCTTTATTCATAAGAGATGCCAAAAAAGCTGTATCATGACCGTTTCCGCAAGTCATATCAATAAGTACGCCAGCCTGCGGCACATATGGCAGCAACAGCATATGTGCCATAGAAACAGCATTATTAAAGGGATAGTTATCCATATCAGTCATTTCCCATCAATTTAGTAAAAAGATTTGTATAAAAATAGTTTTGGTTAAATCGGATAATTTTTAAAACATGCTCTGACTTGCAGACCTTAAGTGTCATATTTCTCATCAATTCCTGATCCATCATTCCATCAACAGATACGCGGACACTGTTGCGGCTGTTAGCGACAGTAAAACTGATTTGATCCGTATCATTGAGAACCAGCGGAACCTTTAAGAGCAGATGGGGACAAATGGGTGTTACCATAATACATTTTACTCGCGGTGACACGATCGGTCCACCGCCGGAAAATGTATATCCCGTACTGCCCGTCGCCGTCGATACAATAATACCATCACCAGGATATTGTTGAATAAAATGACCGTTGATGCTCATATCGACCCGAATAAGCTTCCCGACGTTGCCATGCCCGATCACAATATCATTCAGTGCTTCTGGCAGCGTCTGGATCATGCCATCTTCATAGCATAATTCACTATGCAGCATCATACGATCTTCTATAAAATAATGACCTGATAAAATATCCTGTATGCGCTGCCCCAGAGTTTTAGTTTCCACCTCATAAAGAAATCCCAGCGAACCAAGATTGACACCACAAATAGGTATGCCGGCACTGGCAAACTGCTTAGACATCTTCAATATCGTCCCGTCGCCCCCAAGTACCATTGCAATATCAATGGAGCTGTAAATTGTCATACGGGGACGTAAATGCTCTGGAGAAATAAGCTGATATGCTGGCTGCTGGCTTTCTCCCACATATGCCGGCAAATAATATTCGACACCACGGGCTTCACATAATCTGATAAGCGCTTGCACAATAGCTGCACATTCACGTTTGACTAAATTAGGAAATATACCGATACGCATAGAATAATCACCTACATTTCATGAGATTGACGAACCACTATATCAATGGCATCATCAGTAATATCATTGTGACACGGTGCAACCTGCTCACTATACAGCAAATATTCAATATTTCCGTCAGCACCCTTAATCGGGGAAAAAGTCAACGCAAGCGGCGATATACCACAAGCGGCGATCCCTTCTGTTATACGTTGGATCACATCCCGGTGGATTTGCTGATCCTTCACGATGCCCCCCTTGCCAACACATTCCCGCCCTGCTTCAAACTGCGGTTTGATTAATGTTACCATAGTCCCGCCGGCTTTCAATAGGGGCACTACAGCCGGCATAATTTTAAGGAGAGAAATAAAAGAAACATCAATAGAAATAAAATCAACAGGCTCTCCTATATCAGCAACGGTGACATTGCGTATATTCGTCCGTTCCATATTAACAACACGATCATCTGTACGTAATTTCCATGCCAGCTGCCCATAACCGACATCAACAGCAAACACTTTCGCAGCACCATTTTGAAGAGCACAATCTGTAAATCCACCAGTTGATGCGCCAATATCCATCATAGTTCGATCTGTAAGATCAATAGGAAACATCTGCATTGCCTTTTCCAGTTTAAGCCCGCCGCGTCCGACATACGGAATCGGGTTCCCCTTCACCGTTATTTCAATATCGACGGGTAATTTGGTGCCGGCCTTATCAACACGCTGATTTTCAACGAAAACCAAACCAGCCATGATTGTTGCCTTGGCCTTTTCCCTGCTTTCAATCAATTTTCTGCTGACCAAAAGTACATCAAGCCGTTCTTTTTTCTGCATACTGTTCCCCTCTTACATTGTACGGACAAGCATATAAGATACGAGTTCACGAAGAAACCATGCTTTTTCACCCAAAGGCTCTGCTGCCGCAATAGCTGCTGCCGCTGCTTTTTGAGCCATGTTGCGTGCTTCCTCCAAAGAAAAAATCGTAACGTATGTCGCTTTATTATTTTTAACATCACTGCCTACAGGCTTTCCTAAGATAGCCTCATCACCTGCGATATCAAGAATATCATCTGTGATCTGAAAGGTAAGCCCCATATTCAGAGCATACGTATCAAGAGCCTGCCGCTGTGAAGGCTCCGCATCGCCCAAAATAGCAGCCATATCAATAGCAGCCTTAAAGATAACACCGGTTTTCGAACGATGCAGCAGCCGCAAACCATCCAACCCGATGTCTTTATTTCCCTCCGACTGCAGATCAAAGGCCTGGCCGCCTACCATCCCTGCCGGTCCGGCAGCGTGAGCAAAAGTATACAGGCACTGTCTGATTTTATCCGGATCAATATGCCGTTGCCTGGCCATAAGCTCAAATGCAAAGGTCAGCAAGCCGTCGCCGGCTAAAATCGCAATTCCCTCACCAAATACGACATGATTAGTCGGCTTTCCCCGGCGCAGCGCATCATCATCCATCGCTGGCAGATCATCATGAATAAGAGAATAGGAATGGACACACTCCATAGCACAGGCAATATCCAGGTACGGAGCCGCATTTTTCCCCAGGGCTTCCAGCACGGACAGCATCAGTACCGGCCGAATACGCTTTCCTCCCGCCATGAGGCTGTAATTCATAGCTTCATATAATGGTCCAAACGGGGTCACATCCGTCTGCAGCAGTTCTGCCAGCCGGGTGTCAACCATCATTCTTTTCTCATTCATATATGTTTTGAAATTCATAGATCAAGTGTTCCTTCCTCCGGCTCCGGAACCGCCGTTTCCTCAGTGTCCTGCCCCGCCGCATGTACTTCTGCCAATGCCTGTGCCCGTTGCCGGGCATATTCCAAAGCGCTTTCACATGATTGAGACAATTTGATCGCCTTTTCAAATAAATCCAGTGATTCCTTCAGTGTCAAATCAGGTGCATCCAAGGCCTTGACCAGTTCTTCAAGCTTTCCATAATTTGCCTCAAAATTTTTAAGTTTATCTGTTGTTCTCACCATATATAACTACCTCTTTTACGTCTGCCGCAATCGCCCCATCAACAAGTTGTATATGCAGCGGCCTTTCTTTAGAAATACTATGAATACTCGAAATAATATGCTGATCCTGTTCTAGCTGCCCATATCCCTTGCGTACCAGCGCAGCGGGATTCATCGCTTCTATAGATGCCTGCAGACTTGCCAGACTTCCTTTTTTTTCGGACAATACCAGTTCCAGCTGTCGGCCGGCATTATGAATCAATTGTGCAACATGCTCCTGCTTCAATGCTAAAAATTCTCGATATCGGTGAATTTGCAGGCGCGCCCCCGCCTGATCTACATTTTTCCGGCATTGTTCAATATGTGCCAGCAGTTGTGTATATGCAGTATCTGCCATAACCGCCAAATCCATTTCAAGCTCCTCAAAATCCGGAAAGGCCATTTCTGCGGCATGCGTCGGCGTAGCTGCCCGCACATCAGCAGCAAAATCCGCCAGCGTAGTATCTGTCTCATGTCCAATAGCAGTAATAAAAGGGATCGGTGATTCATAAATCGCCTTAACTACAGCCGGGCTATTAAAGCACCACAAATCCTCCATAGAGCCTCCTCCTCTTGCCAAAATAATAATATCCAACGCATCATTTTGGCTGGCTCTGTTGATAGCATCCGCAATCTTTATTTCAGCACCACTTCCCTGAACAGGAATAGCGTACAATCGTATATCCACATATGGATTCCGTTCTGCCGCAATTTTTCGTATATCATGAAGAACAGCACCGGTTCGTGAGGTCAAAACTCCTACTGTCCACGGAAACCGCGGCAGGTCTTTTTTATGTTCAACATCAAAATACCCATCCCGTTCTAATTCCCCTTTAATGCGTTCATATTCCGCCTGCAGGCTTCCTACTCCCTGCGAAAAAAGACGTTCAATGATAAAAGATACGGTGCCGCCCTTTTCATACACGTTGACGGCGCCTACGACAATAACATGATCTCCCTCACGAACAGTCTCCATAGAACGCCCGACGCGGCTGCGAAAAAGAATGGCACGGATAGAACAATTGTCATCATGGAGATTCATATAGTAATGTCCATTTGATGCCCGTTTTAATCCAATAATGTTCCCTTCCATAGCTACGCTTTGCAGCCGGTAATCCTTCTGTATATTATCTTTGATACGATGAATGACCTCCGTAACAGATACATATTTCATATATGTTCCCTCTCCTGACGAGCGGCCCAAAAAGCTGCTCCCGCAGCATTATCCGCGCTAAACCCATTCGCTGCCAGCTCAAGGCGAATCTGCCGCTGACGGCAATACACAGTCATTTTCCGGCGCAAATATCCATTCGACATCACACCGCCGGCAGCTACAACGTAGCTCATACCCTGTAATACAGCAAAATCCATAAGCTGCTGCAGACCGTTCCATACTGTTGCCAAAGCCCAGCTGCATAGTTCTTCTTTACAAACGTCCTTTTGGGAAATCACACGCTGTGCCCGTGATTCCTGACCGGAAAAACTGATTTCACCATCTCGAAAAAACACATGAGATGGCGCTGCGGTCTGTTTAGCCATACTGGCAGTACGATCTACGCTGACGCCAGCGGGAAAAGAAAAGCCCAAAGCCACGCCGATTCGGTCAAGAAACTGGCCGGCACTGATATCGCTGGTACCGCCCAAACGGGTTATCTCCAACCCTTGTGCATCAGGGACAGCCCGAAGCAGCTCTGTCGTCCCTCCGGACAGATGAATGCCGTAAAATGGATCTGTTTCCTCTATTGCTCCCGTATTGCCCAAAACGGACAAAAGATGATTTTCCTGGTGACTAATCGTATATAACGGCACCTGGAGAATCGCCGCCAGCGTCCTGCCATATCCCAACCCTGCCAAAAAAGCCGGCATATACGAATCGGTTCTCCGCCGTGGCCTGTCAGTCACAGCAATCGCCCTCACTGTATGACCTGCAAGAAGCGGCGCCGCCGTTTCAAACAGCAGCGGCAGATTGCGAATATGCTGATAAATCATATTTGACTGAGACAGGCCCCGACTGCCCTGGGGCACATCGAGAATTTTCCGTTCATCTGCAAGGATATGAAACTGGCTGTCTGTATAACATATAGATGTCGTATAGCAGCTCGTGTCAATACCAAGAAAGACATCCATTATGACCGCGACCTTACATAGGCGCCTAAAATACCATTGATGAACCGAGCGGATTTCTGTCCGCTGTACTCCTTAGCCAAAACAATAGCTTCATTTAAAATAATGGATACCGGAAGCTGCTCACCAGGATACATTAACTCACACAATGCCAGACGCATAATATTTCTGTCGGTGCGGTTCATGCGTGATATATCCCATCCCTTGGCAAAGGAACGAATTACCTCATCCAGCTCCGTTTTATGAGCCGTAGCCGTTTCAATAAGATATTGACAATATTTTTTTTCATCCTGCTCACTGAGTTCATCTTCGTCTGCCGGCACATCATCGACTGCGGCAGTATCGTCTTCCAAAATTTCGTTTTCACTGTATTGTATATCATTTTCATCGTGAAATTCACGGGAAAATAAAATTTCCAGCGCCTGTTGGCGCGATTTATGCCTGCTCACACTGACCTCCTGTTTTATCGTGACCGTCCGATTTGATAACCAGATCCTCAATTGTCACGTGAACTTCAAGCCTTTCCGGCTCCGCCATGATCCGAATAGCCTGCGCTACATTCTTCTGCACGGTCAGCGCCAGCATTCTCAAGTCAGCTCCATAATAAGCCTGTACATGAACCTCTGCCGTCATCACCCCGTCCAGATTACGTACGGCAATACCTCTGCCCTTTTTTCCGGCAATGCCGGAAGTACCCAATGCCGCCGTAGACGCAATATTTGACAAGGCCTTTTCACTGACTGTATATACAAAATTCTTTTCACTTTCTATCATGATCAGGCCTCCCTTCTGTTTCCGCATCTTTAGGTGATATGGCATTCATCTGAGAAAAATCAATATCCTGCACCATGATATGCACTGCCGTCACATGGCATCCCGTCATAACCTCTACTGCATCCTTCACGCTTTTTTGCACCTGCAGGGCAATATCTGGAATACGATATCCGTATGTAACGACCAGACGGATCGTAATTTCAGCCTCCTGACCTTCAACAAGAGCATCTGCACCCTGTGAAAGACTAGCATGACCCATTTTTTTAGCAGCTGTTTCCGCGATCGTCGCCCCTAATGATACTCCTGATATGCCGGCTGCTGTCATTGAAGCGATAATAGAAACTGCCCGCTGTGAAATATGTATACTTCCCAATCCATTTATTTCTGTCGTTTCCATCCTATCACCCCCAGAAAAATTCACAAAAAGCGATGAGAAACTCATCGCTTTGTTTAGTCTGTATACGCTTTATGCTCTGCTGATATACTGGCCAGTTCTGGTATCAATCTGAAGAACTTCACCTTCATTGATAAAGAGCGGAACCTTGACAACATAGCCGGTTTCCAATTTAGCAGGCTTGCTGCCACCTGTTGCCGTATCGCCGCGGATACCGGGATCAGTTTCAACAACCTTCAATTCCACGGCTGCCGGCAAGTCAATACCAATAACCTTACCTTTGAACATCATGACAGATACATTCATTTCCTCTTTGAGGAAATTGACAGCATCGCCAAGATTTTCCTTATTCAGCTCGATCTGTTCATAAGATTCATTATCCATGAAACAGTACATGCCTTCATTTTCATAGAGATACTGCATCTGCCGACGTTCTACATGACCGTCCTGTACTTTTTCTCCGGCATTCCATGTACGTTCTACTACAGCACTGGTTTCGAGGTTTTTGATTTTAGCACGGACAAAAGCAGCGCCTTTCCCCGGTTTTACATGTTGGAATTCTACTACCTGCCATACCTGACCATCAATTTCAATCGTTACGCCTGGTCTAAAATCATTACTCGTAATCATCGTTTAACTCCTCCTATAACAACTCCATTAAATCCTTGGGTGTTTTGGTTAAAATTTCACAGCCGTCGGCTGTAACGGCAACGGAATCCTCTATACGGACGCCGTATTTGCCTTCTATGTACAGTCCCGGTTCGACCGTGACTATCATATTCTCACACAGCACCGCCTCTGCACGCGGTGACAGAACCGGCTGCTCATGTATTTCCAATCCAGTCCCATGCCCTAAAGCATGGGTAAAGTACTGGCTGACATTTCGCCCAGCAAAATAGTCGCGGACAATACAATCCGCTTCTCTGCACGAAAGGCCGGCTTTGATAACGGAAACTCCTAATTGCTGTCCCTCCAGAATCATATGATAAAAATCTTTTTGTTCCTGCGAAGCCCTGCCGACTACAACCGTCCGCGTCATATCAGAATGGTATCCATCCCATACGGCGCCAAAATCAAAAGTTACAAAATCTCCTGAATCAAGGGTCTTCGAACTAGCGGTTCCATGAGGCATGGCAGAACGGCGTCCCGACGCAACAATAGTGGTGAAGGACTTCTCCTCTGATCCCAGCAGCAGCATATTGCTTTCCAACCGGGCCGCCAATTCTTTTTCGGTTACACCCGGCTTGATGTGCGTCATCAGTTCCGCAAACGCTTTATCGGCAATATCACTGGCCCGGCGCGTCGCCATCAGTTCATATGGCTCCTTCACAGCCCGCAGCCGGGCAATATTTTGTCCAGAAAAACGACATTCTATATTTTGCGCAATTTGCTCATACAGATAATGCGTCAGATGATTTTCCTCATATACAATACACTGAGCACCCTGCTTTATCAGCGCTGTACGGATACATGCCGCCAAACTGCCCTTATGATTCTTCACTTGATACCATGCACCGGACTGTACACCGGCTTGTTCCGTATAGCGGGAATCCGTCCATAATTCAGCGCTCGTACCGGTCAGTACCAGCGCGCCCTCTCCGCCTGTAAACCCACTGAAATACCGAAGATTTTCAGGCTGGAGAATCACAATTCCATCTGCTGCATGTTCATGCAGAAACTGTCTCAGACGGACAATTCGTTCTTCTATCATTTTCATCACCTATATCTACTCGATTATATTTAATGATACCATATTGCAGACCATTTGAACAGATTATTTATTCATATAAATGGCAGATCACGCTCTACCTCGCTTAATGAGCGAAAAGCTCCGGGTTCTAAGGTTGGATCCAACAAAAGTCCACCGACAGACTGCCGGTGTAAGGAAAGCACGGTGAGTCCGACAGCCGCACACATCCGCTTGACTTGGTGAAATTTCCCCTCTTGCACCGTAATCTCCAGACGATTGCCTCCGACACGCTGTGCACATGCCGGCAAACATTGTAATCCGTCACTAAGCACAAGTCCCTGATGAAATCGTTCATCAATATCAGAAGGAATGGTGCCATCGACCTGCGCCTTATATACCTTATTAATATGTTTTTTGGGCGATGTAATTTTATGTGCCCATTCCCCGTTATTGGTCAAAAGCAGTAAGCCCGTCGTATCCTTATCCAAACGGCCCACAGGGAACAATCCGGCGGCAGCATATTGCCGCGGCAGCAAATCCAAAACCGTCCGGCAAAACCGATCCGCTGTTGCTGATAATACACCACACGGTTTGTGCAGCATGATGTAATAATGTAAAACGTAGCGGACAAGACTTCCATCCACTTCAACCCGATCTCGTCCGAGCACCACCTTGGCAGCATTGTCGAGACATTCTTTACCGTTGACAGTCACATGACGATGCTTACATAGCAGCTTGATCTGGCGTCGTGTGCCCCAGCCGCTGTGTCCCAATAACTTATCAAGCCGTATTGCCTTTTCCATCCTGCGTTCCTCTCTACAGACTGACCATATTTTGCCACTGTGACTGATATCCTGTCATATCCTCCAAATGCTGGGTACAGTTCATAAGAGTCATGACATTCTTATCCCCATGATATTCAATGATATTAAAAGCTGTATTATATTGCTGAAAACACCAAATGCGGCTCATTTCCAATCCCAGAATAGAGAAAAGAAGACACCGAATGGACGCACCGTGAGATACAATCATAATGGTATCTCCGTCGTCATGACGAGACAATATTTCCTGCGCTTTCATTGCCGTCCGCTTTTCCACATCACGAAAAGATTCACCGCCATGTGCTTTTATCGTTCCGTCTGAATTATAAAAAGCCTCAATTTCACCAGGCCAAAGCTTGGTAATTTCATTATACGTATGCCCTTCCCATACACCGAAATCAATTTCCTGCAATTCATCATACGATGTTACAGAAATATGATGAGGCGCTGCCACAATTTCTGCCGTGCGGCGGGCTCGCTGAAGAGTACTGCTATAAATACCATCAAAAGCTACATCCTCTAAAAAACGGCTCAGGCATGCAGCTTGCTCAATACCGTGTTCGTTCAAGGGCACGTCTGTTGATCCTTGATACCACTGCTGTACATTTCCTTCTGTTTCGCCATGACGGACAAGGTAAAGCTTTATCATCGATTATATCCTCCTGTACTGTCGTTTGTTCTATACTGTTCCTGCCTATCTGCTGTAACACAGAAAATCTGCCCCGCAGCAGGCAAAAGCTACATGTAAAATTATATACTATTTATATTATCATGAATAGGGTTCAATGAAACAGTACCGCCGTAAGTCCCAGCAAAAGCATTTCACTCAATTCCAATACGGCCCCATATGTATCACCGGTCACGCCTCCCAATACGCAGGTAATATACCGATTTGCACAAAGAGAAATCATCATTGCGGCTCCCAGCAGGATCAAACAGAAAAAACCACCGTACGCAACGGGTATCAAGGCCAAAACAAATGCCGCAGCCAGAGTATACGGCGGCGCATATTGGATAAAGGCTCTGCCCAGGCCTTCCTTTCTGGCATAGGGGAATTCAAAAATACTGATAAGTGTGCCAAAACGTGCTGCAGCCGGAATCGCAATAAGCGCCGCTGGTACAATAGCCGACGGTATATTAGCAAGAAAAGAAATTTTCAACACTGCCAGAAAAAAGAAGGCCATAACACCATTAGCACCTACACGGCTATCTTTCAAAATTTCCAGCATCCGCTCCCGGCTGCGGCCAGAAAAAATTCCATCTGCCGTATCCATAAAACCATCGGCATGCAAGCCGCCCGTCACCAAAAACCATGCACCGATTACCAGAACAGCGGCATAGTCATTTGAGAAAAAAAATGTACTGCCTGCATACACAATACAAAGAACTCCCCCTATAAGCACTCCCACTAAGGGAAAACACAAAACTGAACGGCCAAAATCCTCATTAGTCCACTGGGTTTGCCGCCTCAATTGAATGCGAGTTAAAAACTGAAGAGCTATAAAAAACGATCTCATTGTCTTTCCTCCATGGGCAGCATAATCTGACGGCTTTTTATTTCCATGGGGATACCGCAAACCGTAAGATACACTTCGTCAGCCGCTGCAGCGGCATATTGGTTAATACAGCCAATAATATCCCGATATAAACGGCTTATTTTTTCCATGGGGACAATGCCACTCCCCAATTCATTGGTAACAAACACGACCGTTTTATCTGCTCTTTGTTTAACAGCCTCAATTATATGACGCATTTCCTCCTCAGCAGCAGACATAACCACACCATCGATCTCTGCTTCATAACGAAATAAAAAATTAGAAAAATACAAGGTCAGACAATCAACGAGAACGGCATCCGCCGTCTCAAGCACATTTGCCAGCTGATCCGGCAAATGCGCAGGACATTCAAAAGTCTGCCATGCAGCCGGCCTGCGGCAGCGGTGCGCGGCTACGCGCTCTGCCATTTCTTCATCTAAAATCTGTGCCGTCGCAACATAAGCATGCCGCCCTTTGCAAGTCATTAAATAATGTTCAGCAAAAGCACTTTTCCCACTGCGGGCCCCGCCCGTTACTATTATGATTTTAGATTTCATCATATATCACCCTATCTCCTCATGGAACACCATTTTATGGTTTATTATAGCATTGCCTCCCACAGACTGCCAGTTACTGCCTCAGCATTTTTTCCTAAGCAAAAACAGCAATTCCCGAACACGCTGCAGTTCTGGAAATTGCTGTATATTTAACAGACACGCTTTTTATCTTACTTTTTAATTTCTGTATGGAGATGGAATAATTCGGGCAGAATAACTTTTTCCATTCCCGTCTTGATCAGGCTCGGCAGACCGGGAAGGCAAAATACATAACACTGATGAATAAGACCTGCCGCAGAACGATATGCCAAAGCCTGCACGCCGCAGACACGCCGGTACGCAAAATACGTAAGCATAGACGAAAATCCCGGCAATTCCTTATCAAACATAGGTACTACCGCTTCCAGCGTCACGTCTCGCTTAGCCATCCCGGTGCCGCCGCTTGTAATAACGACATCAACACTGCATACCCAATTATGAATATGCTGCGTAATTTCCTTCTTATCATCCTTTGCAATAGCATAATCAACAACCTGATGACCATAATTAGCTAATGCCGATTGAATCATCAATCCATTGGTATCATCTGAAAAGGTCCGGCTATTGCTGACTGTCAGAATAGCCGCCCGCAAAGGATGTTCTTCTACCGTTTTTCCCAAAATAAACCCTCCTTTAAAACTTGAAGTTTTTTTATAATACAATCACAATCCGTTTTCTTATATATTGTATTCGACTTGCAGCAGATAAATTCCTACTTGAAAATTTATTTTTCAGCAATACAACAGTTCTTCTTGATAATGCGATATCCGCGGTTGTATTTTTTTTTCATTCCCGTATAATAAATATATTAAATGTATTAATAGTTTGATATGTTAAAAACAGCAACTATGTTTCTTTGCATATGTACTTGCAATGATAGAATCTGAATCAGGAGGATATTCCACTATGTTCAAAAAAGCTGCCGCATTACTGATAATGTTGTCTGTCATAGGCTGCACAATGGTTTCTGCTATGTTTTTTGATGATGATCCGCGCTATATCCAAGTCGGTCATAACGATACGACTGAATCGTTTATCGACATGAATTCCATCCAGTCTATTCGATATGACCCTCCATACTACATGATTCGGGCTACGGTCATTACGTATGATTACGCTACAAATACGGCCACCGGATATGAAAATAATTTTTTTTATAATTTCAAATCTCAAACAGTCAAGGCCCAGACGCTTTCTAATCTGCAATACGATGAAAAAGGAGTGCCCTTAACACAGACCGTATTTCCTAATCCGGAGGTTTCCTTGTGTGATCGGTATTCTGTCAATGGAAAAGCAGCAGATAATGCTTTTTTCAATTGCTACAGTATGACTTTTTATCATACTTTCACCAAACAATATACTAAAGCCGACAATCCGCCGGCTCCGGTTAAATCTATCAACACTTCAAAATAAAGGGCAGCAGCCTGACAAAGGACTTGATATCATATGACCTCACTACTTCAAATTGCCGGCACGATCATTACGATTCTGTTTGTCGGCGCCGTTCTCTATTCACTGACCATGACATTCCGCAAACGTCGGCGCAGGGAACAACGCCAGAAGGATTTGGAAACCAAGCAGCATGTACAAGTAGCAAATCTTCATCAATACGACATTCAGCCCCAGAACGGATACTACAAATATCCGGTAACCTGCCAGAAGCATCTGCGTCGTTATCCCCAGCGCTTTACGGCAATTTCCATCGAACTGGCCAATAAACAGCCTTACTCCATCTGTCTGATCGGCTTTGCTGATTTTGAAAAAGGAGAACTGCAGGATACGCATTATTTTTACGTCCGTCCGCCTGAAAACAATCTTTCTGATATTCGAGACCCGGAAATGAACTGGGAAACACTCAACAAAGCCGATGAATTCGGAGAATATTGGAATGCCGGTATGAAAAATTATTTTATTAACCGTGTCCTCGTCGCACATAATGCGGCATATGTCATCGGCTGTATTACGCATGCACTGAAAATTTATGGAATTGAAGCACCGCGTTTCCAATATATTGATACGCTGGAAGTTGCCAAAAAATTGTACTCCTTCACTTCCCATCAATTAGATGCCATTTGCCACGAATTAAATATTGACATAGAAGATCATAATTTATTGAGTAAAGCGGCAGCCACAGGGCAATTTCTGATAACGGCAAAAAAAGAGTACCCCATGTATATTCCCCGCATACAATATATAAATGACGTTCCGACAGAGACGGAGCAAATGGCCAGCCTTATTTCAGTGGCAGAAAGAGAAGAATGCACAGTCGAAGAACTATTTGAAGGCGGGCCTGTTAATATGTCTATGATTCAACATTTGCTGACTCAAAAATATATCGAACCAGGAGAAAAGAAAGACACGTATTACGCAACGGATAAAGGTCTCGATTTTGCAGAATCTCTGCCATAATTCAACAAAGAAACTATAAAACGAGCGGACGAGCAGCCAGCATCCGCTCGTTCAGCGTATCAGAACCGTTCCCGCTGTCTCATTGACAATTCAGCGCATAAATAGTCTGTGCCTTCCACAACTCCCCCTTTTTCAAAAAAGGCTGAAGAAAGTTTGGATGAGCCGGGGCGTTGGGAAAATATTGTGCCTCCAGGCAAAAGCCACAGCGCCGGTCAAAACTCACCCCACCTTTTCCTGCAGGCTGTCCGTCCAGATAGTTGCCCGTATAAAATTGTACACCGGGCTGAGTTGTATATGCCGTCAGCGTAATCCCTGTCTGATCACCAACTGCATACGCCATCTTATGAAGTCCCATATCCATATAGTCAGAAACAGGAGCATGGCATGGCTCCTGACGTATAACCCAGTTATGATCATATCCCTGAACCCATTTCAGTTGGTCATACTCATCCTCTATGTGTCTGCCGATAGGTGTAAGTTTCCGCAGGTCCATAGGGGTTCCTGTCACGTCACGTATTATACCATTAGGCAACGATTCGCAGTCTGTTTCTGTAAAAGCATCAGCGAAAAGCTGTATCTGCTGATGCAGCACAGAACCACTGGTATAGCCGTTTAAATTAAAGTAGGTATGATTTGTCAGATTGCATATTGTATCGGCATCGGAAAAAGCTTCATACCGTATAGTAACCGCATTATCTTCAGTTACATCATACCAAACAGTGACACAGAGAGTACCAGGATAATTGCCCTCCCCATCAGGGCTCGTATAGGTGAGCTTCAATCCAGCCTCTGTCACTGCCGCCTGCCAAAGCTTTTTATTAAAGCCAGTCCGTTCCCCGCCATGCAAATGATTCGCCCCATTATTGCATTCCAGCTGATAGACTTTGCTGCCTACCCGCAGCCTTCCCTGGGCAATCCGATTACTGCACCGTCCAATAAGAGCTCCCATATATTTATCTTCACGTTCATAGACCGCAATGTCGTCGTACCCCAACACCACATCTACAATCATGCCATTCTGTTTTTGGGTTTTCAACGCCTGCATATGTCCGCCATAGTCGCATACAGTCAATGCCGTTCCCCGGCGATTTTGGATCGTATACAAAAAAGCCTCACGCCCATCCTTCAGACATCCAAATTTTTTCTTTGTAATTATACTCATAAAAACATCTCCTTATGATAAAGCAACAAATACGATTTCTTGACTTTAAGACTGCCAGGTGTATACGCCAACAGCACCCGGTGCATATTCACTAACCAATTATGTAATAAAAATTTTACGCTAAAATTGTATCCTCAGCGCATATGTGCGCTTGTTCACGGGCACATATCATGATAAAATAAAATACATACGTACATAATTAACCGACACTGGGGAGTGGAAATATATGGTCACAATCAAACAAATAGCCGATTTATGCGGTGTATCCCGCGGAACTGTCGACCGTGTTTTAAATAATCGGGGAAATGTTAAACCTGAAAAACGTGAATTGATTCTACAAATGGCAAAAAAGCTGAATTATACCCCCAATCCTGCAGGAAAAGCGCTGGCGGCACAAAAAAGCAATCCTGTCGTGGGAATCCTGCTGCCTTCAAAAGGGATTCACTTCTTTGATGATGTCATTGATTCACTGGAAAAATCCGAAAAAAAATATGAACCTTACGGAATGCGCGTCATCTGGCAGACAGTCCGAGGGTATGATGTCGAAGAACAGTGTCGTATCCTCAATGAATTAAAGCCCAAAATCAACGCCTTGATTGTCAATCCAATTAACGATCCCCGCTTTGTCAGCAAACTTAACGAGCTTATTGCAGCCGGTATCTTTGTTGTCACTATTAATAATGATGTAGAACAAGCTGACACACACTACTATGTTGGCAGCAACTATATAAATGGCGGCCGGACTATGGGCGCTCTTTTAAAAATGATCGGCCCTGATGAAGCTCATATCGGCGTAATTCTGGGTTCTTTAAAACTGCTGGGACACCGTCACCGCCTGCAAGGGCTGCAGGAATCCATCAATAACATTCCCGCGTATTCGATCATTGAAGTCATTGAAGACAACGATGATAATATTTGTTCTTATGACAAGACAAAAAATATGCTGACAGCTCATCCTGAAATCAATGTACTTACCATTTTGTCTTCCGGCGGGTCATACGGCACATGCCGGGCCGCTATTTCCATGACTGACCGGAATTTTTTGATTCTCGTCTTTGACACGATACCAACAACCAGGGAAATGATGAAATCTGGAATTATCAGAGCCGCTATTTATCAACATCCCCATCAGCAAGGCCAGAAAGCCATGCAGTTGGTTTTTGACTATCTGGTCAATGGCATTATTCCTGAACGCAATCATTATATTATGAATAATGAAATCCGCATCTTGGAAAATATTTGAATAAAAAAGGGGCTGTGAAATAACGCCCCTATAAAAACGAATGAGGATCACTGGCTCGAAAGAGCCGGTGATCCTCATTTTGTGGTAAAATTTTACGTAACTAATGAAAAATTCAACCATCAATTATTTTAAAACAAAACAGGCTATTTTGCCACTGTTTATTTC
>NZ_LEKT01000171.1 GCF_001045675.1 Megasphaera cerevisiae DSM 20462
ATATAAAGGCACATGTTGTTATTTTTAAAATTGGAGTGCTTCAAGACGTTCTCGTATAATAAGTCTCAATGCGTCATCAAAATTGATTGACGGTGTAATGTGTAGTTTACAATGAATATCCATGTCATCAATGAATCGTTTTACTTTATTGACCAATCTTCCATCAAATAAAAAGAGTGGCACGATAATTAATTCATCATATTGTTTTGATATCTCGTCTAAATCATTCCTGAATGTTAAAACGCCATATAAAGCTCTTGCATATACAGGTCGCTTCGAGTCGATGGTTTCCACAAATGCTTTAAGTTCATCATGTGCTTTTGTAAAACGGCCGCTACCATTACCGTGTGCAATAATAACCGTTGCTGTCTTGGAGGCTTGATCAGCAAGATGCACATCCTCTATTCTTCTTTCTACTAGTGATTTCATATAAGGATGTGTGCCTAAAGGTTCACTCATTTGACTCGAAATTTGAGGATACTTTACTTTCATCTCTGATAGTATGTTAGGAATATCGCCAATATAATGCATCGCTCTAAAAATAAGTAACGGCACAATTCTAAATTGTGTGATTCCTTTTTCGATCATCTTTTCCATTGTTATTTCTAAACTC
>NZ_LEKT01000172.1 GCF_001045675.1 Megasphaera cerevisiae DSM 20462
ACCGAAAGACCATGGTGATTATTACGAAGTGACAACCAATAACAAATCAGGCGTCGGCGGTGCAGGCATCACACGTCTTTATAAAGATGGTACAGTTAAACACAGTACCGACAGCAGTGGTCAAGATTTCAAAACCTTCGGTCATTATGAAGACACATCATCACACGATCAAAGCACAACACAAGCAGCAACACAACATACTGAACAAACACAACATGATACAACAGATCAAACGTTACCAGAGACAGGTCAATCTCATACTGGCATAACAACAATGATTGGCATCATCGCACTGATAGCGGGTATTGGATTCATCGCTCGCCGTGCTTCTCACCAAGCTTAATCAGTTAACTGAGCGATAGGTCTTCAATATGAAGAGCTATCGCTTCTTTATATCCAAAACACAAAGGAGTATTCACAATGAAAAAAAGTATCATTAGTATGATCAGTCTCGCTTTCTTATTAGCGGGATGTGGGCACCATAATCAAGCAGCCAATCAAACACACGTTAAATTAGGTGACGTGATGCATCAAGATCAACACATCTCATATCTCGTCAAAAAAGAAGACAATCCAACACCGACAAAAAATTCCGTCGTGACAGCTTATAT
>NZ_LEKT01000173.1 GCF_001045675.1 Megasphaera cerevisiae DSM 20462
TTCATACCAAAGATTTTCACTTCCACCGCCATAGGTCCGGTCCTTGCTGTACACCGGCATGACATCACGTTTAGACGTCCAACCGGCAATACTGAAATTTCCTACTTTTCCACTGTCGGCCCGTAAAAAGAAATTCGACGGCAACGCACTGCTTTCATAATCGCTGGTATAGCGAGAGCTATGATATCTCCCTTCGGCATTGACCTGTATACTAGGTGTAGACTTCGGCCCTTTCGTAATGACATTGACAACGCCGCCGATGGCATCGGCGCCATATTTGGCACTGGCAGCACCGCGGATGATTTCGATGCGTTCGATATTTTCCGCGCCGATCCGCATGAGCTCGTCGCCGTTACCACTGTATTTACTCACGTCTCCCAGGACAGGCTGACCGTCCACCATAATCAGGGTATGACGAGGATCGGCCCCACGGATAGAGATGCCTACTTTACCCATAGCGTCGACGGTTCTGGTCACGCCTACTTCATTGAAAATCACGTCTTCCACGGATTTCCCTTGTTTGCGCGCGATATCTTCCTTGGTAATGACGGTGACACTCTGCGAATTGTACTTCGCTTCTTCTTTCGCTTTGTCCGCCTCCAC
>NZ_LEKT01000174.1 GCF_001045675.1 Megasphaera cerevisiae DSM 20462
CTGTTGAAGATGCAGAATTTAAAGAAGTTAAAGATGACGAAGATAAAAAATAATATCTAATTCAATTGAATTAACTTCTTGCAAAGCTATTAAAAAAGTCAAAGTCAATTGCACATTGGCTTTGGCTTTTTATTTGGATAGTTAATATGAATTAGTTAAACTAATCTTGTTAGTATAAAAAGGAGAGGTTACTGTGGCCAAAAGAGATTATTATGAGGTCTTAGGAGTAAGTAAAGGTGCTTCTAAAGACGAAATTAAAAAAGCTTACAGAAAATTATCGAAAAAATATCATCCCGACATCAATAAAGAAGAAGGCGCAGATGAAAAATTTAAAGAAATATCTGAAGCATATGAAGTGTTAAGTGATGATAATAAAAGAGCAAATTATGATCAATTCGGACATGCTGGCGCTCAAGGTGGTTTCGGTAGTCAAGGCTTTGGCGGAGGCGACTTTGGCGGATTTAGTGGAGGTGGCTTCGAAGATATTTTCAGTTCATTCTTCGGCGGTGCCTCAAGACAACGTGATCCTAATGCACCACGTAAAGGTGATGACCTACAATATACGATGACTATCACATTTGACGAAGCAGTATTCGGT
>NZ_LEKT01000175.1 GCF_001045675.1 Megasphaera cerevisiae DSM 20462
CAATTAGCTAATGGACAATTATCAAACCAACAAATTGTAGAGCAACTCAAACGACACATTGATAAACAAGGACATGTGAGCGCGGATGACATTTTAAATGATGTATTAAATAATGCAAAAGATAAACGACAAGCGATTGAAACTATATTAGCAACGAGAATTGAACAAGGAAAAGCAAAAGTTCTAGCAGATATCATTAATCGTATGCAAAGTGATAAAGCAAGTGCTTTAGATTTAATCAAGTCTGCCATTAACGGTAAGGCTAATGATTTATTGCAATTGCAACATAAGATGGACAGTGCTAAGAAAGATTTAGACTATATTGTTTCTCCGATCAAAAATAGACCGAGCATTTTTGATAGAATTAATCAACAATCCAATCAAGGCTCTCGTTTATTAGATCAACTTAATTCTGGTGGTAGTCTATTGGATAGTATTCCTGATATTCCAACGCCAACACCTGAAAAAGGCCTAACGCTTGGTTCTAATGATGGATTCCTAGATGGATTGTTTAATGATGATGGTAATCTATCATTACCTGATGCAGGTCAGGCAGTTAAGCAACATTGGATGCCTATAGCATTAGTTATAGCC
>NZ_LEKT01000176.1 GCF_001045675.1 Megasphaera cerevisiae DSM 20462
TCATTGATTCGAATACCTGGCGTATCATCAATAAATATTTTTGTTCGAGATAGTTTACCAACTGCAATCGTGAATCGGTTCCAATCCTCTTCGGTCATTGTACCGGTTCTTAATCTGTTTGAGTCAACGTTACCTGAACTACATATCATACGTGTTGCTAATTGGTCTGCACCCATCTCAAGAGAGAAGATACCTACTGTATATAAATCTTCATGTGTTGCTACCTTTTGGGCAATATTAAGTGCGAAGGCAGTCTTACCAACAGATGGTCGTGCAGCTAAAATGATTAAGTCGTTTCGGTTAAAACCTGCTGTCATTTGGTCTAAATCTCTATAACCTGTTGGAATACCCGGTGTTTGACCACTATTTTGATCGAGTTCCTCAGCAGTTTCATACACTTGTCCTAATACATCTCTAATATCTTTAAAACCATCACTCTCACGTGTAGATGATAGTTCTAAAATACGTCGCTCTGCATCGCTCAAAATCGTATCTAATTCTAACTCATCATTGTATCCGTCATTGGCGATACTATCTGCAGTCTGAATCAGTTTACGTTTAAGTGCATGTTTAAATACGATATCAGTATAATAT
>NZ_LEKT01000177.1 GCF_001045675.1 Megasphaera cerevisiae DSM 20462
CACGCGGCAGATTAGTGAACTGATTGAACAAATGTATGGACAATATTACACGCCACAGACGGTATCAAATATTACCAGTGCTGTACAAAAACAAGTCGATGAGTTCCATAACCGCAAGGTCAACAATCGGTATGCTGTCATCTACTGCGATGCCACCTATCTGAACCTTAGACGGGATAGTGTTGCTAAAGAGGCATTACACGTTATTCTCGGCATTACGTTAGATGGACATAAAGAAGTACTCGAATATAGTGTATATCCAACAGAGTCGGCATCCAATTATAAAGATTTGCTCAGCAGACTACAGACTCGTGGGCTGAAAGATGTTTTACTTTTTGTTACAGACGGGGGAGTGTAAAATGAAGTGTGTAAGTTACCGGTAACCAATTTACTAACTTACGCACTTCATTTTTTTGTCGAGGTGCGGTACACTATCAGAAAGCAGGTTGAAAGGAATTGAGTACAGCACTGATGAAGAAACGTAGAAACCCGAGTGAGAAAGGCCAGGCAATCGCCAAGCTCATCATGGAACAATACCAGCCGAAGACGCAGGAAGACATGCAGATAGCGCTGAAGGACGTGTTCGGTCCTAT
>NZ_LEKT01000178.1 GCF_001045675.1 Megasphaera cerevisiae DSM 20462
TGCATACGTAGACCATTGGCCTCTATCACTTCACCTAATTGTTGAAAGTCTTTAGCTTCAATTGCTTGTTTAGCCTCTTTAATGTCTTCATCGACATGATCTAACCAATATTGATAAAAACGTGACGTATCACGTGTCAATGACATCCCAGATCGACTTGATACTTTTTTCGATTGATTATTAATGACCACAAATATCATTGAAAGTTCATCTTCCCAGTGATCTGCATCTATAGGATGTGCATAAGATGTTTCATCATCATGACCTTTTTCCCATTCCGCAAATCCACCAAAAATACTGCGTGAAGCTGAGCCAGAACCACGTCGTGCTAAACGTGATAAATCTTTATCTGATAGATTAAGTTGTAACGCTTCATTACATGCAGTCGCTAATGCTGCATAAGCACTTGCAGATGACGCTAGACCAGCTGCTGTTGGTACAAAGTTTTGGCTATCAATTCGTGCATGTAAATCTGTACCTGCGATTTCTCTAACAATATCCATATATGATTGAATCTTTTTAGTTTCTTTCTCATTGGCTACTTTACCATTTAAAATCAATTGATCAGCAGGGTAATCGCTATCGAATGTG
>NZ_LEKT01000179.1 GCF_001045675.1 Megasphaera cerevisiae DSM 20462
ATCTACAAATCTACTGGAACGATTAAATAGGGAAATCCGGCGCCGGACTAGAGTCGTTGGAATTTTCCCCAGTATGGATTCATACGTCCGGCTTGTCACAAGCTATCTCATTGAGTACAGCGAAGATTGGTCCAGCGGGCGTTCTTACATTAATCCTAAAATTATTACCGAGCTTCAACTACAATTAGCAAAAACTGCTTAATCCCATTCGGAGGTTGATGGTTTTTGCGAACATTGCTTGACACTATCGCAGAACCGACCGCTGAAAGCTTTTTATCCATTTATTTTTGTGG
Source organism: Megasphaera cerevisiae DSM 20462 (assembly GCF_001045675.1). Classification (GTDB taxonomy): domain Bacteria; phylum Bacillota; class Negativicutes; order Veillonellales; family Megasphaeraceae; genus Megasphaera; species Megasphaera cerevisiae. Next base: position 294 of record NZ_LEKT01000179.1, read on the forward strand.
ATTGCATATACGTTTCTATGCGTACCGAGCAGGGTGTTTCTGACCAGGCGGTGTACGTTATCCTGGGGTACGATCTAAACGGTGGGAAAGATGTTCTGGGCTTATGGATAGGTGATACAGAAAGCAAACATCGCTGGATGCAGGTATTCGATGAAATAAAATCACGCGGTGTCCAGGACATCGGTTTTATTTCAATGGACGGTGTCAGTGGTCTTGAAGATGGTGCTAAAGCTATATTCAAGAATGTTGTGGTGCAGCGCTGTATGGTACATCTAATCCGCAACTCTCTGAAAT
>NZ_LEKT01000180.1 GCF_001045675.1 Megasphaera cerevisiae DSM 20462
TAAACGGTGTTTCAGCTGCAGAAGTTGATTTAGAAAAAGGACAAGTACGTGTGGATTATAACGAAGATAAAGTTCAACTTTCTGACATGAAAGATGCGATTGAAGATCAAGGCTATGATGTTAAATAAAAATTAAAACGGGAGCGACCTTAATGGGTATCGCTCCCGTTTTTTAATTTACTCGCAAATGAGTTGTTCCTGTTTGAATAACCTCCATTGTTGCATCTAACGCATCAACGATTAAATTTTCCACTGCTGCTTCTGTATAAAATGCAATATGTGGTGTTATGATGATATCTTCTCTATCAATCAGTTGTTGAAGTAACGTATCATTCATCTTTTTATCTCGTTGATCACTAGGGAATAAGCCACGTTCAAATTCATAGGTGTCCAGAGCAGCACCTTTAATTTGACCACTATCTATACATGATAGTAACGCATGTGTATCGACTAAAGTGCCTCGTGCACAATTGACAAATACTGAACCTTTTTTAAAATGATTAAATGTATATTGATCAAATAAATGATGGTTATATTTAGTTGCTGGGACATGCAAAGTAACAATATCTGCACCTTCAATAGC
>NZ_LEKT01000019.1 GCF_001045675.1 Megasphaera cerevisiae DSM 20462
AAAAGCTATCTGGTAATATGTCAAGACCTTAAAAGAAAGATTTGAAGAAGAAATCCAGAAAAAAGGGTACACTTAACAAACCTTTCCCTCAATCTCAAAAAAAGAGAAAGTATGTTCGCTTCGTATTAAGCTTGGTCTACTCTGTTGGAAGAGTAGAGCTGATGCTTGGCCAGCAATCCAAATATCAGTCTGACTAACTTACGAGCGGTGAGCGCGAGTGCCCGTTTGTGCTGATGTGTTTTCACTTCAGCATACTTCTTCTGGTAAAACGCAGCGAATTCGCTGCAATGGTTCTTTACATGGCTGGTAGCTTCCAAAAGGTAATACCTCAGGTAGGCATTTCCCGCCTTGGATAAGGGAGTATCTTCCCCGGTGAATCGGGATGATTGGTTTTCACGCCATACGAGGCCGGCATATTTCGCTAATGCCTCTTGGGAGTGAAATGCACCAATATAGCCGATTTCCGAAAGGATGCCAGCCGCCATGACGGGACCTATCCCTGGGATAGACAATAAGCATTGGTAGGCATTGGGGTCCAGGCCCCGGAGTGTTTTCTCAATAGCCTTATTTACCGCCCTGATTTCTGCCTTATAAGTAGCAATGACGGTGAAGGATGAGGCAATGGAAACGGTCAGTGGCTCATACAAGCATTTGTCTAACCGGTACGAATTCCGGGCCGCTTGCTTTAACAAGCTGGCCGTGTCCTCGGGAACTGGAAATCGATTATGTCCCTTTTCACAGAGGTAGTGGATGAGGTCTTCCATCGGCATGTCAATGATCTCTTCGGTAGAGAGAAAGTCGGTAAGAACCGAAGAGGCCGTAGCCCCAAAGCTATGGGAAAAGGGTTGTTCATCCGGGTCCAGCATAGAGAATTCGCTGAACTTGAGGAAGATGTTGGAAAGCATGTAGGCCTTTTCACGGGTCATGGCTTTCGCTAAATGCAGCCGATGGCGTGTCAGGCGCTGTAAAGCTAAGAACTGACTGCCGCGCCAGGGCTGAGTTGTAATCCGGTTGGCACGAGCGAAATCGGCGATGACAAAGGCATCCATGGCATCGTTCTTACCCAGGTCGATGAAGGACTTTTTATAGTTCCGGATGACCTTCGGATTCAAACAATACACGAAGGTGTGGAACGGAGCCAGGACGTCACAGGAGGATAAGTAGTTGGCAATGTGGATTCCATAAAAGGAAGTCGATTCCAACGCGATAATTAATCTGGAAAGGTCCGAACGGGATGGGAGAGCGATCGCCAATCGTTGGGCCAGTTCCACGGCGCCGGGCTGATTATTGGCTACTTTGAAGCGTTGTAATGGTTTCTGAGATTCAAAATCCAGGAGTACTACAACATGGCTGCGGGAGCCAATGTCAACCCCAACAAAAAGAGTAGAAAGAAGATCTGCCTTCTTCAAACAAAACACCACCTTTCCGGCTAAGGATAGAAGGGTGAACAGGGATTATCCTGATCTTAATGGCTGACTGCATCCTCGCGAATGAGCATTCACCCGTGAGAATCAACGTTGCTGGATCCATTCTCGCCCGGGGACGCAATATCTGTGTAAGCAGTATGTGACAACTAAGGCAGGCGTCAAGCTTTTTGAGCAGTCACCGTAAGACAGGCCGCAAGGAGAAAAAGACGTTCCCTGGCCACCAATCTCTATTAGTAATTGTAGCATCAGGATGTTCCCATGAAAAATTATTTTACACCGTAAGCGAGGCGGAAATCTTGCTTACAAATATATTATACGAGGAGCTATCATTATGAATCGTATTTACAAAGTTATTTACAGTAAGGTGAAGCATTGTTATGTAGTGACTTCGGAATTTGCGAAAGCTAATACCAAAGCAAGCAATACGGGCAGTAAAACCAAAACAGCAGCCGTTGCAGCAGCTGTGATGTTAGCTATGTCCATGGGGGGGGGGGGGCTTTAGTCCTTGCAGATGATACGACAGTGCCGGCAGATACGGTGCAGAACGAACAACAGAATCAGATTGCGACAGATCCGGCGACACTTTTTGCTTTACAGGAAATAGCACTGAAAAGCGGTAAACAATCTCCTGCGGCGCTAGCAGAGTTGCCAAAAACAAGCCAACCGGCGGCCAATACCGTAAGCACGGAAAAGACAGAGACACTGGCTGCGAAAATAGACGAACCGGTCACCGAACAGCAATCGGCAGTAAATGAAAATGGATTTTATGTGTCCAATGGACAAGGAACATATAATTCACTGACAAAAGACGGTCTCTGGGTTGGCGGAACCAATGATACTACGGGACTTCATGTCGATAACAATGGAAAAACGACAATATCTGACGGTACCCATACGACGACGATTGATGCGGACAGTGTTACAACAGGGACACTCCATGCTAAAACGGGTGAGATTGAAGAAGATCTGACAGTAGGCGGCAAAGCGACTGTCGGTAATCTCAAGGTTAACGGCTCTGAAACAGTAGCCGGAGACAGCCATATTGGCAGAAATCAATATGTTGATGGTAATTCCTATGTAGGGAAAAATAGTATGGTAGAAGGAGCGGTATCTGTCGGCAAAGACCTTACCGTTCAAGGTCAATCTAATTTGAAAAATACAACCGTAGATGGCACTCTTGGCGTGACGGGCAGTGCAACCGTAGATAAAAACCTGACAGTCCATGGCCAAAGCAATTTGAAGGATACAGATGTAGACGGAGACCTCGATGTTACAGGCAGTACTACTGTGGGGGCAGGTCTTACGGTCCAGGGCCCAAGCAATCTGAAAAATACAATCGTAGATGGCACCCTTGGTGTAACCGGCGATGCCAATGTAGATAAAGATCTGACGGTCACCGGCCAGTCCAACCTGAAAGATACGACGGCAGACGGTACGCTGAGCGTAACCGGCAATGTCACCGTGGATCGCGATCTGACGATCAATGGCACATCGAACCTGAAAAATAGGAACGTCGGCGGTCAATTAGATGTTACTGGCAGCGCTGTAGTCAAGCAAAATCTGGAGGTCCAAGGCAATACGGATCTGCAGGGAACGACAGTACATAAGAACCTTGCGGTAAAGGGCAATGAAATTGTTGATGGCAATAGTGCCATAGGCGGCGATCAGGACGTCGCTAAAAACTCTCACATCAAAGGTAACAGTACGATTGACGGTACTGCGGCGATAGGTAGTAATCTGACTGTAGGCGGTACTACATCGTTAAAAAATACGCTTGTGCAGGGAACGCTCCATGGAACAGGGAATGTTACCTTGGATAAGGATTTGGCTGTAGGCGGAAAATCCTATTTGAAAGATACGGATGTAAACGGTAAGCTGACGGCTGATACGGCGGTCATCGGGCAGACTGTAGAACTGTCGAAAGACGGCATCAAACTATCGGATAAGAATTATTGGAAGCCCAATGGCGGCATGGAAGTGACCCAGGGAGACAGCAAGCTTTCCGTCAATGATCAGAACGTATTTATTGCTCATGGTGCTAATACTGTAACCGTAGATGGACAAGGTACGACCATCACGGGAAATACCATGCTGAATAACGATCTGACAGTAGCAGGAAAGACCCATCTGAAAGCCGTCGATGTAGACGGCAAGCTCAACGTGGGCGACAATATTCATACGGATAAAGGTGTTATTGCAGAGGGCGGCCTGTCGGCGGCGGGCGATAAATTCCATGTCGATGGAACTACTGGTAATGTACGAACTGCTGGCAGTCTCGCCGTGGGGGGAACATCTACGCTGCATGATACAGATATGTACGGCAATCTGAATATATATGGCAAAGAAAAAGTTGCCGGAGACAGCCAGATTGGTGGTAATCAGCGAGTCAATGGCTATTCTCATATTGTGGGAGACAGCTATGTCGATGGGCAGCAAATTGTAGGCGGTAATTCTCATGTCAAGGGAAGCAGTACTGTCGATCAGGATCTCACCGTGAGCGGCAAGACGGCACTGAACGATGAACTGGAAGTCACGAAAGGTATTTCCGCAGCTGGTGGAAACTTCACTGTAGACGGAACGAACGGCACTACGACGTTTGGAACATCCAATACGGCACCAAACGGTACTGTCAAGGTGGATGCAGTCAATGGCAGCGTCCGTGCAAATAGAGCGTTCCTGATTGGAGAGGGAGCTGTCAAAGATGCTGCGCTGGATGCCAAGGGCCTGGCCGTAAAGAGCAATGATGCAACAGTTACCCTCAGCACGCAGGTTACGCTGGATAAAGCTGGTCTGAAAGCAGCGAGCGATGACGCTGCGGTCACACTGGGTGACAAAGTCACGCTGAATAAAGAAACCTTGACATTGAAAGAAGGCGGCATCTCGGCAGCAGATGGGAAGTTCAGTGTAGATAAAGCGACAGGGAATGTGGCAACGGCAGGCACGTTAGGCGTAACCGGCAAGACGACTCTGAACGACGAACTGGAAGTCACCAAAGGGATTTTCGCAGCTGGTGGAACCTTCACGATAGCGGAAACGACGGGAAATGTAGCAACGGCAGGCACGTTAGCCGTGAGCGGCAAGACGACTCTGAAAGACGAATTGGAAGTCACGCAAGGAATTTCTGCAGCTGGTGCAAACTTCATGGTAGACGGAACGACCGGTAAACTTACAGCTGCCAGCGGTAGATGGATGCAGAGCGTTCCTTGTCTGAACCGCGGGGAGGCAGCAAAAATCATTTTCAAGAGGCGCTTGTTCTGGCCAGTAAAGTAGCGCATGCTCCGCATAGTATGGCAGAGATTTGTATATCTGACGATCCTGAGGCTGTCAGGAATATTGATTTTACGAGCCCGGTCAGATGTTGTAAAATAAAGGTATCTGAATAGAGCTTAGGAGGACAGAACGTTGAATAAATATCATCAGGTGACTCCCGCTGTATTGACAGCGCTGCAGGCGATTGTGGGAGAGAAATATGTGTATACGGATCGTGATAAATGCATCCCGTATGAATGCGATGAAGGAGTGGGAAAGGAATATATCCATATGCCGGAGGCTGTGGTACTGCCGGCTGATGCAGCGCAGACCGCGGCGATTATGCGGCTGGCCAATAGGGAACGTATTCCTGTCGTGCCGCGCGGTGCCGGGACGGGATTGGAATTTGGCGCGGTAGTCAATGAATTTGGTGGGATTATCCTCAGTACGGAACGGATGAACCGGATAGTAGAAATCGATGCGGAGCGCTTATATATGGTCGTCGAGCCCGGCGTGGTGACGGCGGTGCTTCAGGAGGAGGCCGAAAAGCAAGGTCTGCTGTATGCCGGAGATCCTTGCAGCGGCGACAGCTGCTGTATCGGCGGCAACGCGGCGACGAATGCCGGCGGCAATCGGGCTGTCAGGTATGGGACGACGCGCGATCAGATTTACAGTATCGAGGTTGTGACGCCAACCGGTGAAATCACGACCTTTGGCAGTCGTTTGAAAAAGGTATCGACAGGATATCCTCTGGAAAAGATCATTATCGGCTCGGAGGGAACCTTGGGAATTATTACGAAGCTGACGCTCCGGCTGGTGCCGCTGCCGCAGCATACGGCCCATATTTTGGCGGTATTTCCGTCAGTCGATACGGCGTTGTCACTGGTTACGGCGCTGCCGAAGGAGGGTATCGAAGTAACGTGCCTGGAGTTTATGGATCATGAGGTCATCCGTGTTGTCGGGCAGTATCTGGATGAAAAGCAGCCCTATGCTGATCAGAATGGGAACTACATGATCATACAGCTGGATGGCAAAAGCGAGGCGGATCTGGATGACGGCTGCATAGCCGTAGATGAGGTGTGCCGTCAGTGCGGCGCCATGGAGGTATTTGCCGCCGATGCGGCAAAGGTGTGGAAGGTTCGCAAGGTTTTTACGGAGGCATCGGCCGCCGAGTGCCCTGTTGCCGCCATGGAGGATTTTGTCGTGCCTCCGGATCAGCTGAAAGAATTGCTGGATCAGCTGCAGGCGGTTGGAAGGACGCAGCATATTTCTTTCCGCGGCGTCAGCCACGCCGGCGACGGCAATCTGCATCTTGACGTCTTGCGCCGCGGCTTTACAGAGGAAGAAAGCCAGGAGAAGGTCGAGGCTTTTGAAGATACGGCATATCGTATTGTGTATTCGCTGGGCGGCAGGATTTCCGGCGAGCATGGCATTGGCCAGAAACGAAAAAAATGGCTGGCCCGGTATACGGATCCGGTGGCGTTACAGCTCATGAAGGCTGTCAAAAAGGCCTTTGATCCCAACGGTATTTTGAATCCGGGAAAGTTATTTGATATGGAATAGAAGGGCAACGCAAAAGAATGCTGTTCGTCCGGGAGGTGTGCCGGATGGACAGCGTTCTTTCGTGGCTATTGAGATGCTTTCAGTATGCCTTCGCCATGGAAACTGGGAATAAAATCTGTACTGGCGCTGGCCTTTTCCTGGACAAAGCCGTCTTCGATGCCGCTGTCGAAAAGGTATTGCTCGGCTTTGTCATATTCCGCATCCGTCAGGGTACGATTGATTTCCGGATAGTCGGCTGCGCTGCCGCAGGGGACGTATTGACGCATGAGGCTGAATAATACCTGTCCCTCCGTGAAATGGTCTGCTGCCCAATCAATGACGCGTTTGGTGTTTTCGATACAGTCAGGAAGGATGAGATGGCGAATAACGACGCCCTTTTGCAGCATATTATCGTCATCCAGCTCATACGGGCCGACTTGGTCGTACATACGCAGAATGGCCTGGGCGGCAATGTCCGGATAATCGGCAGCGCCGCTGTATTTTTGAGCCAGATCAGCATCCATGTATTTAAGATCGGGCAGGTAGATTTGAATATGGCCGGCCAGTCTGTCGATTGTCTCTGTCGTTTCGTATCCGCCGCAGTTGTAGATGACGGGAACTGGCAGCGGCTCCTGCAGGCTTTCCAGTATAGCTTGTATATAAGGCGTCGGGGTAACCAGGTTTATATTGTGTGCGCCGCGGCAGATCAGCTCACAGTAGATTTCACGCAGACGGGCTGGGCTAATGGGGATACCGGTGTGACCGCTGCTGATTACGCTGTTTTGGCAGAAGCAGCAGCGCAGATTACACCCTGTAAAAAATACGGTGCCGGAACCGTGCTTGCCGCTGATGCAAGGCTCCTCCCACTCGTGGAGAGCCGCTCTGGCAGCGACAGGCTGCAAGGGGCTGTGACAGTATCCAGGCATTGTGCGATACGGCGTATAGGTAAGGCTGCGGACGACTCCGCACTGCCGGGGACAGTCGCGGCAGGGTGTTTTTGATGACATGATATGCATCTCCTTTGCGTATTTTTTTATTATACCACACTGCGCAGATTGCGGGGGCTATACCCGACGTGCGAAAAATACTGAATGAGATACAATCAAAGCGGAGTGTATGCCGTATATAGGATGCTAACTATTAAAAGTCAAGTCTAAATTTGAAGCTTTTTGAATGAATTACGGATGAGAGGGTCATACAGAGGGTGAAACGGTATCTGAAAAGCGGCATTATGGAAAACGGTGTTGTCGTAAAGATAGAGGAAGGGTTGCCGCAGGGCGGCAGCCTGTTCCTCTTACTAGCCAACAGCTACCGCGACAAATGTTTGCCAGAAGAGATGTTCCATGCGTCCGCTGCGCAGATGACATTATACTTTTGGGAAAAAGCTGACACGCCGCGGAGGCGGCCTGCAACCGCAGGGATTATTGGAGAATATTCCAAGCGAGGTCATTACACATGGCGGTAACAAAAGAAAGACTGGTACGCTGGGGCTTCTATGATATAGCCACAACATACCAGTCAGTGTACGTAACCTATTGAACCCGCCGTGTACCGAACAGTATGCACGGTGGTGTGAGAAGACGGGAAGCTAGGCACTCCCTCCTACTGATTATTCTTATTTTAATGATGCGCAATGGTCAGGTCGTGGAAGCGTTTGGCCTGCGGATCGGTCTTGATAAGTTCCTGCAGGTGTTTCAATTCTTCTGCTTCTACGGTTTCCGTTGTATCGTAGCTGGGCGGTACCGTCTTTGATAGATAGAGGCACTTTTTGATAGCGCCGATACTGACGATAATGACCAAAATAGCCATGACAGCTGATACAACGAAGAGAAGCCATTCGCCCTTGGGCAGATAGATTTCAAACATATTCAAGTAGTCTGCCCAGAAGATAACGATAGTCAGGAAGACCCAGGGAATGACAGTAACCCAAAGGTAACGGGCCTTGCCAATACTGCAGATAACGACTGAGGAAATTGCCAGGGTAATGATAGCCAGCAGCTGGTTAGATACCCCAAATATAGGCCAGATCGTAGACAAGTTGCCCTGCAGGACGATGTAACCCCATGCGCCGCAGATCAGAGCTGATGCGATAATGGCGCCTGGTGTCCAATGGGGATCGCCGAACTTGGGCCATACACGGCCGATCAGTTCCTGCAGCATATACCGGCCTACACGAGTGCCGGCATCAATGATTGTCATGATGAATAACGCTTCAAACATGATGCAAAAATGGTACCAGTAATTCATGAGGTGATCGAGCCCTGGAATATTGGAGAAAATGAAGGCCATGCCGACTGCCAGAGAAACAGCGCCGCCGGGACGATGGGCTACATTTTCTCCGACCATCTGGTTCAGCTGCGGCAGATCGACGACCTGAATTCCCAAAGCCTGGAAATGGGCTGCGGTGGAGTTGATTGCAAAATAATCATTAGGAACGAGAGAGCAGGCAGCGATCAATGCCATCATGCCGACAAAGGATTCTGTCAGCATAGCGCCGTATCCTACAGGGAGAATGGAACGTTCGTTCATAAGCATCTTCGGTGTCGTACCGGTACTGATCATGCAATGGAATCCGGAAATAGCGCCGCAGGCGATAGTAATAAAGATATACGGAAGAACCGGACCCGTGATAACCGGTCCGCCGCCGGATACGAACTGCGTAACGGCAGGCATTTGGACGGTAGGCCCTACAATGATAATGCCGAGAGCCAAGGCGCCGATGGTACCGATTTTCATGTACGTGGACAGATAATCGCGCGGTGCAAGGAGCAGCCATACGGGGAGCGCTGCAGCGATAAAGCCATAAATAATAAGAGCAATAGAAATACCTGTCGCATTAATTGTAAAAATAGGGGCCAGTACCGGCGAGGCGGAGACCGTCGGGCCGAGGATGACTGCCAGAAGCGTCAGGACGACGCCGATAACCGTGCCTTCTCTGATTTTTCCGGGGCGAAGGTACTGCATGTAAATCCCGATGAAAATGGCGATAGGAATTGTCATACCGATAGTGAATGTACCCCAGGGACTGTCGTGGAGGGCATTGACGATAACGACAGCCATACCGGCCATAGCCAGGATATTCAGAAACAGCACCGCAAAGGATGTAGCCAAGCCTACTTTGTCACCGATCTGCGCCTTGGCGATTTCGGCAATGGACTTGCCGTCATACCGCATGGAACAGAATAAAATGACCATGTCGTGGACGGCACCAGCCAATACCCCGCCGATTAAAATCCATAAAGCACCGGGCAGGTACCCGAACTGTGCCGCAATAACCGGGCCGACAAGCGGGCCAGCACCCGCGATAGCTGCGAAATGGTGGCCGAAAACAACATATTTGTTCGTGGGAACGTAGTCGTGGCCATCTTCGAAGCGAAATGCCGGAGTTACCTTGTACTGATTAACCGTTAGCACCTTGGCGGCGATGAACGCGCCATAGAAACGGTATGCCAGTACGAATACTAATGCGGAAATAATAACTAAATACAAACCATTCATACAAAAAACCTCCTTCTTGAGAATATAGCCATACCTATCGTTTTGAGATAGTTGAGAATAAAGAAATGGGTTTTCCGACAGGTATACCCTGTGTTGACATCTATACTATATATCAATGTACTTAAAAATTCAAGTTATATATAATGAGTATGACATAAAATTTATGATTATTTGTTCATTTAATAAAAACTTATATGCATAATATGATAAAAAGAATGGTTTTAGGACTAAATAAATCATTTTGTTTTATATATAATATGAGATAAAAGCATAGATAATGTTGCATACAGATTTTTTTTATTTTTACTGTAATATCGAAATACCGAAAATGTATAAATGATCTGTTGGCTAGTATGAAAATTACGTATAAAGAAAAGCGGTCGCATTCTCAGGAATGCGACCGCTTTTCTTTATACGTATATAGTTTTTAATGACTGGAGATAGTTAATTCTTTGAAACGTTGTGCTTTCGGATCTGTTTTTACAAGTTCTTCCAAATGCTTCAATTCTTCTGCTTCTACACTTTCCGTAGTAGAATAGCTGGGAGGAACTGTTTTGGATAATGCGAGACATCTTTTGATTGCGCCGATGCAGACGATGATAACTAAGATCGCCATGATAGCAGAGACGATGAACATGAGCCATTCTCCCTGCGGCAGATAAATAGTAAACATATTGAGGAAGTCTGCCCAGAAAATAACGACTGTCAGGAATGCCCAGGGAAGAACGGTAACCCATACATAGCGAGCCTTCCCCATGCTGCAGATAACGACAGAGGAAATAGCCAGAGAAATAATAGCCAGCAGCTGGTTAGAGACCCCGAATATAGGCCAGATGGTAGACAAATTGCCCTGCAGGACGATGTAACCCCATGCTGCGCAGATCAGAGCGGAGGCGATAATGGCGCCTGGTGTCCAATGGGGATCGCCGAACTTGGGCCATACACGGCCGATCAGTTCCTGCAGCATATACCGGCCGACACGAGTACCGGCATCAATAATCGTCATAATAAACAAGGCTTCAAACATGATGCAGAAATGATACCAATAATTCATGAGGTGATCAAGCCCCGGAATGTTGGAGAAGATGAAAGCCATACCGACGGCCAAAGAAACGGCACCGCCGGGACGATGGGCAACATTTTCACCGACCATTTGGCTTAATTGCGGCAGATCGACGACCTGCATGCCTAAGGCTTGAAAATGAGCAGCGGAAGAGTTGATTGCAAAATAGTCGTTAGGGACGAGTGAACATGCTGCGATCAATGCCATCATAGCAACGAAGGATTCTGTCAGCATCGCGCCATAACCGACCGGCAGGATGGAACGTTCGTTCATAAGCATTTTTGGTGTGGTGCCGGTACTGATCATGCAGTGGAAACCGGAAATCGCGCCGCAGGCGATCGTAATAAAAATGTACGGAATAACCGGGCCGGTAATAACCGGGCCGCCGCCTGCGCAAAATTGCGTCATAGCCGGCATCTGGATCATGGGGCCTACAATAATAATGCCAAGAGCCAGGGCGCCGATGGTGCCGATTTTCATGTACGTGGAAAGGTAATCACGCGGAGCAAGAAGCAGCCATACGGGAAGCGCCGCAGCAATAAAACCATAAATGATAAGTGCGATAGAAATGCCGGTGGCGCTGATGGTGAAAATAGGGGCCAGCGTCGGAGATGCGGCAACGACAGGTCCGAGAACGACAGCCAGTAATGTCAGAGCGACACCGATGATAGTGCCTTCTTTGATTTTTCCGGGACGAAGGAATTGCATATAAATGCCGATGAAAATAGCGATAGGGATTGTCATTCCTATCGTAAAAGCTCCCCAGGGGCTGTCATGAAGCGCATTGGCAATAACAACCGCCATGCCGGCCATGCAAAGGATATTTAAGAACAGTACGGCAAAGGAAGTTGCTAAGCCTACTTTGTCACCGATCTGCGCTTTGGCGATTTCGGCAATGGACTTGCCGTCATACCGCATGGAACAGAATAAAATGACCATGTCGTGGACAGCCCCGGCTAATACCCCGCCGATCAAAATCCACAAGGCACCGGGCAGATACCCGAACTGTGCCGCAATAACCGGGCCGACAAGCGGGCCAGCACCGGCAATGGCTGCGAAATGATGGCCGAAAACGACATACTTGTTCGTGGGAACGTAGTCGTGACCGTCTTCAAAGCGAAACGCCGGAGTTACCTTGTACTGGTTGATCGTTAATACCTTGGCCGCAATAAATGCACCATAAAAACGGTATGCCAGCACGAATACTAAAGCAGAAATAATAACTAAATACAAACCGTTCATACAATAAAACCTCCTTTTATCTGAATTAGTATACCCTATTAGAAAATGCTCTGAAATAGTTAAGAATAATGCCTTTTTTTTAATAGGTGTATCCTATATCCTCATACACTATATAGCAGTATACTGAGAAATTCAAGATAATCCTTGTCAACTATGACTTGCAAAGTCATTACAAAATGTTCATTTAAATAAAACGTTTAATCATATATGACCAAACGATACTATATGGTGAATATATGATTTTATATCATACATCATAGGGTATGCCATGAGAAAAAAGTATGATGCCAAATTGATATATATCATTTACTCATGTTCGACCATGCCATCGCATTATCATTTTGGTAGTCACACCAAAGAGATAGTGATATAATAAACATCAAAACAAATTCTTTTTGATGAATAACTAAGAATAGGCTGAAAATAATGTGAGTGTCTTTGGGTTTGGAGGGATTTTTATGTCAAAGTTTGATTATACATTGGTACTGCCGGCATTTACGATCGGAACGGCACCTTATGCGGAGATCGGTAGAGTTACCAGGCATTTTGGTAAAAAAGTAATAATCATCGGCGGAAAAACGGCGTTGGCCAAGGCTGAGGACCGGCTTATGGGGGAACTGCGGAGTACAGATCTGGAAATACTCGATACCGTGTGGTACGGCGGCGATTCCACTTATGAAAATGTGGAGGCACTGCTGGCTAATCCGGCCGTGCAGCAGGCAGATCTCATTTTTGGCGTAGGCGGCGGACGGGCCATTGATACCTGTAAAGTCGTTGCCGATAAGGCCGGGAAGGCATTTTTTGCGTTCCCGACGGTAGCATCCAATTGTGCGCCTTCCACGGCAATTGCTGTCATGTATAAAGAAGATAAATCTTTTGCCGGCTATTATTATCTGCCCCAGCCGCCGGTGCATACTTTTATTGATATGACAATAATCGCAGACTCTCCCTTTGAACTGTTTTGGGCTGGTATCGGCGATGCTATGAGCAAGGAATGCGAATCGGAATTGGCCAGCCGGAAAGCCGAAATTTTTCATACAGTCCTGCTGGGACGGGCCTTGGGAAAGGTTTGTACGGAACCGTTGCTGGAACATGGTGAAAAAGCGTTGGCTGATTTTAAGCAAAAAAATATTACTTTTGAATTGCAGCAAGTCGTGCTGGATATTATTATCAGCACAGGGCTTGTATCCAATTGCACGACTGGGGATAATGGGGAATATTATTACAATTCTTCCCTGGCGCATCTGTTTTATAATTCGTCTACGGTGCTGCCGCAGGTAGTGGAAGGGCATCTCCATGGGGAAATCGTTTCTTTCGGAGTTCTTGTGCTGCTGACCTACGACAGGCAGTTTGCACTGCGTGACCGCATTGCCGCACTGTATAAAAATGCGGCGTATCCTGTGAAATTGGCTGATTTGGATATCCAGGAACAGGAAGTGGACGCTATTGTTGAGAAAGCGCCGTCTATTACGGAATGGCATTGCGTGCCGGAACCGCTGACTCAGGACGCATTTAAAAAAGCGATTTTGGAGACCGACACGTTTGGCCGCGGCCTGTGACCGCTGTTCGTCCAACAGACGGATTCGCTATCCTATACGTTATAAGAAGCTGCAGAGACACGCGTCCCGGCAGCTTTTTTGATGACTGGGCGTATTGAGGAAGTGACCGGCAGCGGAAATTATATGGTATAATATAGGCAGTATACAACTAGCAAAAGGAGCGGGATTATGGATCAGGTATTGGAGAAGGTTATTTCATATATAGGGACTCTGGATGTGGTTAAGGTTGCGGAATGCCATCAGCGGCTGGGCAGCCTGGAAAAAGCGCCGGATGCGCATCTGGCTGATTTGGCAGAACGGATTGCCGGGATTCAGGGAACGCTGCATCCAGAAAAGCTGAAAAAAGCAGTCGTTATTTTTGCAGCAGATCATGCCGTAGACGGCGGCGAAAATAAAACCAAGGGGAAAACCAGCCAAGCGGCAGCAGCGGAAATTGCTGCTGGTAAAGGCCCTGTCAATAAGGTGGCCCATCGGGTAGGCGCCGGCGTACTTTTGTTGGATATGGGTCTGGAAACGGATATTCCAGAATCAGAGGGAGTACAGGATTTGAAGGTTATGCACGGCAGCCATTTTTGGGGCCGAGGCATAGCTATGACGGAGAATCAGATGATGGATGCCTTATTCAGCGGCCTCCAGATCGGACAGAATTTGGCAGATGAAGGCTATACGGCTGTCGGTCTGGGAAATCTTGGCGAGCGGGGGCTGTTGACGGCATTTATTATTACGGCCGCATTTTTTCGGGATAAAATGGAGGAGCTGCCTGAATCAGTAAAAGCCGGCGGACAGATCGAAAAGCTCACGAAGCTGATTGATCATTCGAAATTGGATAGAAAACAGCCGCTGGATTTATTGTGCCGGGCCGGTGCGCCAGACATTGCAGCTATGGTGGGGTTTATTTTGTCGGCTGCCCAGCGTCGTATGTTGATTGTCTTTGATAATGCTGTGACTGGTACGGCTGTACTGATTGCCCGTGCTCTTTGCCGTCATGTGGATAACTATATTTTCCCTTCGGCCCGGTATACGGAACCGGTGCATTACATGCAGATGAAGAAATTGGGGCTGAAGCCTTTTATAGAAACGGGCAGCAATATGGATCAGGGAATGGGTTCTGTGCTGGGAGTATCATTCTTGGATGCAGCCGTGGAATTGATGAATGAAAATATACAATAACGAGGAGGAATAGTATGAAAACAGTGTATCTGGATTGTTTTTCCGGCATCAGCGGCAATATGTTTGTAGGCATGCTGCTGCAAGCCGGCGTGCCTTTTGAAGCTTTTAAAACAGCGATGAATTCGCTGGGATTGGACGGATATTCGTTTGTATTTGAGCCGGTATCCAAACTGGGAATTCAAGCTGTATATTACAATGTGCAGCTGGACTCAGAGCATGCGCATGTAGAACAGGGTCATCATGATCATGATGACCTGCAGCAGCATCAGAATGAGATGGTGGATATGACTGGACATCATCATCACCATGCACACCGCGGTTTGCCGGAAATTATGGAAATTATCAACAACTCTCCGATGCCGGCGGGAGTAAAGGAAAAAAGTCTTGCCGTTTTTCAGGAGCTGGCTCAGGCCGAGGCTAAAGTTCATGGTGTGCCGGTTGAAGAGATTCATTTTCACGAGGTCGGTGCCGTTGACTGTATTTTGGATATTGTGGGTACCGTATGGGGGTTGGACTACTTGGGTATCGAGCAGATCGGTTCGTCACCGCTTCATGTTGGCAGTGGCTTTGTCCGTTGTGCGCATGGCGTAATGCCTGTCCCGGCTCCGGCGACGGCGGAATTGCTGTGCGGGATTCCGTATTATTCGACGGATGTAAAGGGGGAGCTTGTTACCCCAACCGGTGCAGCATTAGTGAAAACATTGGCGTCCTATATCGGACCGCATCCCCAGTCTTTTGTCCATGAAAAGACCGCCTATGGCGCCGGTACCAAAAATTTGGCAATTCCCAATGTCGTCAGAGGGTTTCTGGGAACAGCCGATAAATGGCAGCTGCGATAGCACGGTGATGCAGCTATTGAGAAGGGATAGGGAGATAGACTTCTATGGCGCATAAGAAGATGCTTGCACAGAGTATTGCCGATGACATTATGGCAATGATTACAGCTAAACGATTTACTGAAGGCGATAAATTGCCCAATGAAAATGCGTTCGCAAGAGAACTGAATGTCAGCAGAAATACACTGCGGGAAGCGATACGGATACTGAATGCCTACGGCTTTTTAGAGATACAGCGCGGTAAGGGAACCTTTATAACCGCTGCTGCGTCAGCATCCGGAAGATATTTCGAAACAGAATTAGATCCGTTGGAATATGCCAAGGTCAGCTTGAAGGATTTATATGAACTTCGGCTGATTCTTGAACCGGAGGCGGCCTATCTGGCAGCACTGCGAGGCACAGATGGGGATATCAGGCAAATTGCTAAATTAGGAAAACGTATTGAAAAGCAAATCAGGACCCATGAGGATCGTACGGCGGAGGAGCATGCGTTTCATGCCGCTATTGCCCGGGCGACCCACAATACATGTATGACAAAGCTGCTGCCCAATCTGCATGAGGCAATATTAAAAGGGGTTTTGTTATCGACGGTGTATGATCAGGTGGTTAAGGAGACGTTGTACGATCACTATATGATTACTGATTTTTTAGAACAGCGGGATGCCGAGGGTGCCCGGGATGCCATGCGGATACATATTCGTCATGCCATTCACTCACTGCATTTAAAATAACGATAAGGCATTGTTGGGATGATTTTAACAATGCCTTATATTTTTTGCTCATGTTGTTGGACAACACATTGACATTCTACAAATTATACCGGTATAATTTACATAACTTGCTGAACGGAGTCAAGGTTGTTCAACAATATTTGCGGTTATGGCTGCAGTATGAGTAAAAAAAGGAGGAACTGAAATGAGAAGTGACATCGTAAAAAAAGGTAGTACCCGTACAGCCCACCGTGCGCTGTTTCATGCTATGGGATATTCTGACGAAGATTTGCAGAAACCGTTGATTGGAATCGTTAATGCATTCAATGAAATTATTCCTGGTCATATTCATTTGCGCGATATTGCTCAAGCTGTCAAATTAGGTGTCGCCGCAGCTGGCGGGACTCCTGTTGAATTCCCTGCCATCGGTATTTGTGATGGGATTGCCATGGGACATGATGGAATGAAATATCCCTTAGCCAGTCGGGAACTTATCTGCGATTCGATTGAGGCAATGGCGAATGGACACGCGTTTGACGGACTCGTCATGATTCCAAATTGTGATAAAATTGTTCCCGGGATGCTTATGGCCGCGGGGCGTGTCAATATTCCGACGGTGGTTGTCAGCGGCGGGCCGATGCTGGCTGGGCGTTATAAAGGACATGATATCAGTGTCAGTACGATGTTTGAAGCTGCCGGAAAGCTGGAATCAGGACAGATTACAAAGGCTGATATGGCAGAAATGGAAATGAAGGCTTGTCCGGGATGCGGTTCCTGTGCCGGATTGTTTACGGCTAACACAATGAATTGCATGACAGAGGTCCTTGGGCTTGGTCTTCCTGGCAACGGCACGATCCCGGCAGCCTATTTCGGTAGGCGCCGCATTCTTGCCAAAGAAGCGGGTAAGGTTATTATGGAGCTTGTTGCAAAGGATAGCAAGCCTCGTGATATTATGACGCTGGAAGCTTTTGAAAACGCAATCGCTGTAGATATGGCTATTGGCGGCTCGACCAATACAGTGCTTCATTTACCGGCTATTGCCCATGAAGCGGGAATCAATCTGCCCCTTGAAAAATTTGATGAAATAAGCCGTAGAGCTGCGTATATTACCAAAATGAGTCCCGGCGGTTCTTATCATATGCAGGATCTTGACGAAGCTGGCGGCATATGTGCCGTTATGAAAGAACTGACCAAGCTGGGTCTCATCCATACGGAGGCAGTCACTGTTACGGGAACGGTGGCGGATCGTATCCGGGATGCCGTTGTCGAAAATCGCGAGGTGATTCACAGCATTGACGATGCGTATATGAAGAAAGGAGGCATCGCGATACTGACAGGAAATTTGGCGCCGCTTGGATCGGTCATCAAAGAAAGCGCCGTCGCTGCCGAATTGTTGGTATATAAAGGGACTGCAAAATGTTATGATTCGGAGGAAGCGGCTATTGCGGCTATTATGGGTGGAGACATTCGGGAAGGCCATGTTGTCGTTATCCGCTACGAAGGCCCTAAGGGTGGACCGGGCATGCGAGAAATGCTGAATCCGACGGCGGTTATTACCGGGATGGGGTTGAAGGTAGCACTGCTGACTGACGGACGTTTCAGCGGAGCCAGCCGCGGGGCTTGTATCGGACATATTTCCCCGGAAGCGATGGAAGGCGGTCCGATTGCTCTTGTTGAAGATGGTGACGTCATTTCTATTGATATTCCCAACCGCAGGCTGGAGTTATGCATCAGTGACGCGGCGTTGGCTGTGCGCAAGGCCCGGTGGAGACAGCCGGAACCTAAAGTCAAGACGGGATACTTATCCCGATATGCCAAAATGGTTACATCGGCGCATACCGGTGCCGTACTGGAATAAGTTTACGGGGGGAGGAATGTACCATGGCTGTTTTAAGACAAATATGCGATTTTATTACCAAGTATTTCCCGGTATGGGTTATCGTATTCGCGGCGTTGGCATTTTTTGTTCCGGTGCCGTTTACTAGACTGGAAGGCTGGATTACGTATTTGTTGGGGCTGATTATGCTGGGCATGGGGCTAACCATGCGTCTGAATGATTTTAAATTGGTTCTTATCCGGCCCAAGGATGTAATATTTGGCATTGTGCTTCGGTACTGTGTAATGCCGGGGGTTGCTTTTTTAGTCGGGAAAGTGCTGGGACTGCCGCCGCTGCTGGCCGCTGGTTTGATATTAGTGGGGTGCTGTCCCAGCGGAACCGCCTCCAACGTCATGACATTTATTTCCAAAGGTGATACGGCCTTATCGGTGACTATTTCCAGTATTAACACGCTGCTGGCACCGATATTGACGCCGGTGCTGTTTATGATGCTGGCAGGGACGCTGATTCCTATTGATGCGGCGGTGTTGCTGCTGGACATACTGAAAGTCGTTATTGTGCCTGTCATTTTGGGGATTCTTATTCGAGCTGCCGCGGCAAAGACTGTTGATTCTATTTCGGGAATCATTCCGGTTGTTTCGGTGATAGCTATTATTGCGATTATTACCATTGTAGTTGCGCTCAATGCACAAAAGCTGAGTACGGTAGCCGGCATCGCTTTTCTGGCGGTGATTCTGCACAACGGGATCGGCTTGGGAGTGGGCTACGGCGCTTCTCGTACGTTGGGACGTATGTCTCATTATAAAAGTAAAGCCGTAGCGTTTGAGATAGGGATGGAAAATTCCGGATTGGCGGTGGCCCTGGCGATTGCCCATCTGGATCCTATGGCTGCCATTCCGGGAGCCATATTCAGTGTCTGGCATAATTTTTCCGGTTCATTGCTGGCAGGCTTCTGGTCTTCTCGCGATGCGGCAAAATCGGAAAGTGATTATTCTCCAAAAAGTAATACGTAGCTGACAGCTTTGGATATGAGGGAAAGGTGCTGCCCTTCGGTCGGTGCCTTTTATTCCTTCTTACTGTTTTTGTAAAATTATCTTGACACAATCTGGGAAAATTGCTATTATTATAAAGCAGTTTGACAAGCGAGCAGTGTTTTCAGTGGAACTGCAGAGGACGTAAAAAAAACGTCTGATGATTCTAGAAAAGTATTGACAGACATTAAAGTAGCGTGTTATAATTTTACTTGTCGTCATGCGGAAGTAGCTCAGTGGTAGAGCACCACCTTGCCAAGGTGGGGGTCGCGAGTTCGAGCCTCGTTTTCCGCTCCATATTTCCTTTATGGAAACACAATGTTCCTCAATAGCTCAGTTGGTAGAGCAATCGGCTGTTAACCGATTTGTCGTAGGTTCGAGTCCTACTTGAGGAGCCATACAGGGGTATCGCCAAGCGGTAAGGCAACGGACTCTGACTCCGTCATCGTTGGTTCGAATCCAGCTACCCCTGCCAATTTTATGATCCACTAGCTCAGTTGGCAGAGCACCTGACTTTTAATCAGGGTGTCCCGAGTTCGAATCTCGGGTGGATCACCATTGTTTTCTTACATATGGCCCCTTGGTCAAGTGGTTAAGACACCGCCCTTTCACGGCGTGAACGTGGGTTCAAATCCCGCAGGGGTCACCACATGGGCGCTTAGCTCAGCTGGGAGAGCGCTTGCCTTACAAGCAAGATGTCAGCAGTTCGATCCTGTTAGCGCCCACCAATTCAGAAAAGCATACACAACTGTGTGTGCTTTTTTGCATTTAGATATTCCAAAGAAAACGTAAAATGTAATAAGTTCCGTTTACGAAATTTGCTAAACATGAATTGTTTTTATTTATGATATCTATAAATATAATGAATAATATATTTAATTTAACGATGATTTGTATTATAATAGGGATGTTGGATTGAGAATGTCAGACTTTTAATACTTTATTAAGGAGTGATCCCCATAATGAGATTTACTGAAGATTTGAAAGCTCGTGTTACGAAGGCACAGAAGAAGATCGTACTTCCGGAAACAAACAGCCGTCGTGTACTGAAGGCTGCTGAACGTGTTTTGGCTGATGGTTTTGCCAAAATTGTTCTTGTGGGAAAATTGGATCAGATCAAAAACGATGCGGCTAAGTTCCAGATTGACTTGACCGGCGTAGAAGTGGTCAATCCTGAATCCTACTATCGGTTGGATGAATTGTGCGAATATTTTACGGAACGCCGTAAGAAAAAAGGCATGACTGTAGAAAAAGCACGTGAAATCATGATAAATAACTACACTTTTTTTGGTGCAGGTCTGGTTGCATTAGGTGAAGCCGATGGTGTGGTTTCAGGTGCAGCAACGACTTCTGCTGACGTTATTCGGGCCGGCCTGCAGGTCATTGGACCCCGCCCTGGTAATAAAACCGTATCCAGCGCATTTATCCTGCTGACCAATACACCGCAGTACGGCGACAACGGTATTCTGGTTCTCGGAGACTGCGGTGTTATTCCGAATCCAACAGCAGATCAACTGGCGGATATTGCCTGCATCTGCGTGGAACGTGCGCAGAGAACGGTACAGATGCTCAACCCAAAGGTGGCATTCCTTTCCTACTCGACCAAGGGCAGCGGCTCCGGCGAATCTGTTGAAAACGTACGTAAGGCTGTAGAAATCCTGAAAGAACGGAACGTTGATTTTGACTTTGACGGCGAAATGCAGGCTGATGCGGCATTAGTACCGGAAGTCGGTGAAAATAAGGCTCCTGGCTCCAAGGTTGCCGGACATGCCAATGTCCTGATTTTCCCGAATCTGGACGCTGCCAATATCGGATACAAGATGGTACAGCGTTTTGCTAATGCAACGGCTCTTGGACCGTTGGTGCAGGGGCTGGCCAAACCTATTCTTGACCTTTCCCGTGGATGCTCCTCTGAGGATGTGGCCGATGTCGTAGCCGTATGCTGCTCAGACGCTATTACTGCCGATATTCTTCGGAAAGAAAGCGCTTTAAAATAAAGTGATACGGTGACGCACCGTGTTGTCATCTATATGAAAAACACTCCGACGCAAGATATCGGAGTGTTTTTTCGTTTGGCAACAATTATCGTTTGATCCGCCGCCGCGTATTGCCGACAACCATGGTCGTACTGAGTGTACGATAGACCATATAGACGAAAAACATATAGCCAAATAAAAATACTAATGCGTATTCCAGTGTCAGCGGTTCGTCCAGGGAAAAATAATAAGCGCATGAAAGCGTGAGAATCAGGCTGCAGTACATGGAGATCGTAACACACCAAGTACGCTGCCCGCGGTCACGCAGGGCGTAAAAATCTTTGTATTTTATAAACAGAGCCATAGTTGAGGCGGTCAGCAGCAAGGCCGCGCCTCCGGTGACAGGCCAGCTAAGCTGCAGATATAAGGAAATAAGCAGGAGGATCGTAAGTGTAAAAGTCCATAAAAAAATATAAGTCTGGCGGCGTAGGTCTGCCCTGTCTTCGGGCATGGCGGCATTGCGTGTTGTGTGATTTCGTGTCATGATACTGCTCCCTTCTGATTATATGCGGATGGCAATGGCAAAATTATTATAACACACTTAAAGGAGAAGGCGAGCCACATTGCGGATTTATTTGACAATAACATAAGATCGTGGTAATCTAAATGAGGATACTCTGAATAGAGAGAATAGTTACCCCCGTGGATATTCCCATGAGGGTTATTTTTATGCCCTTTCGAGAGGAGTGTATGATATGAAAGCAGTAAAAACATATGATGTTATTATTATCGGGGCCGGACCGGCCGGTATTTTTACGGCATTGGAATTAGCTGATAAAGGATTGAAAATACTCATGGTCGAAAGAGGGCAGGATATTCGGGACCGAATTGCGACCAGCAGCAATAAGCATGCGCTGGCAAAGGATAAAGTACGCAATGTCGTATGCGGCTGGGGTGGTGCCGGCGCGTTCAGTGATGGGAAATTGACCTTGACGACAGAATTCGGCGGTAATTTGGATGACTATATGCCGAAGGCTGAGCTGATGGAAAAAATTACTTACGTGGATGGAGTATATTGCCAGTTTGGCGGCGCCGGCCGCAAGGTATATGGTGATGAAAACCGGGATCGTATCCGGCAGCTTCAGCGTAAGGCCGCAGCTGCCGATTTGCGGTTTATTCCGGCCCGTATCCGTCATCTCGGTACGGATGTTAATGCCCAGATATTGACAAACATGCGGGATTTTCTGGATAATAAGGTAGATTTTATGGCGGATACGGCAGTAGAGCATATTGTCGTTGAGCAAGAGCTTGTGCGCGGCGTCATCATCCATGATCAGTTTTATTCCTGCCGCTATTTGGTAAGCGCGCCGGGCCGTGAGGGGTCGGAATGGTTTGTCCGGGAGGTCAACCAGCTGGGGCTCAAGCTTACATCCAATGCCGTCGATATTGGCGTTCGAGTGGAAATGCCGGCGGAAATACTGGAAACGATTACCGAGGTCGTTTATGAATCAAAGCTGATTTATTTCAGTAAATCTTTTGATGACCGTATCCGTACGTTTTGTATGAATCCCTATGGCTTTGTCGTAGAGGAAAATAATGACGGCCTTTTGACTGTCAACGGACATAGCTATGCTCATAAACGCAGTGAAAATACAAATTTTGCCATTCTTGTCTCCAAAAAATTTACGGAACCCTTTCATGAGCCGATTAAATATGGAAAATATATTGCCAATCTGGCCAATATATTGGGCGGTGGTGTCATTGTTCAGCGTCTCGGGGATTTTCTTGATGGACGCCGTTCTACTCCAGAACGGATTCAGCGCGGTCTGGTCCGACCGACCATGCCGGATGCGACGCCGGGAGATCTCTCTTTAGTTTTGCCGTATCGGCATATGCAGGATATCAAAGAAATGCTGGAGGCACTGGACAAGGTGGCGCCGGGAGCTAATTCCCGCCATACGCTGCTGTATGGTGTAGAAGTTAAGTTTTACTCCAATCGGCTGGATCTGAGCCGTAAGCTGGAAACCAAGATTCCAAATTTCTTTGCCATCGGAGATGGCGCCGGTATTACCCGGGGGCTAGTTCAGGCCTCTGCTGCCGGTGTCACTGTGGGGCAGGAAATCCTTTCCAGAGAAGAAAAATAAACAGAAAAAAGAATGCCGATCCATATATAGCTCTTTCCAGTCTGCATGTCTGCGGCGGGAGGTATACATGGATCGGCTTTTTTAATGGCAAATTTGGTGCAGTGCTTCCAGGGCCGTGTCAATTTCTTCTGCTGTGTTCCAGTGACCGAAGGAAAAGCGGATGGTACCGGCCGGGAAGGTGCCCAGCGTTTTGTGTGCCGACGGTGCGCAATGGAGTCCGACGCGGGTCAAAATGCCGTACTCTTCTTCAAGACGGACGGCGACGGTAGAATTATCCAGCGCACAGGCCGAAACGGAGACGACTGCTGTACGCCCCGCTGTTTCATGTTTGCCGATAATACGGAGGTTTGAAATGCTGGCGAGCCCACGGAGAAATTGTTCGGTCAGCGCCGTTTCTTTTTGACGGATTACATCCATTCCTGCTTCATGAATATAGGCGAGAGCGGCATGAAGCCCAGCAATACCGGGCAGATTCATTGTTCCCGATTCAAATTTATCCGGCAGGAAGTCGGGCATTTCCTCTGTATGGGATATGCTGCCCGTACCGCCGCAGAGCAGAGGCTTCATTTGAGCGGCCATTTCATCTGTTACGATAAACCCACCGGTACCCTGCGGGCCGAGGAGCCCCTTGTGGCCGGTGAAGCACAGCGCGTCAATGGACATAGCTTCCATATCAATAGGCAGTACCCCGGCCGTTTGAGCCGCGTCAACAATAAATATCAGGCCGTATCGGCGGCAAAAGGCGCCGATCTCCGCAAGGGGCATGATAGTGCCGCAGACATTAGAGGCGTGAGTCATAATGATCGCTTTGGTGGTGGGGCACAGCAATTTTTCCGCTTCTCCTGGAATCAGAGAACCATTCTTTGTACAGGGAATTCTGTCAAAGGTAAGGCCTGCCTGCTGCAACTGGACGAGGGGCCGCATGACGGCATTGTGTTCCATGGAGGAAACAAGAACATGGTCGCCTGGTTTCAGCAGTCCTTTGATAACCATGTTGAGGCTCATGGTCACGTTTTGTGTAAAGATGACGTTTTTACAGTCCGGGAAATGAAATAATTGGCACAGCCAAAGACGCGTATTATAGACAAGCTCTTCCATGTCATACGCCGGGGAATAGGACCCCCGGTTGATATTGACGCCATGGTTGCAGATGAAATCATTTATGGCAGCCGGTACGCTGGCTGGCTTGGGGAATGTTGTGCAGGCATTATCCAGATAAATTTTTTTCATGTCAGGTCTCCTTTTAGTATATCGTTTTTACATATATAAGGCCACTGCTGTTTCCAAGGACGGTGTCACGTGCCGGTGGAATGAAGCCGGCCTACGGCATCGGCCCGGCAGCGGCAGCAATGAGTCATTTGCGGCAAATACCGGGCGGCTTCTTTTCGGATGCCGGTCATTTGCGACGCCGTGGGAGCGGGGATATGCGCGAAAACGGTATCGTGGACAGGAATAAGAGCCAGACAATTCAGAATATCTGCCTGCCAGATAGCGGCTTGGCGGGCAATATCAGATATATGCTTGTCATTTACGCCGGGAATGACGACAGTATTGATTTTGACGATAATGCCGCGCCGTTTCAGTTTTATAATGCCTTCGTTTTGACGGGCACATAGTAGTTGAGCAGCTTTTGTTCCCTTGTATAGTTGGCTGTCAGTTTTGACAAATGCATATATGTGGCGGCCGATTTGCGGCTGGATGGCATTGACTGTAACGGTCACGTGCGTGACGCCAGCGTCAGCAAGGGCGTCAGCACAGGCAGGAAGATTCAAGCCGTTGGTGCTGACGCAGAGTAAAAGCCGGGGATACTGCGCATGGATGGCACGCAGCGTTTCTAATGTCCGATCCGGTTCACAGAGCGGATCTCCCGGCCCGGCGATTCCGGCTACGGAAATGTCGGAACGCTGGTATAAGAGCCGCTGCAGCATAGACACGGCTTCCTGCGGAGTATATATATGCCGGGTTACACCGGGCCGGTTTGCGTTGGCACAATCGTAGAGGCGATTGCAGAAATTGCACTGAATGTTGCAGTTTGGCGCTACCGGCAGATGGATCCGGCCCCAGGAGCCGCAGGCTTCCTGGTGAAAACAGGGATGGGTGTAAAAACGCTTTTCAATAGTAGTTTCAGTCATGGCGCTGCCGCCTCCCGAAACGAATGGCTTTTTGCGGGCAT
Organism: Megasphaera cerevisiae DSM 20462; assembly: GCF_001045675.1. Lineage (GTDB taxonomy): Bacteria > Bacillota > Negativicutes > Veillonellales > Megasphaeraceae > Megasphaera > Megasphaera cerevisiae. Next base: position 25,458 of record NZ_LEKT01000019.1, read on the forward strand.
ACGGACAGGCAGGCCCCGCAATTTGTGCAGTTGGCTTCGTCAGGCCGGGTGCTCATTTCACATTTTCTCAGGCAGGCATCACAATCGTTACAGCTTTTAGTTTTTGTAAATCCGAAGAGTGATACGCGCTTGATTGTTTCCAAAAGGCCACCCATGGGGCAGATAAAACGGCACCATAGATTGGCAATACAGACGCTGGCTCCTATGAGGCTGAGAACAATGCCTGTGCGAAACAGCCAAATCCATGAAGCGTGTTCAACAGAAAGATAGATTGAATTCCAAAAATCGCCGATGCGGATAGGAACCATTACGCGGGGATTATCAAAGCCGATATAAATAATAAGGGCAGCGGTTAGTGACAGTATCATTCCAGCTTGCCCCAAACGAAGATGCCAACCGCGCAGCGGCAGCTTGAAGCGGGCTAATGTTCCCAGCAGCTGATTGATATAGCCTGTAGGGCAGAGCCAGCCGCAAAAAGTCCGTCCAAATAAAAATGCCGACAAAGGGAGAAGTGTCCATATTCCCATGGAATACGCCGGTATTCGACCCCAGCAAGTAATGACCGGACAGTTGGCGCAATTGACGAACGGAATGAGATAGGGACAGCGGAAAATCCCGTAAAAGGCCCATTTCCCCAATACTCCTAACATGATGATTTGGACGATTCTGCGGATTTTTGGCAGAATCGTATATGTTTTTGATAATGAGGTCCAGTCAGTCATCTTTTACCCCCAGTTTTTCGATCAATGTTTTTCCTTTTGCAGATATAGCCGGAATAAAACCGTGTTTTTGAAAAATAGACTGCCCTTCGGCGGAACAAATAAAATCGATATACTGATCGGCCATGTTCCGGTCGGCGGCATATTTCATCACGCCAATCGTAAAGGTCAGCGGTCCGGGCGGGAAAAAAGCTTCGTTGATAGGGATGACCTGTACCTTTTGGGCAAATTTTGGCATACAAGTCAGCCGTCGTTCCACGATAGAGGCATCACCCTTTCCCCTGGCGATCTTTGGCATCATCTTGATAACGCAGCTTTCTTTTTCAATCATATTGCGCCGTACGGCCTGGTCGATACGGGCTTTCTTTAAAATCCCTGCGACGGCATCACCGCCGGGGGGAGATGCGCCCAGCGGCAGAATGACTCGTACGCCGGGTACTGCCAGATCCTGCAGCGAACGAATTCCTGCCGGATTATCCGGTGGTGTGACAATGACGTACTCTGTAAAGCACAGAGGCCGGAAATACATCATTTTTCCGGCTTCACGCAGGGATTTTGCCAATTTCAGCACCCGTCCGGCGAATATCTCTGTCGTGGCACCGCCAAGCAAGGACTTACCCAGGGCGCCGGCAAAGGCTCCTGTATAATTGATTTGGATATCCGTTTGCTGCTCAAAGAGGGCATTGGCCTCCATAAACGCTTCCGCCAGGCCACCGCAGGACCATACCTGCAGCGAATCCGAATGAAATGGGGAAGAACCGGCGAGGGTGAATTTGGGCAGTAAGGTGGCTCCGAGTGCCGATGCGGCTGCAATTTTGATAAATTTTCTCCTGGTCAGCGGTTCTTTTTTTTCGTTCATATACGGCTCCTTTTTGCTGTTTGTTTTACTGTATTCCATGATTTTTTATCGCATGATTTATGGTCAATATATCATTAAATAAAAGCTGCCGTCAAGGCAATTCCAGGTCCTATCAAGATGATGTCAAAACTAGTCAACATGTTTTCATGTGATTTCAAAAAATTCAAGGTGTTTGGGGCGGTTCGAATGATTCCCTTTTGTAAACGTATACGATATAATACAAGTGTGTTGACGAACGCATACAACATATATGCTTTTGTTATGAAAGGAGGAAGCAAAATGAATTTTGCAAGTGAAAAGCGGGCTATTATTATCGCCGGCCTGGGAATCGGGATGTTGGCCGCGTTGTTGGTGTTAGCTGGCAATCCTGCTAACATGGGGTTTTGTATTGCCTGCTTTATTCGTGATACTGTAGGTGGTCTGGGGCTGCATCGGGCAGGCGCTGTTCAGTATATTCGTCCAGAAATTATCGGTCTCTTATTAGGTTCCTTTATATTATCTCTGATCCGGCACGAACATGCTGCAAAAGGTGGATCCTCGCCGCTGACGCGGTTTGTGCTGGGATTTTTTGTCATGATCGGCTGCCTCATGTTCCTGGGCTGCCCTTTCCGCATGATTCTGCGTCTGGCAGGCGGGGATTGGAATGCCCTGTTTGGTTTAGCAGGCTTTGCCGCAGGTATCGGTATCGGCGTTATTTTTCTGCGGCGGGGTTATTCTCTGAAGCGAACCTATGCGCTGACGAAATTGGAAGGCGCTGTTATGCCGGCTATTCAGATCGTACTATTGGTCCTGCTCCTGGCGGCACCGGCCTTCATTTTCTTTACTAAAGCCGGCGGCGGTCCCGGCGCTCAGCATGCTGCTGTTTTTGTGTCTCTCGGCGCAGGCCTTCTTGTCGGGGCTCTGGCCCAGTATACACGCCTGTGCATGGTTGGCGGTATCCGCGACTTTATACTATTTCATGAAACGAAGCTTCTCATGGGTTTTGCGGCTATTTTTGTGGCGGCCCTTCTCGTCAATGTTGCTGCCGGCAATTTTCATCCCGGCTTTGCAGGTCAGCCCGTCGCTCATACAGACGGCTTGTGGAATTTTCTTGGCATGTGGCTGGCAGGACTGGGCTGCGTCCTTTTGGGCGGATGCCCGCTGCGGCAGCTGATTATGGCCGGTGAAGGCAATACAGATTCCGTTATTACCGTATTGGGGCTTGCCTGCGGCGCAGCCTTTGCGCATAATTTTGCCCTGGCAGCCTCCGGCGCCGGCCCGTCGGACAATGGCAAGGTCGGCGTCATGGTCGGTATTATTGTCGTACTTATTATTGCTGCTGTCAACACATTCCGTTCGCAGAAGGCTTGAGAAAGGGAGGATCTCTTATGATGTTAGATGCCAGAGGATACTCGTGCCCGGAGCCGGTTATTATGTTAAAAAAAGCCATGGAATCTCCGGAAACAGAATATGAAATGATGGTAGACAACCGGGCGTCGCTGGAAAATGTGACCCGGTTTGCCAAGCATAACGGCTACGAAGTTGAAGCTAAACAAAAGGGCGACGACTATGCCCTCCGTATTTTTCGAAAGTAGGAATGGTATGTATTATATTGCTACCTTTTATTCTCATTTTGGCGCAATCCGCTTTAAAAAGGAAGCATCTGACGGAATTATGGCACCGTGCCTCATGCCGGTACCGCGCCGTCTCAGCTCGTCGTGCGGCACCTGTGTACGCTTTGAAGGGCCTGCGGATTTTACCTTTACTCAGGATGACAGCGGCGAAGTAGAGCAGATCGTAAGGGAAACGGATACCGGATATATGTGTATTTACACAACGCAGGAATAACGGATATGGTAAGGAGTGGAAGTACAATGATGAAACAGATCAGGTTGACAAACATGGCCTCTTGCTCCGGGTGAGGCGCAAAAATTGGTGCCGGTGAGCTGGCACAATTGTTGGAAGGTATTCCAACACGATATGATGAACGGCTTATTGTTGGCTATGATACAAGCGATGATGCTTCGGTTTATGTACTCAATGAGGAGCTGGCGCTGGTTCAGACTGTCGATTTTTTCCCTCCCATCGTCGATGATCCCTTTTTATTTGGACAAATTGCTGCGGCAAATGCCCTGAGTGATGTGTATGCTATGGGCGGCGAAGCTAAATTGGCGATGAATGTTATGTGCATTAATTCACAAATGGGTCAGGAGGTTGTCCGGGCCATTTTACAGGGAGGCTATGATAAGGCGTATGAAGCGGGGGTGCTTATTACGGGGGGACATACGATTGAAGACAAGGAGCCTAAATATGGTTTATCCGTAACGGGATTTGTTCATCCACGCAAGCTGCTTCGCAATTCATCGGCTAAGGAGGGTGACGTTCTTCTTTTGACCAAGCCGCTGGGGGTCGGTATACTGATGACGGCTGCCCGGGGAGATTTGGTGGATGAGGCATTGCTGCGCACGTTATATAGCGAAATGGCGCAGCTCAATAAGACGGCACGGGATATGATGGTGCGTTATGATGTGCACGGCTGCACCGATGTGACTGGCTTCGGTCTGCTGGGCCATGCGCTGGAAATGGCGCGGGGAAGCGGTCTTACGCTTCATTTGGAGTCTGAACATATTCCGTATCATGCAGAAGCCTGTGATATGGCAGAGATGGGATTTGTCCCGGCTGGTGCATACCGTAACCGAGCATACACCCAAGACGATGTCGTCATTCGGGAGGGGACCAGGCAGGGGCTGATGGATATCCTATATGATCCGCAGACGTCCGGCGGTCTTTTGATAGCCGTGTCAGAAGATGTGGCACCGCAGCTGGCGGCAGAGCTGCAGCAGGTGATTTCCTGTGCGGAAATAATTGGATATGTGACACGGCGCGAAGAAAAAGCACTTATCGTGGAATGATCTGGTGCGCATGGCTGTGGGATACAACAAAAGTGCAGAAGGCCATACGCTGAACCGCAGGATATGCTGACATTTCCTGCGGTTTTTTCTGTTTTAAACAGGTATGCGCATTTCCCGGCAACTTTATACTACCTTCACAGCAGGAGATAGTGTATAATAATGACGGTGAGTTTTTTTTATATTGACCATACGCATGTATTAAAAAGGAGAGATTCAACGTGATCGAACGCTACACGAAAGAAGCAATGGGTAAAATTTGGGCGGAGTATAATGAATGGGATACGATGAAACAAGTCGAAATCCTGGCCAGCGAAGCGCAGGCTGAATTGGGAAATGTTCCGAAGGAAGCAGCCAAAGATATTCGCGAAAAAGCTGCGTTTTCTGTCGAACGTATCCATGAAATCGAAGCGGAAACACATCATGATATTGCTGCCTTTGTATCTACTCTTTCTGAAAATATCGGCGAATCCGGAAAATACGTTCATTTGGGATTGACCTCGACAGATGTCAAGGATACGGCTTTGGGATATATGCTCAAACAGTCCTCTGATATTCTGCTCAGTGATTTGGAAGCTTTTCGTGATATATTGCGCCGCCGTGCCGTGGAATTCAAATATACCCCTTGCATTGGTCGCACGCATGGCATTCACGCTGAAGCCATGACGTTTGGCCTGAAGCTCTGCAACTGGCTGGCAGAAACAGAACGGAATATTGAACGGATGAAACGGGCCAGAGACACCATTGCCGTCGGAAAAATTTCCGGTGCTGTCGGAACCTATGCCGATATTGATCCCTTTGTGGAACAATATGTATGCGAACATTTGGGTATTGCCGCATCGCCTATTTCCTCACAGACGCTGCAGCGTGATCGCCATGCTGAATTTGTAACGACGCTGGCAGTGATTGCCAGCTCTATTGATAAATTTGCAACAGAAATCCGTCATCTGCAGCGTACGGAAGTGCGGGAAGCGGAAGAATATTTCAGCCCGAAGCAGAAAGGGTCTTCCATTATGCCGCATAAGCGCAATCCTATTACGTGTGAACGCATGTGCGGGCTGGCCCGCGTGATTCGCGGCAATGCACAAGCGGCATTGGAAGATGTAGCGCTCTGGCACGAACGAGATATTTCCCATTCGTCTGTCGAACGAGTGATTCTGCCAGACAGTACCATCGCGTTGGATTATATGCTGCAGACCTTTTCCCGCGTTGTTGACCGTCTCATCGTATATCCGGACAAGATGATGATTGATCTCAATCTTACAGGCGGCTTGATCTACAGCCCGATTCTTCTCAATACCTTGGTGGAAAAAGGCGCTGTCCGTGAACAGGCCTACCGCTGGGTACAGCGCAATGCCATGAAGCGGTGGCTGGAGGGGGAAGATTTTCTGGAAAATCTCAAAAAAGACGAAGATATTGCAAAGTACATGACTCCGGGTGATATTGAAGCCTGCTTTGATGTCAAAAAAATGCTTAGCCATGTCGATACAATTTTTGCTCGTTTTGGAATTTGATTGAATATGAAAAAAGGCAACTCTTATGAGTTGCCTTTTTTGTATATCCATGATACCGTAAAAACAAAGGAGAGATCACTATGTATTATTTTGATAACGCAGCAACGACCGTGCAAAAGCCGGCGGAAGTAGCACAGGCAGTATACCAGGCCCTGTGCTGCGGCAGGCTGGGCAATCCGTCCCGCGGGGCTCATGCGTATTCGCTGGAAGCGTACCGGCAGGTGCTGGCGGCTAAGGATTGCGTGAAAGAACTGTTTCATGCCGGCGAAGAGTATGAAATTGCCTTTACTCATAATTCGACGATCGCCTTGAATATGGTACTAAAAGGCATGCTGCGGCCGGGAGATCACGTCATTACAACGACGTGGGAGCATAATGCCGTCCTGCGCCCGCTGTATCAGCTGGAAAAAGAAGGTGTCCAGCTGGACTTTATCAGCAGCGAACCGGTGACGGGCGCGCTGCGGTATGATGAGCTGGAACAAAAAATCCGTCCGCAGACGGCTATGGTCGTATGCAATCATGCCTCCAACGTAACGGGCAACGTTTTGGATATAGACCGCATCAAAGCCTTTTGCCAAGCTCACGAACTGCTTCTGGTGCTGGACGTATCTCAATCAGCCGGCGCGTATCCTGTCGACCTGTCCGGCGGCGTCATCACGGCGGCGTGCTTTACGGGGCATAAATCTCTGTATGGGCCAGGCGGTACCGGCGGTATCTGTATTAAAAAAGATGCGGTGGTGGTTCCGTATATTACTGGCGGTGATGGTGTGCATTCCTTTGACTATGAACAGCCTGGCGGCATACCCGGTATATTTGAAGCCGGTACGGCTAATGTAGCCGGTATTATTGGATTGGCCACCGCCGTGAAACTGCGGCTGGAACACGGGGTGGACGCTGTGGCAGATAAGCAAAAAAAGCTGGGAGAGCTATTCGTCGGCGCTGTTCGAGAAATCCCGGGCATCCTCCTGTATGGCGACTTTTCCGGTCCACATGTCGGCGTATATGCGCTGAATATCCGGGGGGCTGATTCGGCCATCGTCAGTGATATGCTGTGGGAGCAATTTGAAATGGCAACCCGTTCCGGGTTCCACTGCGCGCCGCGAATGCACGAACAACTCCAGACGGCGCAGCGCGGTGTCGTACGATTCTCTTTTTCCAACTTTACGACAGAAGAGGACGTGCTGGCAGCGGTCCGGGCGTTGCAGCTGATAGCGGCACAGCCGGATCGCTGATATCAGGGGGAATACTACTCGATCAGATATTTTTCAGCGATAGCGGCGTAAAATGGCACGGCGGCATTGATTTTGTCGATGCAGGCGTACTCGTTTGGCTGGTGAGCCATTTTCAGCTCGCCGGGACCGGAAATGACAATAGGCAGGCCGGCAGTCAGAAAAGCGGCGGCATCCGTGTAGCCGCTGAAGCCATCTGGTTGTATCGTCCGTCCCCACACATCCCGGGCGGCTGCCTGACAAAGGGTGACGAAGGAATCGTCTGCCGCTGTTTCTACAGGCGGACGATCGCTCAAGATGCTGATGGATGCTTTCAGGTCAGGATGTGCTGCGGCAGCTTTTTGTATCAATCGCTGGATATCGTGGATCAACTCCTGAGAGTTCATCCCGGGCAGAGTGTGCAGATCCGCTGTCAGCTGGCACTTATCAGGAACAACGTTGGTTTTGACGCCGCCCTGTATCATGGAAATATTCATGGTAGGCGCAGAAAGCAGCGGGTGCGGTGTAAAAGTAAACGTATATGCCCGCAACTCATTGGCAGCGACAACTCCACTATTGCCGATACCACCCAGGCGACGGTTGGTGATGAGAGCGTTATTCAGCGCAGCTCCGATCAGGCCTTACAAATCAGCGGCGGTGCGAAGGAAAACCTTTCTGATAATAATATCGGCGTCATTGCGGATACCAATACCAATTCACTGATGTCAAGCTGGCCAAAGATCTGGATTTGACGGCAGACGGCAGCGTAACGATGGGGAATACGGTTGTGAATGCCAGCGGCGTCACGATCGGTACGGGTAGTAATGCGACGGTGTCGCTTACCGCTGATGGATTGAATAATGGCAGCCATAAGATCATCAACGTGGCGGCGGGGACGGCAGATACGGATGCGGTCAATGTGAGCCAGTTGAACGAGGTGCAAACCTTGGCAGGCAAGCATACGACGATGACCGTCAATGGAGGCACAGCGGCGCAGGAAAATAGTTATACAGACAGGAATCTGCAGCTGGAACAGACCACAACAAACGGACAGATTGCATATGATGTAAAACTGAACGATGTGATCACGTTAGGGAGTGAAGACAATAAGAAAATTTCTCTGAATGGGACGACCGGTATGATCCAGGCTGGTAAGGTCATGGTAAACGGCGCGGCGGGCACGGTCAACAACTTGAACAATACGATATGGGACAACGCAAATTACGTATCCGGTCAGGCAGCGACAGAAGATCAGCTGAAGGCCGTCGATGATATTGCTGTGAAATATGACAGAAATGGGGATGGGACAATCAATAAAGGCTCTATTACCTTAGGCGACGCAAGTGGAGATACGCTGCAGTATACGCAGATTCATAATGTAGCCAATGGGGAAGCCGATCAGGATGCGGTCAATATGAGCCAGTTGAAGGATGTGCAGGCCTTGGCAGGTAAGCATACGACCATGACGGCCAACGGTGGTACCGCCGCTCCGGAAGGCGCGTATACAGATGGGAACCTGCGGCTGAAACAGACTACAATAAACGGCCAAGTCGAATATGATGTAAAGCTCAATGATAAAATTACCTTGGGTGATACAGAAGGAAAACAAATTATTATTGATGGAATGGCGGGAAATGCCGTCTTTGGCGGTGCTATTCTGGGGATACAAACCGTCAGAGGTGAGGAAGGCAGTTATTTGAGAGGTCTCAGCAACACCTCATTCCATATTGCTGAAGGCGCGTATCAGCAGTATCAAGGTTCCAACATGGCAGCAACAGAAGGGCAGCTATATGACGCTTTTGATTTCCTGGACAAAAAGATTGATAACATCAGCATAAAAAATGATGACGGTAATATGGATATCGACAAGAATGAAGATGGCGGCAGCGGCTCTACGGGAACAGATCCCAAACCGTCCCCAGGCTTTGACATCAACCTGAAAGACAACGTCACCATTGGCGGAGGCACCGGCCATGATGATAAGACGAAGCCCGGCAGCGTGACTGTCATAGGAAGTGAAGGGAAGGAAAATATCAGCATTGACGGCTCTAAAGGTACGGTCTCTGGTCTCAGCAATACGACCTGGAATCGGAACGATGCCAATAAAGATGCTGCGGAGGGCGGCTGTAAGGGTTCGACCAATGCCGCAACGGAATCGCAGCTCCAACAGGCCATGGAAGGCACCGTCCAGTATGATATAAATAAGGATGGTACCGTCAATACGGGCAGTATCACCTTGGCCGGCGGCAGCAGCGGCACGGCGATCCACAACGTGGCAGACGGTAAAATATCAGAGGACTCGAAGGATGCTGTCAATGGCAGCCAGCTCTATGCGACCAATCAGCACGTAGAAGAAAATGCCAATAATATCCAGATTTTGGGCAGCAGCGTCAACGAACTGGACAGCCGCATCGACCGTGTTGGTGCCGGTGCAGCGGCTCTGGCAGCGCTTCATCCTCTGGATTTTGATCCCGATGCGAAGTGGGATTTCGCCGCAGGCTACGGCAATTACCGCGGTGCCAATGCGGTATCTGTGGGGACCTACTATCGCCCCAACGAAGACACCATGTTCAGTGTGGGTGGCAGCTTTGGCGGCGGTGAAAATATGGTCAATGCCGGTGTCAGTATCAAACTTGGCAGCGTCAGCAATAACGTAAGTACCTCACGTGTCGCCATGGCCAGGGAAATTGTCGAACTGCGGGGAAATGTAGCTCAATTGACGGCTCTGGTCAACCAGCTTATCGGCAGCCGGAATCAGAATCAAAGTGATCTGGCAAGGGTATTCCCCGATGTGCCGAAAAATCACTGGGCGTATGAAGCCATTCATCAGCTGGCAGCGCAGGGAATTGTCGAAGGGTATCCGGACGGCACCTTTGGCGGCGGCCGAACCATGACGCGGTATGAATTTGCCTCTCTTGTGTACCGGGCCCTGCAAACGGGCGTGTCTGTCAGCGGCGACGTGCAGCGGCTCGTGCAGGAATTCAGACCGGAACTGGATCTGATCCGCGTCGATACGATTGCCAAGGATAGAGACGGCAACGCGACGATCCAACGGGTACGGGTGAATCAGCCGCAGAAATAAATATATATGATATTCATCTATCAACGGGGAACAGGCTATTTGTATAAAGGCCTGTGCCCTGTTTTTGATGGGGCCACAGATTGGCATATACTAAAAAATTTGATTTGGATAACCTGCTTGTAAAAACGGTTAATCTGCTGAAAAAACTAAAAAGAAAGGGATAGATTTGGTATAATAAAATTATTGCACACGCAGGAGAACTTTTCCCGTGTGGATGGGTATGTTTTAGAAAGAAGGGAAAAGACGCATTTAACACAGAGGGTGAGTCAGCTTGCGTAATGGTATGTCAGGGCCCTTTGTCAAAAAAATCCCGCCTAATTAAACACTATCGGTAATGTGTAAAAAGGAGAAATTATGAAGGATATATATGATGTAATTATTATAGGAGCCGGTCCGGCAGGCTTGGCGGCCGGCATATACGCGGGACGAAGTCGTCTTGCTGCGCTGCTTATTGAAAAAGCGCAGGACGGCGGGCAGATTTCGATGACAGATGTAATCGAAAATTATCCCGGTCAGATGCCGGAAGGCGAATCGGGAGCGACACTGATTGCCCGAATGACGGCGCAGGCAGAAATATTTGGTGTTGAACGGGCTGCCGATACGATCAAAGAGGTGCGTCTTGGCGGTGATATCAAGGAGGTCACCGGTCTCCGACAAACCTATAAAGCAAAGGCGGTCATTCTGGCAACGGGGGCCGTGCACCGGCCCATTGGTTGTAAAGGTGAAGTAGCATACCGGGGCCGCGGCGTTTCATACTGCGCTACCTGTGACGCCGGATTTTTTGAGGATTTGGATGTCTACGTGGTCGGTGGCGGGGACAGTGCCGTGCAGGAAGCGCTATACCTGACAAAGTTTGCCAGAAATGTTACGATTATCCACCGGCGGGATGCCCTGCGTGCTGTCGGTTCCTTGCAGGAAAGAGCCTTTGCCAATAAAAAAATTCATTTTTTCTGGGATTCGGTTGTCGATGAGATCGGCGGCGAGGATGTCGTGCAATGGATGCTTGTCCGCAATACGAAAACCGGTGAAACGAGGAAGGTTGAAGCCAGTAAAGCAGACGGCTTATTCGGTGTCTTCGGTTTTGTGGGTCTGGTACCTGTAACACAGCTGTTTGAGGGGCAGATAAAGATGGAAAACGGCTATATACTGACTGATGAAGATATGAAAACGAATGTGGCAGGGGTTTGGGCCACCGGTGACATGCGCAAGAAATCCCTGCGCCAGGTTGTGACGGCAGCTGCCGATGGGGCAATTGCCGCTATGCAGGTTGATGCATATTTGACGGAAAAGAATCACGAAGTCTATTCCGGTTAAGAGTGGATAAGTATTTTTCTAAGCTATACTTTACATTTTGCCGGAAAATGATATAATATAATTACAAAAGCATATAGAAATAGTATGCAGTTTAATTTTCTGTGCGAGAGTGTCTATATGGCCGCCGAAGAGGCAAGAATAAGGGCTGTCCGCTTTTATTTGAAACTTTCAGGCAAAAGGATCACGGAGAATCTGCACTCTGAAAGTGAATGTTATATGTAATCCCCTCCGATTACTGACAGAGAACGACAAAACGTCTATGAATATGGATGTTTTGCCGTTCTTTTTTTACACTGCAGGCCTGCGGATGTTTGTACAAGGAGGATAGAGCACCGCTTGCGGGAGAGGAGCTCACTGATGAATTTTAGAGTCATTACCAATAATCCCAAAGTATATAGGGTATATGCAAAAACATGCCTTGTGGAATATCAGAAGGTATCATATCAGGAAGTGCTGCTACAGGTCCGTCACTATGTGCAGCAAGGCTGCCGGATACTTTCACACCCGTTGTCGGGAAGTGTCAAGCCTGGTGAAATGCCATATAAATCCATTATGATTTCCAGCCAGGCTGCTGGCGTCGTGGACATGGAGTCCGAGCTGCTGATTGAGCAGTGCCTTGCGGTATGCAACTCTTTTTCCGATGCGGGCCGGCGCTGGCCTGCCTGCGTACTGGATGATTTTCAATATATTGACTATACACTCATTGCGAGTGCTGTTGAGTCAGCCCGATCCTTGGGATAGAGACAGCGTCGTATTATTGTGGAAGTATAGATGTATTTGTATGAATACCAAGTAAGGAGGTATGAACCGTGAAGTTGGAAATGGGATATTTCAATATCCGAGATGTTGTATTCGGTACAGGGTCCAAGCTGGACAGCGGTGTCCTGACGATTGACAGGGCGGCTCTTGAGCGCCTGGTTCTGGAGGATGAAAGCATTAAGAGCGTCGTCGTGGATATTGCCAGGCCTGGTGAAAGTGTCCGCATTACGCCGGTCAAGGATGTGATCGAGCCGCGTACTAAAGTGGCAGGAAAGGGCGGCATATTTCCCGGTGTTATTTCAAATGTGGAAACCGCAGGGAGCGGTACTACCTATGCACTGAAAGGGATGGCTGTTGTTACGGCGGGCCGAATCGTCGGGTTTCAGGAGGGTATTATTGATATGACCGGGCCGGGAGCCCAATATACGCCTTTTTCCCGATTGATCAATGTGTGCATGGTCTGCGAACCTGTGGAATCAGCAGAGCGGCATGTCTATGAAAAAGCGGTACGCATGGCCGGTCTTCGTGCTGCTGCGTATATTGGCAGTCTGGCAAAGGATGCTGTACCGGATGAAATCAAGGTATTTGAAACGCTGCCGCTTATGGAAGGCAAGGCCGCGTTTCCGAATTTGCCGCGCGTAGCCTATGTACAGATGCTGCAAAGCCAGGGATTGCTTCATGATACCTATGTCTATGGCGTTGACGTCAAACGAATTGTTCCGACATTGCTGTATCCGACAGAGCTCATGGATGGTGCCGTGATTTCCGGGAATTGTGTGTCAGCCTGCGACAAAAATACGACCTATCATCATTTGAATAACCCGGTGGTGGCGGATTTGTATGAAGCGCACGGCAAGACGCTGAATTTTACCGGCGTCATTATTACAAATGAAAATGTATATCTGGCAGATAAGCAGCGATCTTCTGACTGGACGGCTAAGCTGTGCAAAATGCTGGATCTGGACGGCGTGATCATATCCCAGGAGGGCTTTGGCAATCCCGATACAGATCTTATTATGAATTGTAAAAAAATTGAGGCGGAAGGGATTAAGACGGTTATTATTACGGATGAATATGCTGGGCGGGACGGAAAATCCCAATCCCTTGCCGATTCGGACCCGGCAGCGACGGCTGTTGTTACCGGTGGTAACGCCAATCAGGTCGTCCTTCTTCCCAAGCTGGACAAGGTCATCGGCACGTTAGACTATGTGACTAAAATTGCCGGCGGCAACGAGAACAGCATTCGTGAAGAGGGTATCATCGAGGTAGAACTTCAGGTATTTACGGGAGCTACGAACGAATTGGGGTTTAACACACTCAGTGCTCGTTAGGAAAGGAGGCAGAGGAAGGATGACAAAACTCAAAGCAGTACATTATATCAACCAGTTTTTTGCCGGCATCGGCGGTGAAGAAACAGCCGATTACCTGCCGGAAATCAGAGAAGGGGCCGTTGGCCCCGGTCTGGCGTTTCAGCAGGCCTTTGGCGATGCTGCGGAGATTACGGCTACGGTTATTTGCGGGGATACCTATTTTAACGAACATCCGGAAGATGCTCAGAATCAGATTGTGCAGATGATAGCGACGCAGCAGCCGGATATATTTATTGCCGGTCCAGCGTTTAATGCCGGCCGGTACGGAGTAGCCTGCGGCATGATCTGTGATACGGTCCGGCAGCGTCTCGGGATTCCTGTTCTTACAGGAATGTATGAAGAAAATCCCGGCGCAGATATGTTCAAAACCAAGGTATATATTACGCCGACCAAGAATAATGCGGCAGGTATGCGCAAGGCTGTCCAGACCATGATGCCGCTGGCGCTCAAGCTGGCCCGACAGGAATCAATCGGGGCCTCCTGCGAGGATGGGTATATGCCAAACGGCGTCCGGGTCAATTTTTTTGAAAAGGAACGAGGCTCCAAACGGGCTGTTGCTATGCTGGTGAAAAAACTGGCCGGCAAGGCTTTTACAACGGAGTATCCGATGCCTGTTTTTGACCGGGTAGATCCTAGTCCGGCTGTTCAGGATATAACGAAGGCCAAAATAGCGCTGGTCACGTCAGGCGGCATCGTTCCCAAAGGAAATCCCGATCATATAGAGGCTTCCAGTGCGTCCCGGTATGGGGAGTATAATCTTGCCGGTGTCCGGGATCTGACAGCCGATACGTATGAAACAGCTCATGGCGGCTATGACCCCACCTATGTGAATGAAGATGCCGATCGCGTGCTTCCTGTGGATGTGCTTCGGGATCTTGAAGCAGAAGGAAAAATCGGCTCGTTGTATCATACCTTTTATACGACGACAGGAAATGGTACGGCTGTCGCTTCCGCAAAGCAATTTGCCGCTGAAATCGGCAGAAAATTGAAGAACGCCGGCGTGGATGCGGTCATATTGACCTCTACGTGAGGCACATGTACTCGTTGCGGTGCAACGATGGTAAAAGAAATTGAACGGATAGGGGTGCCTGTCGTTCATATGTGCACGATTACACCTATTTCTGTGACTGTCGGCGCGAATAGAATTGTTCCGACGATCGCAATTCCCTATCCGCTGGGAAATCCGGCACTATCATCTGCGGAGGAAAAAAAGCTGCGCCGGCAGCTGGTAGAACGGGCATTACGAGCATTACAAACACCGATAGACGGCCAAACCGTCTTTGCTGATGAGTAAAAGAAGGGGAGGCTGTTATGAAAGATATATATGATGTTGTTATAGTAGGAGCCGGGCCAGCAGGCTTGGCAGCTGGCATATACGCGGGACGAAGCCGTCTTTCTACGCTGCTTATTGAAAAAGCGCAGGATGGCGGACAGATCGCGATTACGGATATGATCGAAAATTATCCCGGTCAGATGTTGGAAGGTGAATCGGGAGCGGCACTGATTGCCCGGATGACGGCGCAGGCCGAAACGTTTGGCGTCGAACGGGCGGCCGATACGATCAAAGAGGTGCGTCTTGGCGGTGATATCAAGGAAGTCACCGGTCTCAGACAGACGTATAAAGCCAGGACGGTCATCTTGGCAACGGGGGCTGCGCACCGGCCTATTGGCTGCCAGGGAGAAAAAATATATCAGGGCCGCGGCGTTTCATACTGCGCTACCTGTGACGCCGGATTTTTTGAGGATTTGGACGTCTACGTGGTAGGCGGCGGGGACAGTGCCGTGCAGGAAGCGCTATACCTGACAAAGTTTGCCAAAAATGTTACGATTATCCACCGGCGGGATGCTTTGCGTGCTGTCGGTTCCTTGCAGGAAAAGGCTTTTGCCAATAAAAAAATTCACTTTTTCTGGGATTCCGTCGTCGATGAGATCGGCGGTGAGGATGTCGTGCAATGGATGCTTGTCCGCAATACGAAAACCGGTGAAACGAGGAAGATCGAGGCCAGTGCAGAAGACGGTTTGTTTGGTATATTCGGTTTTATCGGTCTGGTGCCTACAACACAGCTCTTTGAAGGGCAGATCGATATGGAAAACGGCTATATTCTGACCGATGAAGATATGAAAACCAATATGGAAGGGGTTTTTGCCGTCGGTGATATGCGCAAGAAATCTCTGCGCCAGGTTGTGACGGCAGCTGCCGATGGAGCTATTGCCGCTATGCAGGTTGATAAATATTTGACGGAAAAGAATCATGAAGTCTATTACGGTTGAGGAGGGTCAGCCTTATGATGGAAGTTGATAAAAAAACATTTGAAACAGAAGTATTGCAGTCAGCAGGCACTGTGTTTGTGGATTTTTATGGTGACGGCTGCGTACCGTGCCAGGCGCTTTTGCCTGTCATACACGGGTATGCCGAAACGTATGGTGATAAAATCAAGTTTTGCGCTATCAATACATCCAAAGCCCGTCGTCTGGCTATAGGTCAGAAGGTACTGGGACTGCCCGTCATGGCGATTTATCAAAATGGCCAAAAAATAGCGGAGTGTGTTAAGGAGGATGCGACACCAGAACACATTGAAAAGATGATTCAGGACTATTATAAATAAGGCTTTACGATAGAATTATCTATACATAGAGCAAAAAAACATAAGGAGGAATCGCGTTATGAGCATTCTTGAGGGTAAAAAAGTCGTCATTATCGGCGACCGCGACGGTATTCCGGGCCCTGCCATAGCGGAATGCGCGAAGACAGCAGGTGCGGATGTAGTATTTGCATCAACCGAATGCTTTGTCTGAACGAGCGCTGGGGCAATGGACTTGGAAAATCAGAAGCGGGTAAAGGATTTTGCCGATCAGTATGGCCCGGAAAACGTAGTCGTATTGGTGGGGGCTGCTGAAGGTGAAGCGGCAGGGCTTGCAGCCGAAACCGTCACAGCAGGAGACCCGACTTTCGCAGGTCCGTTGACAGGAGTCCAGTTGGGACTTACAGTGTATCATATTTGCGAACCGGAAATTAAAGAGGTAGTGGATCCGGCCGTATATGACGAACAGATCAGCATGATGGAAATGGTATTGGATGTCGATGATATTATTGAGGAAATGTCTTCGATTCGTGACCAGTACTGCAAGTATCTGTAGGATCGTTCGCGCCTGACGGCCGGGAATGGCCAGGCAGGGCAGTATGGGGCAGATCGTCAGCAGTGATGAAATGCCGTGTACTGCCCTGTTCATGTTATACACCGCTGTAGTTGGATAGTCAGACCTCGTATTTCTATTGACAGGAGGATTAACATATGAACAGTGTCATCAAAGGAACCGGATACGTGCTGGTGCATGTACCGGATATGATTATACAGAATGGAACGACACAGACGGCAGAACGGGCAGCGCATCCTGATTCTGCGTATTTAAAGTCTCTTCCGGAGCATCTTCGCACTTATGAAGATGCCCTTTCCTACTGGCCCAATCAGATATATATCGGCAATGCACACCCGGAGGAACTGCGTCAGGTGCCGTTTCCGTATTTTAGAGAAAAAAAAGAAGGAGCCGGGCGGTACGGAACATTTGGCGAAATCATGCCGGAAAATGAATTTCTGCTGCTGGCTCAGGCCAGTGATGTCTTCGACGTCGTCAAGTTGGAAAAAGAATTCGTAGCCGCAACCCGGGATGCGTTTGCCGCCGATCCGGTTATTTCGGCGGAGATTGCCGGCCGTGTTGCCGCAGGAACGGATATTACGGATATAGACGCATATGTCCGGGCCGGACAAGCAGAGCCGCTGTTTGTAGACGGAAAACTTGTTGGCTGCGTCAAATCGGCACATGATACGGATATCAATCTCTCCGCGCATGTCATGCATGAAAATATCATGAGCAAGGCTTCCAGCGTCCTGGCACTGCTGCATGCGGTGAAACAGTCCGGTGTGGATGCTGGTGATATTGAATATGTGATCGATTGCGCCGAAGAAGCCTGCGGTGATATGAATCAACGCGGCGGTGGCAACTTTGCTAAAGCAGCGGCGGAAATAGCCGGGTTCAGCCATGCGTCCGGCGCCGATGTTCGGGCTTTCTGCGCGGCGCCGGTCCATGCGATGATCATGGCAGCGTCTCTGGTCAAGGCCGGAACGTATAAAACGGTCGCTGTTACGGCCGGCGGCTGCACGGCAAAGTTAGGGATGAACAGCAAGGACCATGTCAAAAAAGAATGCCCCGTACTGGAAGACTGCCTGGGAGGCTTTGCCGTCATTATTGCCGCCAACGACGGCGTGCATCCGGAAATCAATCTGGATCTCGTTGGTCGGCATACTGTTGGTACGGGATCGTCACCGCAGGCTGTTATTACGTCACTGGTGGCGGAGCCGCTGGAACGGAATGGGCTGAAAATACCGGATATTGATATATATTCTCCTGAAATGCAAAATCCGGATATTACCAAACCAGCCGGCGCCGGAGATGTTCCTATGTCCAATTATAAAATGATTGCGGCGCTGGCGGTAAAGCGCGGTGATATAGAACGAAAGGATCTGGCTGATTTTGTTGAAAAGCACGGTTTGATTGGCTGGGCACCAACGCAGGGGCATATTCCGTCCGGTGTGCCGGCCGTAGGATTTGCCTGCGAAGATATAATGGCTGGTTTGATTCGAAGAGTTATGCTTATCGGCAAAGGAAGCCTGTTCCTGGGACGGATGACCGATTTATTTGACGGCGTATCCCTTGTAATTCAGCCTAACAGCGGCGGTCAAGAGGAAACCGGCGTATCGGAGGAACAGGTGCGCAGCCTCATTGCCCGGGCTTTAAAGGAGTTTGCCCAGTCGCTGACTGGCGAAACCAGGGGATAGGAGGTATCCATATGGTAACTAAAACAGAAGAATTCATAGCTAAAACTTTTATGGCGATGGCAGATGGTCTGGCAATGGGAACGATTGGGCCACGGCCTAAAATTGCCCTGACGGGCATGGGCAGCGAACTGGGTGAAAATAACGTGCTGGCCGGCGCGTTGCTGGCCGCGCAGAAGGGGGTCGATGTATCTTATATCGGTACGCAGGAACACGACGGACTGCGTACTGTGTTTGCCGCAGATGCACAGGAGGGGCATCGAAAGATGGAGGCCATGCTGGAGGCTCATGAAGTTGATGGAGCCGTTACGATGCATTTCCCTTTCCCTATTGGCATTTCTACCATTGCCCGCGTGGTCACGCCGGCCCGAGGGCGGCAGATGTTTATTGCAGCTGCTACGGGCACGGCTGGAACAGATCGTGTGGAAAGCATGATCCGCAATGCTCTTTATGGTGTTATTACGGCTAAGGCCTGCGGTATTTTCCGACCATCTGTGGGTATTCTAAACATAGACGGTGCCCGTCAGGCGGAACGGGCGCTGAGGGAATTGGCGGCCAATGGGTATGACCTCCGGTTTGCCGAATCGAGCCGGGCTGACGGCGGTAGTGTCATGCGGGGAAATGATGTTCTGCAGGGAACGCCGGATGTACTGGTGACAGATTCGCTGACCGGTAACGTTCTTACCAAGATGCTGGCTTCTTATACAACCGGCGGGATATTTGAAGCCATGGGGTTTGGCTACGGACCTGGTATTGGTGAAGGTTATGATAAGCTTATTCTGATCGTGTCCCGTGTTTCCGGGGCGCCGGTAATTGCGCAAGCTATCGCATATGCCGCCGAGCTGATTCGCGGACAGGTTTTTCAAGTGGGCGCCAGGGAGTTTGCGGCGGCTCGGAAAGCAGGTCTAGCCGCGGTGATTGAAAAATACAAGACGGTTGTCCGAGGATCGGATGGAGAAACAGCTGCGCCCCCAAAGGAAGTTGTGACGGCGCAGCTTGTGGGAATAGAAATTATGGATTTGGAAGCAGCCGTTAAATTGTTATGGAAGCAGGGAATGTATGCGGAAAGCGGCATGGGATGTACTGGGCCGGTAATCCGGATTGCCGAAAATAATGCGGCGGCAGCCCGGATGATATTGCAACAAAAAGGATATCTTGCCTGATATACAGGTATCCGGCTACCGTTCTTTTCGTTGCCAAGGAAGCAACGGGGGTGCTGCAATTGCTTGACAGGGACGCTGCAAATAAGATGTGGTATACTAGGAGTAATGTATGCTGTACTGAAAACATGCAGATGATATAAAGGAGGGATATCTGTACATGGAGGAACTGATAGTGTGCGGCGGCTGCAATGCAAAAATAGGAGCCGGAAATTTAGGAAAGCTGCTGCGGGATTTGCCGAAATGTACCGGCGAAAGATTGCTGGTTGGGTTTGATTCAGCAGATGATGCGGCGGTTATTCAGCTGACGGAGGATCTGGCGATCATTCAGACAGTGGATTTTTTTCCTGCTATGGTGACGGATCCCTATCTGTTTGGAAAGATTGCGGCAGCTAATGCTCTTAGCGATGTGTATGCCATGGGCGGTACGGTATTGTCAGCTTTGAATATTGTTGCTTTTCCGGAGGAAGATGATTTTTCTATTCTCCATGAAATATTGCGCGGCGGCGCAGAAAAGGTCAAGGAGGCCGGGGGTATGTTGTCGGGAGGCCATTCTATTCATGACCGTACCGTGAAATACGGACTGGCTGTCAACGGCACGGTTCATCCCGACCGGATTTTACGAAATGATACCTGTTGTGAAGGTGATCATTTGATTCTGACTAAGCCCTTGGGCGTCAGCATTATTACTATTGGCTACAGTGCTGGAGAAATCAGTCGGGAGAGTTTTGACGAGGCGACGCAGAGTATGGAGATGCTTAATAAATACGCTATGGATATTATCCGGCGATTTGACGTAACAAGCTGTACGGATGTGACCGGCTTTGGTTTGTGCGGTCATTTGCATGAAATGCTCCACGGTGCCTATTCAGCGTATATTGATACGCGGCGCCTGCCCTATTTTGAAGAAGCTTATGAAGGGGCAAAAAAATTTGTGCTGACAGCCGGCGGGCAGCGCAACCGTAATTTCCTGGAAAAAATAGTTGCGTTCCGGCTGGCGGATTTTGGCATAGAGGAAATCGTTTTTGATCCTCAGACGTCGGGAGGTCTGCTGGTATCTGTGCCGCCGTCTCAAGCGGAAACGCTGCTGCGGGAATTGACTGGATCGGGTATTCGTGCTGCCGATATCGGCTGCATTACAGTAAAGGAAGAAAAAGAAATTATTATATATTGAGTAGGAGGAATTCATATGTTTACAGTAGATGCATTAGGGAAAGCCTGCCCCTTGCCGGTGATTGAAACTCGCAAGGCTTTGCAGCAGCATAACGCAGTAACAACAATAGTTGATAATAAGATTGCCACGGAAAACCTGAAAAAAATGGCAGATCAACTCGGGTATGCTTATGCCATGACAGAAGAATCCGCAGTTCATTATACCGTTGTTATTACTAAGACCGGTGATCCGGCGGATGCTGTGGAAGTATCTGCGGTAAAGCCAGAGAAGGAAGCAGATGAATATGTTGTCATCATTAATTCGCCGGCAATGGGTGTAGGAGATGAAAATTTCAGCCGAAGCCTTCTCAAGACATTTATATATACGCTGACGGAACAGGATGTCCTGCCAAAGCAGATTGTCTTTTATAACGGCGGCGTACCTTGCGTTACGGAAGATTCGGAATCGCTGGAAGATTTAAAAAAATTGGCATCTCACGGGGTGGAAATTTATGCCTGCGGTGCGTGTCTCAACTATTATGGACTGACTGATAAGGTGGCGGTTGGTGAAATTACCAATATGTATCGTATTATTGAAATCATGCGTACGGCGTACCGCATTGTCCGGCCATAAAGGAGCTTCTATGGAACGATATGGCATTGCGTTATTTTTTTCAACGCGGGATGCGATGAAGGCGGAAGAAGAAGCTAAAAAATGTCATCTCCGCGTGCGGATTATTCCCACGCCGGGAACATTGTATGCCAGCTGTGGTTTTTCTCTCAAGTATGAGCCGGCAGAAGAGACAGCTCTGCAGCAGCTGCTGCGGACGTGCGGGCTGCGCGGAGAAGGTTTTTATCATGCCGTAAAGCAAGGTCTTGCCGTTTCCTACGAGAAGGCAGAGGAGAGGTGATTTCGTGGCACGACATATTGTTATCGGCACAGCCGGACACGTAGATCATGGCAAGACGACGCTGGTCAAGGCGCTTACAGGGATTGACACGGATACGACTGCGGAGGAAAAGAAGCGGGGCCTGACAATCAATCTGGGCTTTGCTTATCTGGATTTGCCTAATCATACCCGGGTCGGTATCGTCGATGTGCCGGGACATGAACGGTTTATTAAAAATATGGTGGCCGGTTTGCCCGGTATCAATATGGTGCTGCTGGTCATTGATGCCAATGAGGGCGTTATGCCGCAGACACGGGAACATCTGGATATATTGACACTGTTGGGAGTCCGTAATTTTCTTATTGTACTGACGAAGATAGACACGGTGGATAGAGAATTGCGCGAGCTCGCTGTCGAAGATATACGAGAACAGATGGCGCATACGGCGGCAGCACATGCCGATATTGTTGAAACGGATGCGGTTACGGGACAGGGTATTCCCGAATTGATTCAAAAAATACAGGCCATGGCAGGGAAAATTTTGGATGCTGCTGATAATGACGCGGCTCGTCTCAATATTGACCGTGTTTTCAGCATTAAGGGATTCGGAACTATCGTTACCGGAACATTATTGGATGGACGCGTTTCCGTGGGGAATGAGCTTTGGGCCTATCCCGGCAGCTTTCGTGTCCGTGTTCGCAATATTCAAGTTCATGAACAAAATGAGAGTGTGGCAGAACCGGGACAGCGGACGGCGCTCAATCTTGCAAATGTTTCCAAAGAACAGCTGGTACGGGGTGATGTGCTGTGTGCCTCCGGTGACTTGAAGCCGGCGTGGATGCTTGATGTCAAGATACGCTGTCTGGACCATTCACCGGTTCCTGTCCGGTTATGGGATCGTCTGCGCTTGCTGGTGGGCACACGGGAGGTAATGGTCCGGGCGGTGCCGATGGGAACAGATCAAATCCAGCCGGGAGAAGAAGGTTTCCTGCAGCTGCGGATGGAACAGGAGCAGATTATTGTCAAAGCACGGGACCGTTTTATACTGCGTACGTTTTCTCCGATGCATACGATTGCCGGCGGGGAAATTTTGGATGCCAATCCCGGAAAGCACCGGCGCTTCCGGGCCGATGTGTTGGAACGCCTGAAGGCTCAGGAGGATGGTAATACAGACGAACTGGTAGCCGATTTCCTGCGTCACACGGCACCTCTTTTTACGACTAAAGAGACATTATCGTCATACACACGCCTGCTGGAGCAAGATATTGATGCCGCCTTGGAACAGCTTGTGACTGGCGGTATAATCAGGAAAACGGCACTGGGATATATGCACGAAAGGGTATATGGAAATTGGCGGGCCCGGTCGCTGCAGCTGCTGCTGGAATACCATAAAAAATATCCCTTGCGCAAAGGGATGCCGGTTGGTGAATTTCGTGCCCGTCTGAGTAGGGAGATGCCCGAAAAGGAATTGACCGGGCTGCTTTGTATACTGGCCGATGATGGTATCTGCCGCATGGAAAATCATGCCATTGCGGCCAGTCATTTCCATATTTTTTTTACGCCGTCACAAAAGCAGGCTCGTCAGAAAGTAGAGGAAACGCTGGACCGATCAGGATATACACCGGTCAAAATCAGTGAGTTGCTGTCGCTGGATGCCCAAGCCGCCGCCGTGATAGATGCGATCAAGGATGATACGGTTTTGTTTTTGACATCAGAATACATTATTTCCAGAATTTGGTATGAGCGGGCTGTCCGATTGGTGTGCCGTTATGTACAGGAGCGCGGTACTATCGAATTAGCCGGATTCCGGGACTCAATTCAGGCCGGACGGAAAGCTTCTCTCCTGCTGTTGGATTATATGGATGCACAGCATATTACAAAGCGCGTCGGAAACTATCGTACTTTAGATAGCAGAGCTGGTATATATCAAGGCAGCGACATAGAGAAGGAGGTATAAAATGAATGCTGAACAGAGACAACTGCTGACCAGTTTGCCTAAAGTAGATCTGCTGCTGAAACGGCCGGCATTGCAACAATGGGAAAAGGAATTTTCACGGTACCTTATCAAACAGTCTGTGCAGGACGTACTGGAACAAGTACGTCGTGATATAGTATCAGGTCAGTGCCATATACCGCCTGATACTGCGTATCTGGAGGCTGCGGTCATTGATCATTTTAAAAGCAGCAGACGCTTTCATTTGAGGCAGGTTATCAATGCCACAGGGACAATTTTGCATACGAACCTGGGCAGGGCTGTTTTAAGCGCGCCTATCGGCAGTCATATTGCTGATATAGCAGGTCATTATTCTAATCTGGAATATGATCTTGCGCAGGGGATGCGTGGCTCGCGGTATAATCATCTGCAATCCTTGGTAGGTCAATTGACAGGAGCAGAGGATGTACTTATTGTTAATAATAATGCGGCTGCTGTCCTGCTGACACTGACGACACTCTGCAAAGGCCGGGAGGTTGTCATTTCCCGCGGTGAACTGGTGGAAATCGGCGGACATTTTCGAATTCCCGATGTTATCGAACTGAGTGGCAGCGTGATTCGTGAGGTCGGAACGACCAATAAAACCCATTTGGAAGATTACCGCCGGGCTGTGTGTGAACAGACCGGTGCGATTATGAAGGTACATACCAGCAACTATCGCATGATTGGCTTTATCGAAAGCGTACGGGCTGACGATATAGCAAGTCTGGCACACGGATATGGATTGCCCCTGATCAATGATTTGGGTAGCGGCTTATTAGTTGATATGTGCCGTTTCGGATTACCCTATGAACCGACTGTACGGGAAGCGCTGCAGCAAGGCGGAGATATAGTGTTGTTCAGTGGCGATAAGCTGCTCGGTGGTCCGCAGGCAGGGATTATTGCCGGAAAAAAACAATATATAGAACAAATGAAGAAGAACCCGCTTCTGCGTGCCCTGCGGGTTGATAAAATGATCATGGCTGCGCTGGAAGCGACTCTGAAGTTGTATCTTGATGAAAATATGGCCGTAAAAAACATACCCGTACTGCAAATGTTAGCGCAGACCAGTTGTGAATGCATGGCAAAAGCGAAAGCCCTCCAGCAGCTGTTGCAGGAAGGCTGCCCAGATCTGCAGGCTGCTGTCGAAACCTGTCAGGACATGGTCGGCGGCGGTGCCTATCCAGAATATACCTTGCCGGGATATGCTCTTGTCCTTAGCAGAGAAAATATAACAGCCGATGCATTGGAAAGGAAGCTGCGCCGGGCGGAGGTTCCCGTCATCTCCCGCATACAAAAAGATAAAGTCTGCCTTTCTGTACGGACCGTTGCAGAGCAGGAAATCCCCCTTTTGAGCCGGATGATTGTGCAGGCTCTTTTATAGTAAACGTTGTAAAAAAAACAACGAGACTACCGCAAACTTGCGGCAATCTCGTTGTTTTTTTATGGCGGGAAAGTGTAGGAATCGAACCTACCTAAGAAGCTGTTAACTCCTCATACTGGTTTTGAAGACCAGAGGGCACACCAGAACCCATACTCCCCCATGATATACATAGTGTATCATGATAATAAGCAAAAAGCAAGGTGAGTCCAGCGCATTGTTATCCTATGTAAGAGAAATCTATTCTTCCGGTGAAGACTGCCCGATGATTTTTGTCCCTGGCAGATATACGACGGCAGGATTCTTTTTTTTGTTTTCGATCAAAGATACCAATAAATGAAGACATTGCTCACCGATTTTTCCCATGGGAATATCAATGCGCGATAAAGATGGAATGGCATAATCATTAAACTCTGCCATATTGATACCAATCGTAAAAATTTCAACATCTTCTGGAATAGCAATTCCTAATTGATGGCAGGCATACAGCATGCCATGGGCTAATACGTCAGATTCACAGAACATGGCACGGGGAAGCCGTTTGGCAGCATATAGCTTTTTGGTAACGTCAATTGCGCTTGATGAAGACGTGTTGCAAAGCAGAATGCTTTCGGACGGTATAGGATAGCCGGCTACGGCGAAGGTGTCAAGAAAGCCTTTCATCCACATGCGCATAATAGGAAACGTTGTATCATGCGTCAGAACCCCGGCAGTATGAATTCCTTTTTTGAGAAAATGGCGGGCAACATTGCAGCCTATTTCATAGTTGTCCATTGTCACGCTGCTGTATTTATCAGATTCTCTGTTAAATAAGACGACTGGGCAGGGGATGGAACAAGAATTCAAATATTCCATATCCTTATCCGACATATTGGCAATAATAATACCGTTGAAAAACTCACTCTGTGTTGTCTCCATCTGTTTTTGCAGCTGGTCGACCTCATAGGGGACTACCGTTAAATGAACCAGTTTATTTTGCTGCATAATTTCTTTTTGAATACCCAACGTAATACGGGCCAGATAATTGATACGAAAGTCTGTTGCCCAATAAAAAGCGATGGCGTAACTGTCTTTTGGCGCTGAGCGCAGTTTTTTTGCTGATTGGTTGGGTACGTAATTCAGCTGTTGGGCGATTTGATGAATTCGCGCCTGTGTTTCCAGCGATATTTTACGCTCCCGCCCCTTTCTGTTTAAAACAATTGATACAGTCGCAATCGAAACCCCAGCTTCTTTTGCGATATCTTTAATTGTAGACATACAGTCACCTCCGCTTCACTATATTTTGACATAAATATCTTATATTTTCAAGCTATATTGCCTAATATAATAGCTAAAGAGACCAGCGGTGTGTTACAATAAATAAAATGCAGCATAGGGGAGGAATCAATATGATTGGCGTAGACAGGCATATTGCAGCAGCTCATATGGTTTTGGGGAAAGACCTTAATCCTCATGGTACGCTCTTTGCAGGTCAGGCGGTATCTTATATGATTGAATGTGGATTTTTAGCAGTACAATCTTTTTTGCACAGTTCGCATATTGTCTGCCTGGGTGTGGATGGATTACGCTTTCTCCGGCCCGTCCATAAAGAAAATACGATTCAGCTTGATAGCTTGATTGTGTATGCAGGGACGGCCAGTGTGGGTGTGTATGTCCAGCTGCTGATTGCCGGCGGCGGCAGACAGGCGGCAGAAGGTTTTGTTTCTTTTGTCTGCATTGATGAGCAAACAGGGCAGTCGCGGCCTCACGGGATGATATTGACATCTTTGAGCGGCAATGAAAAAAAACTGCAGGACATGTATATGACATATAAAGGAATGACACGATGACGGCGTATCAGAATGCAGTGGACCGGCTTATCCATAATCTGGCTAAGCCGCCGGGGAGTCTGGGCCTGCTGGAACGCCAGGCCCGTCAGATTTTGCTGGCGTGGGAGCAGTTTCATAAAGAACTGCAGCCCTGTCACATTATTTTTGCGGCCGATAATGGCATTGTGCGGGCTGGTGTTGTGGCACAGCTGTCAGATATTACGTACATGCAGAGTCAGCATATGGTGGCCGGCACGTCTGCTGTGACCTGCTTTTGCCGCTGCAACGGCATTCCTTATGAAGTTGTTGATGTCGGGATTGACAGCGAGGATGCGGTCGGTATCAATCGAAAAATTGCCAGAGGGACAGAAGATTTTTCTATAGAACCAGCTATGACACAGGTACAATATGAAAAAGCTCTTTCTATCGGCGCAGAACGTGTTGCGGCGGCAAAGAAACGGGGCATCAATCTATTATCCTTCGGAGAAATGGGTATTGGCAATACGACGACCTCTGCAGCAGTGCTGTCGGCCATAGCAGTGCCGGATCGAGCGTTTCTTGTCGGCTATGGATCGGCACAAAGAAATTATAAATTACTGCTTCATAAGCGTGAAGTTATCAAAGATGCGCTGCAGCGGTACGGTGCAGCGATCCATAATGCGGGAGACGCCTTGCGCTATGTCGGCGGCTTTGATCTAACGGCTCTTTGCGGCGCTATGATGGCTTGCTGTGATGCGCAGATACCCTTTTACATTGACGGATTTATTACCGCGGTGGCCTTGGCTTGTGCCGTACAGTTGAAACCCCAGGTGCGATACTATGCGCTGCCGTCGCATATGTCGCGGGAACCGGGCATGACGGCGGCATTGCGTTTATGTGGTATAGATGAATATGAGGTCCCTTTGCATGCGGAGTTATCGCTAGGAGAAGGAACCGGGGCGGTTCTGGCCGTCGTCCTCCTGCGTTCCATGATGTATGCCGTATGGCATATGGCGACGCTGGACGGCATCAATACAGAAGCGGCAGAACACAATCGCGAAAGAACATGATTGGTTGGGAGGAATCTATATGGATGAAATACTGCGAAAACAAGCGGCGGCTATTTTTGAAAGCATGGGTTTGACGGAAGAAGAAGCGGTTACATTATTTTATAAACGAACGGTTGCAGCAGGCCGTATGCCGTTTAGCGCCTCAGAAGAACAGGGAAAAGCGAAACGAAAAAAGAAACGGATGAATGAACGGTTTGCTGAGTGGGATGCATTTTGACAACTGCGGGAGATCTATTGAACCATTATGCGGAGGATAGTCTGTTTGTTTTTCTGACTGGGGGATATAGTGTTTGATCTATTTTGGGAAATATGATATAAATATAAATTTTGCGCAGGGAATATGTTGTAAAGAGTGTCTGATAAATATAAAAGTGATAAATAAAAAATTGACAAACATGATAGAGTTGCAATATAATGCGCGCAATAAATGAAAAGAGATGAGCGTAAAAAATGGGATCGTTGGCGGAATGTCACTGCCTTAATGTAAGATGGCTTACCAGTCGTACTATCGCAATTTATGATACATATTTAAAGCCGGTTGGGATTACAATTCAGCAGTATTCCATACTGCGGAGTATTATCCGTACGTCTCCCATCACAGTAACTGATTTGGCTGTAAAACTTCAACTGGACCGAACTACCTTATCTCGGAATGTCAAAATTCTTGAAGACTTGCGACTTGTGACACATACTATTGCGAAAGGTCGTGGGAAACAACTTACCCTTACTGAATCGGGAAAGGAAATGCTGAAGCTGGCCGATGTTGAATGGGCTAAGGCACAGAAACAATTTGCAGATACATTAGGACCAGAGAGACTTTGTCAGTGGAATGAATTATTGGCTTGTTTACTGAAGTGACAGGCAAGGTGAAAATAACTTTGTTTTGCCCCATATAGTGTATATACACTATATGGGGG
>NZ_LEKT01000181.1 GCF_001045675.1 Megasphaera cerevisiae DSM 20462
ACTAAAGAAATGAGGTTCCCTAATGTCAAATCTTAACACAAAACTCATGCAAGCGCTAGTAGAAAAACAATCTGTTGAAGATGTCTTTCGTCAAGAACTTGAAGATGCCATCAACCAGTTGCTTAAGGTTGAACTTTCTAGTTTTCTAGGATATGAGAAACATAGTTCCAACGGCTGGTCTTCTGGTAATAGCCGCAACGGTTTTTATTCTCGCGAACTTCGCACGGAATATGGTACTTTACAGCTCCAAATTCCGCGTGACCGTAATGGTGATTTTCATCAACAGACGTTGCCAGAGCGCAAGCGTCAGACTGACTCTTTAGAAACTACCATCATCCAACTTTATCAGCATGGTGTTACCACGCGGCAGATTAGTGAACTGATTGAACAAATGTATGGACAATATTACACGCCACAGACGGTATCAAATATTACCAGTGCTGTACAAAAACAAGTCGATGAGTTCCATAACCGCAAGGTCAACAATCGGTATGCTGTCATCTACTGCGATGCCACCTATCTGAACCTTAGACGGGATAGTGTTGCTAAAGAGGCATTACACGTTATTCTCGGCATTACGT
>NZ_LEKT01000182.1 GCF_001045675.1 Megasphaera cerevisiae DSM 20462
ACAGTTAACCGTGATACAACAGATGTATGCGCAGCAGAAGTACATGTATGATCATCATATCCATCGTATGGAACACCGCATTGTAAATCTGCGTCAGCCATTTTTGCGGCCGATTGTGCGTGGCAAAGTCAAAGCACCTGTAGAATTTGGCGCCAAGTTGGACATCAGCGTCGTGAACGGCATGGTACGGTTAGAACGACAGAGTTTTGAAACCTATAACGAAAGTACGCTGCTGCCACAAGAAATCGAACGATACCAAGACCGATATGGTCACTATCCAGAACGGGTGCTGGCCGATAAGATATACCGCAATCGTCTTAATCTGGCATATTGTAAAGAAAGAGGTATCCGGTTGTCGGGGCCGGCCTTAGGACGGCCCAAGAAGGATGCTGTCAGAGACAGACGATTAGAATACAAAGACAATTGCGATCGCGTGGAAGTAGAACGAGCTTTCAGTTTAGCGAAACGTCGGTTTGGCCTTACTCAAATCAGAACCTATCTGAAAGAAACGACACAGAGTGTGATAGCGCTGTCTATTTTGGCACTGAACCTGGGAAAACTCCAGGCTATTCAGTGT
>NZ_LEKT01000183.1 GCF_001045675.1 Megasphaera cerevisiae DSM 20462
GAGTTGCATCGAATAATGAACCGTAAGTCATACCAACTACATCAGAAGATACGATTTCGTCTTCAGTGTAACCGAATGATTCGTCAGAAGCTTGTTTCATTGCTTCGTTAACTTGTTCAACTGTTACGTCTTTTTCTAATACTACTGTTAATTCAGTTAATGAACCAGTTGCAACTGGAACACGTTGTGCACCACCGTCTAATTTTCCGTCGATTTCAGGAATTACTTTACCGATTGCTTTAGCAGCACCAGTTGAGTTAGGGATGATGTTTTCTGCTGCAGCACGAGCACGACGTTTGTCGCCTTTTCTGTGTGGAGCATCTTGAGTATTTTGGTCACCAGTGTAAGCGTGGATAGTTGTCATTAAACCTTCAACTAAACCGAACTCATCACTTAACACTTTAGCTACAGGAGCTAATGAGTTAGTAGTACATGATGCACCTGATACTACTGTTTCAGAACCATCTAATTCATCGTGGTTAGTGTTGTAAACGATTGTTTTTAAGTCACCAGTTGCTGGAGCTGAGATTAATACTTTTTTAGCACCTGCGTCAACATGAGCTTGTGC
>NZ_LEKT01000184.1 GCF_001045675.1 Megasphaera cerevisiae DSM 20462
CAAGAAGGGCTCGTTCTCCAGCGAGGAATCTGTCTTCAAGGTTCTCTATCTCAGGGTAAAGGAACTCTATGCCAAGTGGGAAGGGCATCATATCCAGAACTGGGCGATGGTCAGAAACCAGTTGGCTATGGATGATAAGCTGCAAGCTCGTATCCTGAAATACGAGAAATTTTAAAGCCAGCAATCACTGGTAACGCATCTTCTTTTA
Source organism: Megasphaera cerevisiae DSM 20462 (assembly GCF_001045675.1). Lineage (GTDB taxonomy): Bacteria > Bacillota > Negativicutes > Veillonellales > Megasphaeraceae > Megasphaera > Megasphaera cerevisiae. The sequence continues at coordinate 209 of NZ_LEKT01000184.1, forward strand.
TGATACCTAAAAAAACTTACACACTTAACTTGACAAACCCAGATTTTCGGGATTTGATATAAAGATCCTGAAAATCTTTTTTGTTCAATATACAGCTGCGTGTATCATATATATCCTGGATTCTCGATTTAACATGACGAGGTTGGCATCTTAACACCGAGTGCCTCATAAATTTTTTTCTGTTTATCTAAAAGCTCGCCAATACGCAACGAATGCCCTGCGTCTTCGAAACATTCAATCACATCCAGTTTGTCAAGCATCTGATGTAATGTATAACTTTTATATAAATTTGCCTGTTTCATTTTCTGATCCAGATACGATATAAGAATCAACGCAACAAATGTAACAAAAATTTTGCC
>NZ_LEKT01000185.1 GCF_001045675.1 Megasphaera cerevisiae DSM 20462
TCCTTACAGATGCTGATAAAGATTTAGTTTCTTTAAACAACAATAAATCAACAGCAAACGCAAATGATTTTAAAGCAAGTAGTGGTACAGCTAGTTTAGACACTAAAGTAGGCAATAATGGCGCAATTATCGTTGACCAACAAGTTATCAAAGATGGTATCTTCGGATATGGTGGCGCTCAAAATAAACAATGGAGTTATAATTACCAAATTGATAAAGATTTAATTCCATTTATTCAAAGTGTTGAATTAGATAAATATGATTATGATGGATTAAAAGGTTTTGATAAAACTTATAATGCTGCTAACAAAGTGGCAGATTTATCTATCGATGCCAACGGTAATGGTACGATTACAGCAAGTGATTTAAATAAATTAATCGAATTTAATAATGGTTTACCTGAAACAGTAGGTATGAGAATCGTTATTAAATTAAATCAAAGTCCAAATAATATTTTAACTAAAGATGCACAATATGATGCCAAAGGTAATTTAATTAGTTCTACAACTGACCAAGTTGAAGACTTTACATTTGCTGGATACCTTACTGATAATGCTGGTAAAT
>NZ_LEKT01000186.1 GCF_001045675.1 Megasphaera cerevisiae DSM 20462
ATACATGGGTTCTACCGCTAAAATATCACGTTTGCCCTCTAAATTAATGCCAGTAACGACTAGTACGGCCATATTTTTAACCCTTTGCGTATCACGAATTCGCTCATATAACGCATCTACCCAAAGAACCGGATATGTGGCTTCTAGCTTTCGGCTTCGGAATGCTTCTACTTGTTCGTTTAAATCCTTAGTAATTGCTGAAACTTGGCTGCGTGAAATGGATTCGATGCCTAGTGTTTTGGTTAATTTATCGATTTTGCGGGTTGAGACGCCATTGACGTAGGCTTCCTGAATGACATTCATGAGAGCGGCTTCGGAACGTTTTTTTGCCTCTACAAAGAAGGGAATGTATCCGCCATTTCTGATTTTAGGAACCATGAGATACATTGTTCCCATTCTTGTGTCAAACCGACGAACGCGGTAGCCTGATCGGTATCCCTGGCGTTCCTTGTTCCGTTCTGATTTCTCGGCACAAAGCTTACTTTCTACTTCAACTTCCATGAGACGTTCACAGAGCCATTTGAGCATAGATTGCATCGGATCTTCCTCTGATATAAATTT
>NZ_LEKT01000187.1 GCF_001045675.1 Megasphaera cerevisiae DSM 20462
CATTAGGAAGTGGATTTGGTGCTAAATTATTCCAAAATGGATATGATGTAACGCTAATAGACAGTTGGGAATCACATGTTAAGGCAATTCAAACGAATGGATTACACATAGATATTAATGGTGAACATTGTCATTTAGAAATACCAATGTATGATTCTAGAGACATACCTGAAGATGTGTTATATGATGTTGTATTTTTATTTCCAAAATCAATGCAGCTTAAAGAGGTGTTAGATTATATACAACCACATATAAATCAATCAACCATCGTAGTATGTACGATGAATGGGCTAAAACATGAGCGTTTGATTGAGCAATATGTCGAATTACCACAAATTGTGAGAGGTGTAACAACTTGGACAGCAGGTATCGAAAGTCCAGGTTATACGCATCTAATGGGTAGTGGCCCAGTTGAAGTAGGTGCATTAGTTACAGAGGGTACTGATAACGTAAAAACAATCGTAGACATTTTGAATCAGGCAGAGCTAAATGGTGTATTGAGTGATGATTTACATCAATCTATATGGAAGAAAATTTGTGTGAATGGGACAGCCAATGCAC
>NZ_LEKT01000188.1 GCF_001045675.1 Megasphaera cerevisiae DSM 20462
CATATAAAGAGTATATAGATGATAAAGAAAGTGTCTTTGTCTTTGATGATGCACAGCTCTATAGTAAAGCAGAATTTGTTGCATATTTCATGAATAAATTAAATTTATCAAATAGAGATATCGTAATCCTAGATAGAGCTACAGAAATTGGTCAAGCAGTATTACAAAATAAAGGTGCTAGCAAATTAGGTGTGGTAGTTCATGCAGAACATTTTAGTGATAATGCCACTGATGGCGATAATATATTGTGGAATAACTACTATGAATATCAATTTAGAAATGCAAAATTTGTTGACTTCTTTATTACTGCGACCGATTTACAAAATCGTATTTTAAGTCAACATTTTTCTAAATATACTCATGATAATCCATTAATCAGAACAGTTCCTGTAGGTAGTTTAAATCAACTTATTCATCCAGAGAAAAAAAGACAACCGTATTCAATGATAACAGCATCTCGACTGGCTAAAGAGAAACATGTAGACTGGATTGCTAAAGCAGTTGTAAAGGCAAAAAAAGAGATTCCTAAATTAACGTTTGATATATAC
>NZ_LEKT01000189.1 GCF_001045675.1 Megasphaera cerevisiae DSM 20462
TGTAAACGTTCCTGCAAGCATTTTAGGCTGTTCTTACCGATTAGGATTATCAAACATATTCACTAAATCACTTTCGGCCGCATTGAACCCTAAATGGATTCGAGCAGCTTGCTTTCGATTATAGTCACTGTAATATGTACAAACGAATCGTTCCAGTGATGCCTCGTTTGGGAATTGTTCTTTTAACTTCGCATGATGTTTTAATCCTTTATTATTATTTTCAATGAGGTTCGACGTATAGATACTCCTCTGAATACTCGCTGGAAAACGATAAAACTCAAAGAGTCCGTCCTGACTTGAAAACATATTGGCTAGTTTGGAATATTTCCCAGACCATTTCCCCAAGAACTTGCCTAGATTTTCTGCAGCTTCCTCGGCATTTCCAGCACGGTATACCAACTTGAAATCCAGTAGGATTTCCTTACGTACCTTCGGACGAACCAACCGAGAAATCGTGCGAGCAAGATGAACATAGCAATATTGGTGCCGTGCCTTTGGAAATAACTCTAGCAACTGCTCACGAATGCCTGAAAGTCCGTCTGT
>NZ_LEKT01000190.1 GCF_001045675.1 Megasphaera cerevisiae DSM 20462
TCCATCATCTCTTTGATGGTACCGCCAAGCAGATCCTTCAGGGCATCTTGGATGTCATTTGGTTTCTCGATGGTATACTCTTGGAAGAGCTGCTGGATAATAGCCCGCTTCCCATCGGTCATTTCAACCTTGTGAATCTCTTTCCGCTGTTTTGCCATGATAAAAAGTCCTCCTATGATTAGATTGTACCATAGAAGACCTTATGACTTCGAGTGGAAGTTTGTTTACAGAGATTTTTTCATAGGCTCGAAACAACCAATCGCCGTAACGGCTACAACCATAAGACCCTCAAAATGATATTGTCAATATCTCTTTACACTTTTTCCTCGAGGATATTCGATCTACGCTGCATCCTTCAATGAGCGGTAATACTGTTGTCTCTTAATCATTGGAGGTAATCCTCCATTGGTGGAGCAGATTCTTCGGTTATTCCAGTAACTAATGAAATATCTCCATATAATTGTTTTCATATGTTCAACAGTTGTTTTTGAAGCATTATATCGATTATAGATTAGTTCTTCCTTTAATCTTGCCCACATACT
>NZ_LEKT01000020.1 GCF_001045675.1 Megasphaera cerevisiae DSM 20462
GAGGCTTTATCGAGAAATTCCTTTTTCCAATTTCGCAAAAGATTTGGCTGTATGCTATTTTCGGTAGCTATCGAGTTGAGATCTTTCTCGCCCTTTAGCAGTTCAAGAACAAGATCCGATTTTAATTTTGCTGTAAAATTTCTTCTTTTTCGAGACATAAATGAACCTTCTTTCGAGTGTTATCTACAGTATATCAGGTTCATTATAAACGTGTTCAAAAAATGTCTTAATTTATGAGACCATTATACCTGGGAGGCGGCCCGGTTCTTTGACACCGCGACGGGATGCAATCTGCAGGTCCATAAAAAGGGGGAAATGTAATATGGCAATACTTGAAGTCAGCGATCTCGTGTTTCCTGCATTCAACAAGGCGGCAATGGAAAAGCTGCCGGAGGAATATGGCATCGAAATTTTTTATGAATTTGGCAGCAACAGCTACTGGAATGCCGTGCTGCGGCGCATGGGGGCGTCCAAGCGGCCGTTGTCCTTGCACACGGGCCGTGTGTTACCGTCAATCTGGCGGAGATGAAGGATACGGCATATTTGAAACGCTATAAAAAAACGTTTGCCTATGCGAAAAAAGCCGGGGCCAGTCATGTCGTTGTTCATACGAATGAAGGCTGGCACGGCGATGCCGCCGTTTGCCGTCAGCTTGTGATACGGCGGCTGCATAAAATTGAAAGACTGGCAGAGGATATTGATGGAGCGCAGATGGTAATCGAAAACGTAGGGCTGAAGCAAAATAATCTCTTTGATGAAGAGGCATACATCGCCTTGTTTAATGAGTTTCAAACGGCCGGAGCGATTATTGACGTGGGTCATGCTCATGTCAACGGGTGGAATATCTGCCGTGTTATTGAAGCACTCAATGGACGCATCAAAGCCTTTCATCTGCAGGATAACGGCGGTGAAGCGGATGAACATCTGCCTCTGTTTGCCGGTACCGTTGATTGGCCGGCGATTATAGCCGCTGTCAAGCAATACGCGCCGCAGGCGACGTTGGTTTTTGAATATGCTAACGGCAATTATGAAAAGGCGGATGATCTGGTGCGGGATCTGGATATTGTCAGGGAACGACTGGGAATATAATTCATTAAAATAATAAAATATAGTGACCTGTCTGGCCGATATGCCAAGCACCCTTGCTGTACGATTTTGTACAGCAAGGGTGCTTTTCTCTGGTCGAGACGGTCAGGGGGTCAGTTTCTTTGTAGGGGGATGCATGACGATAAGGAGAATGCCGCCTAGAATAAGGAGCATACCAAGGGCCGTACTCCCACGCAGCGCCTCTCCCAGAAATAAAACACCGCAGATGACGCCGACAACGGGAACTCCCAATACGGCAATAGAAGCCTTGCCGGCCTCCATACGGGTCAGAATAAAGTTCCACAGGAAAAAGGCAAGGGCTGAGGCGAGAATGCCGTTATAGGCGAGACAGCTTATAGATAGCCAGGTCCAGTGGGAACTGCCCTGGTCAAAGATAGTAGTATATATCAGCAGGGTCAGGGCGCCAACGGTCATTTGCCATGTTGTGTATTGGATCATAGTGCAGTCCTTTGCCTTCATTGTACGGTCCTGATATTTGATGATCACGCTGGCAACTGCCCAGGCGACGGCACCGCCGATAGTGAAGAAAATGCCGCTCATACTGCCCAGCGTGTCAATATTCATCAGAATACACATGCCCGCCATGCTGAGGATGATACCGGCGGCCTTGCGTCTGGTCAGCGTTTCGTGAAGGAAGAAGTGAGCGAGAATCGCTACCCACACGGGCATACTGTAGTTCAAAACAGCAACCAGCCCGGCATCGAGGGTTTGCATGCCGATCTGGACGGCAGCGTTGTTAAGGGCGATCTGCAATATGCCCGTAATAATGATCCATTTCCAGTACCGCTTTGGCGGCAGGGGCAGGCGAAGCCAGATGTTGATGAGAAGCAGGACCGCGGCTCCGGATATAAAACGGTAGCAGGCAAAGGTGACGGGTGGAAAGAATAGTGAGGCTTCCTTCATAACGACCCAGTTGAATCCCCAGACGGCGTATAGCATGAGCAGTGCTTTTATCATAATGGGAGAAGCTCCTTTCAGGAATACAATTAATATCATTATAAAAGACTTGTGCATAAATGAAAAGGAGGAACCATGAATTTGGAGATATGCAATACAAGTTTTGTGCTATAATAAAGATGTTGTTTTATAGTTATTGGGAGGAAGAGGTGCTGTGGTATGAAGTGTGTAGTGCTGCTCAGCGGCGGCGTGGACTCGACGACGTGTCTGGCCATAGGGCTGACAAAATATAAAAAAGAAGAAGTGCTGGCCCTGACGGCGTATTATGGACAAAAGCATGTCAAGGAATTGGAAGCGGCCCGGCAGGTAGCGGCGTATTATGGCGTGCAGCATCAGGAGGTCAATTTATCACAGGCGTTTTCGCTGAGCGATTGTCCGCTGCTGCAGGGAAGCAGTCAGGAGATTACTCACGAATCGTATGCCAGACAGCTCGAAAAGATTGGCGGAGAAGGGACGCTCAGTACGTATGTACCTTTTCGCAACGGGTTATTTCTATCCTATGCGGCGGCGGTGGCGATCAGTGTGCAGGCGGAAGTGATTTATTATGGAGCGCATGCTGACGATGCTGCCGGACGGGCCTACCCGGATTGCACACCGGAATTTGAGGAGGCTATGAATCGGGCCGTTTATGAAGGTTCCGGCCGTCTGTGCCATTTAGAGGCGCCGCTTCTGCACTGGAATAAAGCAGGCGTTGTCAAGGAAGGCTTGCGCCTTCATGCTCCTTATGAGCTGACTTGGAGCTGTTATGAAGGAAATGAAAAACCCTGCGGGACCTGCGGAACCTGTATCGACAGAGCCAGGGCCTTTGCTGCCAACGGCGTGAAGGATCCCGCATTATAGGGGAAAGAGCTGGACGAAGGAGAGGATGGCACGTGAAAAGAGAAGTGAAAATATGGGTGACAGCGATGGTTGCCACTGTTGTTTTTTTTGCTGGCAGTACCTTGCCGGTGGTGCAGGCTGCCGGGTCTGTTTCAGAAAAGGATAATTTTTATCGGTCTGTCAATGAAAAAACACTGGAAACCAAGCAGATTCAACCAACAGAACCGGCTTGGTCCTGGTTTACGGAGCAATCACTGAACAATACGAAAATGCTGAAGAAGGAACTGAAAACGATTGCTGCTAAACAGGGTACCTATGCCAAGGGCACGCCGGAACAGAAAATTGCTGATTTGTACCAATGCGCGCTGGATACGGAACGACGGAATGCTGTTGCCGGAGAACATATCCATCAGGTATTGGCACCTATTCAGGCGGCCGCAACGATACAGGAGCTGACCCAGTCCCTCTGCGATACGAAGAAAAATTATGGAACCGGAGCATTTGTGGATTATACGGCAGACCGTATGCCAAATAGTCTGCGATATGCTGCCCGTATTGTGCCTGCCGGTACGCTGCTGAGTAAATATGAGTTGGAAAAGGAACCCAGCCCCGGAGCCTGGCAGGACTATAAAGCATATATTGCCGGTGTATTGATGGAAGCCGGACAGACAAAGGCAGAGGCGGATACGGGGGCGGCAGCTATTTTAGCTATGGAGCAGCGGTGGGCTCCGTATATGCTGACCAGCGAAGAGAAAAATGACGTAGCCGTTGTGAACCGTCTTTATTCCCGCAAGGAAATAGAAAGTATGATGCCTCATATGAACGGTAAAAAAATACTGAATTCATGGGGCATTGGCGGAGAAAAGAAAGTGTTTCTTGCCGATGCGGACTATCTTCGTCATATAGATATGGAGTATACTGATGCCAATATCAAGGTTCTCAAAAATTATGCCGTGTTTCGCATTATGAACGGGTATGCACCCTATGCCGGCATAAAGCTGCGTGATATGCAGCGCCAGTATATTCAAAAACGCTTTGGAATTCAGAAAAGCCGCAGCGATGGAGAAACGGCAAACCGGATGGTACAGGGACTGCTGCCGTATGAATTTGGTCAGATTTATATGAAGGATAACTGTACGCCAGCTATGGTAAAGGATATTCAGACTATGATTGGTCAGATACGCGCGATCTATCGCAGCCGGCTGGAAAAAAATGATTGGCTCAGTCCCCGCACAAAGGCTGGTGCTATAGACAAGCTGGATTCGCTGCGCGTTTTTGTAGGCGGCCCAGCCACCGGTGATAAGCCTGTTATCGAGTCTATGCCCGATGTGATTCCTGAATCGGCAGGTGGCGATTTGCTTGGTAATATTATTCATAATGCCGTGCTGACGCAACGGCAGCTGCATGAATTGCTGGGAACTGATTTTGATCTGAATAAGTGGTATGCGTTTCAGCCGCAAGATGTCAATGCCGCTTATATACCGGAAAATAACAGCATTACCATTCCAGCGGGTATTCTCAAGCCGCCCTTTTACAGTCCCGATGCGACCTTGGGAATGAATCTGGGAGGCATAGGCGTTATTATAGGACATGAAATTTCACATGCTTTCGATCCGAATGGCAGCCGGTATGATAAAGAAGGCAATATGAAGAATTGGTGGACGAAAAAGGATTACACGGCATTTCAGCAAAAGGCGGCCCAATTTGGTCCGTACTACAGTAAATATGCTGTCGGCAGCGGACTTTATGAGAACGGGGCGCTGGTGACGAATGAAGCAATAGCTGATTGCGGCGGATTGTCTGTTGTTACGGAAATCGCTGCCGGGAGGGAAAGCGTACTAAGGGATATGTACCGAAACTTTGCCGCTATTTTTGCCGAAAAAATGACAGACCAGCTGTTGCTGCAGCTGGTGCAGAATGATCCGCACCCCATTGGGGAGGCTCGTGTCAATGGCGCTCTTTCAGCGACAGATGGTTTTTATTCCGCCTATGATATTCGGCAGGGCGACGGCATGTATATTCTTCCTAAAGATAGAGTAAAACTTTGGTGATTTGCGTTGATTTTGAGTGTTTAATGAGATTTGTACACGGTATCCCTCTTGCATTATGGAGAGGGATACGGTACAATCACAAGAGGCGATAGAGTTGTGTTTCTCTGTTGTTTTAGAAATACGTTTAAAACGTATCTAACTGGGACGAAAAATGTACCGGCTGGAACACAAACGCTACAGATTGCGATGCTTATAGAAGGGGGCAGAAAATGAATAAATATGTTGCGCTTATTGCACATGATGCCAAGAAGGACGCCATGGTACAATTGTCAGGACAGTTCAAAGAAGTATTGAGCCGTTTTCCTTTGGTCGGAACAGGCGAGACAGGAAAACGTATTGAAGACGAAACTGGTCTTACGGTCAAACAGATGCAACCCGGTCCATTGGGTGGTGACCAGCAGATCGGCGGCATGATTGCTTCTGATGAAATCCTTGCTGTTGTTTTCTTGAGGGATCCTTTGACGGCACAGCCCCATGAACCGGATGTATCGGCATTTCTTCGCTTGTGCGACGTACATGCTGTTCCTGTAGCTACCAATGTGACCAGCGCCCGTATTTTATTGGATTCGCTGCAGGATCATATGGAATTATTTGTTAAATAAATATCATTACGCAAAGGAGATTGTCTCATGTTGAAAAAAACGAAGATTGTCTGCACGCTTGGACCGAGCTCGAATACTCCGGAAATTATTGAAAAGATGATAAAGGCTGGCATGAACGTAGCCCGCTTTAATTTTTCTCATGGCACGCATGAGGAACATAAAAAAAGGATTGAAATGGTCCGGGCCGCATCTCAGAAATTAAACGTTCCGGTAGCGCTTATGCTGGATACAAAGGGGCCGGAGATACGCTTGGGCATGTTTAAAAATGGTTCTATTGAGATGGAAGCGGGCAATACGTTTACGCTTACGGCGCGTGATGTCGAAGGAGACGAAACTATTTCTACTGTGAGCTATAAGGAATTGCCTCAGGATGTCAAGACCGGTGATCATATTCTTCTTTCTGACGGATTAGTCAATTTGGAAGTTCTCGATGTAGATGGCGCGGATATTCATACCCGCATCATTAACAGCGGCAAAATGAGTGACCGCAAGCGCGTGGCCGTACCTGGCATTACGATCAATCTGCCTCCTGTATCTGAAACAGATGCGGCAGATATTGAATTTGGCATTCGCATGAATATGGATTGGATTGCCGCTTCCTTTATTCAGCGCGGCAGAGATGTTGTGACCATACGTAAAATTTTGGAAAAGCATGATAATCATATGCAGATCATTTCCAAGATCGAATGTCAGGCAGCTGTACAAAATATTGATGAAATCATTAAAATGAGCGATGGTATTATGGTAGCCCGCGGTGATCTCGGCGTGGAAGTTCCGGCTGAAGAGGTGCCTACACTGCAAAAAATGCTTATTCATAAATGTCAGGCAGCAGGCAAACCGGTTATTACGGCGACGCAGATGCTGGAATCCATGTGCAGTAATCCACGTCCGACTCGTGCGGAAACAGGAGATGTGGCTAATGCCATTCTTGACGGTACAGACGCGGTTATGCTCAGCGGTGAAACCGCCGGCGGCTCCTATCCGGTAGAGGCGGTTCAGACAATGGCCCGCGTAGCGACCTTTACGGAAAGCAAATTTACGCCGGATGCGCATCAAAACGAACATGCTGAATCGGCTACAACGACAGAGTCTATAGGTAAGGCTACAGTGAAAATTGCTGAAGATCTCCATGCGGCGGCTATTATCGCATCAACAGAGCGAGGCGGTACGGCACAGATGATTTCCAAATTCCGTCCGGAATGCCCTGTCGTGGCAGTATCACCGCATGAAAATATTGTGCGCCGACTGCAAATGAATTGGGGTGTTCAGGCTATTGTAGGCAAAGAGGCCAGTGATACGGACGAAGTTGTGGATACGGCTATTTTTGCCGCTCTCGACAATGATCTTATCAAGGCCGGTGATCTCGTCGTTCTTACGGCAGGGGTGCCGGTTGCCAAGGCTGGTTCTACCAATATGATCCGGGTGCAGGTTGTAGGAGATGTATTACTCCGGGGTACTGGCATCGGACGGAATTCAGCTATTGGTCCGGTGTGTGTGGCAACGGATACGGCATCGCTGAAGAAGAATTTTAAGGATGGCTGTATTCTTGTTGTCCGTGCGGCTGCTGCTGAATGGGTGGATTATATGAAACGGGCCAGCGCTATTGTATCGGAAGAAGCGGGTCTTACAAGCGAATCGGCTATCGTCGCCATTACACTGGGAATACCTACGGTCGTTGGTACGGAACATGCTGTTGATACGCTGGAAAATGGCGAGATTGTCACTGTAGACAGCAGCCGCGGTACTATTTTCCGCGGCGCTGCGAATGCAAGATAGAGATTGATGCTTTAAAGGATACCGGTTTGAAAACAGCATACTGATCAGATAAGCAGTGTCTGATCAGTATGCTGTTTTATATAAAAAATAAAAAATACTTACAAAAATACTTATATATTTTATAAAATAATAAAAATATAATGAAAAATATGGTTGACTTTTAAAAATAAATAACATATCCTTGTAACAAGCAATGACGCTGCAATGCGCCGTTGCTTGTTTTTATATGGAGGGGAGGGCGAGGATATGGGGGTATGGAATTGGTTTGGCAGGAAAAAAACGCTTGTTTTGGGGATTGCTGTGCTGTTGGGGGCTGTCATGCTCAGCGGCTGCGGCAGCGGTACGGAAAGCAAGGCAAGAGATACCTTGACTATTGGTTTGACGAATGCGCCGGATTCATTAAATCCTTTGTTCAATCCGGGAACAGCAGGGCAATTTACGCTTCGTTTTATGTATGACACCTTATTGGGAATGCCGGAGCCTAATAAATTTGAGCCGCAGCTGGCAGACAGCTTTGAAAGTCAGGATAGCCAGAACTTTACCGTAAAACTGAATCCCAAGGCCAAGTGGACAGACGGGCAGCCGGTAACTGCTGATGATGTTGTCTTTACGTTGAATACGATTGCGAATCCAGCGGTGGAAACGACAAAAAGCAGTTTCATTAATATGCTTGAAGGATTAAATGATATGGGAAAGTTGGAACATGGCAGTACTATTTCTGGAGTCAGTGTAGTCGATGAACATACAGTGATTCTCAAAACCAAACGGCCTGTAGATCCTAATTATATTAAATGCATGCTTGGCTTTGAGGTGTACATTATTCCCAAGCATGTGTTTGAAACGATACATCCAGCTGATATTTCTAATTCTGATGCCGTTACCAAGCCGACAGTTACAAGCGGACCGTTTAAATTTGTGAATTATAAAACAAATGATCATGTGGAATTGGCGGCTAATATGGATTATTATAGAGGCGAGCCTAAGTTGAAAAAAATTTTTCTGCGCATTATGAACGGTACGAATCTGGTTACGGAATTGAAGTCGGGCAATGTGCAGATGGCGGCGGCTGACGGTATAGGAATTGTACCAATTAAAGATTTGGATGTGTTGAAAAAGGATAGCAGGCTGTTGATCAAGACCACGCCACAGTTTGGCGGGCAGTACTTGGAATTTAATAATGCCAATCCAGAATTTAATGTTCACTTCCGGCGTGCCGTTACTATGGCGATCAATAGAAAAAGGCTGGTGGATGATTTGTATAAGGGGACGGCGAAAATCGTTCCTACCGTATATACGACAGGAAGCTCATATTATGATAAGAGTGTGGAACCGTTGCCGTATGATTTAGAAAGTGCTAAAAGGGAATTGGCACAATCTGGATTTGATACCTCAAAAGAACTTACTTTGCAGGTGCCGATTGGCAATGTTCTCCGGGAGCAGTCGGCAGATTTGATTCAGCAGGATTTACAAGCTCTTGGCATTCAGGTCAAGCAGCAGAAACTTGATTTTCCGTCGGTGCTGGCTAATGCCCGGAAGGGGGATTATGAATTGCTGCTGATGGGCTATTCGCTGCGTGTTGATCCAGATTATAGTATGTATTTTGTTCCCGGCGGCGGCAGTAATTTCCCGCACGTGGATGACCCCAAGCTGACGGATATGCTGAATCAGGCCAAGCTGATGATATCCCCTGATGAACGGAAAACAGCTTATAGTGAAATTCAGCGGTATATGAGAGATAACCAATTTATTACATCCTTGTATGAGCAGGATCAGATTATTGCTCAAGATAAAAAACTCAAAGGAGGAATCAAAGAATTTTGGGAAGGGTCACTTCATGATCTCCATGAATGGCATTTTGAGTAGGCACGACGGACTCATGACAAAAACAATTCCGGCAGGAAAAGATAGTTCCTGCCGGAATTGTTTTTTGTTTTACTGTATGCTTTTATACCGCTATTCGTGGAATATGAACTCCGTCAGCTGCTGCATTCCGGGTACGAGAGAATCCAGTTCCAGTGTTTCCTGTACGGTATGGGCGCCCTTGCCGCGGCAAATACCAAAGGACATAGCGGGAATACCTTGACTTAGCGCGATGTTGGCATCGGTGCTGGAAGCTATAAATACTGTATCCTGTCCGTGTTTGCGGCGAATATCGAGAATGCGGTCATAGATTTCGGCCTTCATGACGCTGCTGCAGGGGCGTTCTCCGAGAAGTGTCGCTGTGATTTTGATTGTATCGGTCTGTGCACGCTGTATAATTGCACTGCATGCTGTATCCAGCTGGAGGAGCGCTTCTTTGGATTCGGAGCGAAGGTCGATGGTGAATTCTGCATATGCGGCAATGGAATTGACTGTTGTGCCGCCGCTGATTGTACCGATGTTATAGGTCGTTTTGGGATAAGAAGGAACTTTCAGTGCGTATAGCTCATTGATCATAGCAGCGGCGACGGCAATGGCGTTGGCATTGCCGAAGTGCATCCAGCTGTGGCCGCCTTCGGCTTCAACAGCGACTTTATACCGGCGGGAGCCGACTGCTACATTGACGATAGCATCAGATTTGCCGTCTACGGCGATAACAGAAGCCACTTTATTTTTCCAGGTTTCCATGATGTGACGCATACCTTTAAGATTGCCTAAGCCCTCTTCGCCTACATTGAAGGCAAACAGAATACCTGCCGGAGCGGCTATATGGAGCTCAAAAATCATGCCGATAAGAAATAAGAGACCAGCGGTGCAGGAACTGTTGTCACCACACGACGGAGCGGCGAGAATATTGCCTGTAATAGTAGGGGTAATCGTATCAACCTGATTGAAAACCGTGTCAATATAAGCGTTGTAAATCAGTACGGGCCGGGAGGCATCCACGTGCCATGGGAACAGAACGTTACCGGCCCGGTCAATGTAGGCTTCAGCTGCGCCGAGATTGTGTAAATATTGGAGTATCCATTCGGCCTTTTTCTGTTCTTGGCCCGTAGGAGAAGGAATGGAGGAAATCGTGCAGATCAAATCTACAAGCCTGTCCTGGTGCCTCTCGATATAAGAAAATGTTTCTTTTTTGAGTGCTTCGTTCATGTATACCATCTCCTGTTTCTTTTATGATAGGGCAGCCGAATCAGTCGTGGAAAAACATAAATTCAGCCATTTGCAGAATGCCGGGCATCAAGGTGTCTAATTCCAGCGTTTCGTGTACCGTGTGCTCTCCATGACTGCGGCAAAAGCCAAAGGATATAGCCGGAATACCTTGACTTAAGGGAATATTGGCATCCGTGCTGGCTGAAACAAATACCGTTTCCAAATTCTTGCGGCGGCGTATGCTTGCAATGCGGTCATATATTTCGGCGTTTAGTACGCCGTTGCTGCAGGGACGTTCCCCGAGTATCGTATGTGTTATTTTTATTTTAGGAGTCTGGGCTTGTGCCAGTATTGCTTTAAAGGCGGTGTCGAGCTGTTCCAGTTCAGTCATGGATTCTGAACGAAGGTCGACAGTGAATTCCGCATGGGCCGCAATAGAATTGACTGTCGTACCGCCGCTGATCGTGCCGATATTATACGTTGTTTTCGGCTGGGCGGGTACTGTCAGAGCATAGAGCTGACTAATTATGGAAGCGGCGATGGCAATGGCATTGTCGTTGCCGAAATGCATCCAGCTGTGGCCGCCTTCCGCTTCAACGGATACGGCGTATCGCCGGGAGCCGACGGCAACATTGACAAAAGTGTCAAAGGTGCAATCCACCGCGATGACTTCGGATATACGGTTCTGCCATTTTGTCATGATGTGGCGCATGCCTTTGAGGTTACCCAAACCCTCCTCGCCTACATTGAAGGCAAACAAAATGCCTGTAGGCAGCACAATGGAGAGCTCGCGCATCATGCGGATAAAGAACAGAAGACCGGCTACGCTGGAACTGTTGTCGCCGCACGACGGAGCGGCAAGAATATTGCCTGTAATAGCAGGAGTAATCGTATCAAGCTGGTTAAATACGGTATCAATATGGGCATTATACAATGGGACTGGGCGGGACGCATCTATATGCCAGGGAAATAAAACGTTGCCGGCCTCGTCTATATAGGCTTCATGGGCCCCGAGATCATGGAGGTATTGCAAGATCCATTTAGCCTTCTCCTGCTCCCTGCCAGTAGGGGATGGAATCGACGCGATAGTGCAGATTAACTGAATCAGATCATCTTTATGGTTTTCGGCGTAACATATTATTTCTTTTTTGATATTTTTATTCATACGGCATCATCTCCTGAAATTTTAATAATCGAACCTATTTATTATACAATAAATTTTTGATAAACGTTTGACTTTTCTAAAAAATTAATGTATTATTGTGACATGCAATGGGGCATATCATAAGCCCTATTGCATTTTTTTATTTAGATAAATAATACATAAACTGCTGAAAGGGGTGTGATGAGAACGTTTTAGGGGTTATTTTGAGGGGGGAGAACATATTATGGGAACATATATATTAAAAAGACTGGCAATTTCAATACCGGTTCTTTTCTTCATATCCGTTGGGGCTTTTGTGTTGGTACACCTGACACCGGGAGATCCCGCTGATATGTATATTACACCGGATATGACGCAGGCGCAAATTGAATTGACCAGGGCATCCTTGGGATTGGATAGGCCTTTATTTATTCAGTATTTTGACTGGATCAGCAACTTCCTGACCGGAAATTTGGGGTTTTCCTTTGGGAACAGGCAGCCGGTTCTGGATATTATTGGACAACGTCTCAGTCCTACGCTGCTGCTTATGAGCTTGAGCCTGTTAGTAGCGTATCTTACCGCAATTCCGCTGGGGATTATTGCAGCGCTGCGTAAGGACACGCTGACAGACCGCTTTATTATTGGCTGGACATTTTTAAATGTGTCTTTTCCGCCTTTCTTTCTGGGGCTGGCACTGATTTATATTTTTGCTGTCAAGCTGGACATTCTTCCTACAGGGGGGATGAGTGTACTGGGAGCGGAGAATGGTGCCGAAGACTTGATCATGCACCTTATCCTGCCGGTCATTGTCATGGCATCGCAATTTTCAGCTAACATGATCCGGTATGTACGGGCCAGCGTTATTGATGTGATGCATCAGAATTATATCCGCACCGCTTTGGCGAAGGGGCTGAACCGGCGGCAGATATTATGGCACCATGTACTGCGTAACTCCTTGATTCCTATTGTCACGGTCATCGGGACTGACCTGCCGAAGATCATTGGCGGAGCCGTTATTACAGAACAGATTTTTCAATGGCCCGGTATTGGGTCGCTGACGGTTGCGGCTATTAATTCCAGGGATTATCCGATCCTGATGGCTATTGTTATTTTATCGGCAGTGGCTGTATTGATAGCTAATTTTGTCATCGATATTCTGTATGCCCTTATCGATCCCAGAATCAAGTATGGAAAATAGGAAGGGGGGAGGAGTTATATGGATCCGAAAAAATTTGTGTTAATTCATCATGATGGAACGTTAAGCTCATCAGGCCTTTCGGCTGTGACGGGAATTGCGGCAGACAAAGAAGTGGACTCTGCCGATTCATGGGGGAAAATTACGTGGCGCCGTTTTTGCCAAAACAAAGCTGCTGTATATAGTTTGGTAATTTTTTTGATTATTATCTGTATTGCCATTTTGGCACCGGTGATTTCACCATTTGATCCGGCGCAGAGCGTCGGCGCTTTTGATGAAGCACCGTCGGCAGGTCATCTGCTGGGGACTGATGATGTCGGGCGGGATGTGCTGAGCCGTCTTATTTACGGATCGCAGGTATCGCTTATTGTAGGCGTTGGCTCCGTGGTTATCTATGCGGTGGTCGGTATTACGCTGGGATTGCTTTCCGGGTATTTTGGCGGTGCTATTGATAGCTTGATTATGCGGATTACAGAAGTATTTATGTCCTATCCGCAGTTTATGATTATTTTGGTCATTGTCAGTCTTATCGGGCCGAATATGATGACCGTTATGCTGGTCATGGGCTTTATGGGCTGGCCGCCCATCTGCCGCCTGGTTCGCGGCGAGGTACTGCGAGTCAAATCACTGGATTATGTGGCGGCAGCTGTTGTTACAGGCTATTCACCATTGTCGATTGTGTTTAAGCATATATTGCCGAATGTGTTGTCGCCGATTTTGGTTAACTGCACGTTTGGTATTGCCCAGGCTATCCTCATCGAAGCATCATTAAGCTTTTTGGGTATGGGGGTGCAGCCGCCGGCTTCCAGCTGGGGCAATATGCTGACCAGCGCTCAGTCTATTATGATTTTGTCAGAAGAACCGTGGAGATGGATTCCACCTGGCGTGGCTATTTTAGTTGCCGTG
Source organism: Megasphaera cerevisiae DSM 20462 (assembly GCF_001045675.1). GTDB lineage: Bacteria > Bacillota > Negativicutes > Veillonellales > Megasphaeraceae > Megasphaera > Megasphaera cerevisiae. The sequence goes on from NZ_LEKT01000020.1 coordinate 13,630, forward strand.
CTTACGATCAATTTCCTGGGTGACGGATTAAATGAAGCAATAAATGGTGATTCTAAATAAAGACTGGTTTCGGTATTTATGTAACGCATGTATAGTATAGAGTTAATTAGTGAGAGAGGGGAATGAATATGCGAGTATTTAGTTGGTTTCGCAAAAGAAAAAATCTCGTTTTAGGGATATCCCTGCTGCTGGGCATCACGATGCTGAGCGGCTGCGGCAGCAGTTCTGGAGGCGGCGGAGGAGGCGCTAAAGAGAATCTGACCATAGGCATGACGAATGCACCGGATTCTTTTAATCCGCTGTTTAATCCGGGAATTGCCGGTCAGTTTACGATTCGTTTTATGTATGACACATTACTGGGAATGCCTGAGCCGAATAAGTTTACACCGCAGCTGGCGGAAAGCTTTGAAACGCAGGACAAGCAGAATTTTACGATCAAGCTGAACCCCAAAGCGAAATGGACGGATGGCAAGCCTGTAACGGCAGACGACGTGGTCTTTACGTTGAACACGATTGCCAATCCTAAAGTAGAATCGACGAAGGGCAGTTATATCAGCATGCTCGAAGGTGTCAATGATGTAGGCAAGCTGGAAAGCGGCGATAAAATTCCGGGTTTGGAAGCTAAAGACGAACATACCGTAGTCCTCAAGACTAAACGGCCTGTTGATCCGAATTATATCAAGAGCATGCTGGGCTTTGAAGTATATATTATTCCGAAGCATGTTTTTGAAAAAATTCAGCCGGCTGATATTGCCACTTCCGATGCGGCAACAAAACCGACAGTTACAAGCGGCGCTTTCAAATTTGTTAATTACAAGACGAACGATCATGTGGAATTGGCGGCTAATGCCGATTACTATAAGGGCGCACCGAAGCTCAAAAAAATCTTTATCCGTGTCATGAACGGTACCAACCTGGTAACCGAATTGAAATCGGGCAATGTACAGCTTGCGGCTTCCGGCGGTATTGGCGTTATTCCTGTCAAGGATTTGGATGTTCTGAAAAACGACAGCAAGCTTACGATCACAACGGCACCGTCCTTGAATACGCAGTATCTTGAAATAAACAATAGCAATCCGGCCTTCAATGTTCAGTTCCGCCGTGCGGTTACGATGGCTATCAATAGAAAGAAACTTGTTGATGATTTGTATAAGGGAACGGCGCAGCTGGTGCCTACTGTATATACAAAGGTCAGCCCCGTGTATGATGCAAGCGTGGAACTGCTTCCGAATGATTTGGAAAAGGCAAAGCAGGAATTAGCGGCATCTGGTTTTGACACATCAAAAGAGATCGTACTTCAGGTTCCGATTGGCAATGTACTGCGCGAACAATCTGCGGACTTGATTCAGCAGGATCTGCAGGCGCTTGGCTTGAAAGTTAAGCAGCAGAAGCTGGATTTCCCGACTACCTTGGCCAATGCTAAGAAGGGTGATTATGAAATGATGCTTCTGGGATATGCTTTGACGGCAGATCCGGATTATAGTTCGTACTTCGTTCCTGGCGGCGGCAATAACTTTGCGCACGTAAATGATCCTAAATTGACTGAAATGATGGTTAATGCGGCACTTCTGACATCGGCAGACGAACGGAAGGCGGCATACAGCGAAATTCAGAAATATATGAGAGACAATCAGTTTATTGTTTCCTTGTATGAACAGGATCAGATTATGGCTCAAAGCAAAAATCTTAAGGGTGGTATTAAAGATTTCTGGGAAGGTTCATTGGATGACCTGTATCAATGGCATTTTGAATAATCCTGTATAACAAGGATGGTCACACCACAGCAGACACTGACTGCTGTGGTGTGATACTTCTATAAGAAAGAAGGTGGGACCATGGGAGAAACCATTTTAAGCGTTAAAGATTTACATATATCCTTTCGTACCTTGGATGGGAAGGTGTCTGCGGTCCGGGGCGTAACCTTTGATTTGAAGCGGGGCGAAACGCTGGCACTGGTTGGTGAATCGGGATCGGGAAAATCAGTTTCGATGAAGGCCATTAATCGTGTTCTGCCGGGCAATACCTTATATGACCAGGGTGAAATTATATACGAAGGGCAGAATCTGCTGAAACTTTCCGAATCGGCAATGGAAAAGATCCGGGGTCGGAAAATCGCTATGATCTTCCAGGACCCAATGACATCGTTGAATCCGACAATGAGTGTGGGCAAGCAGATTGCTGAATCCATTTTGATTCATGAAGATATGTCGAGGGAGGAAGCGCTTGAACAGGCTGTCGAATTGATGCGTCTTGTCGGTATACGGAATCCGCAGGAAAGCTGGAAAAATTATCCGCACCAATTTTCAGGAGGCATGCGGCAGCGTGTTATGATCGCATTATCGCTGGCTTGTAAGCCGGATATTCTCATTGCTGATGAACCGACGACGGCTTTGGATGTTACGATTCAGTCCCAGATATTGGATTTGATTGATGATTTGAAAAAACAACTGAATATGTCGGTTATTTTTATCACTCATGATTTGGGCGTTGTTGCTCATGTGGCCGATAAAGTCGCTGTCATGTATGCCGGGCGCATTGTCGAAATTGGTACGGCAGAGGAGATTTTTTATAATCCACAGCATCCGTATACGTGGGGGCTGATTTGCTCCATGCCGTCTTTGGATACGAAGGATGCCGCATTGTATAGTATTCCGGGATCACCACCTAATCTGCTCCATGTGCCGCAAGGTGATGCTTTTGCACCGCGAAATGCTTATGCGCTGGAAATTGATTATGAACAGCAGCCGCCGTTTTTTCGGGTAGGCAACAGCGCTACACACTATGCGGCGACGTGGCTGCTGGCACCGGAAGCGCCAAAGGTCGTTCCGCCGGCTGAGATTCTCAAACGGCAGGATGTGTTTAAACATACCTATTTGCTTCAGATTTAAGAGACAGATAGGAAAAAAGGGGGGAATCGCTTATGGCAGGAGCAGTAGAGGGTGCTGCAAAAAAAGAAGAAATACTGACCGTACGCAATTTACATAAAATTTTCAATGCACGTAAAAAAAGTGAAGTCAGAGCTGTAGATGATGTCTCCTTCACGATTTATAAGGGTGAAACATTTGGCCTGGTAGGGGAATCGGGCAGCGGAAAATCCACGACGGGGCGGGTCGTCATCAAATTAGATGATATTACCTCAGGTACGGTCATCTATAAAGGGGAAGATATTACGCATATCAAGAAAAAGTCGGAGCTGCTGAGCTTCCGGCAATCCATGCAGATGATTTTTCAGGATCCGTTTGCGTCGCTTAATCCACGGATTCCCGTCAAGAAGATACTGGGAGATGCCCTGCGTATTCACGGCATTTGCAAGACGGAGCAGGAAGTCAGCAAGCGGGTCTTTGAACTTCTGGATACGGTAGGCATTAATCGGGCATATGTCAATCGGTATCCGACAGAGTTTTCCGGCGGACAATGCCAGCGTATCGGCATCGCCCGGGCGCTCTGCGTGAATCCGGATTTCATTATTGCTGATGAATGCTTGTCCGCATTGGATGTCTCCATTCAGGCTCAGATTGTCAATCTGCTTATTCAGCTGCAAAAGGAACAGGGTATGACGTATTTGTTTATTGCCCATGATCTGGCCATGGTCAAGTATATCAGTGATCGCATCGGCGTCATGAAGGATGGGAAAATTCTGGAAATGGCACCGGCTAATGAATTGTACAGTCATCCGCTCCACCCGTATACGATTTCGCTGCTGTCGGCATCACCGTTGACAGATCTTATTGCAGAACGGCAGCGGCAGCGGATTGATTATGATCCGGCATATCATCAATATCCGGAAGGAACAGATCCTAAAATGCATGAAATTGCCCCGGGGCATTTTGTATATTGTCTGGAGGAAGAAGTCAGCAAATACAAGCAGCAGCTTGCTTAACATATGAAATGGGAGTATTTCCATGTAAAAACAGCCGAACACTCTTGTCTTGAGTCCATTGCGTCAGCGGGCAAGGGTGTTTTGCTGTATCGCTAAACCACAGGAGGTTCGAGATATGGATATGTTTCAGGAAAGTATAGATAGGACACTTTCTAAAGTAACGGAATGGAGACGGCATTTGCATACGTATCCGGAATTGTCCTTTCAGGAGTTCAAGACAACCAAGTATATTATTGATCAGATTAAACAGCTTCCCGGTGTGACCTGGGAACGGCTGACAGAGACGGGCGTGGTGGCTCGTTTTTCCTGTGACCGTCCGGGCCCGGTGATTGCCATGCGTGGGGATATTGATGCCTTGCCGGTACAAGAAGAGAGCGGTGTGTCTTTTACCTCTGCCTGTGATGGCGTCATGCATGCCTGCGGTCACGATTCGCATGCAGCCCTGCTTCTCGGGGCTTTGTATGTGCTGTATGAAAGCCGCAGCAATTTGAAAGGATCCTTCGTCTTTTTATTCCAGCCTGCAGAAGAAAAGTTTCCCGGTGGTGCCCCGGGCGTTGATTGAAAAGGGCGCACTTGACGGTGTGGATGCCATTATCGGCCAGCATACAGGATCGGATTTTCCGACGGGACACATTGCGACCAAACCAGGACCTATATCGGCTAATTCAGATGTATTTACCCTTACGATACATGGCCGGGGCGGTCATGCTTCAGCCCCGCAGCAATGTCTGGATCCACTGCCCGTAGGAGCACAGATTGTGACTGCTCTGCAGCAGGTTATATCCCGCCGCGTATCGCCTAATGATCAGGCCGTACTGAGCATTACCACGTTTCACTGCGGCACGGTTGATAATGTCATTGCCGATACGGCGGAACTATCCGGGACGGTACGGACGTACAAGGCGGCAACGCGGAATCTTATTGAACAATCCATTAAAGAAATTTCGGAGCGCTATGCCTTGTGCGCCGGTATGACCGCCGAATGTGTTTATCGACGCGGCTATGACAGCACCTGCAATACACCTGTATTTGCTAATGCGCTGCTGGAGGTAGCTCGGGAGCTGTATGGTCCGGAAGCAGTAGAATTGGCGCAGGCCCGTATGGGTGGTGAGGATTTTGGCTATTACCTTCAGAAGGTGCCGGGGTGTTTCTATTATTTTGGCATTAAAAGCGAAGAGGCCAAAAGTACGTATCCTAATCACAACGCACATTTCCGCATTGACGAAAGATCCTTTGAACCGGCCTTGAGTGTCATGGTGCATAGTGCTGTTCGTTTCCAGCAAATTATCGAACAAGAAAAAAAGTAAGGATTATATAAAAATACTGCAGCCGCGAAGAGATACTTCGCTTGCTGCAGTATTTTTATATAATTCTAATGTTGTTTTAAATCAATTTATCCGAGAATTTTTTTCAGATCTTCTTCGGGAGTACTAATGGGATGAATGTGGAATTGTTCTACCAGATAATTCAGGACATTCGGTGAAACAAAGGCCGGTAATGTCGGTCCCAGATAGATATTCTGGATGCCAAGATACAGGAGAGTCAGAAGAATGCAGACCGCTTTTTGTTCATACCAGGACAATACCAGCGTAAGAGGCAGATCGTTGACACCGCATTTAAATGCTTCGGACAACGCAATGGCAACCTTGATAGCGCTGTAAGCATCATTACACTGGCCCATATCCATAATGCGGGGCAGTCCGCCGATAGTACCTAAATCAAGGTCGTTAAAACGGTATTTACCGCAGGCCAGTGTCAGGATGACTGAGTCGGACGGTGCTTTCTGGACAAATTCCGTATAATAGTTCCGGCCCGGACGCGCGCCGTCGCAGCCGCCGACAAGGAAGAAGCGGCTGATGGCTCCCTTTTTAACTGCGTTAATAACGGTATCAGCAACAGAAAGGACGGCCCCGTGACTGAAACCGGTCATGACAGTTGTGCCGCCATTGATGCCTGTGAGGTGCTGGTCTTCTGTGTAGCCGCCCAGTGCCAGCGCTTTTTCAATGACTGGGGTAAAATCCTTGTCATCGCCGATATGAGATATTTCCGGATATGAGACGACTTCTGTCGTAAAGACGCGGTCAGCATAGCTTGACCGTGGCGGCATAAGACAATTTGTCGTGAAAAGAACAGGCGCCGGAATACTGGCGAATTCTTTTTGTTGATTTTGCCATGCCGTGCCGAAGTTGCCTTTTAGATGGGGATATTTTTTGAGGAGCGGATATCCATGGGCCGGCAGCATTTCTCCGTGCGTGTAAATGTTGATGCCCTTGCCTTCCGTTTGTTTTAAAAGTAGTTCCAGATCCTTTAAATCATGGCCTGTAATGACGATAAAAGGTCCTTTTTCGATTGTCAGCGGCACGGCTGTAGGGGTGGGTACGCCATAGGCCGTCGTATTAGCGGCGTCGAGCATAGCCATGCAGGCCAGGTTGGCTTTACCTGTTTCCATGACGATGGGAAGAAGTTCGTCCATCGTATGTTCACTGCCGAGAGCCGCCAGGCCTTTGACGAAAAATTTGCTTACTTCGTCGTCTGTTTTGTTGAGCATCAGCGCATGGTATGCATACGCTGCCATACCGCGCAGTCCGAAAAGAATCAGTGACTTTAAGGAGCGAATATCTTCATTGGCATTCCAGATTTTCTGTACGTCGTAATCGGGAGTTGTACCGGCAGAAAGTCTTGCCTTTTCCGCATGAACCTTATCGGTCATGGCCTGGATTGTAACAGTATCAAAGTTTACATTGGTAATGGTTGTAAAAAGTCCTTCGAGAATCAACGTGTAGGTTTGAGCGGTTGGCATGCCGGTTTGACAAGCCTGTGCCAGACCGATCAGTGCGCCCGTCAATTCATCCTGCAGACCGGCGGCTCCTGCGGATTTACCGCATACACCGGCACAACCTGTACAGCCGGTGCCGCCGGCTGTTTGTTCACATTGAAAGCAAAACATGTTTTTTTCCATTGCAATTACCTCCTGTAAGATATAAAATACGCAGTTATAAGTAAATTCTCAGATAGAGAACCTTCAGTTGCAATTACAGTATAACAAAATATTTTGCCTGTGTCTGTTGGATTTACAACAAAACAATATGAAATTTAAGAAAGAAGGCAGGAAAAAGGGCGAGCGCGAATTAATATAGTGTATAATAAAAAAGAAACCAGCAGTAAGCCGACTTTTGACGGACAGGACACGTGGAGAAGGGAATTGAAAGATATGTATATTTGTGTGGATGTAGGCGGCACAGCGATAAAATACGGACTTGTTGACGGAACAGGAGGGTTTACTTCCAGAGGCAGCATTCCCTCGGAGGCTAAACGGTATGGCGGGCCCGGGATTGTGCGGAAGGTACGTCATATCATTGCGGCAGCGGCCGTTTCGGAAACATTGGAGGGCATTGCCATTTCGACTGCCGGTATTGTAGATGCTGAGGAAGGACGGGTTCGGTATGCTATGGCGGAATCAATTCCTGCGTACACGGGAACGGCTTGGAGAGAACGGCTTACCAGAGAATTTCATTTGCCCTGCGCTGTGGAAAATGACGTCAATTGTGCTGCTCTCGGAGAAATGTGGCTGGGAGCTGGTCGTGGCTGCACCTCGTTATTTTGTATGACTGTCGGGACCAGTATTGGTGGTTGTGCTGTGTATAACGGCAGAATTATCCGCGGCGCCGCTGATAGCGCCGGAGAAATTGCCTATATGCGTATTCCAGGCGGACGTATGCATGAACTGGTGTCGGCGGCACGGTTGATACGAGATGTCGCACAAGCCCGGGGAATGCGGGAGGAGAACCTTGATGGGCCCACTGTTTTTGAATGGGCTGCCAAGGGCGATGCCGCTGCGCAGCAGGCACTTTGTACGTTAACGGAGCATTTGGCAGATGGCATTAGCAATGTAATTGCCGTATTGAATCCGCAGGCCGTTATTCTCGGCGGCGGTATCATGGCGCAGGAGCGGTTGCTGCGGCCCTTGTTGGAAAAGGCCCTGCGGGAACGGCTGATACCTGACGTGTATCAGCACACGAAAATTGCGTTTGCGGCGCTGCGCAATGATGCCGGCATGCTGGGAGCGCTGTATCATCTGCAGCAGCAGATGATACAGGCCGGCAGGAGCGTAAGGTGATTAGTGAGACTCGGATCCGGTCAGCTGCTGCGACATGGAGACTATAAAACTCAGCATTTTTTTACGGTCGTCTTCTGACAGGTCGGACAGCGCTTGGTTGCGGTGCAGAGTGACGGCTTGTGATAAAGCGGGAAATATGTTTTTGGCATTAGGTGTCAGAAAAATGTATTTTTCCCGTTTATCCTTGCGGACAGTACGGGTAATCAGGTGTTTTTTTTCCATTTTTCCCAATGTTTTAGAAATGGCGGCAGCTTCAATCTGCAAGGCAGCCGCAATATCAGATTGAAGACTCCCGTCGTGCTTTTTTAAAAAATTCAGTACAGTCCATTCGGCACTGTAGAGACCGTAGGTACGGAGCATTTCGTTCAGTGTATTCGTAAACATCCGCATGGTTTTATATATTTGGTGAATCAGCAAATCATCTGTATAGGGCGTATCTTTTGCGATCATGGCAATACCTATTCCTTTCCGCTGCAGACGGACCGGCGTGGGTCTGCCGGTTTGAAAAAGTGCTGGAATAGAAAAACAGCCAGAAATAAAAACATGATGGCCAGCACGTAGTCATACATGTGGATATAGCCGGTCAGGCCGGCAACGCTGCCAAAGATGATAATGCCACCGCTGGTTCCGACGTCCAGCATATTGTAGTAGGTGGCACTGGCGCTGCTGCGCCGTTCCGCAGGGACAGAACTAAAAAGCCAGGTCATCAGTGCCGGCATAATAAGTCCGGCACCGAGGCCGTAAAATACGGACGCAATAAGCAGACTGGTCAGAGAAGCAGACAAAATGATGAGGCCCAGTGCTAACGTGTAGGATACAATGCCCGGCAGCATGACCCAAAAAGGACCCTTTGCATCATATAGACGGCCGCCGAAGGTACGGGAAAGGAAAATGAAAATTGTGCCGGTAACAAAAAACAGACCGGCATTGCCAATATGGGCTTCTTGTGCCATGAGAGCGATGAAGGTATTGACACTCCCGTAAGCGATGCCGAATAGCATAGTGAAAAAGGAAGGGAAGCCAGTTCCGGTCTCAAAAAAACGGCTGCGAAAGGGGATTGACTTATGTAGCTGTGGTGAGATAGAATGCGGTTTGTCAGCTGCTGTGGTGCCGCAAAACCGCGTGCTGATTATGGCCAGTGCGGCGGCTGCCGCAGAAAAAGCAAACAGAAAGCCGGCTGAGAATCCGGTTAGCAGGATAACGCCAAAAGCAGGTGCAATTCCCATGGAGATAGTGTTTCCCAAGCCAAAGTATCCGACGCCTTCGCCGCGTCGTGAGGCGGGAATAATGTCAATGGCTAGTGCTGCGGCAAAGGTTGTGCCTAAACCAAAGCCCAGTCCCTGCACAATGCGGGCTGTCATTAGCATTTGAATCGATGTAAAAAAAGCATAGCTGATTGTCGCGATAAGAGAAAGAAAAATGCCGATATACAGGCATTTCTTTTTTCCAAGAAGGGTGACTAAATCGTTTGTAAAGAAACGGATAAAAATCGCCGAAATTCCGAAGATACCGGCAATCAGGCCTATTTCCGTACCTGAAGCTCCCAGCGACGCAATATACAGGGGAAGCGTCGGAAGCAGACAGTGAAAACTAGCGAACAACAGGCCGTTAGCGGTTATAATAGCAAAAAAATGATTAGTCCATAACTCAGGTTTATTCATCAGATATACTCAATCCTTTCCATGGGTAGTGCTATTAAATAAAGTGCTATTAAATAATACGTAACTAGTTAAGCATTATAAAAAAATAAAACCCAGATAATTAACTAGTTAAGTATTTGGGATACCAAACTAGCATACCTGTATTTTTCGATATTGTCAATATGCAGTATGCCAGATATTCGCATAACGGGCTCTTGCGGAGAATGGTTTTCTACGGTACTATTAAGGAAGAATATAATCAATAGGAGGAAGATACTCATGGCAGAAAATAAAACATATGCAATTTTTAAAACGAATAATGGTGACTTTACGGTTGAGCTGTTCCCGGATAAGGTGCCTGTTACTGTAGAAAACTTTAAAAAACTGGCTGAGTCGGGTTTTTATGACGGAACTATTTTTCACCGTATTATTCCCGAATTTATGATTCAAGGCGGCGATCCTCAGGGAACTGGTTTTGGTGGTTCCGATGAAATGATTCCTGATGAGTTTGACCGGGACCTTACCTTTGATGAACCGGGGATTCTGGCAATGGCCAACGCCGGCCCCAATACGGGCAGTTCTCAATTTTTTATCACCGTAGTACCGACACCGTGGCTGCAGAATCACCACTCCGTTTTTGGCAAGGTTGTCGAAAATTATGATACCGTTGCGGCTATCAGCAAGGTAAAAACAAATCGGTCCGATAAGCCTCTTTCGGATGTCGTGCTGGAAGCAGTTAAAATTACGTCGGCACTTTAATCGTGGAATATTATACCTATATAGTGAGATGTGCGGATAATACACTGTATACGGGATGGACGCAGGACGTTTCCAAGCGGGTAGCTGCGCATAACAGCGGCAGCGGCGCCAAATATACGAGGACGCGCCGGCCGGTGACACTGGCCTGGAGTCAGGCTTTTTCCACCAAGCATGATGCGATGCATTGGGAATGGCAGATTAAAAAATGGACGCGGGCCAAAAAGGAAACCCTGTGCAGACGACAAGCGCGGGTGCCGTCAGGCGGAATTGCGCTGCATGAGGAGATGGTTTGACGTGAAACGATGGAAAACATGGCTGACGGCAGCCTTTCTCAGTGTGTCTCTGGGTACGGCGCCGGTCGGGATGGTTTGTGCGGCATCTGCTGTGGAAACGTTATTATATGGCACGGCGGCCATTGCACTGGTCAAAAAACAATTGACAAATATGGACAATACGAAGCAGAAACAGATGCTGGCTGATACAAAAGCTAAAACCGGGGTAGTGGAAAATGAAGCTTATAATGAACGGCTGGAGATGATTCAGCGGAATATTGTCAACACCGGTATGATTAAGCGAAATTATGATGTATATGCCAATCCTTCAAAGGAGTTAAACGCTTTTGAGACGATCGGCGGCGTTATTTCTGTCAATCAGGGCATGTTGGATGCCCTCTCTGATGATGAACTGGCTTTTACGTTGTGCCATGAAATGCAGCATGGTGAAAACCGTCATGCTGTTAATGGTATCTTAAAGGGAATCGGTATTGCCACTTTGGTCGATATTGCCATGGGGGGTAATGCGGAGCTGATGGATGTGCTTCTTGGCGGGGTGGCTGTCAATTATATTGATAATGAAGTGGTTACCATGGACCAGGAAAAAGAGGCAGATGCTGAAGGATTTGCCGTATTAAAAAATACGTCGTATAATATCGGCGGAGCACCGGCTTCCATGCAGTTTGTGTATGAAACGTATGGTGAGCTTTATCAGGAAGGCTTTAAGAGAATTGTGAGTCCGAATAATCATCCGCAAATGTCTTCACGTATTCAAAAATTGTCTGAACGCATGACCTTATGGTCGGGAAATCATGTGCAAGTAGGTGGGGATATGGTATATGTCAATGGCCTGGCTGTTGTGGCGCCGGCAGCGTCAGGCTCGTATTCCACGTGTCGCAGGGCTTTCCTTGTCGCAGGAAATCTGGCCCGTGTGACACATGCTGTGTACGGAGAGGCGCAAAAGAAGGATATGGTGCTGAAGGAACCGGCAGAAGCTATGCCGGAAAAGAAGCCTCTTGCCGGTCATGACGGGACTATACCGGATCTTTCACGACCGGCTGACGCAGATCTCTGGCAGGTTCGAAGTGACGGCACTGATATTTCTGTCAATGGTCTGCGGATCATGACCTGCGCTGCCGGAGATGACGGTGAGGCCATTATAAAAAATCTGCAAACGGCTTTGTATTCAAAACCGGTAATGGTCTCGGAAAAACAAATCAAAAAGCTGAATACAGAATGGATTCAGAAGCATGGATATAAGGAAAAGAAAAAAGATCAATCTGAAACAAAAAAGACTGTCTGACCGTTAAGGCAGTTAAACGCCGTCAGAGCAAAGAGAAACCACTGCGTTTCCGTTCTGGCGGCTTTTTAGAAAGAAGTACAATATTTGCAGAAATTAATTTGACTTTGAGTCAGGTTTAAGTTGTAAAATATATGCAAATGCAGTACAATACTACGAGAATGAAATGGATTATCAGTTGAGGAGGCGAATGACCGTGCGCAATGGAAGTGTATTATTCGTGACCGTACTGCTCGGTCTGACCCTGGGAACGGGACTGTTGGCGACAGCCAGACAGAATGCAATACAGCAGCGCATTGTAGATCTGCCCATGGAACAGGCCAGCCAGATTTATATCGGTGCTGATGATGACGATACGGTTGCGGCTAAGCCTGTCATTACCCAGCAGTATCCGGCAGACCATCCGGCGGCAGTTCATCCGGTTCTGCGCTGGAGCCGTATTGATGGGGCAGTCATGTACGACGTACAGATTTTGACCAGGCATGAAGAAGAGCATGAAGACGGGACGGCACAAAATGTGTATTATGAACCGCTTATGCCGCTGCAGCGTACGTATACTACGGGGTGCCAACTGGCACTGCCGGAGAATTTTACGGGCAATACATTTTATTGGCGTGTTCGGGCGCTGGCACTGGACGGCCGGCCAGTCAGCGAATTTTCTAATTTGGCGCAGGTCTATATAGACCGGACGCTGCCGGCTACAGAAAAACCGACGACCTTATCCCGCTATAATAAAGGGAATGGAACTGTGTTGCTGTATCCGGTATATGATTGGATCGCTATACCTGGGGCTGATCATTATGAAGTAGAGGTGCTAGACGATAAGCCGGAAAATCCCAATGATATTGCACCATCGGCGCATCGTATTGATTCCTACGCCCCACGGTATGCACAGCAGTATGACCAAAAATCACGCATGGCAGATCGTCCTTTTTACTGGCGCGTGCGGGCTGTCGATAGTACGGGTGGGCCAATTGGAGTATATTCAGATGCGCAGCCTTACCTAACAGATCCGGCAGCAAACTACGGCGTGGCTATTTTTGGTGACAGCATTAGTCATGGTGGCGGTAGTATATCCTATTCACCGACAGACTGGGAATTTAGTTATGGTTCGTATTTGTATTTCCCCACTGTAAATTTATCTCAAAGCGGAGATACCAGTGCCATGTCCAGCGAACGATTTGAACGGGATGTTGTTCCTTTTCATCCGAAATATGTGCTTATCCTCATGGGGTCGAACAGCCTGCGGGAAGGTGTGCCTGCGGCGAATGTTATTGCCGATATGAAAAGTGTAAAGGCAAAATGTCAGGAAAATGGTATACATCCGGTTTTTCTGACCGTACCGCCGGTTAATCCTGATAACATTAAAAAAGCGTTTGATCAGGATACCGTGTGGAACTGGCAATCGCAGTTCGATCAGGTGAACAGTTATATACGATCACAGGTGCATATTGACATTACATCGGACATGGCAGATGAAAATGGGGAGCTTCGTACGGACTTGGCGTTGGATGGGTTACATATGGATCCGCCCGGTAAAAAGATGATGGCCGATGCGATCAATGCAGCATGGCCGGAAATCACGGCGCTTCCTGACAGCGCCTGGGAAGAATAAAAAAAATGACATCAATGAACTTCATTGATGTCATTTTTTATTCTTCCAACAGCCTTGCCGCAGTAAACTGATCGGTTATCAGCACATTTGCATAGCCGCCTGTAAGCGCTGCTCGGATGCTGTCTATTTTGCCTTCGCCGCCGGATAAAAGAATGCTGTATTCTTTATGGCAGAGACAATCGAGGTCAATGCCGACAGTACGGTCATTCAGATCATCACTGGATATTTTGCCGTCTTTATCAAAAAAACGAGAACAAATATCACCGACAGCATGCGCTTTGAGAAATTCCTTTTCCCGGGTATCTGCATAACCAAGCCGGAAAAATAAAGCATTATCGCGGACTGTGCCTACGCTGAACAGCAAAATATTGGCATTGCGGCCAAGCTCTAAGACACGTTTAACATGGCGGTCCTTGTAGACCATGTCTTTTACTTCTTTGGAATCAAATAATACGGGCAGCGGCAGATACTGTGCAATCGTTTCGTAGTTTTTGGCAAAACGCTCTAAAATTTCGTTGGCATAGGTTTCACCTGTCGATAATGTGATGCCGCCTTCGAGCTGCACGATTTGCGCGCCCCGAAGAGGATGCGGCGTCAAAGCATGAGAAAGGGCATGCATTGTTGTACCCCAGCCGACACCGATAATATCACCGTCCTGGACGATATCTTCTAAATAATGTGCCCCGGTCTGGCCGATGTATTTTTTGATTTCATGCTCATCGGCAATAGGGGCATTCGCGATGCGGACTTCCTTGAGTCGGTACCGGGCGGCTACCTTTTGCGCCAAATGGCTTTGATCTTCAATGGGGTCAAAAATTTCGATGCGGACAAAACCCATGTCTTTTGCATATTGGAGCAGACGGGATACGGATGGCCGGGAAATTCCTAATTCTTTGGCAATATCATGTTGGCTGTATCCAGACTGATAGTATAATTTTGCTGCATTGATAGCCGTTTTGTTTTTATCACTCAGCATGGCACCAAATCCTAACGTTTAAATTTTCAATAACGAAGTATATGCACGCCATGTACATATACTTTATTATCTCATTGAAGAAGCTGGAAAAGCAAGAGGAGAAAGTAAAAATCCTTTTAAGATGGAAGTTTCTTTCTTTGATAAAGTAAAAAGATATGCGGACTCGGTATATTGAGCAAAAAGAATAAGACGCTGCAACATTATATCATATATGAAATTATGTTAATTGTATATTGCAAATATGTTCACTTGCCAGTATAATCAATTCAAGGCATATCTGTTATTACAGATACGAAAAGAGAAAAGAGAATATGGTGAAAGGAGAACTTTATTATGCAAAAAAAGTACATTATGGCGCTCGATGCGGGGACTACAAGTAATCGCGCAATTATTTTTGATCAGGACTCCCACATTATAGGGGTAAGTCAGAAGGAATTTACGCAGTATTTTCCTAAACCGGGCTGGGTGGAACATGATGCCAATGAAATTTTGAAAACTATGATGGATGTCATGCAGGGAGCATTGGAGCAGGCCGGCCTTATTGCAGCTGATATTGCGGCTATTGGTATTACTAATCAGCGCGAAACAACCGTCGTTTGGGATAAAAAGACAGGTTGCCCCGTATATAACGCCATTGTTTGGCAATCCCGCCAGACCGCGGATATTTGTGAAGATTTGAAACGGCAGGGGCTGGTCAATGAATTCAAAGATAAAACCGGTCTGGTGATTGATGCCTATTTTTCTGGTACAAAAGTAAAATGGATTCTGGACACTGTGCCCGGTGCCAGAGAAAAAGCAGAAAAAGGGGATCTTCTGTTCGGTACGATCGACTGCTGGCTTATTTGGAAGCTTACTGAAGGGCAGGTCCATGTAACGGATTATTCCAACGCATCCCGGACCTTGATGTTTAATATTAAGGAATTAAAATGGGATGATCAACTGTTGGAATATTTGACGGTGCCTAAGAATATGCTTCCGGAAGTTCGTCCGTCCAGCGAAGTGTATGGAACGATGTCGCCGTCGATATTAGGCGCGTCTATCAAAATCGCCGGTGCTGCCGGTGACCAGCAGGCAGCCTTGTTTGGGCAAACGTGCTTTGAACCGGGCATGGCTAAAAATACATACGGAACGGGTTGCTTTATGCTCATGAATACGGGTACAGAACCTATCGCATCGAAAAATGGCTTGGTCACGACGATTGCCTGGGGACTCGACGGAAAAGTTGAGTATGCTCTGGAAGGGTCTATCTTTGTCGCTGGCTCTGCAATTCAATGGCTGCGTGATGGTATTCGCATTATTGATACGGCGCCGGACTCGGAATGGGTGGCCAAACGAGTTCCTGATTCGGATGGCGTCTATGTTGTGCCCGCGTTTGTTGGTCTCGGGGCTCCTTATTGGGATATGAATGCCCGCGGCATGATTATCGGCATTACCAGAGGAACGAAAAAATCTCATATTGTCCGCGCTACTCTTGATTCTATGGCCTATCAGACCAAAGATGTTCTCGGCGCAATGGAAGCTGATTCGGGTATCAAGCTGGCAGCACTCAAGGTAGACGGCGGTGCCGTAGCCAACAATATGCTCATGCAATTTCAGGCAGATATCCTTGATGTACCGGTAGATCGTCCGCAGGTTATTGAAACGACAGCTCTCGGCGCAGCTTATCTGGCCGGCCTTGCTGTCGGTGTTTGGCACTCCAAGGATGAATTGAAGGACAGCTGGAAGCTGCAGAACCGGTTTGAACCGCAAATGGATCCCAAACAAGCTGCCAGTTACTATAAAGGATGGCGCAAAGCCGTTAAGCATGCCATGAACTGGCTGTCTGACGACGAATAAGCCTCTGCGTGCGGTCCGAATAAAGGAAGGGATCAATATGGATAATTTACTGGGTGAATTTTTTGGCACGATGGTACTGATGGTTTTTGGGTGCGGTGTCTGCGCCTGCAATACGCTGGCGAAATCAAAAGGGCAGAACGGCGGCTGGATTTGTATTACCACTGCATGGGGATTTGCTGTTATGCTAGGCGTATTTACGGCTACGACGCTGGGAGCTCCGCAGGGAGACCTTAATCCAGCCGTTACGCTGGGTAAAACCCTGATTGGAATTTATACGATTCCACAGTTTTTGGCTACGGCCGCTGTTCAGATTCTGGGTGGTATATGCGGGGCGGCTGTCGTATGGCTGGCCTATTTGCCGCATTGGGCAGAGACAGAGGATCAGGCCGCGAAACTGGGTATATTTTGCACGGCACCGGCGATCCGCAACTACCCGCTCAATTTTCTCTGCGAAGTCATTGCGACATTTTTCCTGATGTTTGCTATTTGGATGATTTTTTCCAAGCAGGTCGGCGTGATTCCCGTTGGCATGGGTCCGTATATTGTCGGGGTTCTAATTTGGGCTCTTGGTCTCAGTCTGGGCGGCCCTACGGGATACGCTATGAATCCTGCCCGTGATCTCGGACCGCGTATTGCTCACGCGATCCTGCCGATTGCTGGCAAGGGCGGCTCAGATTGGAGTTATGCGTGGATTCCTGTTGCCGCACCGTTGGTCGGTGCTTGTGCAGCGTATGTAGTATCTGTTGTGATACATGCTTTTTAATCAAAGAATAATATAAAGAGAAAGCGGCAGTTTTTCTGCGGGATTTCTCTATAAGGAAAGGGCGCGGTATGTTGCCCGGTTTACGCTGCACCCCTGCGGCGCCCGGTTTCATATTGGCGGCCTTTCTTTATGTATCAATGTAGAAATTATGATTAAAAAAATATGAACGAAATTTCTATATTGATAAAAAGATATATTACATAGCTTAATTATGCTGAAAATGTATAATATTCCAAAGAGAAATTTTGTTAATTTAATATTGCAAATATGTTCAATAGCAGATATAATAAGCGTAATAAATGGTTTATGACTAGTATTTCGAGAAGAAAGAGGTTGTGAAAATGACAAAACAAGCAGATGTCGTCGTTATTGGCGGCGGGATTACGGGCACGGCCATTCTGCACGAATTGGCAAAATATAACCTTCGCGCGATCTTAGTGGAGCGGGAACCAGAACTGGCTGCTGGTACGACGAAGGCGAACAGTGCGATTCTTCATGCCGGATTTGATGCACCGGAGGGAAGCATGAAAGCCCGCATGAACGTAGAAGGCAATAAGATGTACCATGATTTAAAGGATGAGTTAAATTTGGAAATTCGTTGGTCCGGATCTCTCGTTGCTGCTGTAGATGACGAACAGATGGCTGTTTTGAAGGATTTGCTCAAACGCGGGAAAGATAATGATGTGCCGGGATTGGAGATCTGGGATGGCAATACCGTCCGGGAATCGGAGCCCAATGTCAGCAAGGATGTCAAGGGTGCGCTATGGGCTCCGACGGCTGGTATATGTTGGCCTTTTGGCTTGGCGCTGGCATTTGCTGAAAACGCGGTTATCAACGGGGCAGAAATTCTGCGGGAATGTACGGTCACGGGCATTACTGTGAAAAATCACTCCGTTACGGCAGTTGAAACCAATCAAGGTACTATTGAAACAAAATACGTCATCAATGCTGCCGGTATTCATGCCGATGAAATCAGCCGGCTGGCCGGTGATGATTCCTTCTATATTCATCCGCGCAAAGGCGAATATATTTTATTTGATAAGACGGCGCAGAAGGATCTGGTATACTGCCCCGTTTTCCCTACGCCTACCAAGATGGGCAAAGGGATTCTTGTTTGTGCGACGACGCACGGCAATGTGTTCGTAGGCCCTAATGCGCAGGATATGAGTGATGATGAAAAAGAGAATACGGCTGTGACCATCCCGGGGATGGACGAAACGTTGGAAAAAGCTCGCCGTCTGGTGCCCAATATTCCTGTAGGTGCTACTATTACGGAATTTGCTGGCGTACGTGCCGTTTCCAGTACTGGGGATTTTGTTTTAGGTCCTTCCGCAATAACGAGAGGGCTTATACAGGCTGCCGGTATCCAGTCGCCTGGACTGACTTCGGCTCCGGCCATTGCCAAATACCTGGTTGACGGGATTGCGTCGGAAATGAGTGCAGCCCGCAAAGCCGATTATAAAAAGGGACGCCCGGCACAGCCCTGCTTCCGTATGCTGACGAATGCGGATCAGAAGGCGCTGATTGCCAGAGATGCCCGGTATGGCCGCGTTATCTGTCGCTGTGAAACAATTACGGAAGGGGAAATCCTCGATGCGATCCACCGGCCTGTCGGGGCTCGCACGGTCGATGGTGTCAAGCGCCGTACTCGCGCCGGTATGGGACGCTGTCAAGGAGGTTTCTGCGGACCTCGTGTTACACAGATTCTGGCTCGTGAATTGAATATACCTATTACGGAAGTTCGGAAAGAAATGAGCAAGTCATATATGTTTTATGATAAAGAAACACAGAGCGGAGGTAAGGCATAATGGGTGAACAACTGTATGATGTTATTATTATCGGCGGCGGCCCGGCAGGCTTATCCGCAGCATACAGCGCATGGCAGAACGGCGCTAAAAAAATTCTTGTCCTCGAACGGGACCGTGAGGCCGGCGGGATTCTCCAGCAGTGTATTCACAATGGGTTTGGGCTGCATCATTTTAAAGAAGAGCTGACAGGCCCGGGATATGCACAGCGCTGTTATGATTTGGTAAAAGACAAAGAAGAAATCGAAATTCTTGTTGATACGATGGTTCTCAATATTAATGACGATAAACTTGTTACGGCAGTCAGCCCGAAGCACGGACTGATCAAAGTGCAGGGCAAAACGATCATTCTTACGATGGGATGCCGCGAACGTACCCGCGGCGCTATCCGTATACCGGGTTACCGGCCTGCCGGCGTATTTACAGCCGGAGCGGCACAACGTATGGTCAACATGGAAGGGTATCTGCCAGGTAAAAAGATCGTGATCCTCGGCAGCGGCGATATTGGCCTGATCATGGCCCGGCGTATGTCGCTGGAAGGCTGCAAGGTACAGGCAGTGCTGGAAATCTGCCCCTTTTCTAACGGACTGACTCGTAATATGGTGCAGTGTCTGTACGACTATGATATTCCCTTGCACTTATCGCACACCATTACCGCTATCCATGGCAAGGATCGTGTCACTGGCATTACGGCAGCTAAAGTAGACGAGCATATGAAGCCTATTCCGGGAACGGAATTCGATATCGATTGCGATACGCTGCTGTTGTCCGTCGGCCTGATTCCGGAAAATGAATTGTCACGGGGCCTGGGTCTGGATATGCATCCCCTTACGAGTGGGCCGATTGTCGATCAGCATCGTGAAACAAGTATTACCGGTATTTTTGCGGCCGGCAATGTTGTGCATGTTCATGACCTTGTTGATTTTGTATCAGAAGAAGCTGAAATCGCAGGGAAGTATGCCGCTCTTAAAGCGATGGGAAAGATGGAAGACAATGTAGCTGATGTAGCGGTTGAAGCTGCCGGCGAAGTTCGCACCTGTGTGCCCCAGCATGTTCGTGCTGGGGAAAACGGTGAAACGATCCGCTTGTTTATGCGCGTCCGCAAGCCTATGAAACATGTACGCCTGACAGTCAAAAGCGGCGCAGATACGCTGCTTAGCAAAGTTCTCCCGGTTGCTAAACCGAGTGAAATGATTGCTGTCAACGTACCGGCAGATAAAGCCAAAGGCCATCATGCGGATTGGACTGTTTCCGTTACAGAGGAGGAAGCATAAAATGAGTGTAGAAACGAAACAATTAAATTGCATCAGCTGCCCCATGGGGTGTTTATTGACAGTGGAAGTAACGGATGGCAAGGTTACGCGAGTTACGGGGAACACATGTCCACGCGGTGAAGTGTATGCCCGCCAGGAATTAACCGATCCGCAGCGTATGCTGACCTCGACAATCCGTATTGAAGGCGGTTCGCTGCCTCTTCTGCCCGTCGTATCAAAAACGACGCTGCCGAAAGGTCGTATTCTTGATTGTGCCGTAGCTTTGCGCGGTGTAACTGTAATGGCGCCGGTCAAAGCCGGCGACGTGGTTGCCGCGAACCTTCTGGGATTGGGCGTGGACATTCTGGCCAGCCGGGATATGGATAAGATATTATAGGCAAGTAGTGGTAAGTGAGTCAATATCAGTTGTACCAGTTGAAATCAACCGGCTAATGCTATCAGGGGCTGTCATGAAAATCCATGACAGCCCCTTAGCATTTTTTATGTATATATCAGCGATGACGCTGTTGTTTACTGTTGTTTGATAAAGCCCGGTGTCGTCAAATAACGGTCGCCGTTATCCGGTAAAAAGGAGACGATCGTTTTGCCGGCATTTTCCGGTCGTTTAGCAACCTGGACAGCGGCATATAAAGCGGCTCCCCCGGAAATCCCGATGAGAAGTCCTTCGTTTTTCGTGAATTCCTGTGCTGTTTCATATGCCTGATCTGTTGTGACGGTAACTATTTCATCATAAATTTTGGTGTCCAATGTTTCGGGAATAAAGTTTGCGCCAATACCTTGCAGTTTATGCGGTCCCGCATGGCCTTCTGAGAGCAGCGGTGAATCAGCCGGTTCAATCGCTATAATTTTGACGGCAGGTTTTTGTTCTTTTAAATACTGACCGACTCCGGTCAGGGTGCCGCCAGTGCCGACGCCAGCCAAAAATATATCAATTGCGCCGTCTGTTTCGTTGTAAACTTCCGGGCCGGTGGTCAAGCGGTGTGCTTCTGGATTGACAGGGTTTGTAAATTGTCCCGGAATAAAAGAGTCAGGGATTTCCTTGGCCAAATCGCTGGCTTTATCTACAGCACCCTGCATCCCCTTTTTTCCTTCTGTCAGGACGATTTCGGCACCGTACGCAGCAATAAGGTTACGACGTTCGATAGACATTGTTTCCGGCATTGTGAAGATTGCACGATATCCTTTAGCCGCAGCTACGGCAGCAAGGCCAATTCCCGTATTGCCGCTCGTTGGTTCAATAATGACGGAACCTTTTTTTAAAATACCCTTTTTTTCGGCATCTTCAATCATGGCTTTGGCAATACGGTCTTTGGAAGAGCCGGCTGGATTGAAGGCATCCAGCTTGACCAGCAGTGTAGTGCCTGTCACGCCGGCGGCGTTATTGAAGCGAATCGGGTTTAATAATGGAGTATTGCCTACTAAATCTAACATACTTGTATAAATTTTACTCATGAGAATCTCTCCTTTTTACAATAAAATAATATAATAATTTAAAAATAAACAGGTCTGCTACATCGAAAAAGGACCTGGTAGGAAAAGATATCCTGATACATGTAAAGCCATCTCCCTGCTGAAATATAAAAAAAGTATACTAAAAAAGTGCTGTTTTAATGTACGTCTATAGGCCTGCGTGATTCCCTGTCAGCTGAGTGAGCCTTATGAATGGCGCGGACAGCCTACGCTGTGAATACGCACGTCATGCATAGTATCCAGTTCTTCCACACGGTTTTGCAGTATGGCTACCTGCCGCTGCAGGGCGATAATTTGGTCTTCAATAGGGTCGGGCAGACGATTATGATTCAAATCAATGTCCTGCTCTGTATGACTGGCCTTAAGACTGCGTCCTTTTTGAGCTACCACTCGTCCGGGAATGCCGACGACCGTTGAATACGGCGGTACTTCCTTCAAAACGACGGAACCGGCTCCGATTTTGGCACCTTTGCCGACCGTAAAGGATCCCAATACCTTGGCACCGCAGGCAACGACAACATAATCGCCTATAGTAGGGTGGCGCTTTCCTTTTTCTTTTCCCGTACCGCCTAAGGTGACACCCTGATATAGAGATACGTCGTTACCGATAATGGTTGTTTCTCCTATAACAATGCCCATGCCATGATCAATAAATAATCCAGTACCAATCTGTGCGCCGGGATGAATTTCAATGCCTGTAAGAAATCGAGCGGCTGTTGATATGATACGAGCGGTGACAAACCAGCCATGACGATAGCAGATATGAGCTATGCGATAGGCCCAGATGGCATGGAGGCCAGAGTAGCATAAGAGGATTTCCAGTGTGTTTTTTGCTGCAGGATCGCGGTCTCTGATCACGCGAATGTCGTTGTGAAGTGAGTTAAACATAGCTGCCAGTCCTCCCTGGATAATGAAACAGTATATACTGAAATACAAAAAGACCACCCGCTCATACAGAGACGGTGGTCCGTGGTTCCACTCTGATTACAATATCATAAAACTGACTGATATTATCACTCAAAACCGATAACGGTGGTTTTCCGAAATAATCTACTCTCTTTTCGATTATCCTGCTCCCAAAGGCATTCCATCGTACCCCAGCGGCGGTGTAAGCTTTCAGCCGGTGACTTACACTCTCTGTATGGCTTTCGTACGTGTACTTGTTTTGTTCATCACATTTTTATTACGCATATGATACCTCTTTTGGGAGGATTTTGTCAATAGGAAAAATAAAAAAGTATGTGTCAATAGTTTCTCGGTAAATTTTTTGACCTTGATAATAGCGAGCTTTGCGGGCTTCGTTATGTTAGAAAAATACAGGTGTAGAAAAGCTTTTGGATAACTTTCCTATGGCACTGCTGACATGCCCCTGATTGCGTATGCTTCCTCAATGAATTCCCACATGGGGCTGTATCGGTATCTTCTTCATTATCCGTCTCATTGTTCCTTTACATGTGCGGCTTATCGGTGCTGTAAAGCCTTTTTCCCAGATGGTGAAGGCGTTGTCCAGCTCTTTGTTTCGTATGGCCGTAATCACCTTGACCATGGCGGTTCCTCCTGCCTTGCTCCAATGACGCCCCTGTTTCTTCATTCTATAGCTATAAAGGCGGTGATTGTTCTCGCACGCTCCGATTCCTGCGGGCTGTACCTGCGGGGTTCTCATCGTTATGGGTTTCAGCGATTCCCAATTCCTTACTATATATTTCCGAAGCTTCTCTATGTGAGCGGCTTCCTCCGTCGTTGCTGCCTGTGATTCGGCCGTATCCAGTAACACCCGCATTGTGTCTGCCTTGTACTCCCGCAAGGCCTTGCGTATTTCCTCCTGTAAAGCCGGTTCCACAAAATACAGCCGTTCTTTCAGCTTCCGGTTTACAGGATACCGGTCTAGCACATGCTCATGTTGGCGACAGCCGATGACCATGCTTTCGAATATATCTTTCCCATAGCCGCTGCCTCCATCGCTGTTGCTGACCACTGTCAGTTTGCCCAGGTCGTATTCCCGTTGCAGATAGGCCGTCACTTGCTGGATCAGCGCCTTGTGGTTCAACCCTGCAAAATAATGGGCATGAACCAATACACTTTGCCATCCATGCTGTTGCTGACCTTCACTCACTTGTACCCGGTGGATTTCCTGTCGTTTTTCTCCCTGACCTTTGATGATCAGCCTGTCCCCTTCGATACAGAGCATCGCAGGCCGGTGCTGTTCCACTGTCGGGAGCACGGCTCTGCCGATTTCTTGCTGCTCCCATTTTTCATAGTTTCCCACCTGTTTGATGCTGTTCCCCACGGTCTGATGACTGATGGTAGTCAATGTCAGACGGTTCATGACATCGGCCGTGGTACGATATACGCTTGTCGCGGCTTCTTCCGTAACCCGTTTCATATATAATGCCGTATACCGTTGGTATTTCCGCAATCCCAGCTGGTTATCCAAGGGATAGAATCCTTTGGCTCGCGGACCCTGTTTCTGTATCCGCCGCCGCTCAAAGGTGATCGTGCCTAACAGTCCTTGAATCGTACGGAAATCCCGTCGTTTCATCTGATATCCTTGTTTCGTGTATTCTGCCGTCAATTCTGTATCGATGGTTTCTAGTGCGATACCCAACGCCTGTGTGAAAATACGGATAAACAACTGAAGCAATCTCATTTCTCGTATTTACACTAAGAATAAAAATAGGTGCAGCAAACAAAAAAATATAGAACAGTGTCTCGAAACATTTCAGAAAAACAAATCGTTAGTAGTTGTGCTGATATATAATATATTATAAAAATTAATGTTGGTTAATAAATATACATAAAAGAACCGATCGGGGCTTACAGCTGGCGCAGCTGAAAATAATGTATTAACATGGTAAATATGCATTGTAAATATTGATATTGATATGCATTTTAAATATACATAAAAAAACAAAACAACAATGATTTAATATCATTTATAAAATAAATAGAATAAAAAATGTAGTTAATGATTGACTTCTCTGAGTTTATGTATATATAATTTGCATAATAGATAAACTTCTTGGTTTTTTGAATATCTTTACATATGATTTATTTGCATAGATATGATAAATCTATTTCATAAAAAGCAATGAATGTTAACGACTTCCTCCTTGTGTTTAGTGTATAAATTGATATACTTATAATAAGTCCTTTTAAGTATATTTATTATTTCGTTTAAATTTTATTCTAAATGTAAAGGGGTGTGAAAAATGGAAAAAGCAGAGTTGTATGAAATGTTTCAGAAAGGATTAGCCAGCGTTGCCGGTGAATGCTGTCTGGCGTCAAAAGCTGATTTGGCAGCAGTACTCGTCGAAATTTTCCGAAAGAAAGATACGCAGGAGGTGGCTATTGTAGAATCTCCTTTGTTGAAGGACACTGGGGTTGTCAGCGCGCTGAAAGCGGCAGGTATCAAAACCGATACGGATTATATTCGTAAAAACGCTCCGGATGATAAGGGCGGTGTGACGGAGGCCGATTACGGTATTGCTAATTTGGGGTCGCTGGTACAGATGAAGGATAACGTCGATGACCGTATTGTGGAAACGGTAGCGGATGTATATGTTGGTATAGTCAAATTATCCAAAATCGTTGATACTTTTGATACCATGATTGACATTATGGCAGAAACCAAACCCTTTCCGAAATTTGCCGGTATTATTACCGGTCCGAGTCGTACTGCCGATATCGAATGCGTAGGTACGGTAGGAGTGCATGGTCCGCGCCAATATTCGGTTGTTGTAGTAAAAGATGCGTAAGGGAGGGAATGTTAAATGTCTAATGAATTATTGAAGCAGGAAATTGAGCGTGCCATGGATAACGCGCCGCTGCAGCGGGCGTTGAAGAACTTTACGACAGCATATCCGGGAAACCGCGCTAATGTATATAAAGGCTATGATTTTGAGGCATTGCGTGAAAAGGTACATGAAGTCAAATCCTATGCGCGGGACCATATTGATGAGCTATTGGATGAATTTGAAAAGAACGCGACCGCTAATGGTGCGCACGTATTTCGGGCACATACTCCGCAGGAAGCATTTGATTATGCTTTAAAGCTGGCAAAAGAAAATAATGTCAAGCTGGTAGTCAAATCAAAATCTATGGCTTCGGAAGAAATGCATTTCAATCAAGGCTTTGAAGCGGCGGGTATTCACGCGCAGGAAACAGATCTGGGTGAGTTTATCAACGCCATTGCCGGGGATTCGCCGTCACATATGGTTATGCCGGCCATCCACTACTCGAAGGAAGACGTTGCCGGGCTGTTTTCATCGTATACAAAAGCTCCCGAGGCACCTATTATTACGGAAGAAGTCAAAACCTCGCGCCGTGTTATGCGTCCCAAGTTTTTTCAGGCTGAAATGGGGGTTTCCGGTGCTAATGCCGCTGTTGCTGAAACGGGTACGGTCATTACGATGACTAACGAAGGGAACGGACGTATGGTCGGGACAATGCCGAACATGCACTTGTATATTTTCGGCATTGAAAAATTTGTTGCTAAAATGAGTGATATCCGGTATATTTTCAAGGTCTTGCCCCGTAACGGCACTGCCCAGAACATCACGACGTATCTGTCTTTCTATACGGGTGCTACGAATGTGGTAACGGATCCTGAAAATGATACGAAAGAACCTAAACAATTTAATATCATTATTTTGGATACACCGGAACGCCGTCAAATTATGCAGGATCCGGATTATCAGGATATTTTCTGCTGTATTCGCTGTGCAGCTTGTCTGAATGTCTGTCCGGCTTTTCGCCTTGTAGGCGGGCATGTATATGGCGGCAGTATTTATACCGGCGGTATCGGTACGCTGCTTACCTCCTTCCTCAACAGCCGGGAACGCGGCAAGGATATTCAGAATATCTGTCTGCAGTGCGGCACCTGCAATACGGTTTGCGGCGGCAAACTCGATGTGGCCGGCATGATCCTCAAGCTGCGTACTAAATACGCGCAGGAAGACGGCTTGAATCCGATCCATAAATTCTGTTTGGATACGGTCAGTGACCGGCATTTGTTTCACTCTATGCTGCGTATCGCATCGGTTGCGCAGGGGACGCTTGCGCAGGGGACGCTTACGCAGGGCCAGCCAATGCTGCGGCACATGCCCATGTTCCTGTCAGGCCTCACGGCCGGACGTAGTCTGCCAACGGTAGCGCCGCAGCCGTTCCGGGATGTCCTGCCGGCCATCAAGCAAGATGTGCCTAATCCGAAAGGGAAAATTGCCATTTTTGCCGGTTGTCTGCTGGACTTTGTATATGTTGATATCGCAACAGCTGTTGTCAAAGCGCTTAATATGGCCGGGTATATTGTGGAAATGCCGTTGGATCAATCGTGCTGCGGAGCTCCGGCGACGTATATGGGAGATGTAGAAAATGCTAAAAAGGCAGCTGAAATGAATATCAACGCGATGGATGCCGAGCACTATGATTTCATCGTTTCAGCCTGTCCTACTTGTACCCATGCTCTCCGGGATTACAAGGACATGTTCAAAGACGATCCGGACATGTACAAAAAAGCGACAGAGCTGGGGGCTAAATCGTATGACTTTTCCAAGCTTCTTTCTATGCTGGGAGGACTGCCGGATAATGCTGATGGCGTACCCATGAAGGTCACGTATCATGATTCCTGTCATCTGAAACGGTATATGGGTGTATTTGAAGAACAGCGCGAGTTGCTTGAACAGACCAGCGGCGTGGAAATTACGGAAATGAACAATTGTGATAAATGCTGCGGCTTCGGTGGTTCATACTCCGTTAAATTTCCGGAAATGTCTGCGCCTATATTGGAGGAAAAAATCGATAATATCGTAGCTACCGGTGCTGATGTCGTAGCGGTCGACTGTCCGGGATGCCTGCTTCAGATCAAGGGTGGTTTGGATGCCCGCGGCCTGAACAATATTCAAGTTAAGCATACGGCACAAATTCTAGTGGAAAAACGGGAAAAATAAGCAGCCGTTTAGGCGAGCGGAAAGGTGTATTTGAGCATTGATGATAAAACAGAGACTTATAGAGAACAGCGCTCGGAGATGCATGCCGAAATATTTTACCAGAGTCAGTGACGAGCAGATACAGAAGATCAGGGAATATATGGATTTGTTCATGGGACATCCGTTTTCTGGAACAGCGATCGGCGCGGTATTGGATGATGCCGCCTCCTCGCAAGGGAAAATGATACGGCCGCGTCTGCTGGTGATGGCATCGGAATTTGGCTCTGCCTGCAGAGAGGCTGGAGACCGGCTGTACAAGCTTGCTGCTATCGTGGAAATGACTCATCTCGCCTCGCTTATTCATGACGACATCATTGATGATGCACCGCTTCGCCGCGGCAAGCCGTCTGTACAAAGCAAGTATGGGAAAAATGCAGCCGTTTACGCCGGTGATTTCCTTATGAGCCGTATCAGCTATCATTTAATGCGGGAGGGACTAAATCATTCCGGTATGGTGCTGTCAAAGACTGTGGAGGCAATGTGTGTCGGAGAGATCGGTCAAGCGGCGTGCCGGTATAAAGAGAATGTTACCATGGAGGAATATCTGCGTAATATTCACGGGAAAACAGTAGCCTTGTTTATGGCTTGCTGCCGTATTGGTGCGAGGGAAAGCGGCTGCAGTGAAAAGGTTGCGCAGCTGTTGGAAGCCTTGGGAGAATGCTTGGGGTATATGTTTCAAATGAGAGATGATCTGCTGGATTTTACGACGGACCACACACAAATTGGAAAAAATGCGCATCAGGACTTTCAGGAGGGGATATATACTCTGCCGGTGCTGCTGGCGTTGGAACAGCCTGGCGGACGTGAAGCGCTAACGCCTTTTATGCAGCGTAACGCAGGCAGGATACTGTCAGCGGAAGACATTTGCCGTATGGAACAGCTGGTAACGGAACTGGGCGGGATGGAAAAGTCCTGGAATCTGATTCATGGTTATCAGCAGCATGCGGAAGAATTGATCCGGCTGCTGCCTTCCTGTGAAGTGGCTCAGCTGCTGCTGAAGCTGGTTCGGAAACTGGGGGCTGTATAGCATGAAAGAACAATGTCTAACGCCTAAGTTGGCGTTTCGGCTGGCGGCGCCTCATTCCTGGCTTGCTGCGATATATCCTGCTTTATTCGGGGAATTATACTGCCTGCTTGCGGGAGATGTACTGTCCCTTGGGACCGGTGCGGCCTTGCTGGGGGCCTGTGTACTTATGCAGTCTACAGTCAATACACTCAACGATTACTTTGATTTTGTGAAAGGGGCAGACAGCGCAGACGATTGTGTGGAAGTCAGCGATGCCGTACTTGTCTATGAGCATATTGCGCCCAAACAGGCCTTAGCGCTGGGAATTGGGTATTTAGCGGCCGCGGTGCTGCTGGCACTGCCCGTTATCCTTTCTGCCGGACCGGCGCCGTTTCTTGTCGGTGTGATCGGAGCAGCTGCCGTACTGGCCTATTCCGGCGGCGCAGTATCTATTTCCTACCTGCCTGTAGGTGAACTGGTTTCCGGCGTGGTCATGGGTGGGTTGATACCCTTGGGAATCGTGGCGGCTGTACGCGGTACACTGGACGCTGCCGTTATGGCGGCGGCGCTGCCGTTTATCATGGGAATCGGCCTGATTATGATGACCAATAATATCTGTGATATTGAAAAAGACCGACGGGTACGGCGCTGTACCCTGCCGGTCCTGCTGGGACGGCAGAAGGCCGTGCGGTGTTATCGGGCTGCGGTGGTGCTGTGGATGTTGCTGCTGTGTGTTGTGCCGGTGGTCTATGCCGGTTTGTGGGGCCTGATTACGCCAGTACTGGTCGTGCTGGTCTCCCGCGGCGCATTTGCTTTTCTGCTGCGTTCACCCTTGGTGCCGAATAACCGGATCAGGCAGATGAAAGGGATTTTGAAGGGGAATTTGCTGGGAAACGGCACATATTTGCTCATGATGACAGGTATGTGGATCGGAGGTATGCTTCATGGCTGAACCGTCGAAACGAGAAAAAGTATATCAAGTTTTTCAGCACATTTCTTCTTCCTATGATGAGGCTAATGAGCGTATCAGCCTGGGAATGGAAGGACGTTGGAAACAGCAGCTCATTGATGCAATAACCAAACGGGCTGAACCAAACGGACAGGTTCTGGATGTGTGCTGTGGTACCGGTGATATTGCCATTGCGATTGCTGCTGTCCGACCAGATCTGACAGTTACAGGGCTGGATTTTTCTCCGGCTATGCTGCAGACTGCCCGGCAGAAGAGCCGGCGGCTGGATAATGTCAGCTGGTACGAAGGGGATGCCATGACGCTTCCCTTTCCAGACAACACCTTTGCATCCGCCTGTATTTCATTCGGACTGCGCAACACTTCTGACTATCGGCAGGTATTATGCGAAATGACGCGTGTCGTCCGGCCGGGAGGCTGGGTCTACTGCCTGGATTCCTTTGTCCCCGATTCTCCCTTGATCCGTCCTTTTTATGCCTTGTACTTCCGGGGTATCATGCCATTTCTCGGTGGTGGCATCCGGCATCGCCAGGAATACCTGTGGCTGTGGCAGTCGACGCGGGAGTTTTTGAGGAAGCGGCAGTTGCTGGCTCTTTTCAGGGAAGTCGGCCTGGCACATGCGCGGATGGAAGGTCATTTGTTTGGGACCTGCGTGCTGCACAAGGGGCAGAAACGGATCAGCACTAGAAATAAAAGAAAAATGAAGACAAATTAACATACGTTTAATATAAAAACTGACGGTTACTGGAACGGATTCAGAATATAAACCGTATGGTTAAGGAGGGTAAGAACATGAGTAGTGAAGAAAAATTTGATGCCATAGTAGTTGGCGGCGGCCTGGCTGGTTCTGCTGCGGCGCTGACAATGGCGCAGGCAGGGTTGGATGTCATGTTGGTGGAGCGCGGTAAATTCTGCGGTTCTAAAAACTCCAGCGGCGGACGTATCTATGGACATAGCCTGGAAAAGCTCATTCCAAACTTTGCAGAAGAAGCCCCCATCGAGCGTAAGATTACGCAGGAGCGGCTTTCCCTGATGACCGAAGGCGGTGCTTTGAG
The DNA here is from genome assembly GCF_001045675.1 of Megasphaera cerevisiae DSM 20462. Lineage (GTDB taxonomy): Bacteria > Bacillota > Negativicutes > Veillonellales > Megasphaeraceae > Megasphaera > Megasphaera cerevisiae. Next base: position 44,349 of record NZ_LEKT01000020.1, read on the forward strand.
CTTTCAATATGGCTCGGATAAGCTGCAAGCACTGAAGCATCCCTCATACTCGGTGCTGCGGTCTAAGTTTGACAAATGGCTGGCTGAAAAGGCGGAAGAAGCCGGTGTGATGGTAGCGACGGGCCTGCTGGTAGACAATCTGGTTATTGAAGACGGCAAGGTCATCGGTATCAACTGCGGCGGTGAAGAAGTAGATGCTGATGTAGTGATTTTGGCCGATGGGGTAAACTCCCTGTTGGCACAGCAGCTGGGCATGAAGCAGGAATTGGATCCTAAAGATGTAGCTGTAGGTGTCAAGGAAGTCATCGAACTCGGTGAAGATGTCATCAACGAACGGTTTGGCCTGGAAAATGGGGAAGGCGCCGCATGGATGATAGCCGGCGATCCGACCGGCGGCAACTTAGGCGGCGGCTTTATCTACACCAATAAGGATAGCCTTTCACTGGGGATCGTTACCACGATCAATGATATTGGACGTGTTGATGTCAGTATCCCTGATATGGTGGAACGCATGAAAGCGCATCCGTCTATCGCGCCGTTTATTAAAGGCGGGAAACTGTCAGAATACTCGGCCCATCTCGTTACGGAAGGCGGTCTGAAAATGATGCCGGAACTCGTTCGTGACGGTGTGATTCTGGCCGGTGATGCGGCTGCGATGGTTGTCAATCTGGGCTATACTGTCCGCGGCATGGATTTGGCTGTCGAATCAGGACGTCTTGCCGGCGAAGCTGTTATCAAAGCTAAGGCAGTTGATGATTTCTCGGCAGAAAGCCTGGCATATTATAAAAAATTACTGGATGAAAGCTTTATCATGAAGCTCATGAAGCAATATCAGAATCTGCCGGGATTGCTGGAAGATCATATCATCTTCAATGATTTTCCGAAAATGGCCGATGAATTTGCCGGTATGGTCTATAAAGTAGAAGGCGGCGCTCCTGTTGCGCTGCCGATGATCGCCTTGACTGTTCTTGCGAATAACGGGGGTTTAAATGGCCTGTTTGGTCTTGGTAAGAAAGCTTGGGAGGCGATGTAAAATGGCTAAAATGAGTGTAGACGATAAACTCGGTGTTATCAAATTTATGACGGACGAACACGAATCTCATATTGAAATCAATGAAGACTATCATGACGAAGCAGAAATTCATCGTCTGGTGATGGCCTGTCCGGCAGAATTGTACAAATATACAGATGGTAAACTGATTTTCAATCATGAAGGCTGTCTGGAATGCGGCACTTGCCGTGTCATTTCCGGCGGCAAGGGCGTTAAAAGCTGGAAGCACCCGAAAGGTGCTATGGGTGTTGAATATCATCAAGGATAACTTGCAGATGCAGGAAGGAACGGCGGCACATAAGTAAGCGTGCTGCTGTTCTTTTTTTTGCGGAACCATGAGTTTGATATGGGGGGTTCAAGAGCAGGCCGTATTGATGGTATAATAATAAAATGCAATATATCACTACGCATACAGGAACCCCGCATAAGGAGGCATACATATGACAGATGTACAACTGACCTTTTTGGCTCACAGCGGTTTTGCCGCAGAAACAAAAACAAAAGTATTGGTGTTTGACTACTATAAGGACCCGGCCGGTGCTGTCCGATCCTATGCCGGCGGCAAAAAGCCTTTATGGTTTTTTGTCAGTCATTGGCATGAAGATCATTTTAATCCGGCTATTGCCGGCTTTGAGCGGAGTACGGCTCACTATATTTTTAATGCGGAAGTTCCCTTTCACGGCCCGGCGGCGAAAAAAATGCAATCCATGAATATATATGATACAATACATATAGAAGATACAACGATTACACAATACGGCTCGACTGATGCCGGTGGTTCGTTTCTTGTGGAAACGGATGGCTGCACGATTTTCCATGCCGGGGATCTGAACTGGTGGCATTGGCTGGGAGATACGGACGAAAATAATGCAGAGGCAAAGGCCAACTTTGACCGGGAAATGAAAAAGCTTGCCGGGCTGGATGTAGATGTTGCCTTTTTTCCCGTAGATGCCCGATTGGAGGAAGCCCGTGAATGGGGTGTCAAACGCTTTTTAGACGTCGTGCAGGTGCGAAGGCTCCTTGTCCCTATGCACTATTTTGGTACGCCGTGGATACCGTCACAGGCATTTATGGATACATATGGACAGGTACCCTTGTGGATTCCGATACAGAAAGGTGATACGACGGTAATTCATGTATAAATCAGGTATTGATTGCACTGGCTTGCGGGCCGGAGGAGGAATAGAATGACTGGATTAGAGACGACAACACAGTATAGACGCAGCCGCATAGCCAATTACATTTTGGGCATTGCGGCAGTGATCCTGCTGCTGGCGTACCCGTTTCAGGACTTTTTTTGGGGCGGGCTGTGGACACATTTAGCCGGGGCGGCCCTCATTGGCGGCTTGGCGGATTGGTATGCTGTTACCGCATTGTTTCGAAAACCGTTGGGAATTTCCTTCAAGACAGGGCTGATTCCCAACAGTAAGGAACGGATTGCCGAAATGGCGCGGCATATGATTGAAAGTGAAATCCTGACGGTTCCCAATATGTATAATGTGCTGAAACACCATCCTATATTGGAAACGACACTGGAGTACCTATACTCGGAAAAGGGATTCCAATCAGCGGAACGTGTATTGGGACAGATCCTCAATACCTTCTTGTATACCGTTGATATGCAGACTGTAGTCAAAGCTTTTTCCGGTATGGGAGAAAAGGCAATTGAAAAAATTGATATTGCGCCTATGATGAGCAAGGCCATCAAAATTGGCCTGCAAGGTGAGTCGGGAAAAGATTTTCTCGACTTTATGATACTTCATCTGGAAATTATGGTAAAAAGTGATGCCATGAAAAAATATATCGGTGAAATTTACCGGGAATCGCTGCATCAATATGAAAAACGCAATTTCTTTTTTGCCTGGGCTATCAAGGCGGCTCTGGCCAGCGACCTGTTCAGTCCAGACCATGTAGCACTCAAGCTCCAGGCCAAGGCATTATCTATATTAGCTGAAGCCAAAAAAACAAACTCGCTGCAGCGGGAAAAAGCCTTGCGATATTTGTGGGCACAGGCTGAAAAAATAGAATTCAATGCGGAATGGAAGGAACGCATTGAAAGCTATAAGATGCGCATGTATAAAAGTCTCGTGACCCGCCCGGATATGAGGGAAGCCTGGCAGCGATATGTCCAGGACCCGGAACGGCAAAAACGGATTTGCCATATTGCAGCCGGATATGCTGTCAGCAAACTGGAAACGTGGCAGCAGAGCACGACTCAGGTAGAGCAAATGAATCGCGTAGCGCTAGCCCTGGCAGCGCGGGAACTGAAACGGCTGCAGGTGTGGTTCGGCACAACGGCGGAAAAAGAAATTATGCAGTATGACAGCCAGCAGCTGGCAGAACAGCTGGAAAACAGCGTTTGGTATGATCTGCAGATGATTCGTGTCAACGGTTCACTGGTCGGAGCTGTTCTTGGTGCCGTTATTTATCTGGTTATGTACAATGTGAAGGGGGGCATGTAGCGATGACATATCGTCAGCGGGCAAACGGCATTCTGGCCCTGTCCTTTTTCTGTTTCTGCCTGATTTTTTGGTGGTGGGATACGCATGAAGTAAGTTTAGCGGAGGAATTGCTTTTCTTTGTCATTCAATCGGCTCTCATCGGCAGTATTGCCGACTGGTTTGCCGTGACCGCGTTGTTTGAAAGGCCATTGGGCTTCCCGTACCATACGGAGCTTCTCTACAGCCATCGTCATCAGATCATAGACGGCATGACTAAAATTGTTTCGGAAAAACTGCTTCAGCCTAATATGTGGCAGGATAAGCTGTATCAAATATCATTTATGGATAAAGTGACCACCTGGCTGAAAAGCCCCGGCGGCAATGAAAAATTTCGGACCCTGCTGTATGAAGTGGCGCAGCGGTTTTATCGATATGCGCAGCAGGGTGGCACACAGGATATGATTGCAGCACATATACGAGACTATTTAAAACGGCAGCCATTGGTGGGATTTTTTCAGGACCGGCTGATTTCTCTGCTGGAAGACCCGAATAGTCATATGTTCAATGATGCTGTCGGTTTGGGCAAAGAACTGGTCAACAGTGATGACTTTGACGTCATGCTGGAGCAAATCATTCGGGATTGGATGGAAGAATCAAAAAATGGTCCGGGACTTCTTGTCACACTCAATAAATTTACAGGTCTGGTAGACACACATAAAATCGCCAAGGATATCAAAATCGGCATCCTTGCCTGGCTTGATCAATGGGAGCATGCCGAAGGAGAACAACGGGAATGGCTGTGCCGTAAATTGGAACTGTTCCTTTATTCCATGAATGGGCAGCTGGCCTATGCCGTGCAAAACTGGCAGGATCAGTTTGTAGATTCATTACCTATCGAACGGTGGCTCAGCGCAACCCAACATGCCGGTCAGGACTATTTCATGTCGGGAGAAGGCGGTAAAGAAAAGCTTAAAGATTTATTGGAAGAACAATTTTTGCATTATCTGGAGTATTGCCGAACCTATCCGGAAATCAAGGATTGGCTGGATGAACAGATTCGGCGTGCCTGCACCGTCATCCTGGAGCACGAACATTCTCTCATTGCCGTTGCTGTACGGGATGTCTTGTCGGGCTTTGATAAACGGAAATTCAATGAATTTCTGGAACGCAAGGTTGGGGAAGACCTTGCCTGGATTCGCATCAACGGAGCCATTGTCGGCGGTACGTTAGGGCTTATTGTGTTTTCATTTCTTAAATTTCTGTATGAACCGGCGGTGGTTCCTTTTATTCGTCAATTATTTTTGTAAAAAAACTGTAAAAATATAATATACTGATTGTTTTTTTAGACGCTGCGGCGTCTTTTTTTTGTCGAATATTGATAAATGGCATAAAACATACAAAAAAAAGCATAAAACATACAATAAATGACATGGTATTTTTAAGAGTATACTTTCGTATACTTTAAAAAATGCTTTCTTTCCATTATAATATAACCAGGTAGTGATTGCTGGATACTATCTTTGTAAGAAGATAGTACGTCACAAAAATACAATAATACCTACAAAGGGGGGATAGGGTCTTTTCAAATACTGCAAATAGGGAATATGAGTGATAGGAGTAAGATATGCCAATAGAAATAGAACGGTGTGCAGATGTCCGGACGGCGTCGGCGCAGCAGTGAAGGGGAGAAGATATGATATGGGTTGCGATTTGTGATGATGTGCGGCTTCAGCTTCATACGATACATCAGGCAGCAGAAGGCTATTTTTCAAAACGGCATGAAAAGGTAGAGTGCTGCGCATATGACAATGCCTTTAAACTGCTGGATGATATAGAACAAAAAGGCGATTTTGATATCGCCCTGCTGGATATTTGCATGCCCGGTATTTTGGGGACAGATGTAGCCATGGAGATGCGGCGCCGTAAGTGCCGGGCTGAAATCATCTTTATTACGACCAGCGATGAATTTGCCATAGAGGCATTCTCCCTCAAAGCCGTACATTACCTGCTCAAGCCTTTTTCGCAGGCAGACTTCAACGCGGCCATGAACCGGGCGATGGAACGGCTGACACGATATCATAGCGAAAAAATTATATTTAAGCTTGTGGGGTGCGGTGTTCAGACTGAAGAACTTGATCACATTATGTATGTGGAAAGTAAAGGACATATTTTACAGATACATCTTGTCGATGGCACTATATTAGAAGTCAGGCAGACGCTGACCCATCTGATGGAAGCGTTGGACAAAAAGGCGCCGGGACAGTTTGTATCGCCGGCAAAAGGATATATCGTCAATCAGGAAGCTATTCATATCATCAAAAGTGATTATATTGAGGTACAAGGAAAATGCATTCCCTTGGCTAAACGAAAATATCGGGAATTTCAAGAAAACTACTTTAAATTTATATTTATGAGAAATGCATAAAATTATCCTTCAATAGGAATATTGTGTATGTATGTTTTTTTGTACGAAAGAATGGCTGAAATTGGCTAAAAAATGAAAAATAAAATGGAAACAAAGAATAAATATGACAAAATATGAATAATAATTCAGCGCATATAAATATATATTTGTTAAAAGAAAAGAATAATGAATATATATTTGTATTAAATATATATATATTTAATCACGTGTGCGTACAAAAGCTATCTGGTAATATGTCAAGACCTTAAAAGAAAGATTTGAAGAAGAAATCCAGAAAAAAGGGTACACTTAACAAACCTTTCCCTCAATCTCAAAAAAAGAGAAAGTATGTTCGCTTCGTATTAAGCTTGGTCTACTCTGTTGGAAGAGTAGAGCTGATGCTTGGCCAGCAATCCAAATATCAGTCTGACTAACTTACGAGCGGTGAGCGCGAGTGCCCGTTTGTGCTGATGTGTTTTCACTTCA
>NZ_LEKT01000191.1 GCF_001045675.1 Megasphaera cerevisiae DSM 20462
ATTTAAAGGAAAATATGATACGGTTTATTTAGAAGTAGATAATCAAAATAATGAAGGCATTCACTTCTATAATGAACAAGGATTTGAAACGGTTCGCTCATATCAACCTGAAATGTATGGCGAAGTTATGAATTTGGCTTTAATGAAAAAGACGTTCTAAGACATTTGTCATAAATATATATCAAAGACAGAGACATTGATGAAAGTCTCACATAAAAAGGAGGTATTACATGACACAATCATCGTATACAACGAGTAAATTAGCAGAGGAAAAGGTATTTAAAGATCCTATACATAGGTATATCCACGTTAAAGACCAGTTGATTTGGGATTTAGTTAAGACAAAAGAATTTCAACGATTACGTAGAATTAAGCAACTTGGCACATTATATCTTTCCTTTCATACAGCTGAACATAGTCGTTTTGGTCACTCTTTAGGCGTTTATGAAATTGTTCGCCGCATGATAGATGAAACGTTTGAAGGTCGTGACGCGTGGGATAACAATGATCGTCCTCTTGCTTTATGTGCTGCATTGTTAC
>NZ_LEKT01000192.1 GCF_001045675.1 Megasphaera cerevisiae DSM 20462
GTTATTGATAGGTATGGTTTTTTTATCGTGTTTAAGAAAGCGTATACATTTACAAATAGAAGTGCTATAATTTAGTAAAACGTTTTACTAAACGCAACAGATAAAAAATATATCAATAGAGGTGTTGAATCATGAATTTAGTTGCATTGTTAATTGGTTTAGGGCCATTAATCGGTTGGGGTCTATTTCCAACGATTGCATCCAAATTTGGTGGTAAACCAGTTAACCAAATTATAGGTGCTACAGTCGGGACGTTAATCTTTGCCTTTGTCTTCTTTATCTCCACAGGCCACGGCTTCCCAACAGGTATGGATCTGTTCTTTGCATTATTATCAGGAGCTGGTTGGAGTTTCGGTCAAATTATGACATTTAAAGCATTTGAATATGTAGGCTCATCACGTGCCATGCCAGTTACAACGGCCTTCCAATTATTAGGGGCATCACTTTGGGGCGTCTTTGCATTAGGTAACTGGCCTGGTGTTACAAATAAAATCATCGGCTTTTTAGCGTTAGTAGTTATCTTGATTGGTGCTTGGA
>NZ_LEKT01000193.1 GCF_001045675.1 Megasphaera cerevisiae DSM 20462
GTAATGAATCACAACCAACAACAACAGTAGTAACGGACACAACAGCACCGTCTGTACCGACAATCAACCCAGTAACAAGTGATGATACACAAATCACAGGTGAAGCAGAGCCAAACTCAACAGTGACGGTAACATTCCCAGATGGCACAACAGCGACTGGTAAAACAGATGAAAACGGTAACTATGTGATCGATATTCCATCTAATGAAGACCTAAAAGGTGGCGAAACATTACCAGTCACAGCGACTGACAAAGATGGCAATACGTCAGAACCAGCAACAACAGTAGTGACAGACACAACAGTGCCAACTGTACCGACAATCAATCCGGTAACAAGTGAAGATAAAACAATCACAGGTAAAGCGGAACCAGGCTCAACAGTAACAGTGACGTTCCCAGATGGTACAACGGCAACTGGCACAACAGATAATAATGGTAATTATGTCATCAATATTCCAACTAACGAAGACTTAAAAGGTGGAGAAACATTACCAGTAACGTCTACTGATAAAGATGGTAATACGTCAGAACCAGCAA
>NZ_LEKT01000194.1 GCF_001045675.1 Megasphaera cerevisiae DSM 20462
GAACGCCCAGCCAGTATTTGCTGTTTTCATTTTCACCGACTTCAAGGGCGAGTACTTCTTTGTAGCCATCCTCATTAATGCCGAGCACAACATAGGCAGCCAACTTGCGGACAATATTATCATGACGTACCGAAAAATGAATGGCGTCAATAAAGATAATAGGATAGACGCTGGCAAGTGGCCGACACTGCCACTCTTCAATCTGGGGCAGGATTTTATCCGTGACATCCGATATGAAGCCCTCTGATGCATCAAACCCATAAATGTCCTCGATGGTTTCAGAAATTTGTTTGGTCGTCATCCCTTTGGCGTACATAGAAATTATTTTTTGGTCAATGGCAGAGATATCTTTCTGACGCTTCTTGACAACCTGTGGCTTGAATGAGGATTGCCGATCCTGCGGAACGTCAATCTGAAAGCTGCCATAACTGCTGTTCATTTGCTTTGGTTTATAACCGTTGCGGGCGTTCTCGCTGTCGGAGCGTTCCGATAAAAAGTCCTCCTATGATTAGATTGTACCATAGAAGACCTTATGACTTCGAGTGGAAGTTTGTTTACAGAGATTTTTTCATAGGCTC
>NZ_LEKT01000195.1 GCF_001045675.1 Megasphaera cerevisiae DSM 20462
GTCGCATCGACATATACGGATAGCACTAAGACAGCAAACGCAGCGAAATTAACGACACAACCTAACGGTACCTTCCAAGATTTCGTCATTGATTATAATGGTGATACAAAAGTGATGACAGTCACGTATGCTGGTCAAACATGGACAAGAAATATTTCAGATTGGATTAAAGCAAGTAATAATACCAATTTCTCTTTATCTATGACTGCTTCTACAGGTGGTGCACGAAATTTACAACAAGTTCAAATTGACTCATTTACCTATACAGAATCTGCTACAGCACAAGTGCACTATGTTGATGCTAATACTGGTAAAGAAATCATTCCACCTAAAACATTGGCTGGAGATGTTGATAATACAGTTAACATTGACGATCAACAAAGTACAATCACACCTAAAGGCTATCAATTAGTCAATGTAGATAGTACATATGCACCGACATACAATGCTACAAATAAAACTGTTAAGTTAACTAATGCTGGTCAAGCTATCACCATCTTCTATAAAGATGTTAAAGCGCCAACAATTAATA
>NZ_LEKT01000196.1 GCF_001045675.1 Megasphaera cerevisiae DSM 20462
AATTTACACAGTGAAAATCAGGGTAGGTTCGATTTATCGAACTAGCATTCTTATGACAAGGATGCCCCATGAAAAATGGCGGGCGTAATGAATTACGCCCCTACGGTGCAGGAGAAGCTATTCGTGCTGTGTCCCATATAACACATATCACGGGATTGGGGTATGGCACATGATTCGGATGTGCGGGTTCGATGCCCATCCGCTGTTTTCCCAATGCGTTCATACGGAAACGTTTCCCGGTTTCGTAGGGGCCCCATTTATGGCGCCCTCATACACACCTGGCATTGTATGAATTGACACAGTGAAAATCAGGGTAGGTTCGATTTATCGAACTAGCATTCTTATGACAAGGATGCCCATGAAAAATGGCGGGCGTAATGAATTACGCCCCTACGGTGCAGGAGAAGCTATTCGCGCTGTGCCCCATATAACACATATCACGGGATTGGGGTATGGCACATGATTCGGATGTGCGGGTTCGATGCCCATCCGCTGTTTTCCCAATGCGTTCATACAGAAACGTTTAGCC
>NZ_LEKT01000197.1 GCF_001045675.1 Megasphaera cerevisiae DSM 20462
GTATGAACGCATTGGGAAAACAGCGGATGGGCATCGAACCCGCACATCCGAATCATGTGCCATACCCCAATCCCGTGATATGTGTTATATGGGGCACAGCGCGAATAGCTTCTCCTGCACCGTAGGGGCGTAATTCATTACGCCCGCCATTTTTCATGGGCATCCTTGTCATAAGAATGCTAGTTCGATAAATCGAACCTACCCTGATTTTCACTGTGTAAATTCATACAATGCCAGGTGTGTATGAGGGCGCCATAAATGGGGCCCCTACGAAACTGGCTAAACGTTTCTGTATGAACGCATTGGGAAAACAGCGGATGGGCATCGAACCCGCACATCCGAATCATGTGCCATACCCCAATCCCGTGATATGTGTTATATGGGGCACAGCGCGAATAGCTTCTCCTGCACCGTAGGGGCGTAATTCATTACGCCCGCCATTTTTCATGGGCATCCTTGTCATAAGAATGCTAGTTCGATAAATCGAACCTACCCTGATTTTCACTGTGTAAATTCATACAATGC
>NZ_LEKT01000198.1 GCF_001045675.1 Megasphaera cerevisiae DSM 20462
AGTATGTGGGCAAGATTAAAGGAAGAACTAATCTATAATCGATATAATGCTTCAAAAACAACTGTTGAACATATGAAAACAATTATATGGAGATATTTCATTAGTTACTGGAATAACCGAAGAATCTGCTCCACCAATGGAGGATTACCTCCAATGATTAAGAGACAACAGTATTACCGCTCATTGAAGGATGCAGCGTAGATCGAATATCCTCGAGGAAAAAGTGTAAAGAGATATTGACAATATCAAAGGCTAATGCTATCCTGCTTCGCGCCAGGGTTTGTCAAGTTAAGTGTGTAAGTTTTTTTAGGTATCATAAAAGAAGATGCGTTACCAGTGATTGCTGGCTTTAAAATTTCTCGTATTTCAGGATACGAGCTTGCAGCTTATCATCCATAGCCAACTGGTTTCTGACCATCGCCCAGTTCTGGATATGATGCCCTTCCCACTTGGCATAGAGTTCCTTTACCCTGAGATAGAGAACCTTGAAGACAGATTCCTCGCTGGAGAACGAGCCCTTCTT
>NZ_LEKT01000199.1 GCF_001045675.1 Megasphaera cerevisiae DSM 20462
AGTATGTGGGCAAGATTAAAGGAAGAACTAATCTATAATCGATATAATGCTTCAAAAACAACTGTTGAACATATGAAAACAATTATATGGAGATATTTCATTAGTTACTGGAATAACCGAAGAATCTGCTCCACCAATGGAGGATTACCTCCAATGATTAAGAGACAACAGTATTACCGCTCATTGAAGGATGCAGCGTAGATCGAATATCCTCGAGGAAAAAGTGTAAAGAGATATTGACAATATCAACCTGATACGTCCGGTAACGTGCGTTGGAACATTGCTCAGGTATTTCTCCAAGTCGATTTCCTCCATAAATCGGTCAAAAACCAGCACAGGATCGCAGATATTCAGACAATCTGAAATAAACAGTGGCAAAATAGCCTGTTTTGTTTTAAAATAATTGATGGTTGAATTTTTCATTAGTTACGTAAAATTTTACCACAAAATGAGGATCACCGGCTCTTTCGAGCCAGTGATCCTCATTCGTTTTTATAGGGGCGTTATTTCACAGCCCCT
>NZ_LEKT01000200.1 GCF_001045675.1 Megasphaera cerevisiae DSM 20462
GATTCTGAAGAAGTGACACGTGATAATGTCATCGACAAAGTAGAATCTTACGAAGGTGAAAAGTTAGATACAGATACGTATACATTTAAAGAACCTGAAAAAACAAGTGACGGTAAATGGGGATTCTCATATGATGATAAAGACGGTAATTTAGCCGGCTCATATACTGTTGATACAGATGATGGTTATGTGACTAAATATGACGAAAACGGGGACAAAATTGGTTCAGGATATTAGGACTTGAATTAAATTAGAAAAGTCCGCTAAATATGTAAAACTATATGTATGTCTTGATTGTTAACTAGATATAAAAATAACTCCCAGCCACGATAATAATCGCATGGTTGGGAGTTGTTTTTGTATTATGAGTGTTTAGTATGTTTTTGCCAAGGCATTGGTATGTGTAAGTGCATTAAATCGAATTTTTTAATAAGTGTACCAATAATAAAGGCGAGTACTAGACTTGTGATAGCTACGGCGATGATTGTAATCGCTGATGAAACTGGATTGTTAAAGCC
>NZ_LEKT01000003.1 GCF_001045675.1 Megasphaera cerevisiae DSM 20462
CAAGGGGTTTACCGCTCCAGTCAGCCGCACTTTCCGTGGGACGATGAGACGAGTCATGCGGAAGATTCCCTTTCAAACGCATGTAGGGATTCATCACGGACGCATTTGCAATAATGGCCCGTCCAGCAGTGCCATAGGGAAGTTAGCTAACAGTTTCTCAACGCCTGCATTTTTATAAAAAAACGATGTCGATGAGGCTAGCTATTATCTAGGTCAATACATTCACCGAGAACTTCTTGACACATACCGGTTGCATCCGGGACTATCTTATCATGGCTCTAATATGATATAATATGTGTGTTGTAAGGTTTAAGGGGGTATTTTATGGAAAGAAAAGAAGCACTGGACTTATTACGGAAGTACAATAGGGAGCCATTTCATATTATGCATGGACTGACAGTCGAGGGCGTCATGCGTTGGTATGCTAATGAATCTGGATATGGAGATGCCGCAGACTATTGGGGTCTTGTTGGCTTGCTTCATGATGTGGATTTTGAAAAGTATCCGGAACAGCACTGTAAAAAAGCCCCGGAACTTTTGAAAGAAATTAATGCCAGCGATGAATTTATTCATTCTGTTGTTTGTCATGGCTATGGATTGTGTGTCGATATAGCGCCGGAACACGAAATGGAGAAAGTGTTGTTTGCAGCAGATGAATTAACCGGCTTAATTTGGGCAGCTGCCAAAATGAGACCGTCTCACAGTACGCAGGATATGGAAGTAAAAAGTCTGAAAAAGAAATTTAAGGATAAACGCTTTGCTGCCGGCTGCTCTAGAGATGTTATACAAAAAGGTGCTGAAATGCTTGGCTGGGAGCTTCCGGAATTGTTTGAAAAAACGATTTTGGCGATGCGTTCTTGTGAAGAGAGTGCACGTAAGGAATGTTTTGAATTGACAGGAGCACATGAGTGATTTTTAGGAGGGACAAGACTATGAAATGGAATAAGAAAGTAATGACAGCTGTTTTAGCGGCTATGATGACGTTGGGGACATTAGGAACTTCTTTTGCGGCCGGGTTGGGTACGATTGATATGTCTGCATTGCTGCAGAAGCATCCGCAGTTTCCGAAGGCTATGACGGAATGGCAGACAGATGTGACCAATACGCAGAAGGATTTCCAGGCGGAATTGAAGAAAACCAGTGATAAAAAGGCTCAGGAAGAGTTAGTTAAAAAATATAATGCTGATTTAAATAAAAAACGGATTGCACTGTTCAATCCATTAGAAAAAGATGTTTTGGAAAAGACCAAGCAGGTACAGAAGGAAAAGAGCTTGGATTATATTGTGTTGAAAGGCGCTGTCGTTATTGGTGAATCTCAGGATATTACCAATGATGTAGCTGCTAAATTGAAATAACGATATCTTTCGTAAACAGATATTGATGATCAAGAGCGGTTTTAGATTACAGGAATAGTCTAAAACCGCTCTTTTGTGATTTATAATATAGGCAGCCTTGAATTGCGAATAATTATTTGTTAATTACTAAAACAAATAATTGCTATTATTGTATGGAATTCATAAAAATTCCATACAAGGAAAATTTTGCAAAGTATGTCCCTTCCATTATCTTTTATTCAACATGCATATTCGCTATGATAAACATAACGAATTAACAACTAAATAAAAAGTGAAAAGGAGATTACGTGTATGGAGATTGTTGCAATTGTTCTAAGTTTATTTTTATTGGTAACCTTTGCGTATCGTGGTTTTTCTGTTATTTTGTTTGCCCCGATATTTGCGTTGTTTGCCGCTAGCTTTTCGGGACTTCCTATTTTACCGGGGTATACAGAATTATTTATGGCTAAGGCTGTCATGTATATCAAATCATTTTTTCCGGTATTTCTGTTAGGAGCTGTTTTTGGCAAGGTCATGGAAGAAACGGGTATGGCACGCAGTATTGCAATGGAAACTATCCGTATCATTGGTAAGGATAAGGCTATTTTTGCCGTTGTTTTTGCTTGCATGATTTTATGTTATGGTGGCATTTCGATGTTTGTATGTGCCTTTGCTGTGTATCCGTTTGCTGCGGCATTGTTTAAAGAAGCGGATATTCCTAAGCATTTGATCCCGGCCTGCTTTATTGCTGGTGTGTTCACGGCAACGATGGACTGCTATCCTGGTTCTCCACAGATTCAGAATATTATTCCGACGATTTATCTTGGCACAACGACCTTTGCAGCTCCAATTTTGGGTTTTATTTCGGGGACATTACTGGTTATCAGCAGTTTGGCTTATCTGGAATGGCGCCGCAAAATGTGTAAGAAAAAGGGTGAAGGATATGGCAATCATACATTAAATGAAACGATCATTGATCCGAATGCAACCCTTCCGCCATGGCAGATATCAATCATTCCGCTGCTTGTAGTATTGATTCTTAATTTTTACTTTTCCATGGTATTCCAGTGGAATGATTCTCTTCTTGAACCGTTCCGTGCATTAAACGTGCCGCTCCTGGCTAAAAGCGTGCATAATGTTATCGCTATTTGGGCGCTTCTTATTGGGTTGTTGGCAGCTGTTATTATTGCCTGTGCAACCGGCCATAAATTCATGTCCAAAAATACGACTGTTAAGGCTGCTCTTAATGCGGGGGCATTAGGATCCTTACTGGCTATTATGAATACGGCTTCTGAAGTCGGGTATGGCAATGTTATTTCTTCGCTGCCTGGTTTTATGGAAGTCGCCCATGCTCTTTTGGGTGTCGGACAGAGCATGCCATTATTTAATGCCGCTATTATGGTCAATATCCTTGCAGGTATTACCGGATCGGCTTCCGGCGGGTTAAGTATTGCGCTGGATATCTTTGGACAGCATTTTCTGCAGGCTACGGCGGCCCAGGGGATTCCCCCTGAAGTTCTTCACCGTGTCGTGGCAATGGCTTCCGGCGGGATGGATAGTCTGCCGCATAATGGTGCGGTTATTACAACGCTGGCAATTTGCGGTTTGACTCATCGTGAAGCATATAAAGATATGTTTGCTATTACCTTGTTGAAAGTTGTATTTGCTTTCTTTGCCGTATTCTTCTATATGGCTACAGGTATTTATTAAATTTTATTGAGTGACAGTGCATCTCCTCCCACAGGAAGTGCACTGTTTTTTGTTTGTGAAAGATATACAGGAGGAATGCCATCTTACGTTTGGCAGTAATCCGGCATTCCAGCTGGTCATAACCATATAAACGTTCTACCGCTTATTTTTTGCTGCGAAATAATCCACCGGAAATAATCAGTTTTTGAATTTCATTGGTACCTTCGTAGATTTGTGTGATTTTGGCATCGCGCATCATTCGTTCTACATGGTATTCTTTCATATAGCCGTTGCCGCCCAGCATTTGAACACACTCGGTGGTTACATTCATAGCTACATCCGTGCAGGTTAGTTTTGCAATTGCTGCTGCTGTTGTAAATGATTTGCCGGCTTCCTTGAGGCAGGCGGCCTTATACAATACTAGTTTTGCTTTTTCAATGTCCGCATATAGTTCGGCCATTTTAAAAGCCAAATACTGCTGCTTGTAAAGTGGTTTACCGAATTGTTCACGTTCCTGCAGATAATCGACAGCAATCTGGAACGCACCCTCAGCGATACCTAAGGCCTGTGCACCTACGCCGATACGGCCGCCGTCTAACGTCTGCATGGCCAATTTGAAGCCTTCGCCCGGTTTTGCGATCATGTGATCTGCTGACACGCGGACATTACTGAGAACCATTTCGGAAACTTGGGCTGCGCGAATTCCCATTTTGTTTTCTAACTTGCCGACATGAAAGCCTTCTGTGCCCTTTTTGACAACAAAGGCACACATACTTTTGGTACCGATAGCCGGGTCGGTAAGGGCATAAATGACGGTATAATCAGCGATTGGACCGTTGGTATTGAATATTTTAGTACCGTTCAGGATATAGTCGTTCCCATCTTTGACGGCTATCGTTTTTTGACCGGCAGCATCTGAACCGGCAGAGTGTTCTGTCAGTCCGAAGGAGCCGATGGCCTGACCGCTGGCAATGGGAGAAAGAAATCGTTTTTTCTGTTCATCCGTTGCTTTGGAATACATAATGCTGCCACCGTACAGGGAAGTATTGACCGAGAACCCGATGCCAAAAGAGGCATCTACCTTAGACACTTCTTCAACAGCTAAAATATAGGGAAGATAGCCAAGGCCGGTACCGCCGAATTCCTGGGGATAGCAAAGACCGTACATGCCCATATGCCCAAATTCTTTAAACGCTTCCAGGGGAAATTCCGATGTTTCATCCCGTTCAACGACTCCTGGAGCAAGACGTTTTGCTGTAAATTCACGTACCTGGTCAACGATCTGCTGCTGTTGTTCTGTCAATTCAAAATTCATAATGCAGTCACTCCTTAAAAAAATATATGTAATTAAATGATAAACCGATTGAGTAAAATACCTTCCAGAAATATTTCATACGGCGATTGGTCATCTTTATTGATGGTTTTTTGATTCAGGATGTTATCTGTAAAATCGTGAATTCGGATTTGATTATTTTTCTTTATAGATACGTTATTGTTCATCATGATACAGTCACTTCCTTTGTGTTATTTTACTGAAAACTTGTCAGCAAAAAATACTATCAAAAAATATTTCGTAATAAGAAATATTATGCTTGAATAATATCATATGAAGGATAAAAAGGTCAAGGAAATATACAAAATAGCATAGACAAACTATTCGTAATGCGAAAAGTATATACATAAAATAGGCAATATCGAAAATATTTTCGATATTGCCTATTTTATGTATATCCACTATCCCTTTTCTGTTTCTTCCAGATTGATATGCCCGATCCGGCTTAACAGTATCAGCAGCTCTTCGCGTTCATGCTGGGAAAAATTGTGAAGGACACTGTCATTTAACTCTTCGATTTTTTGCTGTACATCTTCTTTGATGGAAAGACCTTCATTTGTAGCTTTTACACGAATGCTGCGTCTATTATTGGGATCCAGCACACGGTCAATCAAGCCGCGTTTCTGCATCCTGTCTAAAACCCCGGAAATCGTTGAATTTTCCACACGGAGAATCTGAGCGATTTCTTTTGGCGTCAGCGTTTCGTCTTTCCAAAGACAGGCAAGAACTCCGTATTGTCCTGGTGTAATACCGAATTGAGCCAGACTTTCTGAAAAAATTAAAAATACTTCATGCTGGGCAATGGTAAGTAAAAAATTAATGCATTTTGTGTAATCCACGGCCAAGAACCCTTCCTTCTAAAATATTTCGCAATACAAACTAATATATAGTGTAACATATTTCGGATCATTTTGCCATATACATAAAGTGGAAATTTATAAAATAACTGGCAATGTCCTCAAAAAATAATACGAAGGCAGAGCTGCAAATAAAGGATCTTTTACAGAATCCTCATCAAAAATAGCAAAAAAATCAGCTTTAATTCCAGCTTGGCATAGAAGCTTATTGAGAGCGATGAATGTTCTTCCCGTACTGGCCACATCATCCAGCACCAGTACACGTTTTCCCTTCATCATAGCGGCCTGGTCCTGAGTCAGATACAGCTGGGAAGGTTTTAAAGCAATCAGAGATTGGCAGGGTCCCGAGCAATACGCGGTATCCGGATGATCATAAGCTTTTAAGGATTTACGGAGCATGACCAACTGGCAGCCGTTCATCAGAGCCAGCTGCGTTGCCAGCGTAACGCAGCGGCACTCCGGTGTTACGATAATATCGACAGCATTACTGATATTGTGATTCATATATCGATTGGCTTCGATGGCGACGTCGTGCATAAAGGATACACAATGAATAAAATCAACGATGGCGATACTGGTAGATACGGATATTTTTTTTATGGGTAAGTCATAGGAATGATGGTTAAAGCAGACTGTCCATACATTTGGATTCATAATTCCGAACCTCCTGATTTATGCAAGTGTAATAAATCGTTTATATTATTAGTATACTGTTTTTTTTTATAAATTTCCATGGTGCCTCATTAAAAATATGGCAATTCCTTGCTATATGACGTATAATTGAATCTATGAAATTATAGTTAGAGAATGATTATATGTTGAGTTGGGGAATGACATGAAACCGAAAATAATATTTGGATTTGAGTATACAAATAATGAATCTATAAAATTGCTTATGTATCTTTGTGTAGGCGGCTCGGCGGCATTGCTGGAATGGGGACTGTTTTATGTATTTTTTCAAGGATTGGGACAACTTCCTGTATTTGCTGTACAGACTCAGCTTGTTCTGATGGCGACGACGCTGGCTTTTGCCGCATCCACTTTGTATCATTACATTCTTTGTAACTGCTTTGTATTTGACAGCGGCAGCCGGTATCGCCGCGGTGCAGAAATATCGCTGATTTTCTTGGTCAGCAGTATTGGGTTGGGATGGAATTTACTTCTTATGTGGATATTTACCTCACCGGTCCTGATGGGGTTCAGTCCTATGATATCAAAAGTGATGGCTAGTGCGATCGTTACGGTGTGGAATTATGTGTCACGTAAAAAATGGATATTCAAATAAAAGATAGGGAGTGAGTGTATGAATAGAGATGCTAGAATAATGGAGCTATTGCGTCAAATGATAGCTATTGACAGTGAGACAGATACCAAAAAAGAAATAGATATGGAAAAATATCTGCAGAAGCTTTTATCGCAGATGGAGAATGTTATTTGCGGAATGATCCATATTCCTCATGATGCGCATGGCCGGTCGGTAGTCTATGGGTTTATCCCAGGACGTAAAAAAGATACAGTTATTTTTCTCAATCATCATGATGTCGTCGGCGTGGAGCCATATGGCATTATGCGCAATGAGGCATTTTCACCGCAGGAGCTCATGGAGGACTTACTCCTTTTTGAAAAGGATGAAGCGGTTCTTTCTGAATTAAAAAGCGGAAAATGGCTTGTGGGCCGCGGTTCATGTGATATGAAGGGCGGCGCTGCAGCGCAGCTCGCAGTATTTGAAGAATATGCTGCTCACGTCGGAGACGCGGGCCTTCTGTTTATTTCTCTTCCTGATGAGGAATCCTATTCTGCGGGTATGCGCATGGCAGTATCGGTATTAAAAGATTTGCGCGATACCTATGGATTATTATATCGTGTTCTCATCGATAGCGAGCCTAATCAAAAGAAAAATGGCCGTCTTGTAGCATATACCGGCTCGGTGGGAAAAGTACTGCCGGTTGTGGTGGTACAAGGAAAATCGGTCCACATTGGCAATTACCAGGAAGGAATCAATCCGATCGGCATCATGGCTCACATTATTGCTGAAACAGAAGGCGACTCGTCGTTGTCTGATATATGGGGAGAGGAAATAACGCCGCCGCCGGCATGGATTTATTTGCGGGATCGGAAAAAGAAATACGATGTATCTTTGCCGCACCGTATCGCAGCCTGTGCTAATTTTATGACATACGATAAGACTCCGGAGGATGTAATGTATCTTCTTATGGATGCGGCGCGCCATGCTGTGGCACAAATGCGGGAACGAGTGCCGTCGGCGCATCAGGTGGAGGTTATCAGCGGGGCGGAGCTTTTAAAAAGAGCGTCCTCTTATCCCGGATTTGACGTATTTTATGAAAGCGTAAAAAATAATAGCTTTGTGTCCTTGCAAAATGGAGAAAGCACGTATGCCCAGGAAACGATCCGGTTGCTGGAGGAGGTTCTTGACTTTACGGGAATGATGGAGCCGCTGGTTATTATTGCTTTTGCGCCGCCATATTATCCAGCGGCGGACAGCTTGTCTACTGCGGATTCACGCTTTGCCGGTCTGCTGACGGCAGTTGGTGAGATGACGGATATTTCGTATGGGCATTATTTCAACGGAGTTTCTGATTGCAGCTATTGTTGTGTTGACCCCGGTTTAAATGAATCTTTGCTAGAAGAAAATTTGCTCCTTTGGGGTAAGGCATATAGTTTTGATTTTTCGGCCATGGCTGAAATGCAAATTCCGTTTATTCTTCTGGGTCCGTGGGGTAAGGACCTGCATGAACGGACCGAACGGGTGAATATCGAAAGCGTGTCCCAAAAGCTGCCGGCAGTACTAGATAAAATTATTTCTTATATAGGAGAGACGGCCAAGTAAAAACCAAATCATTACAATATGTAATAATAAAAAGACAAGATAATAAAAAAAACATTTTGTGATAAATATGCGGCTTTATAGGGTATATTGTGCTATAATAAAACATAATACCAATAAATAGGCATTATAAATTAAAATGGAAAGATGGGATGTAACGATGAAAAAGAAAATACTCGTTTTAGCGGCTGCTGTAGCAGCCTGTGCTACGTCCTTTGCCTTTGCAACACCGTAGACACAGTGGGAAAAAGGACAGTGGCAGGTCGATCTTGGAGCATGGAATCCCAAGGCCGATGTGGATGAAGGAAATTTTGTAGGTGGGTCAGGAGATAGCAGCACCGACTCTAAGTGGAATTTCCAGGGCGGTTTGTCATATGGCTTGACAGATAAATGGGCCGTACAGTATAGCTATTATGGTTTAAAAACAGATGCTGATGGGGAAAAGGCTACTGATGGGAATGAAAACGAAGTCAATCTCGTATATTCTCTCAATAAGAATTTTGCCGTCTATGGAGGCTGGAACCGTATTCAGAATAAGCTTCCCAATTATGATGACTATTCACAAACAAACAATATTGCACAAATTGGTGTTATTGCCAAGGCCCCGCTGGCTAATAAACTCGATGTGTATGCTAAGGGCGCTCTTGGCACGAAAAGCACGTCTATTTGGGAAGCCGGTTTAGGATATACTGTGACTCCTGATCTTGATATTAATGCAGGCTACAGGTATGTCAATACGAAATTGGCAGATAAGGGCGATTTAGATGGACTGAAGGATGATGCCAATATTACGTATAAGGGATTTATTGCAGGGCTTTCTTACCGTTTTGGCGGCGGTCATAAAGAAGTTTCTGCTCCAGAACCAGTATATACGCCGGAACCCGCTCCGACACCTGTTGTAACACCGGCGCCGGTTCAGAAAAAAGATTATTATCGTGAAAGCATACATTTCGGATTTGATGAAGATCATCCGCTGGCGGCTGAACAGGCTAAACTGGATCATTTTGTGCAGGTTGCTAAGGAAAATCCGCAGGATACCTTTAAGCTGGTTGGGAATACGGATGCTAAGGGATCACATGAATACAACGATGCTCTTTCTCAGCGGCGTGTGGATAATGTGGCTGGTTACGCAGAAAATCAAGGCGTGCCGGCATCTCAGATGCAGCTGGACTATAAAGGGAAAACAGATCCGGTCAGCACAAACGATACGGATCAGGGCCGTGCGGACAATCGCCGCGTAGATATCTGGCAAAATAAATAAGTTTTCGTATGGTTTGCTTGTCAATTTTTATGTGTTGTAAATTGACGCAGACAAGAAAAAAATGTATAATTACACTATGCGATGACGCAAGCTTGCGTCATCGCGTTTTTTTTATTGAATAGAGAATAAATTAGACAAAGAAGATCAGGGGGGATCAGGTGTGGGGGTATTGCATTGGATACATAAACGGAAAGGTTTGATTTTAGGACTGACACTGATACTGGGAGCCGCTGTACTGAGCGGATGTGGCAATGGCGCAAGTAATAAAAAGGATACGCTGACAATTGGGATGACGAATGCGCCGGAATCCTTCAATCCGTTATTTAATCCGGGGACGGCAGGGCAATTTACCGCTCGTTTTATGTACGACACGTTATTGGGGATGCCGGAGCCAAATAAATTTACGCCCCATTTAGCAGATAGCTTTGAAACTCAGGATAATCAAATATTTACTATTAAGCTGAATCCGAAAGCGAAATGGACTGACGGACGGTCTGTGACGGCAGACGATGTTGTTTTTACGCTGAATATAATTGCCAACCCTAAAGTAGAGACTTCCAAGGGGCGCTATATTATGATGCTGGAGGGGTTGAATAATGTAGGTAAACTGGAACAGGGAACGGAGATTCCCGGATTGAGGGCAATTGATGAACATACAGTCGTACTGCGGACTAAGCGTCCTGTTGACCCTAATTATATCAAGAGCTTATTGGGACTGGAAGTATATATTATTCCCAAGCATATATTTGAAAAAATAGATCCGGCTAATATTTCCCAGTCGGAGGCAGCAATGAAGCCTGCTGTCACCAGCGGCGCGTATACCTTTGTTGATTATAAAACTAATGATCATGTGGAATTTGCTGCGAATCCGGAGTATTATAAGGGAGCGCCAAAATTAAAAAAAATATTTATACGAATTATGAATGGTACGAATCTGGTAACGGAACTAAAGTCGGGAAATGTACAAATGGCAGCTTCCGGTGGAATTGGTACCGTTCCCATCAAGGATTTGGATATATTAAAGAAGGATCCTAATCTGCAGGTCAGAACTGCACCGCAGTTTGGCGGACAATATCTGGAAATTAATAACAGCAATCCGGCTTTTAATACACAGTTCCGCCGTGCTGTTACGATGGCAATTAACCGGAAACGTATTGTTGACGATTTGTATAAAGGCGCGGCTCATATCGTACCTACTATTTATTCAGTTGCCAGTCCGGCGTATGATAAAAGTGTAGATCCTCTCCCCTATGATCCGGAAAAAGCTAAACAGGAATTATTGGCATCCGGGTTTGATGTATCAAAAGAAATTACGTTGCAGGTTCCGATTGGCAATGTATTGCGTGAACAATCGGCTGATTTGATCCAGCAGGATTTGCAGGCTATTGGATTGACTGTCAAACAAGAAAAGCTTGATTTCCCGACAATTTTAGCTAATGGCCGCAAGGGAAATTATGAAATGATGCTTTTTGGATATTCATTGACGGTAGACCCTGATTATAGTGCTTATTTTATACCCGGCAGCGGCAATAATATCAGTCATACAGATGATGACGCATTGACAGGAATGCTAAAACAAGCTGCGTCACTGCCGTCAACAGAGCAGAGGAATGTTGTGTATAGCGAAATTCAAAAATACATGAGAGATAATCAGTTTGTCACATCACTATATGTTCCTGATGATATCCATGTACAAAGTAAAAATCTTAAAGGTGGGATTAGCGATTTTTGGGAAGGTTCGTTAGATGCTATTCAAGATTGGCATTTTGAATAGCCGATAAAGTATCAGCCCTCTTTATGGGAATGGGGATAAGGAGGGCTTTTGCCTAAGCGGTTTTTATGCTTAACATAACAGAATAAAAGTTGAAAAAACAGGCTACAGGGATCAAAATATGGAATAGAAGGTGTAGTTTATATGTTAAGAGTACAAGAACATTACGAATATTTACATACGATTCCGGAAGCGGGATTACAGGAATACAAGACAGCCGCCTATGTAGCGGATCAATTAGAGCAGGCCGGCTTCTCAGTACAGCGTGGTGTTAACGGCTCTACCGGTGTCGTTGGCGTGTATGACAGTGGTCTGCCCGGACCGGTATTGGGAATTAGGGCAGACATGGATGCCCTGACGCACCATATTCAAGGAAAAACAGTGCAGCGACACACTTGCGGCCATGATGGACATTGCGCGATGCTGCTGGCTGCTGCTGAAGCATCTTTGCAAAAGCGATTGGTACATAAGGGCAAACTAAAGATCATATTTCAACCAGCTGAAGAATTAGGCATAGGAGCCAAACTGATGGTTGAAGGCGGCGTCGTGGATGATGTAAACATTTTGTTGGGAATGCATGTTCGTCCAATTCAAGAGTGCCGTAAGGGAGAAGTAATTCAAGCCATGCTTTATTCGGCATCGGCCAAAATCACTGCAGTCATACATGGTATGCAGGCGCATGGAGCCCGGCCTCATTTAGGGATTAATGCCATTGATGGGGCCGTAGCGGCTGTCAGTGCAGTGAATGCGATACATATGGATCCATCTGTATCGTTTAGTGCTAAATGTACCCGATTTCTTGCGGATTCCGGTGTGACAAATGCGATTCCCGGTGAAGCGGCAATTGTTTTTGATATCAGGGCCCAATATAATGAGATTATGAAAGAGCTGCGGGGAAAAATGATACAGGCTATTCAAGCTGGTGCCGCTACGGTTGGAGCAACTGCGGATATTGATATATCGGAAGGCTGCCCGGCAGCTGAACTGGATCCGGATATCACAAAACGGCTGGGCTGTATTATTACTGACACGTTGGGAGAGAAAGCTTGTAAACCGCCGATGACAACACCTGGCGGAGAAGATTTTTTCTGGTATGTCATTAAAAGGCCTCGGATCAAAGCTGGTTTTACTGGTTTGGGGGTAGATGCGCAGCCGGGACTTCATCATCCCGATATGCATTTCGACGTGCCGTCTTTGGAAAATGGGGTTCGTATTCATATGGCGTCTATTGTTGAATTTCTTCAGTAAAATGAAGAATCCAGAAAATGCAGGTATATGCGAATGCAGCGTGTTACGTATAGTTTATGTAAAAATTCTTGAAGCTTTGTGTTTATCAAAGCCTGCAAATAAAAAGTCAGGCATAATTGAAGAACCGTATTGTCTGGAATTTATACATGACAAAAAAGCTGCCGCATAGCGTCAGTTTAGAAAATATGTTCTTTTTAATGGGGATTATTCAATAGATAGATTTTTCAAAGCCAGGAGCTTTTTGAATTAATACTTTCATTATGACAGCCGTTCATATGGACGGTAAGTTCCAGGAGAAAAATGCCAGACCCATGCTTCATCCATTTTGCAATTTAGGTAATGAGGTAGACGAGGAACGGCAGCGAACCGCTTTACGTATCTATAAATCTATTGTAATAAGAGAAAAAAGAAAGTTATTACTGCTTTCATTTATAAAAAGAGAAAAAACGTGGAGAGAAACAACGGCAAAACGCTTGATAAATTTTCATTTTTACGCTATAATTACATAGCTAACTTAAAGAGAGTACTGGTGTGTGGTAACCCATTGGGGCTTGTGCAATGGGAACCTGTGAACCTCGTCAGGTCCGAAAGGAAGCAGCGATAAATAGATCTTTCCATGTGCCACGAGGAAACCTGATGGGTTATCATTCACGAGTACTTTTCGGTTGGTAAAAGCAGCGGTTAGCTGCTTTTTTTCGTATATGGAGAGGAAGAACATGGCATATATCGCGTTATACCGTAAATGGCGGCCCAAAGGGTTTGAAGATGTTGTCGGTCAGTCATTGATTACGGAAACCTTGCAAAAAGCTATTGATACAGATAAAGTAGCCCATGCTTACCTGTTTTCCGGTCCGCGTGGGACAGGCAAGACAAGTACAGCTAAAATATTTGCCCGGGCGATGAACTGTGTCCATGGACCAACCTCCCATCCTTGCAATCAATGTGAAGTGTGCCGCCATATCATAAGCGGCGAATCCATGGATGTTGTGGAAATAGATGCAGCGTCCAACCGCAGTATTGAAGATATACGGACGCTTCGTGAAACGATCAAATTTATGCCGGCTGAGGGGCATAAGAAAATATATATTATTGATGAAGTGCATATGCTGACGACAGAAGCCTTCAATGCCTTGTTAAAAACACTGGAAGAACCGCCGTCCCATGTTATTTTTATTTTGGCAACAACTGAACCGGAACGAATTCCGATGACGATTTTGTCCCGATGCCAGCGATATGAATTTCGTCGTATTACCAGTGGGGATATTGCTAAACGGCTTTTGTACGTAGCTGAGCAGGAACATATTGATCTTACGAAGGGGGCCGCGCATATTCTGGCGGTCCAGGCTGACGGCGGTATGCGTGATGCTTTGAGTATGCTGGATCAATGTGTAAGCAACGCAGAAGGAACGATTGATGAGGCGCTGATTCGCAATTTGTTGGGTTTGATTGGCCGGGACTGGCTTTTTTCCTTGTCCGGCGCCGTCTTTGCAGGAAAAGGCGACGTCGTTATTAAGGATATTGACGATATCATTCGTATGGGGAAGGAACCGTTGGTTATTTTGACGGAAATATTGGAGCATTTACGGGCAATTATGCTGTATCAGGCGGCCCCTCATTCCGATACGTTAGCGGCGTATCATGATTGCATGAAGGAATTGGCAGCACAGGCGAAAAAGAGTACGCCACAGCGTGTATTTGCTGTTTTGACGGTGCTGCAACAGGCACTGCTTTCAGCAAAAACTTCACCGTCTCCACGTATTGCCGTAGAAATGGGGCTTCTCATGGCCAGCCGGGCAACGGAAGGCAGCGCAACGTCAGGGAAGACAGCCGTGTGTACGGTTCCTGACACTATTTTAGAACGGCTGACACGACTGGAGCAGTGGGCAGCACGGGAAAGCTCGACGGAATTGGTTGTGCAAAAATCAGCGGAGACTGTTTCTATACCGGCAGAAGACGAACCAAGTGGAAACTTTTCAGGGGAATCCATCCCTTTTCCGGAGGAGGAAGCCGCTTTTTCTGTCTCTTCTTCAACTGCCGGAACTGTATCTGCTCAGGAAGTGTCATTGCCGGCGACGGCTGTTCAAAAAAAAATCAAGACCTCAATACCGGAGCCGCAGACCGCTATGCAAAGGACACCGACAGATGCCGCGCAAGCGCCATCTGATAGCGCTTCAGTTGCAGTCAGCCAATATCAGGATATATGGGATAAGATGTGTCAGGTTCTGGATAAGGAGAAAAAGAAGGCCGTTCTTTCCTGTATTCGCAATGGCCGTGTAGTATATATTGGCGAGGGAGAGGTCATAGTATCGTTTAAAACCGCATTTATGGTCAAGCGGGCTAACCGGGAAGATTATTTTAAATGTGTTGATGCGGCGTTAAATACTGTTCTGTGTGGCAGGTATCATATGCGCAGCTATCAGGAGGGAGATGCCGAGCTTTCCTCATACGAAAAAAAAAACAATAACCTTACGATAGACGATCCCCTGCCGCCGCAAGAGATTTTGCCGTCTACGGTACCTGTAACTGAAAAAACGGTTGTAGCAGCGCCTGAGGACTCACGGAAGAATTTACAGGAGAGCGCGATTTTACAGCCGATTTCACTGGAAGAGATATCCTCAGAAGAACGAGCTGTTCTGGAACCATTGCTCAAAACGGTCGGAGATTGTAATATATACATAGAACATAAAAATTGATTTTAAAACAGGAGGAATTCACATGTTTGGTGGAAATATGCAAGGTATGATGAAGAAAGTGCAAAAAATGCAAAAGGAAATGAAAAAGCTGCAGGATGAATTAAAACAACGTACTGTAGAAGCGACAGTGGGCGGCGGGGCATTGACTATTGTGATGAGTGGTGAAAAAAATGTGGAAAGCGTTCATATTGATCCCAGCATCATTGATCCGGAGGATGCTGAAATGTTGGAGGACCTTGTTGTCGCAGCTGTTAATGAGGCCAATAAGAAGGTAGATGAAATGATGGCGCAGGAAATGGGGAAAATTACGGGTGGTATGAACCTTCCGGGGATGTTTTAATGGATACGCCCCTGGATACGCTGACGGAACAATTTCGCCGTCTTCCTGGCATTGGCGTTAAAACGGCTCGTAAATTGGCATACTATATTGTCCAGCAATCTCCGGACAGAGTGGATGAATTTATTGCGGCTATTCGTAATGCTAAGGAAAATATGCATTTTTGTTCTATCTGTTTTAATCTGTCTTCTAAGGACCCGTGCCCGATATGCAGTGATGATGGACGAGATCACTCCATCATTTGTGTAGTTGAAACCCCCCAGGATGTACAGGCTATTGAACGCAGCGGCGATTACCACGGATTATATCACGTTCTCCATGGCGCATTGTCTCCTCTGGATGGTATTGGGGTGGACGATTTGCGGATCAAGGAATTGTTGCAGCGGTTAGGAAATACTGATGTCAAAGAAGTAATTATTGCAACAGATCCCGATGTGGAAGGTGAGGCAACTGCGCTATATCTGGCCCGGCTGTTGAAAACGGCTGGTATCCGTGTAACACGTATTGCCCGGGGGCTTCCTATGGGTGGAGATATTGAATATGCCGACGAAGCTACGCTGGCCGGCGCGGTAGCTAACAGGCAGGAAATGTGAGGTACCATTATGGAATATCTATGGATAGGCATTGGCATTATTGCTTTGTTTATTTTGAATAAATTTGTATTGGCGCCCTTTCGCAGGCTGTTTGTCAACATTGTTGTAGGGTTGATTGTCTTGTATCTTGTCAATTCGTATGGTTATTTATTTGGTTTTCATAACGTACCGATTACCTTGGTGACCGGCTTGATTATCGGTATTTTCGGACTGCCAGGAGTATTAGTTGTGACGTTATATTATACATTTTTTTGATATACATGGAGAAGGGATAACGTGAAATGGAAAAAATGGGCAGCAGCAGCCCTTACAGCCTTGTATGTTGCGGCAGTCTTAACCGGATGCGGAAACAGTGTGTCAACAAAGGTAGAGAAAGTTTCTAAATCAGAACATCCGGTGGCGCTGACCCTGGATGCCAATATTACAGCCCTCCATATGACGAATATTGTTCCCAAGCTATCCGGTAAGCTTGTTTCCACGCCGCTTACTGTCGGACAAGAGATTAAGGCGGGTGAAGTAGTGGCACAGGTCGATTCGGCACCGTACCAGCAAAGCGTCAGTACAGCAGAAGCTGAATTGGTTGCGGCTACCGCTGCCGGCGCCGCACCGTCTTACTCGGCACCGGTCAGCGGTGGTGGTGACAGCGGCCAGCGGGCGAAGTTGGATGTGTGGTATCAAATGGGAGCCATATCTCGCGTCGAGTACAATCAGATGATGGCGAAAGCTGCTCCGGCAGCTGTGCAGGCTCCCAGTGCTGCTCCAGCAGTGGATAGTGCCCGCATTGCGCAGCTGCAGCAGGCCGTACAGTCAGCTCGCGATATGTTGGGAAATGCTACCGTGTATTCTCCTATAGACGGACGTGTTACCGCAGTGGCAGACAATGCCTCTGTGGCGGTAGCTGGCAATGTTCTGGCTACGATACAGCAGATGACGCCGTTGGTGGCTACGTTTGCTGTTCCTGAAATGTATATCAGTGCATTGCAGGCGGCTAAGCAGAGTGGTTCTTTAACTGTATCAGTAATAGCCCCGTCCGGTGAATCAGAAAACGGTGAACTAACATATCTTGCTTCGGCAAAAGATCCCTCGACTGGTTCATATACCGCAAAGATTACATTTAATAATGCTAAAAATTTGTTTGTTCCCGGCGAGTTTTATCATGTTCGTATTTCTACTCCCCAGGAAGTATCTCAGATTACCGTTCCTAAAACGGCAATTCGCACAAAGGACAGCGGTGATTTTGTATATATCGTCAATGAAAATGGCTTGGCAGATGCAAGGTCTGTGCTCACGGGTGATGAAGAGGATGGGCGTGTCGTCATTCTTGATGGACTTCAGGAGGGGGATAAAGTAATTAAAGACCCACCAGAATCCTTGGAAATCGGTATGAAAGTCAAGTCGTAAATGGTATAAGAGTAGGTGAGTCTGGTGAAAGAAAATGAGCAAACAGAACGGCACATGAGTTTGTTGAAATCATTGGAAAAGAGCTTGGATGTCCTGGATATCTTTGTAGAGTGCAACACGGGCATGACGCTGAAAGAAATCGCGGCCCGCACCAAATTGAATACGTCTACGGCTTTCCGAATTGTCAATACGCTGGAACGGCGTCAATATTTAACTCGTAATGATGCGTCCAAGCAGTACCGACTGGGGCCGAAAGCTCTGGCATTGGGCTATTCTTCTCATTGGACAGAAAATGTTGTAACGTTGGCCAAGCCATATTTACGGCGTCTTCAGCAGATGTTTAATGAAACGGCCAGTATTTATGTGGTAGAGGGAGACAGCCGTATCTGTCTTGACCATGTTGAAAGTACGCATTCCCTACGCCGCGTCATTCCCATGGGAGAATCGCTTCCTATTTATAAGGGGGCGGCCGGAAAGGTTTTGTTGGCCTGGGCCAATAAGGAAGAACGCAATCGTGTGATTGTTCAGTATGGTCATTTGTCAGAAAGCGAGTTTGCCATGATTCGGCATAATGGATACGCTATTACACAAGATGAAAGTGAGCATGGTTTATTTGCCTTATCTGTTCCGGTTTTTAATTTTGAAGAACAGGTAGTGGCATCGTTAACGATTGCCGGACCGACGATGCGTTTTTATGATTCCATACGGCAAAAAATGCTTTTTACCATGAGCCAATATGCGTATGAAGTATCCTATTCTTTGGGATATCGAAAAAAATCATGAAATTTTCTAAATGGACGAAAAAAAACTATGAAGCAGATGCATGCTGTGTGGCCCCAAAACTTTTGGGACAGTACCTTGTACATGCAACAGACAAAGCAATATATGCAGCCCGAATTGTGGAAACAGAAGCGTATGGCGGCACATATCGCCGCCAGGTAGATGATGGCGCCCACAGCTTTCGGGGGATTACGAAACGGACGGCACCTATGTTTGAGGCCGGGGGGATTACCTATGTGTATCTTATTTACGGGATGTATCATTGTATGAATATCGTGACGGCGCCGCAGGGGAATGCGCAGGCAGTACTCATACGGGCCGTTGAGCCAGTACAGGGCATAGCGGCTATGATAGAGAATCGAAATGCCCAAAGTGCGGCAGTGAATTTGACCAATGGACCGGGGAAATTATGCCGGGCAATGGATATCACATTGAAGCAGAACCGAATAGACTTGTGCGGAAATGAGCTATTCATTGCGCATCCGTTAGTTCCGGATACTTTTTCTGTAGTCTGTACGGAGCGTATTAATATTGAATATGCCGGCATGGGGAAACATTTTCCATGGCGGTTTTATATGAAAGACAACCCGTATGTTTCAAAATAAATTGCTTATGAGGGGGCGTTACTATTATAGAATTTAAAGAATTTCGACTGGAAGATAAGCCGGTTATTGATGACTATTTTCACCAAAAAAGATATGAACAGGCGGATGCATCTTTTATGACATTGTTTTCTTGGCAATATCCGTATGAAATACAATGGGCTGAAGAAGATAATGTATTATATATTCGTTCCGGCCGTGGCAGAAAGCAATTTTGGCTGCCGCCTTTTGCCCGCCGGGATGGTAGTTTTGTCAAAGGGATTGAACGGATGCACGAATGGTTTGAAGAGCATGGCTATCCTTTTCTCATGAAGGGCGTTGTGCCTGAGACGGCAGAACGGATCCGTAGTCTTTGTCCAGACTGTTATGAATTCACGCCAGACCGGGATAATTACGAATATGTATATCTGACGCAAAACTTGATCAATCTGTCAGGGAAAAAATATCGCCAGAAAAAAAATAATCTCAACCATTTCCGCACGCAATACATTGGTAATTATGAATATGTACCTATCACGGAAAAAAATTTTGATGAATGTCTGGAAGCAGAAAAAACGTGGTATGATCAGCATGAAGGTACTGACGAAGATGAAGAATTGATTGGTGAACGGCAGGCGATCGAAACGGTTTTTAATAATTGGGGTATATTGCAGCCGACGGGAGGCGCTATTCGCGTTTTCAATAAAATCGTTGCTTTTTCTATCGGTGAAATGTTGAATGATGATACTGCTATTATTCACTTTGAAAAAAGTGATCCGTCTATTCGCGGACTGTATCAGGCAATTAATCATGAATTTGTTGTGCATGCATGGAGCCATACTACCTATATTAATCGTGAAGAGGATATGGGCATACCTGGCTTGCGCCAATCTAAGGAATCGTATAATCCCGTACGGTTTATCGAAAAATTTGATGTGATGCTAAGGCAATAATGGGTAGTTTTTGCTATGCAGAAAGGAGAAGGCTATGGAATTTCGTCTGGCTGGTCCTACGGACCGCAAACTTGTTGAAGACCTGTGGGCATATTGCTTTGAACCACGGGAAAATCCTTTTTTTCAATGGTACTTTTCTGCATTTTATAAGCCGGAAAACGTTCTTATGGGTTTTAAAAACAGGGAAATGGCATGTCTTACGCATTTAAATCCCTATAAACTTTCTCTGAGGGGGAAAAAAATACCTGTATCATATATTGTGGGACTAGCTACGCATCCGGCAGCGCGGCGCGGCGGGGTTGGCGGAAAACTGCTATCGGCGGCTTTAAAGGAAATGCGCCGTCGGAAACAGTATCTTAATATATTGATGCCGTCCAAGGCAGGCTTTTATCAGCACTATGGATATGAAATGTATTGCCATCAATGGAAGGAAACGATTCGTCTTGAAGAATTACGTCCCCTGACTGATAAAACTGTTCGTTTTGGATTTGTGAATAATACCGATCAATGGACGTATCTGGCAACTGTGTATGATGCCTATACCCGATCTGTATCAGGATACGCTGTGCGGGATGAAGCATCTTGGCGCAGTCATATAGAAGCTCAGCTCGCGGAGGGGTATATTGCCGTGGCTTTTCAAGACGATCAGCCTATTGCCTATGTGTTCTATTCTCTGGGCGGCGAAACCATCGTCAGCGGAGAATTTGTTTACTCTTCGTGGAAGGGAAAAAGGGGATTATTGGATTACATCTATAACCACCGTTCCCAGGGAAAAATTTTTCAATGGAACGAAGGTCTTCAGGATCAATCGTACCGCTTTTATCCAGATGGCAAGCAAGGGCACGAAACGATGCCTTTTATGGCTGGCCGCGTTGTGGATGTCAAAGGTGCATTGGAACAAATTCCTTATCCAAAAGGCGCGGAGGGTGTGGTTACGTTTCACACGGAAGATCCGTTGGCAAAATGGAATACCGGGTCATTTACCTTGGCTGTCAAAGATGGCATGGGATGCGTGACCGCTGCCGGTGCAGATGAAGCGGAGATTTTCATGCCCATTGGTACGCTGGCATTGCTCATTTTTGGGGCGGTCGATGTTAACGGCCTTGTCTTTTATGAAAAGCTCCGTGGTAGCGATGCCGCTTTGGCTACGTTGGATGAATTTTTTCCGAGAACGAACTGCTATATCAACGAATGGTATTAATAAACGCGAAGTTTTGAAATAGATGTCACATTTAAAAAGTATAATAAAGCTTGCAGGAGGCAAATTTTTATGTATTGATAGATATATGAAAATTTGCTTTTATTTTGTGCAATTTTATATTTGAATTTTTATGCCCCAGTGGTTTTTAGTGCTTTTTAAATTTATTATATGGTATACTGACTGTAAATATAAAATTGAAGTCATCAGTATCAGGAGAAGCCATGGAAGAAAAAAAAGCAGGAGGCCAAAAAAAAATAGTAATATTGTATAAAAAACATCGGCGAGCGGCTGTTAAAATATTCGTGATACTAGTGGCAGCTGTTATCTGCTTTTATGGAATGTATATATTTCTAAGCTATAAGGCAGCCGATATTTTTAACACTGTTGTTGCGAAAAGAGAGCTTTTTCCGGGTACTGTTACGGTAGAAAGGCTTAGTGCGACGCCTTTGGGTAAGGTATCCTTTGAAAATCTGGTATGGAAGGATACGGAAGGACGTCTTCTTGCCGATATCCCCGCAGGATCTTTTAAAGTCAGTTTGTGGGATGTGGTGTGGCGGCGTATTGGGACGACGACAGTCACGGAGTTTACGATTGATCAGGGCTACATTCATTTGATTTTTGATGACAATATGGAACTGCTGTATGTTAATGATTTATCTGGAAAAATGGGAAATGGAGAAAAAAGAGGGAGCGGTGAAAAAGCGGCTCTGAGTAGGATAACAGGACTCAAAGGAAATAAAAAATTTAATTGCCATATTCGTTTTCGAGATGTAAAAATTGAAGCGGAGTCGCCGGATCGGCATTTTTTTATTGATAACGTAGATTTGCGGGCGGATATTCATACAGGAGGCATTACCCAATTAGATTTGTCTGCAGGGCATTTTAGGGGTACCGTGGAAGCTGAGGAACTCAATTTGGGCGGGACACTTGATTTTACTAAAGAAATTCCCCAATACAACATGTACCTTTCAATCAAAAACTGCAATCCCAAGTCTCTTGGTGTGGGGATTCATATTGATAACAAAGCATCGGTCTATGCCAATATTAAGGGAGCGCTGCCAAGCCCGGTTATCGATGGCACCTTGTCAATGGACAACCTCAATATGCCAGGACTCAAGTTTACCAATGTAAAGGGTGGATTTCATTATCAAGACGGGAAATTAAGGGCGCCACAGGTGAAGGCAGAGGTTTTTGGCGGTACTGTGGACGCGTCGGGGCAGTTTGATCTCGATGGAAAATCGTATCATGCAGATATTGCAGGACAAAAACTCAAAGGAAGTGTGGCTGCGCATGATCTGATGCTTCGTTGTGAGGTAGATATGGAATTGCATATGGGAGAAGATAGAAAGAATAATACGCGGTATATATATGGCAGTTTCTGCTCTGGATCGGGGCAGTATCATTTCCTGCCCTTTAATAAAATCTCAGGAAGTTTTGAACAGGATGGACAAACGCTGAACTTTAAGGATGTTATTATTTCATTTGCTATGGGGGATGTTACTGCGGAAAAATTTAGTATTGTTCATGGGAAGGTGCATATGGGCCCCATATATGTTGACAATGGAGGAAGCCGCTCACGATTATTGTGAGTACAGAGATAAAAACTGTTTTTCGAAGCGTACGACTGCTAGCCTGCTGGTATGCAAAATTTTTCAAATAATCTGAATACATCGTCAGGATAGTAAAAAAATAATATAAAATATAAAAATATATTATTTTTTTTCGAAAATATTCTTTTAAAAATAAAATAAATGTGTTAGAATTATTAAAAATTAAAAAAGAGAAGTATGAACAAAGGGGTTCCAGTGGATTACTGGAACCCCTTTGCAATATGGCGGGGAGGTATCTGTATGCAGCTGCAAACGTACTGTTTTAAAAAAGAAGTATTGTATAAGGAAATTTCAGTACAGCATCCGATTGTCGACTCTTATTTTGAATTTGATAATTCTGCGAATGAGCCGATCATTGTCATTCCTGACGGTACCTCTGATATCATATTTCTCTATGACCAGTCCCGGCCTGAAATATATCTTGGCGGTACGGCGCTGCGGGGGAGACAGCGTATTTTTCCTATAGATGGATGTGCTTTTGGAGTGCGGTTGCAGCCTGGTGTGTTTCCTGATCCGTTGAGGGATTCACTGAGAAATGCTGTTGATTCTGCATTGCTTGTAACACGGCAATATCCTTTTGAGGTCATGCTGGAGCAGATGATGGCGGCAAAGAATTTTTCGGCCCGGATTCGTATTTTTCAGAATATTTTTTTTCCATGGATTCGGTCCCATGTGCATCCACTGACGAAATTTCTGATAACGGAATTGCAACAAAAGGATAAAATGGAAAAAATTGAGAATATTATCAGCGAAACCGGTTATAGTCATGTTCATGTGAATCGTGTATTTAAAAGGGATATGGGGTTTTCTGTGAAATTTTATATAGATACTCTGCGGATACAACAGGCTATTTATC
The DNA here is from genome assembly GCF_001045675.1 of Megasphaera cerevisiae DSM 20462. GTDB lineage: Bacteria > Bacillota > Negativicutes > Veillonellales > Megasphaeraceae > Megasphaera > Megasphaera cerevisiae. Next base: position 23,344 of record NZ_LEKT01000003.1, read on the forward strand.
ACATGAAAAAGGACAACATACGAAATATGCAGAATTTTTCGGAGCAATTAGGCTTTTATGACCAATCTCACTTTACAAAAAGTTTTAAGGCATATACGGGATATACGCCAAATCAATTTTATGAGGTATTTAAAAATAGCAGAAGAGGGTAGCTATTGCGCATCTATGATGTTTTTTTACAATATTTTAATACTATCCAATGATATGATATATGCAATATAGAAAAAGACAATGATGTCCAACGCAGAGATCATTGTCTTTTTTTATATGTATGGAAAGCGAGGGAGCGATATGGAAACTTTATATGAACGGGCGTTGAAGGTAATACCTCCTGTTGGTATGGCGCGGTATACGAAACTGGGAGTTGTCAAAGGCATTGGTTCTTATATTTACACGGATGACGGACGTAAAATTTTGGATTTTGTCATGGGAATCGGGGCGAATAATGTAGGACATAATCATCCTCTGGTAGTAGAAGCGGCGAGAAAGCAAATGGAAAATCTTATCCATGGCGGACACAATGTTGTATATTATGAATCGTATGTTGCACTAGCCGAAAAATTGACAGAAGCAGTCGGAGATTCGATGATTTATTTCAGCAATAGCGGCAGTGAAGCAAATGATGGCGCAATTAAACTGGCAAAGTGTGCTACGGAAAGGCCTGCCATTATTTCCTTCATGGGAGCGTTTCACGGGCGTACAATGGGCGCAATGGCACTTACGGCCTCAAACTCAGCATATCGTAAGCATTACGAAGGCATGATTCCCAGTATATATTTTGCTCATTATCCAGATTTATATCATAGTGTAGTACCTGTAGCAGATGGGAAGTGCCCTGATTTTTATATGGATCAATTTAAAACGATATTTGATACCATCGTGGATCCGTATTCGGTAGCAGGTATTATTATGGAACCGGAACAAGGAGAGGGGGGATATATTGTACCGCCAAAGGAATTTGTACAATTTATGCGGGATCTTTGTGATACCTATGGGATAATGCTTATTTTTGACGAAGTGCAATGTGGGAATGGACGGACCGGAAAATTATATTGTCAGGAACATTTTGGTGTCAAACCGGATATTTTTTCGACGGCTAAGGGAATTGGTGCCGGTTTTCCATTAAGTGCCGTATTCGGTAAAAAGGACGTTATGGAAAAATGGCTGCCCGGCGCCCATGGCGGAACCTTCGGCGGCAATCCCGTTGCTTGTGCGGCAGGCCTGGTATCGCTGCAGATTTTACTGGGAGGCGCAATTGATAATGCGGCTGCTATGGGGCAGTATTTCAAAGGACAGCTGGAAGAACTGCAAAAAAAATATCCTGTAATCGGGGATGTTCGCGGCTTGGGGCTTATGCTGGCCATTGAACTGGTAAAGGATAATAAAGTTCCAGATACGGCATTGACGTCTCGGATTATTGAAACAGCCTTAGAAAAAGGCCTGCTTCTCATTAATTGCGGTACCTATCATAATGCAATTCGTTTTATTCCTCCCTGTACAGTATGCAAGGAGGAAATAGACGAAGCCATGACTATTTTGGATAGTGCGTTTAGCGAGTGTTTGTCTTAACGATCGTCAGAAAGGGGACGGTACGCTATGGATGTCGTGCTGAATATTGCCGCAAAATATGGCGATATATTTATTATGGGGACAAAAATTACAATTATCACATCAGCAGTAGCGACGGTATTTGGTTTGCTGCTGGGAATCTTATTGGCGCTGTTTAGAATGAATTTATTCAATTTTAAGCCGTTATACTGGCTGACGATTATTTATGTGGAAATCATCCGGGGGACGCCGCTGCTTGTACAAATTGCGCTGGCATTTTTCGGCCTGCCTCTGCTTGGAATTCATTTCCCATCAGTGGAATTTATGGGCGTGGAATTTGACCGCATGTTTGCAGGTATTTTTGCGCTTACAATCAATATGTCGGCATATGCCTGTGAAATCATCCGCTCCGGTATTCAATCCATTGATCCGGGACAGATGGAAGCCGCCAAGTCACTGGGATTCAGTACTTGGAGAGCTATGCGGAAAATTGTATTGCCGCAGGCTCTTAAAAATCTGCTGCCTGTTTTGGGAAATGAATTTATTGTTATGGTCAAGGCTTCTTCTCAGGTATCTGTAATCGGTCTGGCCGATCTTATGTTCTCTGCCACCACCGTTCAGGGAATCAGCTTTCAGCCATTTCCCCCACTAGTCATCGTAGCCGTTATTTACTTGATTATTACCGTTATCATATCGTCATTAATTCGTCTTATGGAAAATAATTTGAGTAAAAGCAACGGCCGGTAAATATCATGTATATGAAAATGGAGGGATTTTTATGTTATTCAACAAAAAAATGACAAAACGTATTATTTGTGCCATGATGGCAAGTCTTGCCGTATTGGCGGCCGCCGGCTGCGGCAGCTCGTCATCTTCTGCACCTGCAGGCAGTAAGGAATCCGCTTTGGAGGCAATTAAGAAAAAAGGTGAAATTACCGTCGCTATTGAAACGAATTATCCTCCTTATGATTTTGTAGATATTTCCAAGCCGGGGAAAACCATGACTGGGATTGATGTAGCTTTATCGGAAGCAATTGGTAAAAAGCTGGGAGTTAAAGTGAAAATGGTAGATAGCAACTTTACGGCATTGCTGGCTTCAGTCAACAGCGGTAAAGTGGATTTAGGAATGTCGGGCATGGTTGCGACGGCAGAACGAGCTAAAACGATGGATTTTTCTGATCCCTATATTAATTCTAAATATATTGTCATTGTCCGCAAAGCAGATGCAGACAAATTTTCAACACTGGAATCTTTTGGCGAAGGAACAAAAATAGGTGTACAGAAATCGTCAACAGCTATCCCGGTCGTAGAAAAGGAACTGCCCAAGGCCAGACAAGTCGTTCTGGATCAAATTCCGGATCTGCTGCTGGAATTAAAACAAAATAAAATTGATGGTTTTGTTGTTGATGAGGTCATTGCGCAGCAATATTTACTTACTAACCCGGATATTACTATTTCAAAATTGGCATTTACAAGCTCTGAAGCCAAAATGGATACAATTGTCAGTGCCGGTAAATTACGTGATAACACAGAATTGATGAAGATCGTCAATGAAGTTATTAAAGAAGCACGAGACAGTGGTGACGTACAGGGATGGGTTAAGAAATATAGTGAATTAGCTGTCAAAAATGCGAAGAGCTGATTGAGAATAAGGGGTGAAACCAAATGGGAATAGATATAATATACCCCACAGCGGAATTTAGCTGGCTTATTGTGGCTGCATTTCTGGCATTCATTATTCAGCCGGGAGTGGCAATGGTAGAATCAGGTTTGTCCCGAAGCAAGAATGCGGCGGATATGATGATAAGAGTATACACGAACTTTGGAATTATCATCATACTCTTTTGGTTTCTCGGCTTCAGCGTATTGTTTGGGCGGGATATTACCGGATTATTCGGGATACCTGATATAGGAGCTTCTGCCCTTACGCAAGGGCACGTCAGCCGTTTTGATGCCGTGTTGTTTCAGACTATGCTTTGTGCGGCGGCTATTGCATCTTTTTTTGGAGCATTGGCAGAACGGACAAAATTTTCTGTATTTTGCTTGTGCAGTGTGTGTATGAGCCTGGTCATTTATCCCATTGTAGGGCATTGGGTCTGGGGAACAGGCGGCTGGCTGGCCGCCTTGGGCTTTCATGATTTTGCCGGTGGGGCAGTTCTTCATGTTTTGAGCGGTACGGCGGCTTTTATCGGTTGTAAAATGGTAGGGCCGCGTATTGGGAAATATAATTTAGACGGTATAGTCAATGCGATTCGCGGACATAATCTGGCCGTATCAATACAGGGATTATTTTTGCTATGGTTAGGATGGCTGGGAGTGGCCTGCGGATCTTTTGTGCTGCGGCATGCCGAAGTATCGCTGGGGTTTGTCCTTCAGAATTTACAGCTTGCGGTGGCGGCCAGCATTGTGACTACTCTCCTTGTCACCTGGGGGCGCTATGGGAAACCGGATGTTTCCATGATTATAAACGGCGGTATTGCCGGTATTGCTGCCGTATCGTCAGGCTGTGATGTCATTTCACCGGCAGGTGCGGTATGTATAGGTGTTTTGACAGGCATTGTCATTGTTTTTTCCATTGAATTTGTTGATAAAAAAATGCGGGCAGACGATCCGACCGGAGCTATTTCCACCCACGGTATCTGCGGTGCGCTGGGCTGTGTACTAACTGGCGTTTTTTCTCTTCAAAATGGATTGGCAGCAGGTTCATCAATGCTTATTATGACGCAGATCATGGGTATTGTCAGTATTGTTGTGTGCGTGGCTGTTTTATGCGCCGTAATGTTTTACGGCATAGACAAAGTAACCGGACTTAGGGTAAGTCAGGTTGAAGAATTGGCCGGATTAGACTTCTGGGAACATGGACTGGCTGAAGTATACAGTCAGGGAGCGCCGGTGCTGGACCCGTTGGCAGATACTGCGCTTCCAGATGATAGGGTCCCTACCTTACAAGGGATGAAGCTGGGGCGGAAATCAGAAGAAAACAGCGCCGTTAGTGTGGAGGAAGCCGTTATGGTAGAACATCGTCCGGCGCAGCTGAAAGCAGGGCATAAACTGACACAGATTACCATCATCACATCGGAGCTTCGTTTTGAAGCTTTAAAAAACGCGTTGGAAAAAATCGGCATTACCGGTATGACGGTAACGCGGGTACTGGGATTTGGCATTCAAAAAGGACACGTTGACATGTATCGGGGAGCCCAAGTGAAGTCACGGCTTTTGCCAAAGGTTAAGGTGGAATTGATCGTCTCAGCCATTTCACCGCAGGTGATTGTGAATGTGGCCAAGAAAATTCTTTATACAGGACGGTACGGAGACGGTAAAGTGTTTATTTATGATGTGGAAAATGTCGTCAAAATCCGCACAAGTGAAGAAGGGTATGATGCATTGCAGGATTATACGATATAAAAATCTTGGCGAGGTGAAAAAAATGAGTGTATTTACAATAAAAAACTTAGAGAAAAGCTTTGGCGATCATGAGGTACTCAAGGATATTAATATGACTATTGATGAAGGAGAGGTTGTCGTCATCATTGGGCCCTCCGGCTCCGGTAAAAGTACATTTCTGCGCTGCTTGAATTTGTTGGAAACACCGACAAAAGGTGAGATTTACTATAAAGAAACATTAATCAACAGCAAAACCGACGCCCGCAGGCTGCGGCAGGACGTAGGCATGGTATTTCAGCGTTTCAATTTGTTTCCTATGTTTACCGTTTTAAAAAATGTTATGTATGCGCCTATGGAGATTAAGAATATTTCCAAAAAGAAAGCGGAAGAAATTGCCAGAGATCTGCTGGTCAAGGTTGGCTTGGAGGATTTTGCTGATGACTATCCTGCGACGCTATCTGGTGGTCAGCAGCAGCGTGTTGCTATTGCGCGGGCATTGGCCATGCAGCCAAGCATGCTGTTGTTTGATGAGCCGACCTCGGCATTAGACCCGGAACTGGTCAACGACGTGCTGGTTGTTATGAAAAATTTGGCTAAGGCCGGTATGACAATGGCTGTGGTCACGCATGAAATGGGATTTGCCCGTGATGTGGCTGATAGGGTTATTTTTATGGACAAAGGCTATATCATTGAAGAAGGAAAACCGGCGGATATTTTTTCTCATCCTAAAAATGAACGGACGCAGATCTTTTTACAGCGTGTTTTGGCGTCATAAGAGACTGGATGCACTACTGTCTTAGCGGAAAGCCGCCATTACTTTTGTAATGGCGGCTTTTTCAGATGGGCAGCATATATTGGATTGAGAACAAAGATAATGACATAACCATATTTGGTTCTATTGTAACGAATATAACGTTATGCAAGATACTTATATTAAGCGGTTCAGGGTGTGATGGAGGTGAAATTATGGCAGCAAAACTAGTAGGACAAACAGCGCTGGTAACAGGCGGCGGCAGAGGAATCGGTCTTGGTATCACCACCTGCCTCATTCGTGAAGGGGCTAAGGTCATTATTGCAGGCAGGACTTCAAATGTTTTTTCTATATCTGAGACGTTAGGAGATAATGTAATTCCTTGCCAGATTGATATCAGTGATTGTGCTTCCGTAAGAAAAACGATTTCTCCGATACTCGAGAAGCTGGGCGGAGTGGATATTTTAGTGAATAATGCTGGCATTTCAAGACTTTGTCAATTTATGGACTTATCGGAAGAAATATTGGATCAGCATGTAAAAACCAATGTATTAGGTGCTGTTTATTGTACAAAACTAGCTATTCCTTATATGGTCGGGCATAATTATGGAAGAATTATCAATATATCTTCCGTGACAGGCCCTTTTGTAGCTGATCCAGGAGATTGCGCGTATGCACTGACGAAGGCCGCTTTAATCGGTTTTACAAAATCTCTTTCTGTAGAATTTGCGGCCCATAACATAACTGTCAATGCAATCTGCCCGGGATATGTGCTGTCAGATATGGTAAAGGGAAGTGCCAGCATATCCAATCCTCAAAATCCGCAGCAGATACTGGATGATATTGCCGGCAGTATTCCTCTGGGACGCTTGGGGACACCTCGTGATATTGGAGAATTGGCAGTTTTCTTAGCTAGTGAAGATGCTGCGTACATTACAGGACAAGCGATTATTATTGACGGCGGGAATAGTATTCCCGAGACAATATCCATGGGATTACGAACATAAAAAATACAAATTTTACCTGACGTAAAAAATCAGGAGTAGGATGCGCTTTTTTCTTGCTGCGTGTGATATAATAAAAAATATCAGAAAAGGGTGAGAAAAGGGTATATGGAAAAATGGAAACGAAATCTTTGGATCAGCTGCTGTGCTGGATTTATCGTATCTATTGGTATGAGTCAGATGGCACCTATGCTGCCATTGTATATTGCCGATATGGGAATTCATAGTACTGGTGATATTGAGAAATGGTCTGGGATTATTTTTGGCTGTAATTTTTTCAGCCTGGCCATTTTTTCTCCTATCTGGGGACGGCTGTCTGACCGGTATGGCCGCAAGCCGATGGCATTACGCGCCAGCTTATGGCTGGGGTTTATTATGATTGGTATGGGCTTTGCGCAATCTGTATATCAATTGGCGGCCTTGCGTCTGGCGCAGGGAGCTATGAGTGGATTTCAGACGGCAATTATTCCGCTTATCGCGCAGGAATCACCGCGGGAGCATTCTGGCTGGGCATTGGGCATGTTTTTTACATCACAGGTTACCGGGACGTTATTAGGGCCCCTCATCGGAGGTTTTTTATATGAAACGGTAGGTATCCGGTATGACTTTTTTGTTATAGGCGCGCTCTGCTTTTTGGGTTTTTTCTTATTATTCCGGATCCATGAAACGATAAAACCACAGCCGCAGGCAGCGGCACTCACGCTGCGGGATACGTTTCTCAAACTGCCAAGTCTGCAGCTGATTGTCGGGTTGTTTGTTACGACCTTTGTTATGCAGTTTGCTGTTATGTCTATAGAACCAATTATTACAATATATGTAGGATATCTTGCGGCATCTTCTGCTCATATTGCATTAATTGCCGGAGCTGTTTTTTCTTGTACGGGTATTGCCAGTATGCTGGTAGCTTCGCGGTTAGGCCGGCTGGCAGATCATATCGGTTCTCAAAAGGTCCTTTTTGCGGCTCTCTGTCTGGCCGGTGTGGCGTTGGCTTTGCAGGGATTTGCAGTTAGTCCGCTGCAGCTGGGTATTTACCGGTTTATGCTGGGCCTTGCGATAGCGGGGCTGCTGCCTTCTGTTAATAATCTTGTCCGGCAGTATACGCCGTCAATCTGCCTGGGCCGTATTTATGGATTCAACCAATCTGCCCAGTTTTTGGGAATGTTTGCCGGAGCTTTTTTTGGCGGCCATTTAGCTGCGGCTGTCGGTATCCGCAATGTATTTTTTTTGACGGCTTTTTTGTTTTTAATCAATGCTGTATGGTGTTTGTTTGTAGTATGCCGCTATGCACAGGCTGCAGGTGAAATATAGCGGTACGGGTCATGCTTTGCGCGAAATATAAAGATTTTTGTATAATGGGAAGGAGGGCTTTGGCATGGATATTGAAAAGTATTTAGCTAAGGAAGGAACTAAAATTGATTTGAGTGAATATGCTACGGCTTGTGATGTGGATATTGATAAAAAAAAGGTTAAAGGAGAACTGATGCCGCAGGCTATCGATGAAATGAATGCATGGCAGGAAAAGTTGTTTGCCGATAGTCATTATGGTATTCTTGTTGTACTGCAGGCCATGGATGCTGCGGGTAAAGATGGAACCGTTAAGCATGTTTTTGCACCGTTGAATCCTGCCGGCGTTCACGTACATAGTTTCAAACAACCCAGCACAGAAGAAAAAGATCATGATTATATGTGGCGTATCAACAAGGAATTACCAGGCCGCGGTGAAATCGGAATTTTTAACCGATCCCATTATGAAGATGTTATTGTGTCGCATATTCATGAGCTCATCAAAAGTGACGGCATGCCGGAAAAGCTCATTAAGAAGGATATTTGGGAGAAAAGGTATCGTCAGATCTGCGATTGGGAACGATATTTGACGGAAAATGGTTTTCCTGTTATCAAAATTTTCCTGCACTTATCCAAAAACGAACAGAAAAAAAGGTTGATTGACCGGATCGTGACTAAGCAGAAAAATTGGAAATTTTCTATGTCTGATATTCAGGAACGACAGTATTGGAATCGCTATCAGAAGATATATGGCGAGGTCATTACAGCCACAACGACAAAATACGCACCATGGTATATTGTGCCAGCCGATGACAAGTGGTATACGCGTTACGTTGTTTCCCAAATTGTTCTGAAGACACTGCGGAAGATCAATCCGCGCTTTCCGAAACTGTCTGCCGATATAGAGGCACAGCTGGAACAATTCCGGAATATTCTCCGGGCTGTAGATATTGAGGACCTGAAAACTCTGATGGGTGAAAAGCCGGATGTAAAAAAATAAGCGAATGAAGCCGTAATTTTTTGAAGAGAGGGACGCAGCCGCGGTGGCGATTGTTGACATGCCTGCAGTGGTGTGTTATATTGAAAAAAATACATATTGCAAGTCAGGTGTCGTAATAGACTCAATAGAGAAGTCCGGTGTAAAACCGGCGCGGTCCCGCCGCTGTAAGGAGGAGGTCTGCTGCATAAATGTCACTGTGCCATATGAGCATGGGAAGGCGCTGCAGACTGATGAATCCGAGCCAGAAGAACTGCCTGACTGATAATCACCGATAGACCTGCGAGCGATGGGAATGGAGATTTATGATATTGCTGTATATGCCGCCGGAGACCCGTGCGGCTTTTTTTGTGGAGCAATGCTGTTACTTATCAATTGGAGTTTTATACCCGTGAGTGGACCAATATGTGTCGGGCTCAGGCCTGTATTTTTATATCATAAAAGGAGTGGTATCATGTTTGGTAAAAAATTAAAAACAGTGTTGTTCTTGTCTTTGACTATGATGGCAGTAGGAGCTGCTGGCGGCTCTGCCTCTGCGGCCGGCTATACGCTGAATCCGGAGGTCAAGGATGCAACACCGGCGTTAAGGCAGGCTGCTGAAATCGGAGTTCGTACCTTTAATAATGAATCAATGAAGGATAAAAAAAATAAAGACGCAATTTTGGTTCTTAGCTTTGGCACGACATATAAGGATAGCCGGAAGGCCACTATTGATAAAACAGTAGCAGATATTCGGGCAGCGCACCCAGATCAAAAGGTAGTGCTGGCTTTTACCTCTCATATCATTGTGGATCGGATAAAAGCTAAGGAACATCTTACGATTCCGACACCGGAAGAGGCATTGGCGCAGCTCAAAAAAGAAGGCTACACGCGTGTTGCGATTACCTCGTTGGATGTTATTCCCGGTATGGAATATGCATATGACACAGCTATTTTTGATTTATACAAGCATGATTTCAAAAAAATGACCATAGGAACATCTATCTTGTATTGGATGGGTCAGGAAGGGCAACGGGATGATATTGCCGAATTTGTGCAGGCCTTTTCGACACAATTTCCCAAGCTTGGAAAAGAGGATGCTATTTTGGTTATGGCACATGGTACGCCGCATCCGGCGAATGCCTACTATTCTGTTGTACAAAACCGATTTGATGCGGCCCGGCTGGGAAACGTCTTTGTCTACTCTGTGGAAGGCTGGCCTCATCTCGACACGGTTGTTCCTCAGCTGCAGGCCAAGGGAATTAAAAATGTCATTCTTATGCCGATGATGATGGTTGCAGGTGATCATGCTAATAATGATATGGCTGGCGCCGAAGTGGATTCCCATAAAAGCATTCTTGAAAAGGAAGGCTTTACGGTAACTCCATATCTTCATGGATTGGGAGAAAATGCCGCAGTCCGGCATATGTTTGTCGAACGGGCTGATGAAGCTTGGAACGCCTTGGAAGCAAACACTGCTGTATCGCAGAAACAACATAAAAAATAGTCGTTACGCTGTACCGATATATAAAAAACACGGCCATGAAAATAGATGGAATATTTTCATGGCCGTGTTTACATATATGCGGGATAACGAGTACCTGTTAGGAATGAAGTGAAAAAATTTTTTCTATAAGTGGTGTATATACGGTATATTTTTGCGATAATTCCTCCTGGCTGTATTCCCGATACTGGGAAGATTCTTTTAATTGCTGGAAAAAATTCAACAGTATAGCATGAAGTCGGGGAGCCAGGATAACATAAAACGGATTCGATTCATTTTGTATATGCTGAGGATTTTTTTTGAAAAAGCTTGTTTTGTAATTAGAGTAAAAGGATAAATTCGCTTCTTGATAGAACGGAATTTTGGAAGATAAATTGATAACGCCGGCCGTAATTTTAGGATTTTTCTTCATTGTTGCCAATACGTTGGCAATATGGGCCTTTCGTTCGTCGACGTTCATTTTGTATTCAATGTCAGTCAGATCGATATACCCTGTTTCTAAATAGCGCATCAATGAAGTGGTCGGCATCATAATATGCAATTCTGCTTTATTCAGCAGTTCCTCCCAGGTAATACGGAGTCGTTCTATGGAAAAAAACTTTTCCGGAGGCAGCTGTTTCATCATGTCATCAAATACGGAAGACGGCAGCAGATATTCTAACCCATTTGTGAGAAAAAAGAAAAATTTATACGTGGCATAAAATGCGGAACGATATCCAGAATCAATGCTCCAAGGAGAAGTCAGTGTCGTAAGCAAGGCTTTTTTATTCAGCTTTTGAATACAGAAGCGTTCATAAATATCGTGAAGTGCAACCGGTGTATCCGTATAGGTGCAGAGGGTAATTCCCTGAGATGACTGAATGGCGTATTGGATGACAAATTCATTTTTCAAAATGATAAGACACGCATCTTCCATATCATGCATGTCATAAAAGGTGAAATCATAATTAAGATATTTATTTAATATCATATACAGCGTAGCTACTTCCTGCAGATTTTTTTCCAGCCTATCCAGATTTAAGCCAACCTGAATTTTCATGCGGGAGCATACAAGTGTGGGAGTATCTAAATAGGACCAAAAACCAGCGTCATACAAAGAAAAAAACTCACCGTAAATGATTAATTCCTGCTCTCCGGTCAAGGTATGCAGTCTTTTTTGCAGTATTTCGGAAAAAAATTGGGATATATTATGATTTCCCGTTACCATGCGGACAGTAGATCTGTTTTCTGATGTATGGACCTGCTGCGTTTGCAGCGTAGCTCGGTACGCATTGTTAAGATATTGCGTAATTTCAAACGCCAGATCCTTCGTATCTGCAGGAAGGACGAACATTTTGCAGAATAGTTCTTTCTTTTCCTGACGGAGAATACTATTGGCAAAATAGACTCCGATTTCAGTATTAATCCGGTCAATTGCGCGAGAGGAGGGAAGCTTTGCGCCGCTGCTCCATTTGCTGATATAGGATACATCATACCCGATATGTTCTGCTAAATAGGTAAACTTGATCTTGGTAAATTTTATTATTTTTTTTAATGCCGAGGCATACGTTTCACTAGGCATAAAATACTCCTTATATAGATTTTAAATAAAAACTAATATGTAAAACGAAGTGCTCAACTATGTGTATTTTATCACATATTTGCTGCTTTTTAAATATCAAGAATACAGTATTTTTTATTAGTCCAAATAAAGTCAACGAAAAGTCATGACGTCCTGTTTTTTTCAAGAAGAGAGTACCGTATGATGGTTTCAGGATGACAACCGTCATCATAAGTGAAGAATTACACATGATTTTTGATGGATATGAATTTATTTTTTGTTATAAATTCATATCCTAAACAAAGAGATGGAAGGTGAGGCAGGTTTATGGAACAAGTATTTATGTTTCCGTTACAGCAGCATATTGGCATGCGATCTGTTCCCATCGTACAAAAAGGCGATACGGTTAAGCGGGGCCAGTTGATTGCAGCGGCGGCTTCGGAGGCATTGGGAAGCAATATTTTTTCCAGCGTGTCCGGTGTGGTGGAAATTGTTACCGATACGGCTATTGAAATCATAGCGTCAGAGCAGCAATCTCTGGAATTCATACGGCTTCAAAGTACGGAATCATGGGATCTTATCCGGGAGGCCGGTATTGTAGGATTAGGCGGAGCCGGTTTTCCGACCTATGCTAAATTATCCAGGCCTTTTTCCGGCGAGGGCGTTGTGATTGCTAATGCGTCTGAATGTGAGCCTATATTGGCACATAATATAGCGGCAATTGAAGAAGATGCGGGAAAATTGGTTCGCGGACTGGAAATTGCTATGGATATTGTCCATGCGGCGAAAGGTATTATTGCTATCAAGGAAATTCATGAAAAGGCGATTCGAAAACTCCGGGACGTCGTGACAGATTCCCGGATTGTGCTGCATGTACTGCCGAATAGTTACCCGGTCGGCGAAGAACGGGCCATTGTAAGAGAGGTATTGGGGCGTCTGTTAGAGACTGATCAGCTGCCGTTGGCAGCAGCTGCTATTGTCATCAATGCTGAATCGCTGTGTAAGGTACAGGAGGCCGTAGATGATAAGAAGCCTTTCATCGATAAGGATGTGACGGTTGCCGGAAAAATCAAGGGAGAACTGATTCAAGTGTTCCGCAATGTACCGCTGGGACTGCCAGTTCGAGCTTTACTGGAACGGGCCGGAGGCTTGCAGGATGAATACGGTGAACTTATTATGGGAGGTCCCTTTATGGGACACCGGACAGAGCGGGACGCTCCTATTGTGAAAACCACAGGCGGCATTATTGCAGCTGAAACTTTTCTGAAGGGACCGGATACAATCGGCCTCCTCGTTTGTGCCTGCGGCGGTGATCAAGCCCGGCTGGAACAGCTGGCTGCCAGTATGGGCTCCGAAGTTGTCGCTGTAGAGTTTTGCAAACAAGCAAAGCGTATGAAAAATGGCACAAGGAAGTGTGAAAATCCCGGTATCTGTCCGGGACAGGTACAAAAGGTACTGGCCATCAAAAAAGCGGGAGCACAAGGTATATTGATCAGCAACTGTACAGACTGTTCCAATACGGTTATGTCCTGTGCTCCCCAACTGAAGCTGCCCGTATATCATTGTACAGATGGGGCATTGCGGGCCGTCAATCATAAGCTTGTGCGCCGGATTAAAACGTAAGCAGCATTTAGTTAAATCTTTTATATTGTGTACTATTATTCAAGGAGTGTGATATCCAATGTCCATTACGAAAGATACGCTGAACAAACACCTGAAAGACCCGGCTATTTTCTGCTGCCGCCGTGATAAAGGTACGGTTATTGGGGCCGCGGATTTAGAAGATCCAACATTGTTTGACGATATGGTAGATGCAGGTCTGCTTACCTTGAGCGAGGATGGGTTGACTATCGAACAGGTTTTGGGGAGTACGCTGCTTACGGATGTAGAAGCGCTGATGCCTATTACCGCCAGCGTTCTTGATAAAGTCAATGACGCCGCGGGTGTGCCCCGTCAGGAGAAAGCAAGGGAAGAAGCCAGCGCAGCAGAAGCAGTGATTGCAAGTTCCGCTTCAGGAGGTAATGGTATGATTCATGTGAAAATTGATAAATTAGAAGGCCTGTCTTTGGATATCCCTGTAGGTACATCGCTGGGTTCAGTTATTCACGGGACGGCTTCCGCGGCACCGGCAGGACAGAAAAAAATTATCCGGACGCTGCTGAAAAAACATATTAAAATTACAGATGTTGAAATCAGTAACAAAACAGCAATTGAAAACGGTAAGATTTTTATTGATGGTGATATCGTGAAAAAAGCTGTTGGGGAAGATGCGTTATGCATCAGCATGGCACTGGACGTTATCTATCCGGATAAACGCCATGTGTATACCGATACGATTATGGATGTATGCCCCATTGCGACGAAAGTAGAGGGGGAGCTTGGTGAGGGTGTAACTAAAGTAGTAGATGGTGTTGTATTCATGCTGACTGGTGTTGACGAAGACGGGGTACAGATTCATGAATTTGGTTCCTCAGAAGGGTATTTGGATGAAAAAATGTACTTCGGTCATCCCGGATGTGCTGATGAAGGCGATATTATTATACGCTGCCACGCCGTCATTAAGCGCCTTACCGGCATGAGCCGCCCTGGTCCCTTTGCAGCCCATACATGTGAAGACTTCATTATTCAGGCTGTTCGCGATGAATTGAAAAAATACGAAGGCACGGTCATTCGTGAAGAGCGGTGCGAAGATCTCCGCCGCAAGGGAAATCCCCGTATCGTACTGGTCAAAGAAATTATGGGCCAGGGCGCGATGCATGATAATGTCCTTTGCCCCATCGAACCCTGCGGTGTTGCCGGAGGGCAGAAGAATGTTGATCTTGGCAACGTGCCTATCGTGCTGACACCGAATCAGGTTCGTGACGGCTCTATCCATGCCCTGACGTGTATCGGGCCGGCAACGAAAGAAATGACCCGCCACTATATTCGTGAACCTCTCGTAGAAGGCTTGGCTCAGGATGAAGAACTGGATCTTATCGGAGTTATATTTGTAGGCTCTCCGCAGGTCAACGATGAAAAGCTTTGGGTATCCGAACGTCTCGGTTCATTACTGGAAAGTCTTGACATCGATGGCTGCATTATTACGACAGAGGGCTTTGGCAACAATCATATTGATTTTATTCAGCATATCGGTCAGGCTGGTAAACGGGGTATTCCCGTTGTAGGCGTATCGTTCTGCGCATATCAGGGGCAGCTTGTTGTTGGTAATCCCTATGCAGACGCGATGGTGGAAGAAAATATGGATAAAGGCGGTTTTGAAAATGACGTTGCCGGCTGCTCCTGCGTAACCAAGGAAGTGGCAATCCGGGCCATTCAAATGCTGAAAAATAAAATGGCCGGCGTAGCTGTATTGCCGGCACTTAAAAAGTGGAATAACGACGTTATTAATGAAAATAATGCATTGGTAGGTCTCCCGGATATGGAACTTCTCGATAACGGAACTCTTCACTGATGCCGGATCTCGCATATCAACTCAATCCCGTTCTAATGGGCGGTGTTGTTACACAGTCTGGACAGAATATCGTCAAAATCAATTTGAACGGACGTTTGGGGGTCTTGTATGTCCGCAATTCCATGGTTCAAGGAACGAATATAACTCCGGGAGCTGCTGTACAATTTTATTTTAGTTATATTCAGATCGTCACGGAACCATTAGATTACGACTATTTTCCGCTGGAACATGAATCTGAAGTGAATCCGGTACTTATTGGCGGCGTCATCATAGAAGTGAATGATACGGCCGTGAAAATTGAAATGGGTAACCAGGCAGGAACAGTGGCTGTGCCGCGGAGATGGGTATTTACATCCGTGCCATTGGCCGCCGGCCAGCAGGCGGAGTTTTATGTAAGCCGTATAAAAGTAAAACATATATAGGGATATATTCATTTACAATATAAGGGAGGTTCATTCCATGAAATTAACAACCGTAGAAGGGATGCGTTCGGAAATTTTTGTTCCCGTTACGCCGAAACCAGTATTTACAGAATTAAAAAAGCCCTTGAGTGAGTGCAAGGTGGCATTTATCACTGCCGGAGGTATTCATAAAAAAAATCAGACCCCGTTTAATACGTCCGGAGATTTTTCCTATCGAGTCATTGCGTTTGATACGCCGTCGGCAGAACTGATGGTCACGCATGGCGGCTTTGATAATTCTGATATTAACAAAGATGTAAACGCTATGTTCCCTGTTGATCGCCTGCACGAATTGATTAAGGAAGGCTTTATTGGATCTTTGCCGAAAGAAACCTATACGTTTATGGGCGGCGGTGGGAATGTCGAAAAATTTAAAAATGAAACAGGCCCGGAAATTGCCAGAAAGTTAAAAGAACAAGGCGTGGATATTGTTCTTTGTACCGGCGGCTGCGGTACATGCCATCGTTCTGCCACGATTGTTACACGCTGCTGCGAAGCGGAAGGAATGAGCTGCTGCGTCATCGCTGCGCTGCCGCCCATTGCGCGGCAGCAGGGAGCCCCTCGTATTACGGCTCCGCATGTACCGATTGGTTCTAATGCCGGCGAACCTAATAATATTCCCCAGCAGACCGCAATCCTGAAGGAATCGCTGGAATGGGTGCGGGATTGCCCCAGCTTCAACGGCTTGAAGGTTTTGCCATATGAATACAGACATAATGTCTAAAGGGGCAGGGTACTGATGGATAAAAAAGGGGCACGGATGAAAATGCGTGCCCTTTTTTGCCTGCTGGGAAGGGAGTGGATTGGGAATGGGTTTGGGCCCGAGTGCGAAAATGACAACGCTTCATCACGATCGATACCCGATTACACAGCCGCTGCTGCAGGAAAAGAATATAGAATGCAGCGGCATTATCGTAAACGGTGTATCTGAGAGGTATGCTGATAAAAGATTTTCCGCAGAACGGACGGGCGCGATTGCCGAAGCCATGCGTATTGACGGTGTCATTGTTTCCGGCAGAGCCGGGCGGTTTTCTGGGCGCACGCTGTCTGATGGATATGCAGCATACCCCGGCTGTCATATCGCCGGCCCAGTGTTTGGATGGAGCCATGCACTCTCTTTCATAAGGAAAATCTTGAATAAAGATTGAATTATTGAATAAATCTTGAATAAATTGCGTTGGTTTATATAAAAGCTAGTAAAAAACACACCACATCTTTATGCAAATAGTGCATGAAGATGTGGTGCTTTTGAATTATTTCCTAAGAAAAGATATTATTATTTACTCAAAGATAAAATTTTTTCGATAAGTGGTTTATATAACGTATATTTTTCCGTAAGTTCTGGCTCATCATAGTGGTGATACTGAGGAAGGTCTTTTAAATGACGGAAGAAATTTAAAATAACCGCATTCAGCCGTTTGTTTAGGATTACATAAAAAGAATTAGTGTCACGTTGGATATACTGTGGATTTTTCTTAAAAAAGCTTGTCTTGTAATTGGAATAAAAAGACAGATTGGCTTCCTGAAAAGCGGTCGTATTTGACGACACACTGATCATGCCTACGGAAAGCCGCGGGTTTTTCTGCAATGCGGCCAATACATGGAAGATATGAGCCTTGCGCTCTTGGGGACTCAGCTTATATTCCACTTCAGTCAGGTCAATATAACCGGATTCCAGATACCGCATCAGAGATGATGTCGGCACCATGATGTCCATGCCTGCTTTGTTTAATATCTCCTCCCAGGTGATGCAGAGCCGTTCTACAGAAGGTACTTGTTCCGGCGAGGCCTTTTTTAAAATACTGTCAAACACCTCGTGAGGAAGCAAATACTCGATGCCGTTGGTCAGGAAAAAGAAAAAATCGCCGGCTGTATAAAAAGAAGTGCGATATCCCTGATCTACCATCCAAAGCGATTTTACATTAGTAATGATCTCTGTTCTGCCGGCATTTTCCAAACTGAATTTTTCGTAAATATCCTGCACGGAGGCCGGATCATCAATGTACGTGCACATGGTAAAGCCCCGGGGAGTAAGCAGCGCATATTGAATGACAAAGTTTCCTTTCAAAATAATCAAATCGGCATGTTCCATGTCATGGATGTCGTAAAAAGAAAAATCAAAATTGAGATTTTGATTTAATACGGCATATAAACCGGCCGTATAGTGTGGATTTCTATCTAATTTTTCTATGTCCAGACCGACACGGATTTGGATATGGGAGCAGGACGAATGGATCGCATGCACAGATTTCCAGAAACCAGCATCGTACAAGGCGCAGAATTCCCCATAAATAAGCAGTTCCTGACGACCCGTCAGGGAAGTGAAATGGCTTCACAGCATTCCGGATATAAATTGGGCAGTATTGTGATGACCTGTCATAATACGAACCAGGGATTTACTTTCCAATGACGTGGCCGGCTTTTTTTGCAGCGTTGATCGATAGGCGCTGCCTAAGTACTGACTGATTTCAAAGGCCAGATCAGCTGTATCTGACGGCAGAGCAAAGGCTTTTTTGAATGCGTCCTCTCGCGTCTGACTTTGGATGAGGCGAGAAAAATATACGCCCATTTCACTGTTGATTTGTTCAACGGAACGAGAAGATGGGAGTTTGGTTCCGTTGCTCCATTTACTGATATAGGATACGTCATAGCCTACATGATCAGCCAGATATGTGGATTTTGTTTTTGTAAATCGTATTAATTTTTTTAGTGCAGATGCATATGTTTCGACATTCATAAATAAACCTCACTGCCAATATAATATTCGTGCGAGCTCTGTGTACTTTGTATATTCTAATTATATGTTTAATAAGATAAATAGTCTATATATAAATTTGATATAAAAACGTGATGGCCTCTTTTGGGAAGAACCAGTCAAATTCAAGATATATTCAACCCAAATTCAACCTTTCCTGTTTTTTTCAACCGATGTCCCTTATATACTATATGTAACACAGGACATTCCTCATGAGAATGCTGAAGAGCAGGCTTATCCGATGCAGCATCTGGGTGATACGCTGCAGCTATTGTCCGTGTGCACATTGCAGATGGAAGGAGGTGATAACGTGAAACGAATTGTATTGCCATTGAAACAACATGTCGGAGGACCTTGCAGTCCCCTGGTAGCGGCAGGAGATACTGTCAGACGGGGGCAGCTGATTGCGATACCCAAGGGATTGGGCGCTAATATTCATGCCAGTTATGACGGCACGATTGCAGAAATAACGAGCAGCTATATCGCCATTGATGCCAATGCCCAGCAGGACGCTGCCTCTTATGTAAAAATTCCTGAATGCCGGACAAAGCTGGAAGCCATTGCGGCGGCGGGGATTGTCGGTGCCGGCGGTGCCGGATTCCCGACGGCTGTCAAACTGAAAACGGAAATTCCGAATGGTGCATTTATTGCTAACGCGGCAGAATGCGAACCGCTGCTGGCTCATAATATGAAACAGGTGGAAGAACATGCGCAGCAGCTGGTGCGGGGGATTAAATACTGCATGGAGATCACCAAAGCGCCGCAGGCATATATCGCGATTAAGCCCAAGCATAAAAAAGCGGTCATTGCGTTGGTAAAAGCCCTTCTGAATGAATCGCATATCGATATATTCAGACTCCCTGATATGTATCCTGCCGGAGATGAACGAGTCATTGTCCGGGAAGTCATGGGGATCGAGCTTGAACCGGGACAGCTGCCGGGAACTGTGGGGGCCTGCATCGATAATGTGGAAACGATTAAGCATATTGTGGAAGCGATTGAAGACCGTAAGCCGGTAATTGATAAGGATGTTACCGTATCCGGACGGGTGCGGCAGAAGGAATCTGTATTTGTCAATGTACCCATCGGGACTCCGGCAAAAGAATTATTAGAACGAGCTGGCGGATATATAGAGCCTCATGGCGAGATCGTTGTCGGAGGACCGCAGACAGGTCGTGCCGGCAGCGAAGCTGCACCGGTTACAAAGACGAGCGGCGCTTTTTTGGTTGCTATGCCATTTCCACAGGAAACTCGCAAGGCCGGTATTTTGATTTGTGAATGCGGCGGTTCTGAGGAACGACTTACTCATGTGGCAGAAAGCATGGGAGCCGAGGTTGTTGCCAAGGAAATGTGCAAACGAATGGTTGAAGTAGATGGACGATACAGATGTGGCTTGCCGGGCATATGCCCGGGGCAGGCAGAAAAAGTCATCGCTCTGAAACGAGCGGGGGCACAGGTATTAGTTATCGGAACTTGTTCTGAATGAACGAACACCGTTATGGGTGTAGCTCCTAGGTTAGGAGTTCCGGTTTATCATCATACTGATCATGTACTGCGAGCAGATGGTCACAGGCTGTATCGAAAACTGCCATAAGGACGCAAGAATGAATGTCTATTACGTCAGGAGGAATTGATATGTCGATTACAGCAGAAACGGCGAAAGAACACGCCAAGGACCCAGCAGTATTATGCTGCCGTGCCGAAGCTGGCACTGTATTACAATCCTCAAATCTGGAAGATCCCAATATTTTTCCGGATTTGGAAGACTCTGGTTTATTAACGATTCCCGATAATGTGTTGAAAATCGAACAAGTTATCGGAGCCACACTTAAGACGACAGCGGATTCGCTGGTACCGCTTACGGCAGATATGCTGGACGGTGTAACCGCTGAAGAATCCGCAGCTGTACCCGAAACGGTATCCGCTGCAGCAACTGAAGAGGTACCGGATGCAATGCCGGTTCAGACGTCACCGGCAGTTTCAGGATCCGTTGTTTCTTCAAACGGCATGGTAAAGATACATATTGCCGAGGGAAAAGGCATTGATTTGGAGTTTCCGCTGAGTATCAGCGGTACGGCAATGGCCGCGC
This sequence comes from Megasphaera cerevisiae DSM 20462, assembly GCF_001045675.1. Lineage (GTDB taxonomy): Bacteria > Bacillota > Negativicutes > Veillonellales > Megasphaeraceae > Megasphaera > Megasphaera cerevisiae. The sequence continues at coordinate 44,091 of NZ_LEKT01000003.1, forward strand.
CGGCAGCTGTAAGTACCGGCCCGGCAGAAATCGTATCTAAAGCCGCAGAAAATAAGGCAGAAGCCGTGCTTTCGGAAACGAAGGAAGAAAAAGCTGTCAAAGTGCGTGAAATCCATCACGATCATTTGAGAATTGAAAAGGTGGTGCTGGGTGATGAAACAAAAATAGCAGGCACTACGCTGACGATTCGTAAAGACGGAATATGCGAAGAAGCAGCAGATTCACAGGAACTTGTAGAAAAATTGGAATTGGACATCATTACGCCGGAACGGTATGGTGAATACAGCAATACGATCATGGACGTTCAGCCTATTGCCGCCAAAATGGAAGGCGAACTGGGAGAAGGCGTTACCCGTGTATTGGACGGCGTTATTTTCATGGTTACCGGTACGGATCATAATGGTGTGCAAATCGGTGAATTTGGTTCCTGCGAAGGAGAAATGGACCGCAATATTATGTGGGGACGTCCGGGCGCGCCGGATAAGGGAGAGATCTTTATCAAAACAAACGTCACCATACGTGAACATGCAAATATGGAACGTCCAGGCCCCCTGGCAGCGCATCGAGCTTCCGATTATATTTGTGAAGAAATCCGCCAGGCCATTAAAAAGGCTGATGAATCTCTGGTAACAGAAAAAGAAGAAATTGTCCAATCCCGTCATCCCGGCAAGCCGAAGGTCGTGATTGTCAAGGAAATTATGGGGCAGGGCGCTATGCATGATAACCTGATTCTTCCTACGGAACCGGTCGGTACATTAGGCGCCAAACCAAACGTAGACCTTGGCAACCTGCCGGTCATGCTCAATCCTCTGGAATTAGTCGACGGCGGCATCCATGCACTTACCTGCATTGGACCGGCATCGAAGGAGACCTCCCGGCATTATTGGAGAGAACCGCTGGTTCATGAAGCGATGCATGACGAAGAAATCGATTTGGTCGGTATTATGCTCGTAGGCTCACCACAGGCCAACACCGATAAATTCTATGTTTCCGGCCGTGTGGGACAAACCATAGAATGTATGGGCGTAGACGGCGCCATCGTTACGACGGAAGGCTTTGGCAACAATCATGTAGACTTTGCTTCTCACATTGAACAGATCGGCAAGCGAGGCGTAAAAGTCGTTGGCGCTTCCTATTGCGCTGTTCAGGGAGCATTGGTTGTCGGTAATCAGTATATGGGTGCTATGTGCGATAATAACAAATCGAAGCAGGGCATTGAAAATGAGATTTTTGGCAATAACACGTTGTGCCGTGAGGATGCAGTTCGTCAGCTGGCGATGCTGAAAACTCTATTGGGAGGCGGCACGATCAAACCGGCCGAACGGAAATGGAACCCCAATGTCAAGCTGAACAATATCGAAATTATCGAAAAGAAGCTGGACAGAAAAATTCCGCTGGCCGACAATGAACAAGCCTTGCCGAAGAGCAGGAAACGTCTCGAAAAATATGAGCCGGAAGAGTAAAACGCTGCATGGAGATGATATGCATGGATAATGAACACGAACTAAAATATACCTCCAGTGAGTGCATGTATGAAGGTATTATCGTCGAAGTACATGATGGCAGCGTCGCGATTGATCTGAAAGGCCGTCTGGGACAGCTGCGGATACCGAAACGAATGATTATTTCCAACTATGATTTGGAAGTCGGTCAGGAAGTCGGGTTTCTCATGTCTTATCCGGAGGTCTTTGATAAAGAACCGGCGGCTCATTATGTCCGGGCGATTCGTGAGCAAAAGCGCATCATAGAAGAACGAAAACATTCTGAAGCCTGATAGAGAGAGGAGATACAGCCTTATGAGCTTAACAATATTTGAAGGCCTGCAATCTGAGGTTTATGTGCCGATTACACCTAAATCCATTTTCACGCCGGTTACCAAACCGTTAAAAGAAATGAGAATTGCCCTGGCGTCAGCCTGCGGTGCTCATTTAAAATCTGATAAACGCTTCAATCTTGCCGGGGATACATCCTTTCGTGTTATACCCGATGGTACCCCTGCTTCTGACCTGATGGTGTCTCACGGCGGCTACGACAATACCGATGCCAACCGTGACATCAACAGTATGTTCCCGCTGGATCGTCTCCATGACTTGGTCAAAGAAGGATTTATCAAAGAAACGGCGCCCTTCCACTATGGATTTATGGGCGGCGGCGGTGATCAGGAAGTATTTCACGACAAGACCGGTCCGGAAATCGCGCAGCGGCTGAAGGAAGAAGCAGTTGACGGCGTTATCCTGACCGCCGGGTGAGGCACTTGCCACAGAACTGCCGTGATCGTGCAGAGAGCTATTGAAGAAATTGGTATACCGACTATTATTATCGCAGCATTACCGCCCGTTGTACGTCAAAACGGAACCCCCCGTGCTGTTGCGCCGCGTGTTCCTATGGGTGCGAATGCCGGTGAACCGCACAATATCCCCATGCAGCTGGGTATCGTCCGTGATACGCTGCAGCAGCTGGAAGATATTCAGACACCGGGGAAAATCGTGCCACTGCCGTACGAATATATTGCCCACATTTAATTTAAGTGAGTGTAATTGACTGAAAAGCAGGTGGAAAGATGCGAGGCGAGCCATTAAAGATCAGAGTTTTTCACATGAAGGAAGTTACTGTGGGAAACTACTTCTATCTGGAAGCAGACCGTTTGATCATACCCGATCATGTGGCATGCCAGAACCCCGATATCGAACAGCTGACGATTCAGGTATTGCCGCCACACCATCATGACGTCCGGACCAATACGATTATGGATATTATTCCCCTATCGGCAAAGGTGCTGGGCCTCATGGGGACCGGGATTACGCATACCCTGACCGGGGTGTGCGTGGTCCTGTGCGGCGCAATCCGGGATGGTGAGCAGATGCACGAATTCGGTTCGACGGAAGGGATACTGCATGAAAACATGAAATGGAACTGTGCCGGTACGCCTAAAAAGGAAGACTATATCATCCTGATAGACATGCTGGCTAAAAAAGACTGCATTCTGACGAGAAAGCTTTGTCTGGAGATGTTTGCCCTGGCAGATCGATTTATACAAGGTATCCGTGAACTATTGAAAATCATGGATGGCAGAGATGCAGTGGAAACCCATGTATATGAAGAAAAATCACATCCGGGAAAACCCCGAGTAGCGATTGTAAAACAAGTAGCCGGACAAGGTGCCATGTATGATACCCTGGTATTTCCGCAGGAGCCCGGAGGGTTTGCCGGCGGCATATCCATCATCGATATGAATAACATGCCCGTTTTGCTGACTGCGAACGAATTTCGCGACGGTGCGCTGCGGGCTATGGTATAATATAGAAAAGAGGTGTGCATATGGGAATCGGTCCCTCTACAAAAGAAACGACGAAGCATTATTTTGAAGATCCCATGGTCAAGGCATTTGCGGATGATCCGGATATTGATTTTTGCGGTATTATTATCGTAGGTACGCCGCAGGATAATCGGATGAAGCATTTGGTTGGGCAGCGTACTGCCGTGTGGCTGGAAGGGATGAATTGCAGCGGTGCGGTTATATCCGCTGACGGTTGGGGTAATTCTGATGTTGATTTTATGAATACAATGGAACAGATCGGTCGCAGGGATATAAGTGTTATAGGTCTCAAATTTATTGGCCGGCAGGCAAAATTTGTCGTTGAAAACGAATACACCCGACAGGTTTTAGATATTAATAAGTCTGCTGCAGGCATTGAAACAGAAGTAATCGGTGAGAATGCCGTTGCGGCTGTCGATGCTGTAAAAGCCCTTGCTGCTATTAAGTTAGTTATGCGCAAAGATCATCAACGTACATAACTGGAGGCGAGGCACCGTGATCGTTACAATGTTACTAGGCCTGTTGGCTATACTATTCCTTTACTTTTTATTTTATTTTGTTCGTGATTTAATTGCCCATCGCCATGATTTGGGATATGGCAGCTGGCCTGTCAATTTAGGTATTGGCTTTATCGTCGATTTTTTTGATGTGTTTGGCATAGGCAGCTTCGCTACTTCGACAATGCTGCTGAATGTGACAAAACAGCTGAAGCATGACAAGCATCTGCCGGGAATTTTAAACGTGGCGTTTACGATTCCGGTCATGATGGAGGCGTATATTTTCATTAAAAATGTTGAAGTAGAGCCTATCACTTTATTTTCCCTGATTTTTGCGGCCATTATTGGTGCCGCTATCGGCGGCAGGCTTGTGCCGAAGCTGCCGGAACGGAAAGTGCAGACGTACCTGGGACTGGCCCTTTTGGTGACAGCGGTATTGATGATCGGAAAACAGACCGGTTTTATTGATTTTCTTGGCAGCGGCAATACAGCTGTCGGTCTGGAAGGCGGCAAGCTGATCATTGCGATTGTGCTGAATTTTATTTTTGGAGCACTGATGACACTGGGGTGCGGTCTCTATGCACCGTGCATGGTCATGGTATTTATGTTGGGCATGAACCCCATCGTAGCGTTTCCCGTCATGATGGGATCAGCGGCGGCATTGATGCCGGTAGCTGCCAAGGAATTCATTATGGCAGGCGATTATGCCCGTAAGATCAGCCTGGCGTTTACGATTTCTGGTATCGCAGGGGTATTAGTGGCCGCTAATTTGATCGTTAATATGGATTTGAAATTATTGACATGGGTCATTATTGTTGTCGTTATTTATACGGGTATTACCTATATCCGTAAAGGGCTTAAAAACAAGGGCGATATACCGAAAGCGGGTCAGGAAGCATAATATTACGAATAAATACAGAAATAGGATAGAGTCGCAGCTGGCAATAAACACTACATGTGAAAATCCTGCTGCGGCTCCTTTGTATATGTATGAAAAGGGGAGATTTTTTGTATGTCTAACATTGTAATAGCCACAGCCGGGCATGTAGATCACGGCAAGACGACCCTGGTCAAGGCCCTGACAAACATTGAAACAGATACAACCAAGGAAGAAAAGAAAAGAGGCTTATCCATCAATCTGGGATTTGCTTATCTGGATTTGCCGAATGGGCAGCGCGTCGGCATTGTCGACGTGCCGGGACATGAAAAATTCATCAAAAATATGGTAGCCGGACTGCCCGGTATTAATTTGGTAATGCTGGTCATTGATGCCGGAGAAGGTGTGATGCCGCAGACGCGGGAGCATATGGATATCCTTACCCTTCTTGGTATCCGCAATTTTTTGATCGTACTGACCAAGGTAGATATGGTAGATGAAGAAATAAAGGAACTGGCGATCGAAGATATTCGGGACCAATTGGCAGATACGCCGCTGCAGGATGCGGAAATCATAGAAACGGATGCTATCAGCGGCCGCGGCATGGCAAATCTGGTGAAAAAGCTGGAGGAATGGACGGAACGCATACCAGATGTGCCTGAAACCGGCGCGGCTCGCTTGAATGTGGACCGTGTTTTCAGTGTAAGAGGCTTTGGCACGGTCGTGACAGGTACACTGCTGGACGGGTCTATTTCTATTGATGATGAGCTTACGGTATATCCTGGCGGCAAAAAAGTACGCGTCCGTAATATACAGATACACAATCAAAACGTAAAAACTGCCTCGGCGCGGCATCGTACAGCACTGAATCTGACCAATATTACGAAAGAAGAAATACAGCGCGGCACGGTCCTTTCAGCGTCGGCAGGACTGCAGCCGACATGGATGATTGACGTAAAGGCAGTCTGCTTAAAAAATGCGGTCAAATCTATCGGGCTTTGGGATCGGGTACGGCTTTTAGTAGGAACGCGGGAAATCATGGCCCGTACCGTTCCGCTGGGCATAGATCGGATCGTACCGGGGGCCGAAGGGTTTGTACAGCTGCGGCTGGAAGAACAGGTTGTCGTTAAAGCCGGCGATCATTTTATCCTGCGTACGTATTCGCCCATTTATACCATTGCCGGCGGGGAAGTCCTGGAAGAAGCACCCAAAAAACACCGCCGGTTTAAAAGCAGCGTCCTGCAAAGCCTGAAAACCAAGGAAGAAGGAAATCTGGATCATATTCTCGAAGACTTTTTAGTCAATACAGACCAATCCTTTGTTACGCTGGACGATCTGGCCGCCTATACGCGTGCGGCACCAGACATACTGCAGGAGTCGATGCAGATCCTGCAGAAGGAAAAAGCCGTTCTGCAGACCCCGTTAGGATATATGCATGCCCAGACATACAAGAGGCTGCGCGGCCAGGCAGTTCAGGTATTGCTGGCGTATCACCAGAAATTTCCGCTGCGGCCGGGAATTGCCGTTGAAGAATTCCGCTCCCGCCTGCGCAAAACGCTGACGGAAAAAGAGTGCAATACGCTTCTTAAACAAATGCTGACGGATCAGTATTGTAAAAATACAGGCGGCCGGATTGCGGCAGCCCGTTTTGAAATCACGTTTACCGCGCATCAAAAAGACGTGCGGAAAAAGATAGAGGATATAGTGCGTCAGTCAGGAAGCACGCCGGTAAAAAAAGACGAATTGCTACAGCTGGATCGGGAAGCCGAAGAGGTGTTGCTGGCAATAACGGGACAGTCTCTGGCAGCGTTGACCTTTGAATATGTTATTGCAGCAGAGCAGTACGAGCAGGCTGTGCAGCAGGTTCGGGATTTTTTCCGGGATCATGATACAATGACCCTGGCTGATTTTCGGGATATGACGGTATCCAGCCGAAAATCATCGATGCTGCTGCTGGAATATATGGATCAGCAAGGAATTACCCGGCGGGTTGAGAACTACCGGATATTGAATCCGTTATAAATAGTACAGACGGCAGCATTATATACAGCTGCCATTTTTGCCAATCCTATCGTGTTTTGGAATTCTTGGAATTTTTTTGTACCATTTCATTCATTCGTTTCACGTGGTATTCCATATACCGTATTCGTATAATAAAAACATAGATAATACATAAATGACGTGAAATAGGAGATGGAAGCAGAATGAAACAAGTGAAAATAATTACAGCACAAGAAGCAGCACTGCTCGTAAAGGACAATGATGTCGTTACGACCAACGGGTTTGTAGGCTCCGGTCAGCCGGAAGCTTTGACCAGTGCCTTGGAAGCACGTTTTCTCGAAACCGGCGCACCTAAGGATCTGACTTTGATTTATGCGGCGTCACAGGGGAATACGGATGGCCGCGGCGGCGATCACTTTGCTCATGAAGGCATGCTGAAAAAAGCAATTCTTGGCCATTGGAATGCGGTTACGGCGTTGCAGAAGCTGGTCAATGAAAATAAAATTCAGGCGTATAACCTTCCGCAGGGCACGCTGGCTCAATATTTCCGTGATGTAGCGGCACACCGTCTCGGCACGATTACGCATGTCGGTTTGGAAACCTTCGCGGATCCCCGGATAACAGGCGGCAAGCTGAATGCTGTCACAAAAGATGATTTCGTCAAAGTAATTGAGATCGAAGGCCATGAACAGCTGTTCTATCCGCGTATGGATATGAATATTGCCTTTATCCGCGGTACCTATGCCGATGAATGGGGCAACGTAGTCATGACGAAGGAAGTTTCTCCATTTGACGCAACGCCGATTGCGCAGGCCGTTCACAACAGCGGCGGCATCGTCGTTATACAGGTCGAAAAAATTGTCAAGGGCGGTACATTGGATCCGAAGCTTGTCAAAGTACCGGGCATATATGTCGATTATATCGTACAGTGCGACGACCCGGCCAAGCATCAGCAATCCTTCGATTGTGCATACGATCCCTCTCTGACCGGTGAAGCGACCGTTCCGGTCAAGGCATTGGAACCGGCCTCTCTCAACGCTAAAAAAGTTATTGCCCGCCGTGCGGCATTGCTGCTGCTCAACATGAGCAGTGAAGCGGTCATCAATTTAGGCATCGGTATTCCGGAACTCGTGTCCTCCGTTGCCAATGAAGAAGGCATCGGTGATACCCTTACGATGACTGTAGAAGCCGGTGCGATCGGGGGGATTCCCTTGGGCGGCGTGCAGTTCGGTGCCAGTGTTAATGCAGAATGCTATCTCGATCAGGCCGTGCAGTTTGATTTCTATGATGGCGGCGGTTTGGATTTGACCTGCCTTGGTTTGGCGGAATGCGATGCGGACGGGAATATCAACGTATCTAAATTCGGTACGCGGATTGCCGGCTGCGGCGGCTTTGTCAATATTACCCAGAATACGAAAAACGTTGTTTTCTGCGGCACCTTTACAACAGGTAAGCTCAAGGAAGAAATCAAAGACGGTAAACTGCATATTCTGCAGGAAGGCAAAGTCCAGAAATTTGTTCCGACAGTAGATCATATTACGTTCAGCGGTACATATGCCCGTAATCATAATCAGCATGTTCTGTATATTACAGAACGGGCCGTTTTTGAAATGAAGGAAGACGGCGTACATCTGATAGAAATCGCACCGGGCATTGATCTGCAAAAGGATGTCTTGGATCAAATGGGATTCAAGCCGATTGTTGATGATGTCAAACGTATGCCGGCATATTTGTTTGAAGACAAGCCGATGGGCCTAAAGGAAATGAAGAATCAGATCGGCAAATAAACAACATAATAGCAAGGTACTAAAAAATATGGCCGAAACGGATGAGAGCATCTGTTTCGGCCATATTTTTTAGTACTCTTATTCGTTTAATGAAAGAGTACGCTCAATCAAAGGCTTATATACCTCATATTTATTTGTCAGTTCTTCACATGTATATTGCTGATAAGAAGGCAGCTCCTTCATGTTCTGGAAAAAGTTTAAAATAAGAGAATGAAGGCGGTCATTTACGATCAAATAAAATGTATCCGCATTATTATGAACCCGCTGTTTGTTCTTTTTCAGGAAGCCTGTTTTGTAATTGGAATAAAAGGATAAATTCTTTCCTTTATATATATCATCACCTAGGGCGGGCAATAAGGTTGCCATCGTAATATGATCGTTGTTGGACATGGCCTGCAGTACGCTTTTGATATGCTCCCGACGCTCCTGCGCGCTCAGGTTGTATTCTACGTCTGTTAAGTAAATATAGCCGTCCTCAAGATACCGCATGAGAGACGTTGCCGGTATAATAAAATCAATCTTTGAGACATCGAGAATTTCCTCCCACGTTACGCAAAGACGCTGCACGGCAAAGGCCTGCTCGGGAGATACCTTTTGAATAATGCTGTCAAAAACCTCATGGGGCAGTAAAAATTCAAAACCGTTTGTAAGGAAAAAAAAGAAACGATTGGTGGCATAAAATGCTGTACGATAGCCGAGATCATCCATTCCCAGGGAGCTCACCGTGAAATTGAGAGCCTTTTTTTCTGTTCCCGTAAAGCTGAATTTCTCATAAATATCCCACACCATTGATTCATCAAAAATGTAGGTGCACATATTAAAGCGAGGTGGTGTGGACATAGCGTATTGTACAGCAAAAACACCTTTTAAAAGAATGATATTGGAATTTTCAATATCACAAATATCATAAAACACAAAATCAAAATCTAAAAATCGATCTAATGTAGCATAGAGATGTCCGATATACTGCGGATTTTTTTCTAATTTATCCATGTTCAGACCGACGCGAAGCGTCAGATTGGATGCTGTCAAATGAATATCGTCGAAATACTTCCAAAAACCGGCATCGTATAAGGAGCAAAAATCACCGAGAATGAGCAGTTCACCGTCGCCATCCAGATTTTGCAGACTTTTCTGCAGAATATCAGATAAAAAATCTGCCGTATCATGATGGCCTGTAATGACTTGAATGGAGGGCTGGTTTTCTTTTCCTTTGGATGAATGGTCCTGATGTAACGTAGATCTATATGCGGCACAGAGGTATTGACTGATCTCAAAGCCCAGATCCTCGGCAGTTTCTGAAATGGGGAATGTTTTGAAAAATTTTTCTTTCTTGCCTTGTTTTGCAATAAGTTCTGCAAAATAATGGCCCATTTCCTCGTTGATCCGTTCGACATAACGCGAAGATGGCAGCTTTGTTCCGTTGCTCCACTTGTTAACGTAGGAAACATCATATCCAACGACGTCTGCCAGGGAAATAAACTTTGCCTGCGTAAAGGTGATCAGCCGTTTTAAGGTAGATGCATAACCATCTGAAATCACATGATAACCCTCCCTTGTTCAATTCAATTTACAAATACGCACATTTTGACATATTTATCATATCACAAGGTCAAAAAAATCTCAATGAATAGTCAAAAAAATCCATGGACTAAATTGATGCTAAAAAATGCCAATCTTTCCTGTTTCGTTCCCGTAAGGCAATATGTATACTGAAGGTACAAAGTTGGTTGAATAAAAATCAACTTAAAGATTCGTTTAATTTAAGGAGGCTTTATGAATGGCTTACAAAAACATTGAATTTACAAAAGAAGACAGTATTGGTATCCTGACGATTAACCGTCCGAAGGCGTTGAACGCATTGAATACGGAAACGGTTACAGAACTGAACGATTGCGTCGGAAAAATCGAAAATGATCCCGAAGTAAAAGTTCTTATTATCACAGGCAGCGGTAAAAAATCGTTTGTGGCAGGTGCCGATATTGTTGAAATGTCTACAAAGAACCCGATCGAAGGCCGTCATTTCGGTAAGATCTCGCAGGATACGTTTACACGTATTGAAAACCTGCCGCAGCCGGTTATTGCGGCAGTCAACGGATTTGCTCTCGGCGGCGGCTGCGAATTGGCATGCGCCTGCGACTTCCGTTATGCTTCGGAAAATGCTAAATTCGGTCAACCCGAAGTGGGTCTCGGTATTACTCCGGGATTTGGCGGTACACAGCGCCTTCCCCGTGTCGTAGGCCGCGGCTATGGCAAAGAACTTATCTACAGAGCTAACATGATCAATGCGCAGGAAGCACATCGCATCGGATTAGTTAATACGGTTGTTCCTCAGGAAGAACTGATGGATACCTGCCTGAAAGTAGCGAAGGAAATTGCATCCAACGCTAAAATTGCTGTGCAGCTTGCTAAAACAGCTATCAATCGCGGTATCAACTGCGATGTTATCACGGGCATTGCGTATGAAGATGAAGTATTTGGCCTTTGCTTCTCCACGGACGATCAAAAAGAAGGCATGGCCGCTTTTGTTGAAAAACGTGAAAAACATTTCACGGATAAATAATATAATCTAAAACAGATGTAGGAGGATTTTTTCATGGATTTTGCAATAAGAGATATTGATAAGGATATCGTAAAATTAGCTGCTGATTTTGCAGCAAAACGTCTGGCACCGACAGTACAGGAACGGGACGAAAAGGAAATTTTCGACCGCAGTATTGTCAATGAAATGGGCGAACTCGGCTTGCTGGGTATCCCTTACGAAGAAGACTATGATGGTGTTGGCGCCGATTTCCTCAGCATGGCAATGGCTTGTGAAGAAATCTCCAAAACAGATCCGTCTATCGGACTCAGCTTTGAAGTACATACCATGCTTTGCTCCTGGCCGATCTGGAAGTTCGGTACAGAAGAACAAAAACAGAAATTCCTCAAACCGCTTGCCAGCGGCGTAAAACTTGGTGCCTTCGGCCTGACCGAACCAAACGCAGGGACAGATGCGCTGAACGGCAGCACGACAGCAGTCAAAGACGGCGACCATTATGTATTGAACGGCTCTAAAATTTTCAATACCAACGGCGGCGAAGCTGAAATCACGGTTGTATTTGCCAGCACTGATAAATCTAAAGGTGCCAAGGGCATGAGTGCATTTATCGTAGAAAAAGGCACCCCAGGCTTTACATACGGCAAAAAAGAAGTGAAAATGGGTATCCGTGCATCTGTGCAGCGTGAACTCGTATTTCAGGACGTCAAAGTACCGGCAGCGAACCTCCTCGGCAAAGAAGGCGAAGGCTTTAAAATCGCTATGATGACCTTGGACGGCGGCCGTGTCGGCGTCGGCGCACAGGCTTTGGGTATTGCAGAAGGCGCATATGAACATGCACTGAAATATGCCAAGGAACGTGTACAGTTCGGCAAACCGATCGCAAAGTTCCAGGCTGTCAGCTTTATTCTTGCAGATATGAAAGCCAAGATAGAAGCCGCACGGTACCTCGTATACAAGGCAGCGTACAGCATGAATCAGGGCGTTTCTTACAGTTTGGATGCTGCTATTGCCAAGAAAATCGCATCTGACGTAGCTATGCAGGTCACCACGGATGCGGTACAGGTATTCGGCGGCTATGGCTTCACTCGTGAATATCCGGTAGAACGCTACATGCGCGATGCTAAGATCACCCAGATTTATGAAGGTACGAGCCAGGTACAGCAGATGGTCATTTCCGGCGCTATCCTGAGATAATCCTGAGAGAAACCTCCTTTTTTGAAAGATGTATAAAATAGTAGTTGAAAATAGTATAGACAAATAGAAATAGTATAAAACCGCTTACACATTACACAATAAAATGCAATGCTTACACCTTGATACCGCAGCAGAAATGCTGCGGTATTTTGTCTTTACTATAATGCTTCTGTGACAGGAGACGCCATGGGACGCGTCACCGTATCTATCTGCGGGGCAGAGCCTCGCCATACACTAATCTTCATTGACGGACAGCCCGTCATGGGGGACTTTGCCAAATACAGCGGTGACGGTGACGAGCTGCAGCGGCTGGGCACGGAAAATGTAGATCATATTGAAATCACCCAGGGAGTAGCGTCATCAACGTCATTACAAAGAAAGCCGCAAAGACGGCAGTCTTCCAGGTGAACGTCGAAGGCCGGAGAGTCAAGCAGGACGGCGATATCTTCCCCTAGTCTATGGTGATTTCAGTCAGAGTACAGGGATTGCCGATTCGGCCTATACCCCTGCGACGCGGCAGTGGTTCTTGCGGAATCCCACTAAAAAAGAATGGTTGGGTGATGAAAAAGTATCGGGATATGAAGGATTAAGAAATAAATTAAAAACAGCCAAAACGGAGGAAGCACAGCGGAAAATACTGATGGAATACATCGAGGTAGTCAAAGCTAATGTAATTAAGGAATAGGGGCAGGGTGCTTGGGATACCCTCATAAATAAAAAGTATGGCACTAGCTACAATGAATATGCCTGGCAACAAATAACGGTTACAGAGAAGGCTGCCGGAAAGGTGTTGGATACCTATATTTCGATGAAAACGGGGATGAGCTCTTTCCTTGAGAATACGATTGCAAATTATATTGATCTAGAATTGCGGCGAAAAAATTTTGAAAAATAGTGGAAATGGGGAGAACAATACATACACACAGGTGGGATAGAAAAATCGTCTGCGCAGTTGATTTTCACTGATGGAGCGAAGATCGACTGTGAAATAGCCAGCACATGCATTGGTTATGGGACGTATACGGGCAATCAAAAATTTGAAAACATTAACGGCAATTTTAGCCCTAGGCCTTCTTATGATAACGCACTTTCTATAGATGAGGTCAAACCAGGGAATTTACACTTGGGGTTGACGCGAGATGAAGCCAAAGAGTTGGCGTATAAAGCGCTTACGGATTTGTCTGTGAAAAACATGAGTGACGATAAATTGGGCATTGAAACTATGCAATCCGGTCTTTTAGCGATATTAGATTTCTACTGGAAACCAGAAAAAGACAGCTCTCTGCCTCTTACGTTCCTCACGGGCGCTAAAGTGCTCGCCCTCGGTAGCGTCCTCGTCCAAGATCAGATCCCGCCCATCGATAAAACTGTTTTCGCCCAGGCCAAGCACCAATTCGGCGACGACACCCAGTCCACTGCCTATGCCAACGGTGATCACAACGACACGGCCTCCTTCGATCAGTTGGCCAACGTCATCGGTCTCGGCGCGACGTGGCGCATCGGCGACAACGTCCGCCTGTCCTACGACTGGGGACAGAACCGCACGGATTTCGGCCGTTTTATGAACGGCAATACGATTTATAAACACGAAACGGGCACGTCAGACTTTGACATCGCCGGCCGGTCCAACGGCGGCACGCCCCGGTTCTGGGTAGCTCGCGTCGACATCGGCAAAGCGGACACGGACAAACCGGGCAGCTGGAATGCTTTTGCCGACTATAAATACTTCCAGCATAGCGCCTTCTTTGGCGGCAACGGCACGGAAGGTGTGACGGATCGGTATATGGACGGCATCAAGTCCTTCACCATCGGCGGCGGCTATGTCCCGGCCAAAGATTTCTTACTGGAAGCGTTCTATACCTTCGGCGCTAAGGGCATCGGTAAGCGGGATACGCTGTACGGGCCGGAACACTTTACGCTGGGGGATTATACGCGAGTACAGGTTTCCTACAAATTTTAATAAACTGCATACACATAGGTGAGATTCTATTTCTATCAAACATAGCGCTCTTAGTGTGCTATGACGATATATATTAAAAAAGCATAGGCGTATATATTGACATTTAAAGATAAAGATTATATAATAAAATAAACAACAAATAATTATTATTAATTAATATAAAATAGTAGACACTTTAAAGCGAAAAAGGAGGTTTTACCAATGAAAGAGGTTAAATTTTATCAGTTGGAAAATAGCAATATCGTAGCCGTAGTAAGCGGTGATGTTGCAGATCTGCCGGGCGCGAAGCTGCTTGTTCCCGGATCGGTGGATGCGGCGCAGGAAAAGCATGTCCCGGCAGTTGAAAAAGTGGGGAATGTATTGAAGGTACAGATCGGCTCCGTTATTCATCCGATGCTGGAAAATCATTATATTCAGTGGATTGCTGTGGCCACGGACGACACGGTTGAAATCCGGTATTTAAAGCCCGGAGATGTTCCCAAGGCAGAGTTTACGGTCAGCGGTCCGGGGACTGTATATGAATACTGTAATCTGCATGGCCTGTGGAAAACGAGCTTTTAAAATTTTTAGAAAATATAGTATAACAGCCTTGCATATATAACGCGCAGGGCTGTTTATTTATGTTTTCTTAATTTGACATTTGGAGCGATGAATCATATACTTTACCTATCATCTACACAAAGACAACGAAGTCTGCTGGTGTTTCGCTGTTTTTGTGTCTTTTTTATTTTATAGGTATAGCATCTGGAAGGGAAGGATAGGTATGTTTTCCACCACACTATTAGGTACCCGGTGGGGTGATTTATCGGAAGAGCTGCGCCATACGCTGTTGGAGAGGGCTGATATCTTGGAATTTGCAGAAGAGAACGGCGGATATAGCGAAGGAATGCTGCATTTTCATAATACCATGCTGGGCGTCAGAGCTGTGCTTGGATCGGAGAAACAGTATATTTCCCTGGGAGATCCGGATATCATTATTGATGAAGACGCTGTCATTTCGTTAGTGTGATCGGAACAGGAAGCATGTATCAGTTTTTTACATAATATAAAAACACCCGCTGTTATGAGCGCCGCCGCTCTTGGCAAAGGGTGTTCTTGTGGTCTAACGCATGATAACCCGCCAAAGCCCGATGATGAGGAATAAGGCAACGATGATCACACTAATGATTCTGGTTTTAGAAAAAATCCGTTGGTTGCTGCGTGTATATTTCGGCGGCTGCGGCGGCAGGACTTGCTGTGTACCGCAGATAGGGCACATGCGGACGCCGTCGCGCAGCTCTGTGCCGCATTTTGGACAAATTATCATAATCGTTCATCTCCCGTTGGGGTATCCATATATTTATATAATATTATCATAGCACGTTGGGGCAGTGTTTGTCAGGATTTTGACACCTTTTCTCTTGTTTTTTGTGCCGGCTGGGATGGTTTTGTGATATAATAAAGTAAATAAGTGATCTGAAAGAATTTCTGACAGAAAACTTTATCGTATGGCGTCCGTACTTGACCGCAAAGAATAGACTGCGCGGCAAAGGCGAAAGCACATTTGAAATTACCAGGCTCTGTGCTTTCACACAGGGTTTTTTGTGTTAGGAGGCAGGAGATAATGGAAACGAGACTGGCCTTGATCGGCATTATTGTAGGCAATCGCGAGGGAACGAGCAAGTTGAATGAGCTTCTTCATGCGTATGGAAAATATATTATTGGACGAATGGGCGTTCCCTATAAGGGCAAGGAAATCAACGTGATCAGCATTATCATTGATGCGCCGCAGGATGTGATCAATGCGTTGTCGGGTAAACTGGGCATGATAGACAACGTCAGTACTAAAACTATTTATCCGCCTCTGCCGCAGTAGGAGGAATGTATGTTAAAACTTGCTATTTATGGCAAAGGCGGGATCGGCAAATCGACGATGACCAGTAATTTGGCGGCGGCCTTTGCGTATTTGGGGAACCGGGTTATTCAGATCGGCTGTGATCCCAAAGCCGATTCGACGTTTAATCTGCTGGGCGGGAAGCCTGTAGAGCCGGTCATGAATTATCTTCGGGAGCATGACGAGGAGCCGGAACGCATTGAAGATATTTCCCGTATCGGCTATGGCGGCATTCTTTGCATCGAGACAGGCGGCCCGACACCCGGACTGGGCTGTGCCGGACGCGGCATTATTGCTACCTTTTCGCTGCTGGAGGATTTGGGATTATTTGAACGATACCGGCCGGATGTGGTTTTATATGATGTGTTGGGAGATGTTGTCTGCGGCGGCTTCGCCGCACCTATCCGGGAAGGCTATGCCGAGCAGGTTCTCATCGTTACGTCCGGTGAAAAAATGGCGCTGTATGCGGCTAATAACATCAACACGGCAGTTCAGAATTTTGCGGACCGCAGCTATGCGGCAGTGCGGGGAATCCTGTTGAACCGCCGTAATGTGCTGGAAGAGGAAGAAAAAGTCCGGGCTTTTGCCGGTAGAGCCGGCCTTTCTGTTATTGGGGATATTCCCCGCAGTGATGATATTACCCGGTTTGAGGAAGAGGGTAAAACTGTGATTGAAGGAAATCCGGATTTGCCGATCAGCAGAACCTTTTTGGAACTGGCGCAGACGTTATTACAGGATCAGGGGGAAAAATGAAAGAAAAAAAACCGTATGCCATTACCGTACGGGAACTGATGGAACGGGGACGGACGCAGATTCCGGCAGAGCTCATTTCATCATCCCATCTTATTTATAATTCACCGGCAGCGCTGGCTTTTAATTCTCCCGGCGCGCAGGGGTTCGGCGTCAAACGGGCGGGCCTTGCGATCCCCGGTTCTGTCATGCTTCTTGTCGGCCCCGGCTGCTGCGGCCGCAATACGACGATATTAAGTGAAATGGGCGGCTACAGCGATCGTTTCTTTTTCTATATTATGGATGAAACGGATATCGTTACAGGCCGGCATTTGAAAAAAATCCCCCAGGCGGTTGAAGAGCTTGTTCAATCGTTGCCGGACTGTCCCTCTGTTGTGATGATCTGTATGACCTGCGTGGATGCGCTGCTGGGGACCGATATGGAACGGGTCTGCCGGAAGGCGGCTGTGAGGGTCAAGCTTCCTGTTGTACCGTGCTATATGTATGCGCTGACGCGGGAAGGGCGCAAGCCGCCTATGGTGGATGTGCGCCGTGCCGTGTATTCTCTGTTGGAGGAGCAGGAACGGCATAGCCGGACGGTCAATCTTCTGGGCTATTTTTCACCTCTTCGGGATACGTGTGAGCTGTATGATATATTGCACCAGGCCGGGCTGCGTCAGATCAACGAGATATCCCGATGCCGGACCTTTGCCGAATACCAAGCTATGTCTGCGGCGAATTTTAATTTGATTCTCAATCCCGAAGCTCGTCTGGCTGCGCGGGATATGGAGACGCGTCTGCATATCCCCAGTATTGAATTGACCAGATTATATCAGCCGGATCAGATTCACCGTCAGTATCACGCGTTTGCCGGGGCCTTGGGAACGGGTATTGACGATACCGTCTGGTACGATGCGGCACAGGAAGCGGCATCTCATATAAAAAAAACATATGGAGGAATGACCGTTGCGATTGGGGAAATGCAGAATGGCAATGCCTTTGAAATGGCCGTAGCGTTGAGCGGCTGCGGCTGTGCGGTGACGGAAATATATGCGAATTTGTCCGCACAGGATTTTGTGTATCTGCGGCGCTTGCAGGAATACAGCCCAGATACACGGGTGTATTCCAATTTATCGCCGTCTATGCTGTATTATGAGGGCGGCGGTCAGGCCGTTGATGTGACGATCGGAAAGGATGCGGCATACTATCATGCGGACAGTGTTCATGTCATGTGGGATGAAGAGGTACAGCCCTTTGGCTACGACGGTATCAGAGAATTGCTCCGGCAGATAGAAGCCGGACTGGAGAGGAGGCACGGCTGATGAAGGGATTATGGAAATATATTGCACCCTTTGCGCCGGACCAGTCCGGTGCCGCCGCGGTATTGTATGGATTGGGCGGCATTGTCGTTATTTGTGATGCTGGTGGCTGTGCCGGAAATATCTGCGGGTTTGATGAGCCGCGTTGGTTCAGCGGCGGAAAAAGCGCTGTATTCAGCGCGGGTTTGCGGGATATGGATGCTATTCTCGGCAGAGATGACCGTCTCGTCGCCAAGCTGTGCGATGCGGCCGGACAGATAGAGGCCTCCTTTGCCGCTATTGTAGGCACGCCGGTTCCGTCGGTCATCGGCACGGATTACCGGGCGCTGCAGCGTATGGCTGAAAAGAAATTGGATATTCCTGTTGTGTCGATTGATACGACAGGGATGGCAGTATACGATAAGGGTATTGAAAAGGCGTATATGGCATTGCTGCAAGCGTTTGCCGAACCTTCGGTCAAGGCGGAAAAAGGAACTGCCGGGGTTCTTGGAGCTTTGCCGCTCGATTTGATGCGTCCCGGCGATATGGATACGATACGGAGCACGCTGTTACAGCAAGGCTGGCAGCACATACAGCTGTACGATTGTTTGGATGATTTTCGTCAGGCCGGGCGGGCGGCGGTCAACTTTGTTATTTCACCTGCCGGACTTACCGCGGCCAGGTATTTGCGGAAATCCTTTGGCACGGCATATGCGCCGGCGTATTTCGGATTGCCGTTGCAATTTCCGGATACTTCTTTGTTTTTTCGCAAAAAGGTTCTCATCGTTCATCAGCAGGGCGCGGCCCAGGCTCTGCGGAAATATATCGGGCAGGGACAGCCGGAGCAGGTGACAGCCGCGACTTGGTTCATGCAGCCGCGGGAATGGGCCTGTGACGGAGATGTCGTACTGCGTGAAGAGGATGATTTCTGCCGCTTGGCAGATGGCGGTCGATTTGACGTCATTGTAGGGGACCGATATTTTAAAAAAGCCTTGCCTCATTTTACCGGTACCTATCTTGATTTTCCTCATTTTGCCGTATCGGGGAGGCTGTAGGCCATGAATACACAGATCATCCGCGTATTTGGCATTGTACAGGGGGTTGGCTTTCGTCCTTTTGTGAGCCGTATTGCGCAGGAGTATCATATCAAAGGTCAGGTCCGCAACAAAGGCTCGTATGTGGAAATCGTTGCCCAGGGGATTGCCGCAGATATGACGGGCTTTCGGTATGCGCTGGAACATAATGCGCCGGAGCGTTCGGCTATTTTGAAACTGGATGCGGTATGGGAGGAACGGCCTGCCTGTGCTGCTTTTGAAATCGCGGCAAGCACAAAAGAAAAAGGCGATATTTTTGTATCGCCGGACATTGCGATCTGTGATGCCTGTAAAAAAGAGTTGTTTGACAAGACCAATCGCCGCTATCTTCATCCTTTCATCAATTGCACGGCCTGCGGACCTCGACTGACGATTCTTGATGCTATGCCGTATGACCGGGAACGAACCAGTATGGGGGAATTTCCCATGTGTGATGCCTGCCGGTATGAATATACCCATGCCGAAACACGGCGCTATGACGCGCAGCCGGTGTGCTGTCAGGACTGCGGTCCCGAGGTCTATTTGATAGGACGCGGCGAACGGCGGCGAGAGGCCATTACGGCGGTGCGCCGCATACTCAGTGACGGCGGTATTGCGGCGGTCAAGGGAATCGGCGGGTTTCATCTGTGCTGTGACGGTACGTGTGATGCGGCAGTCCGGCGCCTTCGTAACCTGAAACGGCGGCCGGTTAAGCCCTTTGCCGTGATGATGAAGGATTTGCAGACGGTTCACGCTGCCTGTGTTGTCGAAGCGGGGCAGGATGAAATTCTCGACGGTCATCAAAAACCGATTCTGCTGCTGCAGAAAAAAGAAAATTCCCCGTTATCTGCGTATGTTGCGCCTGATAATCCGAAGGCCGGCGTCATGCTGCCGTATACACCATTGCATTTATTGCTTTTTACCTATGATGACGAGGTGGAAATGCCGGATTGTCTGGTCATGACGAGTGCCAATGAATCGGGCGCGCCGATTTGCCGCACCGATGCAGAGGCCGTGCAGGAGCTGGACGGACTGTGTGATGTCATTCTTTCGCATAACCGGGACATCCGGCTGCGGGCTGATGATTCCGTCATGGATTTTTATGACGGCAAGCCGGAGATGATACGCCGCTCGCGAGGCTATGCACCGCTTCCCTTTTTCGTCGGTGATTTTTCAGGAGAGCAAGTGCTGGCGATGGGCGGTGAGCTTAAAAATACGTTTTGCATCGGCAAAAATAATCTTTTTTATGTGTCACCATATATCGGAGATATGGCAGATATACGGACTGTACAGGCGCTGCGTCAATCAGTCCGCCGTATGACGGCGCTTTTAGAGGCCCGTCCGTCTGTCGTTATCTGTGATATGCATCCGTTATACAACACGACGGCGGTGGCGCAGGACATGGGACTGCCGATTTTGCAGGTGCAGCATCATTATGCGCATATCTTGTCGTGTATGGCTGAAAACAACTACCTGAATCCGGTGATCGGCGTGACCTTTGACGGTACGGGGTATGGTACGGATGGCACGATTTGGGGCAGTGAGATTTTGGCTGCCGGTCTGGACGGCTTCCGCCGCCTGGCGTCTGCTGCCCCGTTCTGGCAGCTGGGAGGCGATGCCTCGGCCCGGGAAGGCTGGCGCATTGCTGTAGCGCTGATATATGCCGGTATGGCGGGGCATAAGGAGAAGACGGCGGAAGTCGTCCGGTCTCTGGATCTTTGCAGCCGGGAAGAGCTGCAGGCGCAGTTTTTCCTGGCGGATCACCGTATCAATAGTGTCATGTCCACCAGTGCTGGCCGTCTTTTTGATGCCGTAAGCGCTATTCTCGGCCTTTGCCGGGCCTCGACGTTTGAGGGACAGGCGGCGATGGAACTGCAGTTTGCCGCACAGGCTTGGAAGCAGGCACATGGCGGGACTCCCGTCGTACCCATCGCTTTGCGGCGGGAAGGCCCTCGCTGGTTCCTTCCTACGGATGAGCTGGTACGTTCTCTGATGCAGGAGCGGCTTGACGGCACACCGGCAGCACAGCTGGCATACGTGTTTCATCAGCAGCTGGCCGGCATGATTGTCGCCGCCTGCGAGCAGGCTCGGAGTGATACGGGACTGGATACGGTTGCTCTCAGCGGCGGCGTATTTCAAAATCAGTTACTGCTGCGACTTTGTGATAAGGCGCTGCAAACTCATGCATTTCATGTGCTCAGGCACAGTATGATACCGTCGAATGACGGCGGTATCGCATTGGGGCAGGCGGTCTATGGGGCCGCGGCTCTGCAGAAAAAGGAGTGATCTTTATGTGTGTCGGATTACCTGCACGGGTAGTGACGGTCAAAGATGGCATGGCCCTGGTCGATGCGTCGGGAGCCAGAAGAGAAGTATCGGCAGAACTGCTGGACGAACTTGATCCCGGCGATTATGTTATGGTGCATGCCGGGATGGCGATTGCTAAAATCACGGATTCGGATACGGACGAAACGGACAGTATTTTGGAGGATTTGTAATGGAAACAACGAAGCTGCCTTCGGCTATGGATATTATCAAGAAATATGACGGTCCGGCCATACGGATTATGGAGGTATGCGGTACTCACACGCACGAAATATTCCGTCTTGGTATCCGTCAGATTCTGCCGCCGCAGATCGAGCTTATTTCCGGACCGGGCTGCCCGGTCTGCGTGACCCCGGTCGGGTATATTGACGAAGCGGTATATTTGGCGCTGCAATGCGGCGTTACCATATGCACCTTTGGTGATCTGGTGCGTGTGCCAGGATCGGCTGCGAGCCTGGCTGTGGCCCGCAGCCGGGGCGCAAGGATTCAGGTTGTCTATTCTCCGATGGATGCGTATGACTATGCGGCAACTCATCGTGACGAGCAGGTTGTGTTCTTGTCGGTCGGTTTTGAAACGACTACGCCGGCAAGCTGTCTTGCCGTCAAAAAGGCGGTGCGGCAGGGTTTGGATAATTTTTCTATTTTGACGGCCAATAAAACAATGCCTCAAGCATATGAGGTTTTGAAGGGCAGCGCGGATGCGTTTTTATATCCCGGACACGTGCAGGCAGTCATGGGAACTGCGATTTGTGAGAAATTGCTCAAAGACGGCATTTCCGGTGTTGTGGCAGGTTTTACGGCCAAGGAACTGATGACGGCGCTGGCGGTCATTATGGTGAAATTTTCCCAGGGAAAGCCGTTCTTTAAAAATTGCTATCCCCGTGTCGTTACGCCGCAGGGAAGCCGGACGGGACAGGCTGTCATGGAGCAAGTCATGCGGCCTTGTGCGTCGGAATGGCGCGGCCTGGGCGAGATACCGGCATCGGGCCTGGCTCTGCGGCCGGCATACAATGCCTATGATGCCCGTTTGAAATATACGGTACCGGAAATGCATGGGCACGGTAATCCTGCCTGCCGCTGCGGTGATGTCCTGCAGGGAAAATGCCGGCCGTCAGACTGCCCGGTGTTTGCCAAGGGCTGTTCGCCGGAGCATCCTGTCGGGGCTTGCATGGTATCTCATGAAGGCGCTTGTTCGGCGTATTATCTATATGGAGGGATGTTACATGAATGATGTAGTAACGCTGGCCCATGGCGCCGGCGGCAAACAGACGGCGGAGTTGATTGATACGGTGTTCAAGACCCATTTTTCTAATCCTGAATTTACAGCAGATGATGCGGCAGTTCTACATGTAGGAAATACAAAGCTGGCCTTTACGACAGATGGATTTATCGTATCGCCGCCGGAGTTTCCCGGCGGCAATATCGGCAAATTGAGCATTTGCGGCACTGTCAATGATTTAGCCTGTATGGGTGCCAAACCGTTGTATCTATCCTGCGCCTTTGTTATTGAAGAAGGCTTTTCGCTGGCCAAACTGGATGCCTATGCGGCGGCAATGAAGGAGACGGCTGCGGAGGCGGGCGTACGGATCGTTGCCGGAGATACCAAGGTAGCCGGCAAGGGACAGGTCGATCACTTGTTTATTACGACGACGGGCATCGGCCAGCTTGTGGAGGGAGTTCATCCGTCCGGTGCGCAGGCAAAGCCCGGTGATGCGGTTATCGTGACGGGCGATATAGGACGCCACGGCTGTACCATTCTCTTGGCACGCAATCAGTTTGGCATTGATGCCGATGTGACCAGCGATTGCGCCCCTTTGTGGCATACGGTGCAATCCATGCTCAGCGTGACGCCGGATATTCATGTCATAAGAGATGCGACTCGAGGCGGTGTCGGCACGGTGCTGTATGAAATTGCCGGACAAAGCCGGGTGGGAATACATCTGGACAGTCAGGCGATTCCAGTTCATCCATCGGTCCAGGGTGTCTGCGGCATGCTGGGATTGGAGCCCCTGTATCTGGCCTGTGAAGGCCGCCTGGTCGTCTTTGCGCCGCAGGAGAAGGCGCCGGCACTTGTAGACGTGCTCCGTCAGGGAGAGTATTCCCGTCAGGCTGCCATCATCGGTACGGTGACAGCGGATGAGCCAGGCCGCGTCGTCGTCCGTACGGAAATCGGTGCGGAAACATTGCTGCCGCCGCCGGGGGGAGAATTGCTGCCCCGGATTTGTTAAGAGAGGGAACGTATCATGATAAAAATTGCTGTATACGGGAAGGGTGGCATCGGCAAATCGACGACCGTGTCCAATATGTCCGCGGCACTGGCCGATCAGGGACTGAAGGTTATGCAGATCGGCTGCGACCCCAAGGCGGATTCTACGGTAAGCCTCCATGGCCGCGGGACAATCCCGACGGTGCTGGATTTGATCAGAAAGAAGAAACACGATATTTTACTGGAGGAAATGACCGCGGTCGGCTATCATGGCGTGGTCTGTGTCGAAGCAGGCGGGCCGCTGCCGGGCATGGGCTGTGCCGGGCGGGGCATTATTGCCGCGTTGGAAATGCTTGGGGCAAAGGGGGCCTATGACGTGTACCGTCCCGATGTCGTTTTTTATGATGTGTTGGGAGATGTGGTCTGCGGCGGTTTTTCCATGCCCATGCGCAGCGGGTATGCCGACAAGGTTTTTATTGTCACCTCAGGGGAAAATATGGCGCTTCATGCGGCGGCTAATATTGCCGTCGCTGTGGAAAACTTTAAAAACCGCGGCTATGCGCAGTTGGGCGGACTGATCCTGAACCGGCGCAATGTCCGGCAGGAGGATGAAAAGGTGCAGGAGTTGGCACAGGACATACATACTTCCGTCGTCGGCGTGCTGAATCGCAGCGCGACAGTTACCGATGCGGAGGAAACCGGTAAAACCGTCATTGAGGCATTTCCGGACAGCGCGATGGCCGGTGAATACCGGCGTCTGGCCAATGCGGTATACGAAGCCGCACAAAAGGGGTGAGACGATGCTGAAACAAATAAATGGCCGTGAGGATACCTCAGGCGCCTGTGTTTTGATCGGCAGGGCTGCCTTTCCGGAACCCTTTTATGACGGCCTGCAGTATTCGCCGCCGGCGCGGGGAACCTGGAATATTGTTCATACGGCAATGCTCGTTCCCGAATCGCATCAGATATATATTTGTGCTCTCGGCTGTCTGCGCGGTGTCGTGCTGACGGCGGCGGAAATGGGAGCGATGAATCGGTTTTCATCTATTGCTATCGAAGATCATGAGCTATATGACGGCACGATGGAGGATACGATCGTGCAGGCCGTCGGTGAGATTATAGATAATCTGCCGGCAATGCCATCCATGTTTTTTTTGTATCCGTCCTGTGTGCATCATTTTATGGGCTGCGATATGGAGGCGTTGTGCGGCCGGCTGCGGCAGATCTATTCCCAGGCCCGGTTTGTCCTGTGCTGGATGGATCCCATACGCCGGCAGTCGGGTCTTACGGCGGAATTGCGGACGCGCCGGCAGCTGTATAGTCTTCTTCAGAGACAAGAGATAGATCGTCAATCCGTCAATATTGTCGGCAGTAATCTGCCCATCCAGGCAGACTGTGAACTGGCGGGGCTTATTGAAAATAATGGTTTGACACTGCGGCAGCTGCCCTGCTGCCGCACCTACGGGGAATATGAACAGATGGGAGCCTCTTTTCTCAATATCGGACAGGAGCCGCTGGCAAAAATATGTTTGGATGATATGGAAAAACGGCTGGGACAAAAAAGCCTGTATCTTTCGAACAGCTTTGATTGCGATGAAATCAGGCGGAATCTTTGGGCGGCGGCGGATGTCCTGACTGTGGCAAGGCCGGATTATACCGAAGCGGCCGCCGCTTGTGAAGCAGCCTTTGCTGAAACCAGGGCGAGCGTAGGCGCTATGCCGGTGGCGATTGACTATGCGGCAGTGAGCCGTCCCTTCAGTCTGGCAAAGGCTCTGCTTCGGCATGGCTTTAACGTGCGGCGGATATATGTTGACGTCTGTTGTGCGGAAGATCAAGATGATTTTGCATGGATACAAAATCACTATCCAGCGCTGGAACTGTATGCGACACGACACGCCAAAATGCGCCGCATGGACCGGCATACGGCAGAACCGGTGTTGGCAATCGGGCAAAAAGCGGCGTATTTTACGGGTACATGTCATTTTGTGGATATGGCAGAGGGCGGCGGTCTTCGGGATTTTGCCGGTTTACGGCGCTTGCTGCAGTGGATGGTCCAGGCTCGTGAACAGGAAAAAGAGGCCAAGGCATACATTAGTATTAAAGGATGGGGGTGTCCGTCATGCCAATGAAAGAAGCTGTCAGCTGTATCTCGACGTATTCGGCCGATACCTTTGGCGTGTGTTCCGCTTTATTTGAGCTGGGCGGCATGATCGTCATTCATGATCCCTCGGGGTGTAATTCGACCTATACCACGCATGATGAGCCGCGCTGGTACGATACGGACAGCCTGATCTTTATATCGGGGCTGACTGAGACAGATGCCGTTTTGGGCAATGAAGAAAAATTAGCAGATGACGTCCTTACGGCGGCGGCAGATTTTTCACCGGCCTTCATCGTATTACTCTGTACGCCTGTGCCGCTCATGATGGGTACTGATTTTGCGGCCATAGGCCGCTTGATTGAAGCACAGGCGGGAATTCCCGTTTTTGCGGCGCCGACAAACAGTATGGATACGTATGATGCCGGCGCGTCCTGGGCTTTTGAACTGTTGGCAAAATATATGGTAAAGACACCGGCAGAGGCACTGCGTACGGGATTTTGCTGCACCTGGCAGCCTGAATTTGCTTCCTGTGGTTCTGTTGTCAGTCAGGGACAGGAAAAAAAGACTATAGGCGTTAATGTGATAGGCCTGACGCCTCTTGATTTTGCCGTCAACGGCAGTGATCTTTCTATCCGGGAATTTCTGGAAGGCTGCGGCTGTACTGTTATCAGCTCCTGGGCAATGGGAAGCACCTTGGCGGAGATAGAGCAGGCGGCTGCCGCAGATGTAAACCTTGTCGTTTCTTACAGCGGCCTGGCGGCAGCCAAAGAGCTGCAGCGGCGCTTTGGCACCCCCTATGTTGTCGGCGTACCGCTGGGACGTTCGCTCCAAGGCGGCATTGCTATGGATATCCGCATGGCTGCCGCGGCGAAGCAAAACCGCTATACCTGTGCCAAGCGGGTCGGCAGTGCAGAAGAGGATATTGTCATTATTGGAGAAAGTGTCTATGCCGCGTCGCTGGCAGCTGCGCTTAGTCATGAATATGGCTGCGGTGTCCGGGTCTTCTGCCCGCTAAAGACGGCAGACGGTATTTTGACCGGCCGGGATCGGGTGGTTGCGTCAGAAGGAGAACTCAAAGCGCTGCTGGCAGGAGTCCGCACCGTCATCGCCGATCCGCTGTATCAGCCCTTGTGTCCTGCCGGAACCCGGTTTATACCGCTGGGTCATGAAGCTTTTTCCGGGCGGCTGTATCAGGAATCCATACCGAACCTGATTGATCATTTTGATACATTTGCCAGGAAGGTAACAGAAAGGAAGGACACCTATGGGGCTGAATGATACACCGTCGGGAGAACGGGTGCATATCGGATTTTTTGGCCGGCGCAATGCAGGTAAATCCAGTGTGGTCAATGCGGTTACAGGACAGGATCTGGCGATCGTGTCCGATACTAAAGGAACGACGACAGACCCGGTATATAAAGCTATGGAACTGCTGCCCCTGGGGCCCGTTATGATCATCGACACGCCGGGTTTTGATGATTCCGGCGCGCTGGGAGAGCTGCGTATACGAAAAACACGGCAAGTATTGAATAAAACCGATATTGCCGTTCTGGTCGTTGATGCAGCTGAAGGGATGACGGCAGCAGATAGAGAGCTGCTGCTGCGTATAACAGAAAAAGAACTTCCTCATGTTGTCGTATTCAATAAGACAGATCTTCTGGAAGGACCTGCCGTGGCGGCAGCGGATGAAATATACGTCAGTGCCTTGAAAAAACAGGGTATTGTGGAATTGAAGGAACGGCTGGGCTCACTGGTTCCGCAAAAAGAAGGGAAATTAGCCCTTGTCGGTGATTTGATTCATCCGTCTGATTTCGTTATTCTGGTTGTGCCTATTGACAAGGCAGCGCCTAAAGGCCGTCTGATACTGCCGCAGCAGCAGACCATCCGTGATATATTGGAAGCCGATGCCGCGGCCATCGTTGTTAAAGAATATGAGCTGCGCTATACGCTGCTGCAGTTAGGAAAAAAACCGGCCCTGGTCATTACGGACAGCCAGGTCTTTTCCAAAGTATCTGCCGACACGCCGGCAGATGTTCCGCTGACCTCCTTTTCTATTCTTATGGCCCGGCATAAGGGCTGGCTGGATACGGCTGTTCGCGGCGTAACGGCTGTGGAACAGCTCCGGGACGGGGATACGATCCTGATTGCCGAAGGCTGTACCCACCACCGGCAGTGTGATGACATCGGTACGGTGAAGATCCCGCGCTGGCTTCGGAATTATACGGGAAAGGATGTACATATCCAAACCGTCAGCGGTATGGAATTTCCCGATGATCTGTCCCCGTACGCTATGATTATTCACTGCGGCGGCTGCATGCTGAACGAACGGGAATTGCGTTATCGGATGAAGTGTGCCGGTGATCAGCATATACCGATTACCAATTATGGTATTACAATCGCCTATATGCAGGGCATTCTCAAACGGAGTCTGGAAGTATTTCCTTATTTGGCGGATATCATTTCATAGGAGGCGGCCATGCGTATCGAACGAGATATTTTAGGAACAAAAAAGTTGTCTGATGATGCGGCATACGGCATCAATACGATACGAGCCGCGGAAAATTTTGACCTTTGCCATAAAAAAACAAATCTGCGTCTCATTTATGCGGTCGTCCAGGTGAAAAAAGCGGCGGCCATTACGTATCGGGATATGCAGGTCCGGGAACCCGGCATTTATGAGGCGATCTTGTCGGCCTGTGATGAAATATTGGCTGGAAAATACGATACAGCCTTTATAACGGAAGCGCTGCAGGGCGGCGCCGGGACCTCTGTCAATATGAACGTCAATGAGGTCGTTGCCAACGCGGCGTTGCGAATATTGGGAAAACCATATGGGCAATATGATCTCATTCATCCGCTGGATGATGTAAACCGCGGTCAGTCTACGAATGATGTATATCCGACGGCCCTGCGCATTGCGGCGATAGATATGCTGCGGGTGCTGAGTGAGGCCTGTGCGGCGCTGCAGACGGCGCTGCAGGAAAAAGAAAATGAATACGAACAGATCCATAAGCTGGGGCGTACGGAGTTGATGGATGCCGTACCGATTACGCTGGGCGGGGAGTTTGGCGCCTATGCGCAGGCTATAGCTAGGGATCGCTGGCGCTTGTATAAGGTGGAAGAACGGCTGCGTCAGGTCAATTTGGGCGGTACTGCTGTGGGAACGGCAGATACTGCCTCGCGGCAGTACCGGTTTCGCGTGATCGAAGAGCTGCGCCGCATTACCGATATCGGACTGGCCGCTGCGGAATATCCCCTAGACATTACGCAGAACAATGATGTATTTACAGAGGTATCGGGCCTGCTCAAGGCGCTATCTGTCAATATGATGAAAATTGCCAACGATCTGCGGCTCATGAATTCAGGCCCCCGGGGCGGCCTGGGGGAAATCCGCCTGCAGGCGCTGCAGCAGGGCAGTACGATCATGCCCGGGAAAATCAATCCTGTCATTCCTGAGATGGTCATGCAGTGCGCAATGAAGGTGATTGCCAACGACGCGGCGATTACGATAGCGGCAGCGCATGGAGAATTTGAACTCAATGCTTTTTTCCCTCTTATTGCCGATTCGCTGTTGGAAAGTCTGCAGCTCCTGACACGGGCAGTTACGATTTTTCGTACTAAATGCATTGCCGTGCTGACTGCCGATGAGGCGCAGTGCCGGCAGCATCTCGCAGCCTCGGCCGCTTTTGGCACACAGTATATCCAGGCCTTGGGCTACGATACGGTGAGCCGGATCATTAAAGAAAATACGCCGCAGCAGGCCAAAAAAATTCTGGATGGTATGATGAAAAAATCATAGCCGGGTCATTTGACAGGATAGGTTTTCTTACGATAGAATGTGAGTAAGAAAGGGAAAGGAGCTATTCGTTTGTATGCATTTAACTCCAAACAGTATGAATGTCCTTTTGATTGTTTTATTGATATATTGAAAGGAAAATGGCGAACGACAATTCTCTTATTGTTGGCACAAAAACCGCAGCGATTTGCACAATTGCAAAGGCAGATAGGCGGAATTAGTGCAAAGGTATTGTCGGAAAATTTGCAGGTCCTTGAGGCCAACACGATTTTGCATCGTGAAGTATATCCGACGGTGCCGCCGACGGTAGAATATAGCCTTACAGAAAAGGGAACTGTATTGATTCATATTATGAATGACATTAATGAGTGGTCCCATACGTATTTGATAAATGAATAAATAGTAAAAAATAAAAGGCTCTTTCTCAGTGAAAGAGCCTTTTATTTTAAGGTCTGCAACAGTGAATTATCATCAGATAGAGTCGTGTTTTTCTTTTCAATCAGAACATAGGATTGCCGTTGATGCTTCTTTCGGGAATATCCTGTATCACATCCCAATGCTCTACAATTTTACCGTCTTCAACCCGGAATATGTCGACCGCTGCCTGTCCGCGATCTGCGGCATTCAGTTTGATGTGATTATGAATGACGACATAATTTTTTTCAGCAATAATGTGTTTTATTTCAGCGCTGCTTTCCGGGAATTCATTTAGAAATCCTGTAACGGCAGTTTTGAAAGACTGTTTGCCGTCTGGAAAGGTAGGATTATGCTGTATATACGTGTCCCCTACTGCCGTATCGATCACGGTGGTATTATGTTTATTGAAAAGTTCATTCCAGAATATTTTGACGATCTGTTTGTTGTCCAGTGCAGATGCAGGATTGGCCGCTTGTACTGAAAATGAAGGCAAAGAGAGACTGCAGAAGGATAAAGCTAACAAGCATACTAATACAATTTTTTTCATTGATAACGCGCTCCTTTTTTATAATAAGTATACTAGCTGTAAAATAAAAAAAGAAGAACGCACTTTATGTTTAGCTGATTACCACAAAGTAATCGTTAGTTGTTTGCTGCCTATAGCTTGACTTGAGCAGATTGCCCTTCCCGGGCTTTTTTTTCTGCTTGAAGCTTAGCACGCTGCGCTGCTATGACGGCCGGATCGACGAGTGATAGCGCTTCTGTCGGGCAGGCGGGAATACAAGCAGGCTGGCCTGTATCGGTGTGAGCGCAGAGATCACATTTATAGGCGATGGTGCGGACGGAAAATTTTCCGGAAGGTACCGGCGGCTGAGGACGTGCGGTTCCTTCCGGCACGTCGGACGCTTTTTTATGGCCTTTTTTACCGCCGCCTCCGAACAGGGAAGACAGGTTATGAAAAAATCCCTTTTCCTGCGGCGCTGCGGGAGTGGTTTCTATGGCAATGGCGGCCGCAATATCCGGCGCCGGAATAGCTGCCGCCCGAACACGTTTATTGGGATGATAAATTTCCGCCATCGTGATAGCGCCAAAAGGACAAGCTTTGGCACAGAAGCCGCAGCCTGTGCAGCGGTCTTCATCCAGAATGACGGAGTCTTTACCCAGAGAAATAACATCAAAAGGACAAGCCTCCAGACATTTGGGTTTGGGACAATGATGGCATTGCACCGGTTTAGTCACGTTTTTATTTTTGACGATATGAATGCGGGGATTAAAGTCATAGCTGTTGGGATCAATTTCAAAAATACGTTTTCCTGTATGATTGACGACGCAGGCTATCATACAAGTTCGGCAGCCGATGCATAAAATGGGATCGGCCTTGATAAATTTATTCATGAGTGCGGCCTCCTTCACGGATACCCATACGAGTGCGGATGTTTTTATACTGATCCTGAATAAATTGTTCTGCACTGTGCTGGTTTTCTATTTTTTCGACACGGCAGGCACAATACTTATATTCGGGAGTATGACTTTTGGGATCAAGCTTGTCGTTTGTCAATTCATTGCAGGCACCGATCCACCATTGATACGTCATATACGTCGCGCCTGAAGAAACCCGTTCTGTAGGAAGACAGCGGGTAATTGTACTGCCGCGGCGGGAAATGACCCGCACTAATTCTCCGCGTTTTAGATGCAGTGACTCGCAGTCTGCCGGATTCATGGCAATATAACCCGGTTCATCTGCCAAGGTACGTAAAAGGCGGCAGTTTCCGGTCATCGTGCGTACGGAATAATGACCGACTTCACGGACCGTGCAAAAGGAAAGCGGATATTGGGGATCTTCTTTTTCTTGTACCGGCGTATAGGGGAAAAATTGAAAATGGCCCTTGCCGTCGGCCGTTGCAAATGTGCCGCCTTTGTGCAGATAAGGTGTGCCCTTGTCTGCAGGATCTGTGGAATAGCAGGGCCATTGAATACCCTTGTTCATTTCCATCTTTTCATAGGTTGCGCCTGCAAATTTTGGAGCCAGTGCAATCATTTCATTCCAAATCTGTTCTGTATTGTCATAATGCATAGGATATCCCATGGCAGCAGCCACCAGACATTGGATTTCCCAATCTTTTTTGCAGCCCCGTTGGGGCTCAAGCAGCTTGTGTACCCGCTGGAAGCGGCGGTCACATGAGGTGTAAACACCCTCATGTTCTCCCCAAGCTGTAGCGGGCAGCACCACATCCGCGTATTCACACGTTTTGTTGCGGAAAATATCCTGGACGACGACAAAATCAATTTTCGACAGGGTTTCGCGTATTTCCGGCAGATTGGGATCCGATTGCGCCGGATCTTCACCGACAATGTAATAGGCATGAATGCGTTTTTTAGGGTCTGGTTCACGCAGGACTTTTTCCGGTACCTGTGTAAGCGGCAGTCCCGGATTGGGCGACAAGGATACATGCCAGGCTTTTTCAAATTTATTTCTGACGCGGGCATCCGTCACCTCCTGATAGCCCGGATATGTATTGGGCAAAAGCCCCATATCGCAGGTTCCCTGCACATTGTTTTGTCCCCGGACCGGACCTACGCCTGTAGCATAATGCCCAAAATTTCCTGTTAACAAAGATAGGTTTGCGCAGGCTGCGACACATTCGACGCCTTGAGAAAATTGAGTAATTCCCATGCCCCATAATGTAACGGTGTGCTTGGAGGATGCAAAAAGACGTGCTGCTTTACGGATATCAGCAGGCTGTAAGTGTGTTTCAGCAGCCACGGATTCCGGCGTGTATGCGGCGATTTCGTCAGCATATACTTGAAAATCCTTTGTATGCTGACGTATAAAATCAGTATCGGTCAGTCCTTCTGAAATGATAACATTCGCCATGGCATTAAGAAGCAGCATATTGGTGCCGCCTTTAATCGCAAGAAAAATATCGGCAATACGGGCAGTTTCCGTTTTTCTGGGATCTACACAAATGATTTTACAGCCTTTTTTCTTTGCCCGGACGATGCGGCGCGCTACCAGCGGATGAGATACGGCAGCATTATATCCAATATTGAAAATGACTTCGGCATCTTCTATTTCCGGTACGCTGAGAGACATGGCGCCCTCGCCGATAACGCCAAGCAGCCCTGTAACAGAGGCGCCGTGACAGATCCGGGCACAATGGTCTACATTATTTGTTCCGACACAAGCACGCATGAATTTTTGTGTAATATAGCCCGCTTCATTTCCCGGCCCGCGAGCAGACCCGGCTCCCATAATGGAATCCGGACCGAATTCTTTGATGATGGCGTTAAGCCTGTCTGCGGTATAGCGGATGGCTTCATCCCAGGAAACCTCTTGCAGCGGAGAGGTTTTGCCTCCCTTGCGGATCATTGGTTGTTGTATGCGCCGGGTCAAAATCTGCGGATCATTTAAATAATCCCAGCCATATAGTCCCTTCAGGCACAACCGGCCTTCGTTGTTGACCCCGTCTGGCGAGCCCTTCGCCTCGATAATGCGGTTATGTTCCGTATCTACGGTGCATTCAATAACACAACCTGTGCCGCAGTACGGACAGATCGTATTCACTTTTTTATATGCAGTCATGTGTATGCCTCTCTTTCCGTACAACATAAAGACGCCATGATAGGTTCAGGGCGTCCGATAGGATACTCTTATAATAAAAATATGCAATATAAAAATGAGATACTGTAATGATATTATCATTTTATACTTTTTCTTTCTTAAGTGCAATTAGTTTTATAAAAAGAGCAGCAGATTTGAATCAAAATTTAGTATTTTGTTATATATAAAAATTATGGAAGCGTGAGCTATGCTAAGTAAGGGAGTAATATACTGTTCAACGTAAAAAAATACCTTCCGGATAAAGTTGACGGTCACATACAACGTGCTATAATATGATTTAAAAGAATATGATAAATGCGATATGATTGATTTATGTAATGATGTAATGATGCAATAGCAGCAAACGGCATGTTTTTTTAGGAGGGATTGCGTATGTATTCACCACAAGAAATAGAATCTCTATATGATACGGTTGGGCAGAAAAAAGTCATGATACCTATATATAAAATGATAGTTATGGGAATACTGGCGGGCATTTTTATTGCCCTGGCTGCTGTAGGTGCCAATACGGGTGCCAGCATGGTTTCCAATCCGGGACTGGCAAAGCTGATATCCGCATTAATCTTTCCGGCCGGATTGGCGATGGTCGTATTGGCCGGTTCAGAACTATTTACAGGTGACTGTTTGATTATCATTTCTAAATTAGATAAAAAGATCACATGGCGGGCCATGTTAAAATGCTGGGTGGCAGTGTATATAGGAAATTTTATAGGCGCCATTTTAGTGGCTTTTCTTATGATTCAATGTCATCAGCTGTCTTTGTTTGCCAATGACCTTTCCCTTTTTACGATTCAAACGGCTGTTGCCAAAACCTCCTTAACTCCGGTGAATGCGCTGATTCTGGGTGTATTCTGCAATTTTTTGGTTTGTATTGCCGTATGGATGGGAATGGCAGGAGTGACTGTTACGGAAAAATTGGCAGGCTTGTATCTGCCGATTTTTTTGTTTGTCCTGTCCGGTTTTGAGCACTCTGTTGCTAATATGTATTATATTCCTGCCGGGTTGTTCGCGGCGGCGGATAGTACCTACGCGAACTTTGCGATACAACATGGAGTTTCCCTGGTAAATCTGACATGGAGTAATTTCTTTTTGCGGAATTTATTTCCCGTGACGATAGGCAATATTATTGGCGGCGGCTGTATGGTAGGCGTGGTGTATTGGTTTATGTATCAGAAAAAAAGGGCAGTCACCGTACCGGCAAAGCAGAAAACAGCGGCAGCCATTGCACATGGAAAAGCATTAAAGTAATATAAAATAATGAATGCGGTTGTGTATGGGAATAGGGTGGATCATGAGATCTGCTTTATTCCCTCTTTTTATAAAAAATGCGTTATTAAGCTTTCTCATGAGCCATTGAATTTTCTTTTGGCTAATCTAGCATCCCCCCCAGGGGCTTATATTCCTGATGAATCTGATCTATACTATATGTGTATTTATGTTGATAGTCTATACGTATGAGGAGGCGTTTTTATGCATATTCCTGATAATTATTTAAGTCCGTCAACATGTGCGGTTATGTTTGCGGCAATGACTCCGATATGGTATTATTCTGTGCAGAAGGTAAAAAAAACGGTGACGCAGGACAAAATTCCACTTATCGGCATTGGGGCAGCATTTTCATTTATGCTGATGATGTTCAATCTGCCTATTCCCAATGGTACGACAGCCCATGCTGTAGGCGGTACGCTTATTGCCTTGCTGCTGGGGCCATATGCCGCGTGTATTGCTGTCAGCGTGGCGCTGTTGATACAGGCCTTTATTTTTGGTGATGGCGGTATTTTGTCTTTTGGCGCGAATTGTTTTAATATGGCATTTATTTTGCCCTTTGTGGGATTTTATGTATATCGTTTTTTGAACCGGGTTATACCTTCAAAAGTGGGGCATAAAATTGCAATTCTTATTGCTTCCTATATAGGGATCAATGTGGCGGCCTTTGTAGCCGCTGTAGAATTTGGTATTCAGCCGCTGTTGTTTGTGGATAGTGCCGGTCATGCCTTGTATTGCCCCTATCCCCTTTGGATATCTATTCCTGCTATGACACTCCCGCATCTTCTGTTTGCAGGGGTGGCGGAGGCTGTATTTACGCTGGCAATTTATGAATTTATTGGCCGCGTATCGCCTGGGGTTATGTATGACGCCGGAAAAATTAAACTAAATCCGTTAATAGGACTTCTTGTTGCTTTAATTTGCCTTTCACCGCTGGGGCTATTGGCAAGCGGGACTGCCTGGGGAGAATGGGGCGGCAATGAGCTTGCGGCAGATGCTTCTTTGGGTAAGGCCCTGGGCTATATTCCCGATAAAATAGCGCATGGATTTGAGTATGAGGCACTTTTTCCTGATTATACAGTCAGTGGAATGGCCGAACCTCTTGGCTATATCCTTTCCGCGATTGTGGGGGCAGCACTATTAGTCATTATTTTTAAGGTGATAGGAAGTATGTATCATGGAAATAAAAAAGCATGCTGAAGGTGCGTACATGCCAACGGCTATACCCGATTGGATTTTGCACTCTGATACGTACAGCCCTTCTGCGGATAAAGAGGCGTTTTTAAGAAAAACCATAGCAGCTATTTCGAGAACAATTACTTTTTTTGGTCCGTCGCGATATCAAGTGCAAAAGCGGCATAGGGGAAATATTACGGCTGATTTACTGCTGCTGTTCGTATCGGTTTTGCTGATTGTTTCCGCCCATAGTGTCGTCTTTCCATTACTGATTCTGGCGATTGAACTTGTGTATTTGGCAGCCCTTGATGGCAAACAGATACGCGGCATTATTAAACCAGCCGTTATAGCTTTTTGTTTTTCCTGTGTTCTTGTTTTTCCGTCTCTTTTTTTAGGAAATAATCGATGGATGGAGCTGCCATTTAAAATTTTTATTACGGTTTTAGGGGTGTCATATGTATCGCGAATAACGCCGCTTTATGAGATAAGCAGAGCCTTGCGAGCCGTTCATATTCCCTGCATATTTATTTTGGTCTGGGATATGACCATAAAATATATTATTCTACTTGGGCATACGATACTGCATCTTCTTATTTCATTGCGTCTTCGATCAGTCGGCAAAAATGATCATAAATACCAAAGCATGGCAGCGATCATGGGGACAACGTTTTTAAAATCTCAGGAATACGCAAAAGATACGTATCATGCCATGGTGTGCCGTTGTTTTACCGGTACGTATGAAGCTGCTGTGCGGCAAGCTGACTGGAGCACATATATAATGTATGGGATAGCTGCGGTACTGCTTATCGGCTGTTATTTGTTTTTGGAGGGATATATAGGATGAATCCTATCATACAGTTATCCCATATATCCTATGGGTATGAATCTGTTTTAACCTTATGTGATATTTCTCTTACGATTCATCAAGGTGAATGTATCATTTTCACAGGCCCCAATGGCTGCGGCAAATCGACGCTGTTCAAATTGCTCAACGGTCTTGTTTTTCCTTCCAAGGGACAATATGTATTTGATGGGCAGGCAATTACCCAAGCATCTTTACAGGATATGCCGTTTGCAAAACGGTTTCATAAACGAATTGGATATGTATTTCAAAATCCGGATGTGCAATTGTTCAACCCGACGGTATATGATGAAATTGCTTTTGGTCCCCGGCAGATGGGATTTACCGACAAGCAGGTACAAAGCCGCGTGCGTGATTTGCTTGAATATGTGAATCTGACTTCCCTGGCGGACCGGCCCCCGTATCATTTGAGCGGCGGAGAGCAAAAGAAAGTAGCCATTGCGGCCGTATTGGCGTTGAATCCGGATGTTATTATGATGGATGAACCTTTTAATGGATTGGATCGAATGTCCCGGCAATGGGCCGTTTCTTTTTTGAAAGATTTTTCTGCATCAGGAAAAACGATTCTTATTGCAACACACGAACAGGACGTTCTCTCTCATCATACGGGGCGTCGTATTGTGCTTACAGAAGAACATACCATTTCATTATAACGAATACGATAAGCAGATTGAGCGGCATTTTGTGATGCTGCTCAATTTTGCCTAATGGGTAGTATGTGCCGGCGGCTCTTTCTCGTTTGTGAAAATTTTAGTATTAGTCAACGTCCGGAGATGCCAGGGAGTGTCTCCGGCTATGTTTGTGCCATTCTACCGCATAATTCCATAAGGGAATAAGGTACAAATAGCAAGCCAGCAGAACGGCGGCAGATGGCGCCGAGATGACGGCAAGAACGACAGAGCAGGCGATGGACCAGGGAATCAGCGGTGTTACGACGACTGCGGTATTTTCCAAATGAATGGCCATTCGGCCGGCATCCGGTTCAGCGTCCTGGCAAAGCTGCCGGGTAAGAATGATGGCCAGCGTTTGATTGCAGGAGATAAGCCCGGTCAGAATTGATGTGACCAGAATCCCGCCAAAAGGGGTGATGTGCCGACTTAACCGGGTAATATGACGCTGTGAATTTGTCAGAAACCCTGTACCGGAAAAAATACCGGCATAACAAGAGGAAATACAGATGATGGATAAAACCCGTACCATGGAAAGAATACCGCCGCCGCGCAGCAGAGCGGCAAGGTCTGGGGCATCTGGATGAAAGCCGAAAACAGCCGCATAAAAAATTTCCTGGATGGACATATGCTGTACGGTAAGCGCGATGACGGCCGCGGCGGCAATACTGCAAAGCATAATGTGTTTTACCTCAATACGAAACAGCGCAAGGAGAAGCACCAGAAGCGCCGGCAGCAGGGTCAGCCAATGCAGATTAAAAAAAAGGGCAAAGACAGCCGGTGCTGCCGGGGTATCCGTATCGGTTCCCAACTGCAGACCTAATGCATAATATATAACGGCGGTGGCTAAAAAAGGAATGGCAGCCGTTTTTATCATAGCCGCAATATTTTTAAAGATATCCGTTCCGGTCAGTGTCGCGACTAAAAGAGCGCTCGTCGATATAGGAGAACAGCGGTCACCGAAGTAGACTCCGGCTAAAATTGCACCGCCTGAATAGATTGGCGGAATCCCCATGCTGTTGGCAATGGTCATGCAGATAACCCCGATTGTTGCGGCAGATCCAAATGACGTTCCCATCAGGACGGAAATCAAACAGCACAGCAAAAAAGAAGCCAATAAAATGACGGAAGGATGGCAGAACTGGGCGGCATGATATACAATAAACGGAATCGTGCCGCTGAGACGCCATAATGCCGTCAGTACGCCGACTAAGGCCAAGGTAATCAAAATATTTCGGGTTGTTCGCAGGCCATCTGAAGAAAAGCGCAGCATTTCCCTTAAGGAATGTCCTTTTTTTAATCCGTAGAAAAAAAATAAAATAAGTCCGGCTGTCAGGGCGACCAAAATGGAGGTATCTGACAGGATACAGCCCACCAAAGCCGCTGAAAATATGAGTAAAATAATGCCTTCCATTAATGCAGGGACCTCCTGTGTCATATTCTATACATAGTGTAACGGCATATTCCGAACATTGCAAATTGTTATTTTTTTGTTTGATATGGTTTCAGGACTTGCCGGCATAGGTATTCAATACATAGGTCAGTATGGTATGATAAGGAAAATACTTGCGGAAGGGAAGGAAAATACGGTGGATCAAATTGTCAGTAAGGGGCTGCAGCTGCTGCTGCGCAAGCATGGAAGGCTCCGCAGCGTCTTTGTCATAATTGCCCGCTTTGGATATATCTTGTATATCCTGTACGGACTGTTGGAATGGCTGCGTCCAGGAACGGTTCGAGAACGCGTGTATCGCCGGCATACGCTGCTGTACTGTTTGTGTTCCGTTGCGGCAGGTTCTGTTGTTTCCTTTGGTATTGGTCGGGTTTGGCATAGGAAACGTCCTTTTGTACAGAATAAACACATTCAGGACATAATCCCTCATGAAGCGAATGCTTCCTTTCCGAGCAATCATTCCATGAATGCGATGGCAGTGTCTTTGATACTTCTGAGCCGTCACAATTTGCTGGGGCTGCCGTTTTTGATTTGGAGCGGTATCCTTGGACTTGCCCGCATCGGCTGTGGGATTCATTATTTGACAGATGTTCTGGGCGGTTTTGCGCTTGGCGCCGGCAGTGCAGCTTTCGTACGGCGCAGCCGGACAGGGGGAGCGGCAGTATCACGGCTTCTTTGGTACTATCATATAGCAACGACGGCAGTCTCTGTATGGTGGAAAAAGTGCCATTAAAAAAAATAAAAGTTTATGCAAAATAAGCACGTATCATAGTCCTGAGAGGTATGATACGTGCTTGTTTTTTAATGAAAATCTAATCTAATTTTAATCGTATTTTAATCTTGCGGACTGATTTATGTTATTTTCCCGGTGTGAATTTTGTAATCAGAACGTGGCGGGCAAAAATAACAATTGTGGCGATGAAGCAGAGAATCCCGAGAATATCGGCAGTGCCTTGGAAATCATTGCCGACCAGAGCCAGTGGATTTTCACTGCCGCCGGAGGTGACGGAAACGACAATAAGCAAGGCGATGATAACACCCATGAGACTTTCGCCGACAATCAGGCCGGAGGCAAAGAGCACGCCACGGTGACTGCAGGCATCTACATCTTCGTCTTCATGTCCCGGACTGCGCTGGGCGGCTCTGGTTTTGAGATATTTATGAATGACGTAGCCCATGACCGAACCGATAACCAAGGGAATTTCCAAGGTTGGCGGCAGATAGATGCCCATCCCTACGGCCAGAGGCGGCAGGGCAAGTGCTTTTGTGTGCTTCGTGAGAAGCAGATCGACAATAATTGCGATAATGCCTACGCCGATACCCAGAAGAATATAGTTCCAGTCAAGGCTGGAACTGAATATACCTTGGGCGATCGTGGTCATCAGGGTAGCCTGCGGAGCTGCCAGGGCATGCGTCGGATCCATGCCGGCACGGGGCAACGCCCCGGGGAAGCCGTAAGCTTGATACAGCAGATTCAAGACCGGCGCGATGGCAAAAGCGCCGATTACGGAACCTAAGATCAAAGCAATCTGCTGTTTCCAGGGAGTAGCGCCTACGAGATACCC
The DNA here is from genome assembly GCF_001045675.1 of Megasphaera cerevisiae DSM 20462. GTDB lineage: Bacteria > Bacillota > Negativicutes > Veillonellales > Megasphaeraceae > Megasphaera > Megasphaera cerevisiae. The sequence goes on from NZ_LEKT01000003.1 coordinate 84,692, forward strand.
TGTTTTGAGATCCTGCAGATTATCATTGGAAATAGAAGCGATGCTGACGATGACACTGGTAATGAATATCGCCAGCGCGGTGGCAAATTTTGTTCCCTCCGGATTAGTAAACACACCAAAGGAAGATCCGATGGCGAGTACGACCAAGGAAGAAACGATGATCCCTAAAATACCGATACCGGAAATCGGGCTGGCCGATGTGCCGATCAAGCCCGCCATATAACCGCAGGCAGCTGCAACAAAGAAGCCCATCAATACTGCGACGAGAATACCGACAACGATATAAATAATCGAAACCATAGCAGGCAGTCCAGCAGCACTGACAAAGGTATAGAACGTAATGAATAAGCCGATCAGAATCGCAATAAACACAATACCGACAGACTTTGGCGACATATCGATATCCGTGTGATGCAGTGCTTTCTTTTCTTCCGTGTCATTAGCCCGAAGGGCGCTGATAGACATTTTGATGCCGTCAACGACCGGCTTGGCCAGCCGGATCAGAGTCCATACGGCTGCAATGCCGATGCAGCCGGCACCGATAAAGCGGACTTTTTCTGCCCATACGGCCTTGGCAAAGGCTGCAGCGGCTTGTCCATCAGCCGGTGTCAGCACACTGGTCAGATACGGAACGAATACGGCCCAGGCCAGAAGCGTGCCAACCAAAATCGCGATGCCGCTGGCGATTCCGATCAGGTATCCGGCGCCGAGGAGCGCCATGGAAAAGCCCATAGGCAGCTGGGTAGTAGCCGTTTTTCCTAAGGAAATCCAATAGCTGAACTCCGAAGAAAGAATGTGGAATCCGTTGGCGCAAAGACTGACAATACCGGCTAAAGCCGTACCGCCGACGATATCCTTCATGCCCGTTTCCTTTTTGGCCCCGGTGTTGCCGTTGGCTTCGCTTTCCCGGATGTCGCTGCCAACCTTCAGAATTTCAGCCGCAGCGCGCCCTTCCGGATACGGAAGATCGCTGTTGACGACCATAGCGCGGCGCAGCGGAATAGTAAACAAAACACCGAGAGAGCCGCCGCAGCCGCAGAGCAGCAGCGTCTGCCAGAATGGGAAGCCCTGCCAGTAGCCAAGCATCAGCAGGCCGGGCAGGATAAAGATGATGGCAGATAACGTACCAGCGGCAGAAGCCTGTGTCTGTACCATGTTGTTTTCCAAAATATTGGAATCTTTGAACATGCGCAGGATTGCCATGGAGATGACTGCGGCCGGAATGGACGATGAGAACGTCAGGCCGACCTTTAACCCCAGATACACGTTGGATGCCGTGAATATGACCGTAATAAGCATGCCGAGAAACATGCCGCGGAAGGTCAATTCAGGCAGGGCTGGGTAGTTCACAGTCAAATTTGATTGTGACTTCATACTAAAACCCCCTAATTCAAAATTTTATAAGGACGGTATATCAGGTATGGACTCTATATAGAGAAGACCATTACACATATACAGTATACCATGATTTTATTCTGCCCGTCATATGCGGCGCGATATGTGGGAACGTTTGTTTTATAGTACTATTTATTTTTATTTTGTGGATTTTTATGCAAATAAAGCCGCCTGTGCAGCTATGTATATTGCGCAGACGTGGTATAATAAATAATACAGATGAATATGTACCGCTGATATCTGAACGGTCTAAAGGAGGACTAGCATCATGAAAGATACTGAAATAATTGATGGCGTGCTGAAGGAATTTGCCGGTCTGGCGAAACATCCCCGTCCCTCGCACCACGAAAAGGAAGTAAGCGATTATATTGTCCGGCGGCTTCGTGACTTGGGAATCGAAGCAATCGTACAGGATGAAGTCTATAATGTGATTGCTGATGTACCAGCATCTAAAGGCTGTGAACAGATCCCGCTGACAATCATTCAAGGTCACATGGATATGGTTTGCGTGGCTAAGCCGGAGGTGGACTATGATCCGCTGCACAGCGAAATCAAACTGATCCGGGAGGGCAATATCCTGCGTGCCGACGGCACCAGTCTCGGTGCTGATGACGGCATTGCCGTTGCCATTGCGCTGTTTCTCATTCAGCAGCCTCTGGCACATGGTCCGCTGCGCCTCATTTTTACAGTTGATGAGGAAACGGGCATGACCGGAGCTACCCACCTGGATGCAAAATACGTGCAGGATGCTAAATATATTATCAACTGCGATTCTGAATACATCGACGTGTTGTGCGTCGCCTCTGCTGGCAGTGTTCATACTCATTTTCATCGGACTGTTTCCTGGCAGAAGCCGGCGAAAAATGCGGCCTTGAAGCTTATGACGAGAGATTTTGTCGGCGGTCACTCCGGAGAAACGATCAATGCCGGCAAGAGCAATGCTATTCAGGCGCTGGCACGGCTCCTGCTGCGTCTGACCCATGCCGGCATCGACTATACCCTGGCCTCCGTGGACGGCGGCGTAGCTGCCAATGCTATTCCGTCTGCTGCGGCCGCCGTCGTGCTGTTGGATCGCAACGATATTCCGTCTGTACAGCAGGGGCTGAAGGAAGCAGAACAGGAATTTGCACTTGTATACGGAGAGGCCGAAAAAACGGCGGCATTCGCAGCGGAAGAAACGGCCTTGCCTGCACGGGCATTTTCCTCCGCTGATACCAGGGCAGTCGTACAGCTTCTCTCGATTCTTCACTGCGGCGTGTTTGCCATGAATCAGGTATTGCCTAAGCTGCCTGATCTGTCAGCCAATATCGGCACGGTCCGCACAGAAGACAATCAAATTGTCTTTCAGTATTTCCCGCGCTCCTCTTCAGATGCCCGGCTTCGTGAATTGATGCTGACTTTGCCGGTTTTTGCCGAACTGACAGGATTTACCGTCGACATAGCATCGCCGGAACCGGCATGGACAAAGAATCCTCACAGCACACTCGTGCCTGTGATTTCCGAGGTGTACAGAAAGGAAGCAGGAAAGGAACCGCGTGTTGAAGCGATGCACGGCGGCCTTGAAACGGGGTATTTTTACGCTATGAATTCCCATCTCGATATCGTTTCCGTAGGACCGACGACACATGCGATTCATAGTGCCGATGAATCGCTGGAACTTGATACCGTAGCTCTTTTAGTACGAATTATTGCCGGCACGCTGGCAAAACTGAAATAAAAATTGTTCCGCCTGCGGCGGTAAAGAAAACCTGTGCCGGGAGCGCTGCTCTTGCGTACAGGTTTTTTATACTCTGGAATTGAGTGACTTCCGTGTTGTATAATAAAGGCAGCAATATGAGGACGGAGACTGCCAGGCAGGATACACGCAGTGGAGGAGCAAAAAATGGCGAAAATATTGATTGTAGATGATAACAGGCAGATCATTTCTATACTGTCTGAATATGCTAAAAAAGAAGGCTATGCTACGGTTGAGGCACTCGACGGCGATGAAGCGCTGACGAAGTTCCGGCAGGAAGCACCGGATATACTGCTGCTGGATGTCATGCTGCCTCATACGGACGGGTTTACCGTATGCAGGAAGATTCGGGAGCAGTCAAATGTTCCGATTATCATGATCACGGCCCGCGGAGAAGATTTTGAAAAAATTATGGGACTGGAAATCGGTGCCGACGACTATATCGTCAAGCCTTTTTCACCGGGAGAGGTCATGGCCCGTATCAAAGCGATACTGCGACGGCTTCGCCGGGAGGAAGCGCAGCCAAAGGTGTTTGTCTGGGACAACCTGACGATCAACTGGACGGAATATACAGTCACCATTAATAATGAGCCCGTATCGCTGACTAAAAAGGAATTTGAGCTGCTGTGGACATTGGCGGCGGGAAAAGACAAGGTATTTTCCCGAAATGAGCTGCTCAATCAGGTGTGGGGATACGATTATTTTGGCGACAGCCGTACCGTGGACAGTCACATCAAACGGCTGCGGGCCAAGCTGGAAGGATATCGCCATGATACGTGGGATATTCGGACTATCTGGGGCGTGGGGTATAAATTTGAGGTAGCAGGTCATGATAAAAAGTAAAATTGCGTTCAAGCTGAGTCTGAATTTTGCGGCAGCGCTGATTCTGTTTTCTCTCATTATCGGCGGTATCTTTTTGGCGCTGTTCAAAAATTACACTGTAGAAATTCACAAGCTGCAGCTGCAGAAATATGCTGAGGCCATAGCCGACACGCTGTCCGGTGAGCAGAAGCACGGCATGCGGGGGATGATGTCAGGCGCGTATATTCATTTTATTTCTGAAAGCACTGATGTCAATGTGTGGATCGTCGATGAAAATTTAAATGTCATCACGCCCAGTACAGGCCATATGATGGGTCATCAGGGGCACGACATGATGCGCGGGCACTATAACGTGGCGCAGCTGCCCCCCAATGCCGGGCAGGTCATACAAAATGTATTTAAAAATGAAACGGTGTTCAGTGAAGATTTCAGCGACGTTTTGTCGCAGCTTACACTGACCGTCGGCGTGCCGGTACGGCATGCCGACGGCAGTGTGTGGGGCGCCGTTCTGGTGCATGCGCCGGTGGAAGGGATGAATAAGGCCGTTGCGCAGGGTTTGATTATTTTGGGAATCAGTATTTTAGTGGCACTGGGACTGGTCTTTGCCTTGTCTCTCGCATTGGCGTATTTCTTTACAAAACCGCTGAATATCATGAAGGACGTGGCGCTGCAGCTGGCACAAGGGAACTATAAGGCGGCATGCCATATCCGGCAGAATGATGAGATCGGTGATCTGGCGGACACCTTGGATATACTGGCCGGGCGTTTGGATGAAGCCAGTAAGGAAAGCGGCAAACTGGAGCAGCTGCGCAAGGACCTGGTATCAAATATTTCGCATGAGCTGCGGACGCCGGTGACCGTTATCCGGGGATCTCTGGAAGCATTGTGCGATCACGTTGTCACAGACCCGCAGAAGGTAGCGGAGTACCACGAGCAGATGCTTATAGAAGCCAAATTTTTACAGCGTCTGATTGGAGATCTGCTGGATTTGTCGCGGCTGCAAAACCCGGATTTTGTTATTGAAAAACAGCAGGTACGGCTGGATGAAGTATTGTCTGATGTATGTCGCAGCGCACAGCAGATAGCCCGGCAGAAGGGTGTCGTCGTACAGTCGGACATCGCCCGGGATACAGTGCGGCTATGGGGGGATTATGGGCGGCTCCGGCAAATGTTCTTGATTGTCATTGATAATGCCGTCAAGTTTTCGCCTGCCGGCGGACAAGTGGAAATGACCGCCGGAGAACAGACCATTACGATACGCGATCACGGTCCGGGTATTGCGCAAGAACATCTGCCGCATGTTTTTGACCGGTTTTACAAGACCCATGGGGAGGATAATAAGACCGGCACGGGCTTGGGACTGGCCATTGCCAAGCAGATCGCGATGCGCCATCATATTGAGCTGTCGGTCCGGAATGCTCCCGGCGGCGGTGCCGTATTCTGTTTTATTATTCAGGAGCCCCTTGCAAAAGATGTTCCTGTTTTGTAGAAAAAAAGACACAGTTTTGACAAATATTTCTGGTATTGTATAGATATCACAGAAGGAGGTCCTGATGATGAAATATACAAAACGATGGATTATGGCCGGCGTGGCAGCAGCGATTATAGGCGTAAGCGGTTTTACAGCCATGGCGGCGGCTGATTATACCAATCCCCTGCAGCTGGTGGCTAATATTACGGGACGCACCGTGGAAAGCGTAGCCGATGAGCAGTATACAACAGGAAAATCCCTGTATACAATTGCTGATGAAGCAGGCAAATCAGCAGATTTTAAAGACGGCATGGTTACCCTGCGAAAAGAACGGCTGGACCAGCGCGTGGCAGATGGTACGATGTCGCGGGATCGGGCCGATGTCATTGTCAGCAATATGAAAGCTAATGACTCCGGCTATGGGTATGGCTGCGGCGGCGGTGGTTATGGCCCCGGTTGTGGCGGCTACGGTGGTCGTGGAAATTATTAGAAAGTAATAAAAAAGAACAAGAATCACAAAAGGAGCTGTTGCGTGCAACAGCTCCTTTATAATCTTACATCAAACGTTCATTTCCCCAATGCGTTCATACAGAAACGTTTCCCGGTTTCGTAGGGGCCCCATTTTTGGCGCCCTCATACACACCTGGCATTGTATGAATTTACACAGTGAAAATCAGGGTAGGTTCGATTTATCGAACTAGCATTCTTATGACAAGGATGCCCCATGAAAAATGGCGGGCGTAATGAATTACGCCCCTACGGTGCAGGAGAAGCTATTCGTGCTGTGTCCCATATAACACATATCACGGGATTGGGGTATGGCACATGATTCGGATGTGCGGGTTCGATGCCCATCCGCTGTTTTCCCAATGCGTTCATACAGAAACGTTTCCCGGTTTCGTAGGGGCCCCATTTATGGCGCCCTCATACACACCTGGCATTGTATGAATTTACACAGTGAAAATCAGGGTAGGTTCGATTTATCGAACTAGCATTCTTATGACAAGGATGCCCATGAAAAATGGCGGGCGTAATGAATTACGCCCCTACGGTGCAGGAGAAGCTATTCGTGCTGTGCCCCATATAACACATATCACGGGATTGGGGTATGGCACATGATTCGGATGTGCGGGTTCGATGCCCATCCGCTGTTTTCCCAATGCGTTCATACGGAAACGTTTAGCCAGTTTCGTAGGGGCCCCATTTATGGCGCCCTCCATATATCTGCCACATCACTCTTCAAATGGACAATGTTGAATATGGCCCGCAACATATCAAATTCCCAATGTCGAATTGGTCCTTTACGTGAACAAATACTTCGTGTCGTAGCTCAAATCCATGTACTGCGCAATTGTTTCATCATCAAACCCGTATTCTTCAGATTTGTTCATCAGGCCGCCCAGTCGTATCTGGACCTTTTTTCGGGGACCCACCGGTTCCTCATATTCGATGCGCAGCTGCCGGGCCTGTTCTGACCGGTCGTCTACCTGGACAAATACGCCGTGGTCAAAGGTCAGCTCAAAAACCTTTCGGAAGGCATGGGGCAGCTGAAAGCCGAAAGGAACGAAATATTTTTCGATAAAGCTGTTGGCGATAAGGATTGAGCCCGTATAGTCGATGGCGTGATGGAGCTCGTATTTCAAGTCACCGGCAGGAGATCGGAAGGGAACGGCGGCGGCGCCGTCGATGTCAGGAGCGGGCATGCCGTTATTATTTGTCAGTAATTTGTGCAGCGCCAGCTTTTTATCCTCATTAAAGCCGAAAATACAGGTATAGCCGCGAAGGCATGCTTCGTTGTACATAATAGGATGAAGACCGAAAGTTTCAATCTGGAATAAATCGTTCACGTGCTCTACAGCGACAATACTGAATTTATACTGGGAAAAATCAAAGCCGTCAAAAAATTGGGCTCTCATGGCAGCCTCCTATTCTGCGAATATGGGAGTATTGTTTTCAAAATGGCTGATCCGTGCCAGCGATTCGACACGATAGCCGGCACCTTCTAATTTTTGCCGTCCCGGCTGAAAGGTTTTTTCGATGACGATGCCGATACCGGCTACGGTGCTTCCCGCTTGCTCTACCAGCTGAGCCATTCCCATGGCCGCGGCGCCGCTGGCCAGGAAATCATCGATGATCAAAATATTTTCATGAGCGGGAAGATAGGTCTTGCTGATGGAGGCGGTGTACGTTTCCTCCTTCGTATACGAATAAATGGAGGCCGTATATTGCTCGCCCTGCGTCAGCAGGGACTTTTTCTTGCGGGCAAAGACGATGGGAATATTTGCCATTGCGATGGATGCAGCATACGCGACGGCAATACCGGATGATTCGATAGTGACGATGCGGTCTATGGGGCAATCACGGAAACGACCGGCAAAGGCCTGGCCCACATGTGTGATGAGGGCTGTGTCTATTTGCTGATTTAGAAAATTATCTACCTTTAGAATGCGATTGTCGATTACGATTCCGTCCTGTTGGATCCGCGTTTTTAATTCGTCCATTATAAACCTCCTGAAACTACCCAATAATAATAGTATCAGTCTAATACGATTTATGTATCAAGTCAATAAAAAATACTGTGCCAGTCAGTCATTTTCAAGGCTGGAGACTGTATTTTTCAATTTACTTATGGTAGTAAAACGGGTATACTTAGGGATGTAAAATGATATATCTATCTTTAAGGGAGGTCATGACATGCAGTCTATCCGACGTTTGTATGTTGCCAAGAAGAAAACTTTTGCCGATGAGGCAAAGCGAATGCTTACTGATTTACAGGAAAATTTATTGATCAGGGAATTGACTGATATTAAAATATTCCATCGCTATGACGTAGGAGGACTGGATGCGGCAGCTTTTGAAGCCGCAAAGAACATGATTTTCTCTGAGCCGCCTGTGGATGCCGTATATGACACGCTTCCGGCAGCGCCTGACGATACGGTGCTGGCGATCGAATACCTGCCCGGACAATATGATCAGCGCGCCGATTCAGCCATGCAGTGCCTGCAGATGCTGACCATGCAAAACGGCAGTCTGGTCCGTACGGCGCAGGTTATTGTGCTGTCCGGCAAGCTGTCAGACACCGATGTGGCGGCGATTAAGCAGTATTGCATCAATCCCGTTGAAGCCCGCGAAGCATCGCTCGATCCGGCGGAAAATCTGGAAATAGCCTGGGAAAAACCGGATGACGTAGCGGTGATCGAGGGTTTTATGGAGATGCCGGATGCGGCGTTGGCAGAGCTATCCGCCCATATGGGCCTGGCCATGAGCTTTGAGGATTTGAAATTCTGCCGCCAATATTTCCGTGACGAAGAAAAGCGGGACCCGACGATTACAGAAATCCGCGTTATTGACACCTATTGGTCCGATCATTGCCGGCATACGACGTTTATGACGGAATTGACGGATGTTTCCTTTGAAGACGGGAAATTTACCATGCCTGTCCGGCGTGCTTATGAGTCCTACCGGACGACGCGGGATGCTTTGAAGCGGCATAAGCCCCAGACCTTGATGGATATGGCGACGATTGCGGTTCGGGAACTCAAGGCGGCAGGGAAGCTGCAGAACCTTGATGAATCGGAAGAAATCAATGCTTGCACGATCATCATTCCTGTCGATGTGGATGGCGTGGAGGAGGAATGGCTTCTCTTATTTAAAAATGAAACGCACAATCACCCGACGGAAATAGAACCGTTCGGCGGTGCGGCTACTTGCCTGGGCGGCTGTATCCGTGATCCCCTGAGCGGTCGGGCGTATGTATATCAGGCCATGCGTGTTACCGGTGCCGGTGATCCCCGGCAGGCCGTAAAGGATACCTTACAGGGAAAATTGCCGCAGCGGACCCTGACGACCGGTGCGGCCAAGGGCTATAGCTCGTATGGCAACCAGATCGGTCTGGCAACGGGAGAAGTCAAGGAATATTATAATCAGGGCTTTGTAGCAAAGCGCATGGAAATCGGTGCGGTACTGGGGGCGGCTCCCCGTGAAAATGTCGTGCGGGAAGTTCCCGTACCCGGGGATATTATTATCCTGCTGGGCGGCAAAACCGGTCGTGATGGCATGGGCGGCGCGACCGGCTCCTCCAAAAAGCATACCGTTGCATCGCTGGAAACGTGCGGCGCCGAAGTACAGAAGGGCAACGCCTTGACCGAACGCAAGATACAGCGGCTGTTCCGCCGTCATGAAGTCACTGTGCTGATCAAGCGCTGCAATGACTTTGGCGCCGGCGGCGTATCCGTTGCCATCGGTGAATTGACAGACGGCCTGGATATCAATCTGGACAAGGTCCCGAAAAAATACGAAGGTCTGGACGGCACGGAGCTGGCTATTTCCGAATCACAGGAACGGATGGCCGTCGTCGTGTCACCGGAGCATGTTGCTGAATTTATGAGCTATGCCGCTGAGGAAAATCTGGAAGCAACCATTGTTGCGGTGGCTACGGATACGAAGCGCCTCGTCATGCATTGGCGCGACCAGAATGTCGTCAATATTACACGGGCTTTTCTCGATACCAATGGTGTGACACAGCAGCGCAAAGCCAGTGTTGCGGCTCCGGAGGATCGGGATTTCTTCCGGGCTCCGAACATAACTGATATAGAAAAAGCCTGGCTGGATACCATGGGCACCCTCAACATTGCGTCTGAACAAGGCTTGGCAGAACGATTTGACAGTACGATCGGCGCACGGACGGTACTCATGCCTTTTGGCGGAAAATATCAGAAAACCCCGGTGGAAGGTATGGTTGCCAAAATCCCGGTCCTTCACGGCAGCACCAAAACCGCCAGTATCTTCACCCATGGCTATGATCCGGATTTGGCTGTTTGGAGCCCCTTCCACGGTGCGTTGTATGCCGTCATTCAGTCCATTGCTAAAATCGTGGCTCTCGGTGGCGATCGCCGGAACGTATACCTGACCATGCAGGAATTTTTCCAAAGCCTCGGCACGGATGAAAAGGCATGGGGGCAGCCGGTCAGCGCGCTGCTTGGCGCATATACGGCGCAAAAGGCCATGGAGGTTGCCGCTATCGGCGGCAAGGACAGCATGAGCGGTACCTTTGAACATCTTACGGTGCCGCCGACACTCGTTTCCTTTGCCATCGTGCCGGAACGAACGGATCATATCATCTCTCCGGAATTCAAACAGCCGGGAAATGCGGTTCTTCTCTTTGATCTTCCTCGTGACGCCGAAGGAATGCCGGATTTTGAGGTGTTTAAGACGCATTGCGACTTCCTGCATCAGGCCGTTCTCGATAAAAAAATCAAGGCGATGCATGCTGTCGGACAGGGCGGCGTGGCGGCAGCCGCTGCGCAGATGGCCTTCGGCAATGGTATTGGCCTTGAAATAGACCCTGATTTTGATGTACAGGAACTCTTTGATCTCCGCTACGGTGCTATTCTTGTCGAAACGGATACGGACACAGCCGTCTCCTGGGTCCGCCGTGATCAGGTGTGCCGCGTCGGCCTGACCCGTGGTAATAGCTGCATGGAAGCTGCCGGTGTCAAACTCACGCTGGCGGCACTGCAGCAAGCATGGGAAGCGCCGCTGGGCAATATATTCCCGATTCACAGCGAAAGCAGCGCAGGTGACGCGTCACTGCCGCTCTTCACGACCTATGGGCCGCGTCGCAGTGAATCCTTTGGCAAACCGCGGGTCTTTATTCCGGTATGCCCGGGGACCAATTGCGAATACGATTCAGCAGCTGCCTTTGAACGGGCCGGGGCGTCGGCCGATGTTATGGTACTGCGCAATGAAAGCTCTCAGGCTCTGGCAGAATCCATTGAAGAAATGGCGAAACGTATTGCCCGGGCGCAGATTATTATGTTCCCCGGTGGCTTCAGCGCCGGTGATGAACCGGAAGGCTCCGGCAAATTTATTGCCACGCTGTTCCGCAGTGCCGCTCTTACAGAAGCGCTTGAAGCGCTCCTGTATAAACGGGACGGCCTGGCGCTGGGCGTCTGCAACGGGTTCCAGGCGCTGATCAAGCTGGGCCTGCTGCCGTATGGCAAAATTCAGCCCCTCAAGGCGGACAGCCCGACGCTGACCTATAACACGATTGGCCGTCATCTGTCACGGATGGTTGATACCAAGGTCGTATCGGTCATGAGCCCATGGTTCAGTAACGTAAAGGCCGGGGATATTCATACCATAGCGATTTCCCATGGCGAAGGACGCTTTGTCGCGGCGCCGGAACAGATTCGGGAGCTGGCAGCCAAGGGGCAGATTGCGACACAGTACGTCGATCTGGCTGGTAATGCTACCTATGACAGCATGTATAACCCGAATCAGTCTGTCATGGCTGTCGAAGGTATTACAAGCCCGGACGGTCGTGTCCTGGGGAAAATGGCGCATACGGAACGGTATAGTGCTAGTGATGTCTTTGAAAATATAGCGGGCAATAAGCTGCAGCCCATTTTTGCTGCTGGCGTGGCATATTTTAAATAGAAATATAAGGACCCCCTACGAAACCGGGAAAACGTTCTGCATTGGGAGCACAGCGAATAATTTCTCCTGCACCGTAGGGGCGTAATTCATTACGCCCGCCATCCTTTATGGGACATCCCGATCCTAATTTTCACTGTATAAATCCATACGCTGACCTGTGTATATGGGGGCGCCATAAATGGGGCCCCTACGAAAAATCGGGAAACGTTCCGCATGAACTGGGAGCACCGCGGATAATTTTTCCTGCACCGTAGGGGCGTAATTCATTACGCCCGCCATCCTTCATGGGACATCCCACCCCAATTCCCACTGTGTCAATCCATACGATGCCGTGTTTGCATATGCGGGCGCCATAAATGGGGCCCCTACGAAACATGGGCGTCGCATTTACCCTAATTTCCTATCGCGAATTTGTCCGGTCGGAACATGTATTCTGTCATAGGTACCTGTGCGCAAATGCATAATTACGGCATATATTCTTTATCCAATGCCCACTGCAATGGATTGTTTTCTATATATGTCATGATTTCGCACAACTCTATTTGACTGCGAATAACATGCTCGTAATAATTTCTCTGCCAAAGGGACTGCCGGCATAAATAAGATGTTTTTGCTTTGAATTGTCGTATCATTTGACCTAATGACACAGATGCATTATTTTTAATGAATAAAATGGCATGAACATGATTGGGCATGATAGTGTGTTGAATGATAGATGCTTCGATATGGGTATTCTGTATTTGGATCAATACCTGCTCAGCAATTTTTCCGTATGCTGATAATAATATGGAATCTTGTGTTACAGTACCTAATATGGTCCGTTTTCCTTTGGTACAAATCGTGATAAAATACATCCCTTCCTGTCGGTAATCATAATTCGGCAAGCGGATGTTTTTTCGCGTTGGTAACATGATTTTTCCTCCTATATACCATGATATTTCTCTATACATTCGATTATATAGTATTCAGTTTAAAATAAAATGAGAGGAACATTAAGATAAAATGAATTTAAATCACGCTGGGAAATAGTGAATGGTTTTTTCCTGCACCATATGGGATCGATTCATCGAACTCGCCCCAATTCTCACTGTGCCAATCCATACAACGTCATGTGTGTATGGTGGGCGCCATAAATGGGGCCCCTACAAAACCGGGAAACGTTCCGTATGAACTGGTGGGAGCACAGCGAATAATTTCTCCTGCACCGTAGGGGCGTAATTCATTACGCCCGCCATGCTACATAAGGAGTTAGGATTTATTACGCCCATCATTCTCCATGGAACCTTCCGATCCTAATTTCCCCTGTGTTAATTCATGCGCTGACCTGTGTGTGTATGGTGGGCGCCATAAATGGGGCCCCTACAAAACCGAGAAACGTTCCGTATGAACTGGTGGTAGCACAGCGGATAGTTTCTCCTGCACCGTAGGGGCGTAATTCATTACGCCCGCCATCCTTCATGGGACATCCTGCCCCTATTTCCACTGTATAAATCCATACGCTGACCTGTGTGTGTATGGTGGGCGCCATAAATGGGGCCCCTACAAAACCGGGAAACGTTCCATATGAACTGGTGGGAGCACAGCGAATAATTTCTCCTGCACCGTAGGGGCGTAATTCATTACGCCCGCCATTATTCATGGGACATCCCTACCCTAATTTCCACTGTGTCAATTCATACAATGCCATGTGTGTATATGGGGGCGCCATAAATGGGGCCCCTACGAAACTGAGGAAGCTTTTCCGCATGAATGCATGGGGAAACAAAGGATGGGTATCGAACCCGCACAATGTGCAAATCATGTGCGATACTCCGCTGTGATAGGTGTATATGAGGAACAGCGAACAATTTCTCCTGCACTGTAGGGGCGTAATTCATTACGCCCGCCATCCTTCATGGGACATCCCACCCCAATTCCCACTGTGTCAATTCATACAATGCCATGTGTGTATATGAGGGCGCCATAAATGGGGCCCCTACGAAACTGAGGAAGCTTTTCCGCATGAATGCATGGGGAAACAAAGGATGGGTATCGAACCCGCACAATGTGCAAATCATGTGCGATACTCCGCTGTGATAGGTGTATATGAGGAACAGCGAACAATTTCTCCTGCACCGTAGGGGCGTAATTCATTACGCCCGCCATCCTTCATGGGACATCCCACCCCAATTCCCACTGTGTCAATCCATACGATGCCATGTGTGTATATGCGGGTGCCATGAATGGGGCCTCTACGAAAACGGATACATTTTCATATACATTGCCAATGGTATGCCTACAGGCGGGTACTTACATCGTCAAAAATTTTACATCGACATCGATTGCACTTTGTAAAAAATGATGCTATAATAATAAGGCTTGAATTGTGTCAAGCTCCTAGCCCTTCTGCGGGAAGGGCCATAAGTCCAAAAGAGGAGGTGATTTCGTGAACAAGTACGAAGTCATGTTTATTGCTAGACCGCTTGAAGAAGCAGAAGTAGATCCGATCGTCGAATTGGTTACTAACTTGCTTACAAAAAACGGCTGCAATATTGAAAAGGTAGATCGTTGGGGTAAACGTCATTTAGCATATCCGGTCAAAAAGCAGTCCGATGGCTATTATGTATTGATCAATTTTGAAGCAGATCCGTCTGTTATCAAAGAAATTGACCGCGTTATGAAAATCCATGATACTATTCTGAAACATTTGATCGTCAATATCGACGAATAACCGGAGGCGCAAAGGTATGAATTCAGTACAATTGTTAGGTAATTTGGCTCGGGATCCGGAAATCCGTTTTACGAAGACGGGCAGAGCTGTCGCGATGTTTACGGTTGCCTGCACTCGGACGTATATCCCTGCCGGCAGTACAGAACAAAAAGAATTAACTGATTTTATTCCTTGTGTTGCTTGGGGGAATTTGGCGGAAAACTGTGGCAACAATCTGGCAAAAGGCAGCCGTGTGTTTGTTCAGGGTCGTATTTCTGTTCGTTCCTATGAAACGCCGGATGGGCAGAAGCGGTATCGTACCGAGGTGGTTTGTGATTTTGTGGCACAGACGCTGGGTACGGAACATCAGCAGGCAGGATCTGCCGCACCGCGTGCCAGCGCATCGCAGCCGAAACCGGCAGCGTCTGGCGCAGGCTTTGGCAGCATGGGTACGGATGCCAACGATGAAGAAATCCCATTTTAATGTCAAACATAACCCTTCTTAAATTTTAAAGGAGGAACTATACATGAGAAGAGAACGCTCGAGAAAACCGAGAAGAAAAGTATGCAATTTCTGCGTAGATCATGCGGAAACCATCGACTACAAAGATATTGCAAAGCTTCGCCGTTTCACGACGGAACGCGGTAAAATTTTGCCGCGCCGTATTTCTGGCGTTTGCGCAAAGCATCAGCGCAAACTGACCATTGCGATCAAACGCGCGAGAGCCATTGCTTTGCTTCCTTATACAGCTGAATAATCAGATTAAAACGGGCTGTAATAGCTGAGGTATTTTTCCTTATGCTGTTACAGCCTTTTTTTGCGTTCGGATCGTAGGGGTTTGATTTATCGAACCCGCTTTCCCGTATTATACACAGGTCCACGTAGATTTGCGGGCGCCATGAATGGGGCCCCTACGAAACGGTACATGCAAACGTGATACATATTCACGATCCCGGTATTCGTTACGACATGCAGACGTGATACATGTTCACCGTTTCGATACATGTCATGCCATGCAAAATGTGATACATGTTCAGGATCGTAGGGGTTCGATTTATCGAACCCGCTTTCCCGTATTATACACAGGTCCACGTAGATTTGCGGGCGCCATAAATGGGGCCCCTACGAAACGGTACATGCAAACGTGAAACAATGTTCACCGTTTCGGTACCCGTCATGCCATGCAAATGCTATACGTGTTCAGGATCGTAGGGGTTCGATTTATCGAACCCGCTTTCGTGTATTATACACAGGTCCGCGTAGATTTGCGGGCGCCATAAATGGGGCCCCTACGAAACGGTACATGTGGACGTGATACATATTCACGATCCGGTACATACAAACGTGAAACAATGTTCACCGTTTCGGTACCCGTCATGCCATGCAAATGCTATACGTGTTCAGGATCGTAGGGGTTCGATTTATCGAACCCGCTTTCGTGTATTATACACAGGTCCGCGTAGATTTGCGGGCGCCATAAATGGGGCCCCTACGAAACGGTACATGCAAACGTGAAACAATGTTCACCGTTTCGATACCTGTCATGCCATGCAAATGCTATACGTGTTCAGGATCGTAGGGGTTCGATTTATCGAACCCGCTTTCCCGTATTATACACAGGTCCACGTAGATTTGCGGGCGCCATGAATGGGGTCCCTACAAAACGGTACATGTGGACGTGATACATATTCACGATCCCGGTATTCGTTACGACATGCAGACGTGATACATGTTCACCGTTTCGATACATGTCATGCCATGCAAAATGTGATACATGTTCAGGATCGTAGGGGTTCGATTTATCGAACCCGCTTTCTTTCGTTTCAGTACACAGGTCCTTGTTGACTTGCGGGCGCCATAAATGGGGCCCCTACAGAGGATGTGTGTTGCATTGTACCCATATTGAAACAATATTTTTTTTGCAAAAAGTATATACGATCGTATACTATTCATGGAAGGCATTGTTTTTTATAATTAAAACGTAGTGATAAAATAAAACGAGACACAGGGAAGGAGGGGGAATACAGACATTTAGATAATAAATATACATAATAATAAAAAATATGCAATATGGAACGCAATAACTTTCATATATTTTATAGTATATTCATATTCTTTACATATGCATATAAAGTGAATAAGAATATAGCATCCTACGAATTCATGATACACGATCATAGGTCAAAAGAATAAATCCGAAAAGGTAATGATGACGATTGATTATCTGACAATAACGATCATTATACATATTTTTTTGTGTAAAGTTTCTGAAAACGGACTCCTTTCCATGAATTATTCATTGATAAATGACATAATTTAAGCTATAATTAAAAATATGAATATACATTTTTATCCAAAAAATCATGCGTTTTGTGACAAAACTGTGACATAAAAATACATAGGAATATCATGCATAACACAGAAGCATGAGTACATAGTATGACAAGATATATGAAGAATATGATGGAAAATGGAGGAGCTTATGATTGATATACATTCACATATTCTCCCGAATATCGAGGGAGATGATGGTTCACGATCTTTCGATATGTCACTGGGCATGCTGAAAATGGCCGTTCAGGCAGGGACGACAGATATGATCGCTACGCCGCATGTCAATCGGCATGGGGTGGTTCCATCATGGACGGCAGTAACAGAGGCAGTCCGCATCCTTCAGGAGAAGGCTGATATAGAAGAAATTCCTATTCATATATACGCCGGAGCCGAAGTGGAACTGAACTATAAAGCATTAGATTTTTTACCGGCCCGCAGTCAAGCCTATTGCCTGGCGGAAAGCAACTATATCCTGGTTGAACTTACAGAACAGAGTCAGCCCGATCAGACGGAAGAATTATTGTACGCCCTGATGCTGCGCGGATATATGCCGGTATTAGCGCATCCGGAGCGGTATGATCGCATAATGACGCATCCGGAACGTGTATTGGTGTGGATGCAAAAGGGCGTTTTGACACAATGTAATATGGGAAGCTTTGTCGGAGTATTTGGCAAACAAGCACAGCGAAACGCAGGAAATCTTTTAAAACATCATATGATCGTTTTTTTGGGAAGCGACGCACACCGGACAGATTGGCGCACACCGGATCAGACGGCAGGCCTAAAAGCCATTGAAAAATTAGGTGGCAGCTGGCAAAAGTGCAGCCAAAATGCACAATATATTTTACAGAAGAAACTAGTATATCCCAATATTCCAGAGCATTGGGAAAAGCCAAAAACTGGATTTTGGAATAGATTATTAGGATATAGGTTGAATAGTTAATTAGCATCGATTTTTTTTAAGGAGGTGATTCTTTCGTGCGTCGGTATTTTTTGTCAGGGCTATTAGTGTTGGCTGATATAGTCCTACTGGTGATGGTTGCATTTTTTAGTTTATATATTCGATTTGATGGAAATATTGAGTATAAGTATATAGAGCAAATGACAAATGCGCTGCCTTTTCTCCTGTGCGCGTATTTGATCATGCTGGGAGGCAGCCATTTGTATACCCGAATTTGGCGGTATGCTGGTATGCGTGAGGTTGGAGCTGTTCTTCGTGCTGCTACCGGCGGAGCTGTTTTGTTTTATATTTGCATGCAGATTATTGGTAATCCGCTGCCACGGTCTATTTATATTATCACATACCTTCTGGCAACGGGCGGAATCGGGCTGGGACGGCTTCTGCTCCACTATGCGATTCTACGTTTTCGCCAGTGTGCGCGGTCGGATTGCGAAACGATTCCCGTACTCATTGTGGGCGCCGGTGATGCCGGAGCGGTTATTGCCCGTGAAATCAGTCAGTTTCATAAAAAATCTCGTAAAATAGTCGGATTTATTGATGATGATCTGCAGAAGCAAAATCATCTTATGGGCGGCGTTCGTATCTTAGGAACGCGTACAGATATTCCACGTATCGTTCATACCCATGGCGTCAAAGAAATTATTATTGCCATGCCGTCCGTTCGACATGCCGTAATTCGAGATATTATCGAAATTTGCGCGCCTCTAAAATGTCAGATCAATACGCTGCCCGGCGTATATCAGCTTCTGGATCATGAAGTGCTCATATCCCGTCTTCATCCTGTTTCTATTGAAGATTTACTGGCACGGGATGAAATACACTTGGACACTACGCACATCCAGGAATATTTGACAGGCAAGGTAGTTCTTGTTTCCGGGGCCGGTGGTTCTATTGGTTCGGAAATATGCCGTCAGGTCATGCGCAGGAAGCCGAAACAACTTATTCTCATGGGACACGGGGAAAACAGCATTTATTTAATACATCAGGAATTGTCTCAAGAATATGGAACCGCGCATATCGTGCCGGTCATTGCCAGTGTCCGTGATCTGAACCAACTGGAGGGAGTATTCGGCCAATATCGGCCGGATGTCGTGTTTCACGCGGCTGCCCATAAGCATGTGCCCCTCATGGAAATACAGCCTATGGCGGCAGTGGTCAATAATGTGTTCGGGACGAGAAATATTGCCAAGGCGGCCGGACAATATGGGGCGGAACGGTTTATCATGATTTCGACAGATAAAGCCGTCAATCCTACCAGTGTCATGGGGGCGACAAAGCAGGTGGCGGAAAAGGTCGTTCATGTTATGAATGATACCTATCCGACAACATACATTACCGTTCGGTTCGGCAACGTGCTGGGCAGCCGCGGCAGCGTGATTCCGCTATTCCGGCGTCAGCTTGCGGCTGGCGGTCCCCTGACCGTTACGGATCCGGAAATGACCCGGTATTTCATGACGATACCCGAAGCCAGCCAGCTGGTGCTGCAGGCAGGGGCTATGGGAAAAGGCGGCGAGGTCTTTTTGCTGGATATGGGAGAGCCCGTCAAGATCATGGATCTGGCCCGCAATATGATACGGCTTTCAGGCTACGAACCGGAACAAGATATCCCGATCCAGATTACAGGACTCCGGCCCGGTGAAAAACTCTATGAAGAACTGCTGACAGCCGGAGAAGGCACCAGCAAGACGGCGCATACTAAAATATTCGAAGCTCCGCTGGAGCAAGTAGACGGAACGTGGTTGAAGGAAAAAATCAGTGCGTTTATGGACTGCCGGAATGATATGGAGGTCATTCATATACTTCAGGAAATCATTCCTACGTATCATCCGAACCACAATGTATAAATACACTTTTTGGGAGGGCATATGAAATATAAAATTTTGTCATCATTGGCAGTGCTGACAGCATTGGCATACGCTGCCATGGCGACAGATTACACACTGCGGCCGGGCGATCAGCTCAGCATTGTCGTTGCGCAGCAGGAGGATATGAGTACCTCCGTTGCCAACAGCAGTGTCACTCCGTACCAAGTGCGTCCGGACGGGAAAGTATCGGTGCCGCTGGTAGGAGAAGTCGCTGCAGATGGCATGACGGTAGGACAGTTTACTGACACGCTGCGTCAGGGACTGGCAAAATACATCATCGATCCGGATGTGACTGTCAATATTATCAAGCTGGGTGGGATACGAGTCTATGTGTTTGGCGAAGTCAATAAGCCCGGCGTGTATGAGCTTACGAAATCCCATCGGGTCATCGATGCTATTGGCGCCGCCAGTGGGTTCAACTGGGATACCGCCAAGAAAAAGATTTTTCTCATCCATCAGGATAATCCGGAAAAGGCGATTCCCATCAATCTGAATCATATCCTGCAGACCGGCGATATGCGGGAAAACTACGAAATGCGCGAAGGCGATATTCTGTATCTTACGAAAAACAGCCGTATCAACTTTGCCAGAGACATTGCTCCTATTTTTAATAGTGCTTATATGGTTTCAGAAATAAAGAATAATGACAACTAATCAGGAGAGTTGAGGGAATTACGTGTTGAATGAAAACGAACAAGAAATCGACCTGAGGGAGTTATGGCAAGTCGTATTAGAAAATAAAAAAACGATCGCGGCTGTTACGGCGGCGTTTGTCATAGGGGCTGGTGCCTATCTCTTGGTGGTTTCCCCGACCTACCAATCTACGTCGCTTTTGCGAATCAAACCACAGCAAAGCTTGGGGGATTCCATTCTGAGTTCTATGCCTGTGGGCAGTGATACGCAGATCAAACAGCAGATGAATACGGATGCGGAAATTTTAAAAAGCCGTACGGTAGTTGAACCAATTATCAAGGAAGTCTCAGATCCCGATAAAAATGGAGACTATCCATTATACGAGGAATATGTCAAAGGACATATTGTGACCAAGCCGTTCAAGGATACGGCTATTTTGGAAGTGGATGTAACGGGAAAATCGCCGGAGCAAGCGCAGAAAGCCAATAGCCTGTTGGTCAAAGGATTTTTAAAGCGCCTGGCTGATTTATCCCGCAAGGAACAGCAGGCGACGCGTGAATTCCTGCAGCAGCGCGTGGTATCGGCAAAAAGTGAGCTTGATACAGCAGAGTCTAAATTGCAGGATTTCCAAACAGCCAACAAAATTTATTCCACCAATGATCAAATGAAAGGGCTGACGGATCAATTGTCCCTTATTGATAAAACAAAGGCGGAAAATCAATTGGATCTGGAAACTGCCAAGGCAGCTTTGAACAGTGTCAACGGTCAATTGGGCAGTGCAGGGCAAAGTATTGCTGACAGTCCGGCTATCCAGCAATACAAGATACAGCTGGCACAATTAGAGGAAACAAAAGCGGGATACATCGGTAAATATACGGATGAACACCCCAAAATGCAGGAAATCAATCGGCAGATTCAGCAGACCAGGGAAGCGCTGAATCAGGAAATCGGCAATATTGTATCACAAAATGCCCCTTCCAGCAGTACCGTACAGCAAGGGTTATTGGCTGACAAATTTAAAAATGAAGCGGCCATTGCCGTAGCGGAAGGAAAAAATAAGGCCCTGGCCCAGCTGGATGCCCGCAATAATATCGCTATTGAGGCGCTCCCGGAAAAGGAACGAGGCTACATTCGTGTAAAACGCGACGCGGATGTGGCGCAGGAAATCTATATTATGCTGGCAAAACGGCTGGAAGAAGCCAAAGTAGCCGAAGTGATGGTCCCCAACGAAGTACAGATCGTCGATGCGGCTACGCTGCCGGAAAAACCGGTAAAACCGCGAAAGGCGCTAACCCTGATGTTGGCTTTGATCTTGGGCATACTGTGCGGTACGGGATGTACCGTTGCTAGAAGCTTGCTCAATCGCAAGATCAATACGGCAGATGATGTGGAGCAGTACCTGCAGCTTCCTGTACTAGGCATGATTCCGGATGCACATTCTATCAGCAAAGAACACCAGCATCGTGGTCGCAATATCAGAGAATGGATGGAAAGGATAAGGCAAACTATATGGAAGAAATAAATTTGATTGCGCAATATGATGCCAAATCGCCTATTGCCGAGGCGTATAAAGCTATTCGCACAAACTTGCAGTTTGCCAGCGTGGGGACGGCGGCACGGGTGATTACCTTTACATCTGCAACGCCGGCAGAGGGCAAATCGACAACGATCTCCAATGTGGCGTTGACTATGGCGCAAGACGGCAAAAAAACGCTGCTCATTGATGCAGATATGCGAAAGCCCGTACAGCATCGTATTTTTGGCATTCCCAATCAAGGCCTCAGCAATTGTATTGCTATGGATGTGTCATGGGAAGAAACGGTGCAGCATGATGTAGTACCCCACCTAGATGTATTGACCAGCGGCCCCGTGCCGCCGAACCCGTCAGAACTGTTGGGGTCTGAGCGGATGCAAAAGATCATATCGCAGGTTAGAACACAGTATGACTATGTGTTGATCGATATGCCGCCTGTGCTGGCCGTAACGGACGCTGTCGTTATGGCTTCCAGGGCAGATGGGGTGGTGTTCGTCGTAAAATCAGGGTCTATATCTCCGGAAGAAGCGAACATGGCTAAAACCAAATTGGAGCAGGGAGGGGCTCATATATTAGGAGTCGTCCTCAATGAAGTGCCACGACGCCAGCATGGCAGCTATGGGTATGAATATTACTATTATTACGATGAAGAACATGTAAAGCATCGCAATTCAAAAAAAGTTAATAATTAAATAAACTGATGGTAAAAATATGTAATAAATTGACTATGAATTATAAGGAGATAAGGCTATGTACTTGCACATAAAACGGATGATAGATATTATTTTATCTTTATTGGCAATTATTATATTATCTCCTTTTTTTGCATGCATTGCTGTATGCACAAAGTTAGATGATCCAGGACCTGTTTTTTTTCGACAGAAACGAGTAACGATTCATAAACAATATTTTAAAATCCTTAAATTCCGTACGATGAAAATATCTACCCCAAAAGATTGTCCGACACATTTGTTAGAAAATCCAGAGCAATATATTACAAAAATCGGTAAATTTTTACGTAAAACCAGTTTGGATGAACTACCACAGATTTTTAATATCTTAAAAGGTGATATGGCCATCATTGGGCCACGACCCGCTTTATGGAACCAATATGATTTAATTACCGAACGAGACAAATATGGTGCCAATGATGTTCTCCCCGGACTTACCGGGTGGGCACAAATCAATGGGCGAGATGAAATTTCCATAGTATTAAAGGCTAAATTAGATGGAGAGTATGTGAAAAAATTAAGTGTTATTTTTGATATAAGAATATTTTTTAAAACTGTGTTTAGTGTCCTTTGTAGTAAAGGCGTTAAGGAAGGAAAATAGATGAAAAGAATATTAATTACATCTGAACATAGTTATATTGGCAATTGTTTTTGGCATTTTATAAAGCAATGGGATAATAAATATAATGTTGACTTCATGTCGGTTAGAGATGATAAATGGAAGCATTTTTGTTTTAATGAATATGATGTTGTTCTACATGTTGCAGGCATTGCACATGTAGAAGCTAAAGCAGATCAAGCTGAATTATATTATAAAGTTAATCGCGATTTGACTATAGAAATTGCAAAAAAAGCTAAAATTTCTGGAGTTCAGCAGTTTATATTTATGAGTAGTATCATTGTCTATGGGGAAAATAATACACAAAATAGATGTATAATAATTGATAAAAATACAAAGCCCAAACCGAGTAGTTTTTATGGGAAGAGTAAATTAGAGGCAGAAGAAGGTATTAATAAACTTCAGGATGATTCGTTCAATATAATAATTATTAGAGCTCCTATGGTGTATGGCAAAAAGTCTAAGGGAAATTTTTCTAAATTGTGTCGTATTGCGAAATACATACCTATATTTCCTAATATTCCAAACCAGAGAAGTATGATATATATAGAAAATTTATGTCAAGTTATTAAATATATTATAGATGAAAACAGTAATGGGATATTTCATCCTCAAAATAATGAATATGTTAATACCAGTAATTTGGTTTATACAATTGCAAGGTGTAATAATCATTATGTAGCACAAACTGAATTATTTAATTCATTTATTAAAATCTTACAACGATTCAGCATTACGGCTAATAAAGTGTTTGGTACATTTGTTTATGAAAAAGGAATTGATAATCAATATTATATAATGAACACTTTTGTAGAGTTTGAAGATTCAATAGGAGAAAGTTGTGATATTTGATGAAGAGGGCACTTTTAATTGCTTCGGTTGCATCAATGATTGAGCAGTTTAATATGAATAATATTCAACTGCTACAAAATGGTGGATATGAAGTACATGTTGCAGCAAACTTTATTTGCGGAAATACTTGTTCTGATGAACAAGTAGAAAGTTTAAAAAAGCGATTCAAGGAAAAACATGTGTATTATTATCAAATAGATTTTATTAGGAATCCATTTAAAGTTTTACAAAATTATAATGCATATAATGAATTAAAAAAAATTGAAAAAAATTGTCATTATGATTTAATACATTGCCATTCTCCGATTGGAGGCTTATTAGGTAGATTTGTTTTTAGAAAATGTAACGGTACAACTATTATTTATACCGCCCATGGATTTCACTTTTATAAAGGGGCACCATTATTAAATTGGTTATTGTACTATCCGGTAGAACGTATATGTGCACATTATACAGATATATTGATTACGATTAATCATGAAGATTATCAAAGAGCTAAGCATTTTACCCTTCATGATGGTGGAAAAGTTTATTACGTATCAGGAGTTGGAATAGATACTCACCAAATCAATGAAATTAATATTAACAGAGAAACAAAATGCAAAGAATTAGGAATATCACCGGATACATTCATTATTCTTTCAGTGGGAGAATTAAATAAAAATAAAAATCATGAAATAGCGTTAAAGGCGGTGGCAAAACTTAAAAATAAAAATTTTGTTTATCTAATTTGTGGACAGGGAGATCAATTAAGGCATTTAAAAGTATTAAGCCAAAAATTGGGTATTAATGATCAAGTTATATTTTTAGGGTATCGGTTCGATGTTTTTGAAATATATAAAATTGCAGATGTATTTTTATTTCCTTCTTTTCGAGAGGGGTTACCTGTTGCGGTGATGGAGGCCATGGCGGCAGGATTGCCAATAGTATGTTCTGACATAAGAGGAAACAATGATCTCATTCTGAATGAAAAAAATGGGTATCTTGTTTATTCTAAAAATATTAATGCTTTTACAGACTCAATAAATATACTTATGAATAATAAAAAAATGCAAATTGTAATGGGCCAATACAGTAAACAACTTGCATCAAGTTATGATAAAAAATGTATTATGAAATTAATGTATGATATATATTTTAGAAAGTAAAATTTTATGAATAAAGAATGATATATAATTATATATAAAGGACTATTTTATGCGGAAAAAGATAATTCATATTTTGAATACGGGCACTTATTCAGGAGCAGAGAATGTAGCAATAACTATTGTTAAGAATATGCGACTACAATATAACTATGATTTTATTTATGTTTCTTTGGAAGGTGATATTCGTAATGTATGCGAAAATAATGATATTATTTTTGCTCCTATAAAACGAATGACTATATCTGAAGTGAGACGTATAATAAAACAGTATAAACCTGATATCATTCATGCACACGATTTTACAGCAAGTGTAATTTGTGCAAATTCAGTATTTAGGATTCCTGTTATTTCTCACTTACATAATAATTCACCATGGTTAAAAAAATATTGTTTTTATTCGTTTGCTTACCTATTAAGTTGTTTAAATATTAATAAAATTTTAATGGTATCCAAGTCTATTTTGAATGAATATGTATTTGGTAATTTGATTAGGAATAAGTCTATAATAATATCGAATCCAATTGATATATATAGTATTCAGCAGAAAGCAAAATTAGGAAAAAGGAAACATTCAGTTAATCCAGTTTACGATATAATATTTTTAGGAAGATTATCTGCCCCAAAAAATCCACAACGTTTTATTGAAATTATTTCTCAAGTTAAAGAAAATTATCCTGATATAAAAGTAGCTATGATTGGGATAGGTCCCTTAGAAGATGAGTGCATAAATCTTATTAAGGAGAAAAAAATGGATTTCAATATTTCCTTATTAGGATTTATGAAAAATCCGTATGGTATCTTGGCAGATGCTAAAATGTTATGTATAACTTCGGAGTGGGAAGGTTTTGGACTAGTTGCAGTTGAAGCTTTATCATTAGGTATTCCTGTTTTAGCGACACCTGTAGGGGGCTTACCAGATATAATTAACAGTAATTGTGGAGCATTATGTAAAAATAATGATCAATTTGTTGTTGAAATTTGTAAATTGTTATATGATTCAGTTTATTGGCATGAAAAATCGAAAAATGCATTTATTCAAGCGCAACACCTACATAATATTCAAAAGTATATTGCTATAATAAACGAAATATATTGTAGAGATATACTTGAGAGGAGTTACAATTGATTTTTTATATAATAATGTTTTCTTTATGCATAATAGCATTATTGTTTAATGATATTTTAAAAAATAAAAAAGAAAAAGATATTGTTGTCATTATTACTTTAATTTTTCTTTGTATTGTATCCGGGACTCGATATCAATTGGGTGGAACTGATTACTGGGTATATGAAAATATATTTAATCGTGTTCCTGATTTAATACATGAGTCATTTTTCTCTATTAGTGACAATTTACTTGCTAAGTATGAAATAGGGTATTTATTTTTCAATTCGATTGTTAAAACTGTTGGATTTACTTTTTATGGATTTACGTTGATTAATTCAATCATTTTTTATACTTGTATGTATACTGGTTTAAGAAAATATGTTGATAACTTTTCGCTTTTAATTATTGTATTTTTGTATAAAATGTTTTTTTACGATACTTTTATTAGTATGCGACAATCTATTTCAATTGCTATTTTTTTTGTTATATTGAAATATATCCAAGAAAGACAGGCATTTAAATATTTTGTTGGTTGTATTATTGCAATGCTTTTTCATAATGCTGCTATTATTTTATTCCCAATCTATTTTATCAACAGATTTTCATTGACTATGAAAAAAACAATTTTTCTTAACATGGTTTTTTTACCAACGATTTTAATTTCTTATCTTCATTTATCTGTGTTAAATTTTTTAATACCTATTGCTCAATATATTCCTGTTGATAGTACTCAAACAAAAGTGGCAAATTATTTTATGAATATGAATGATTTAATGGGAATTAATTTATTACATACTCTAGAGTATTTTCTTATTATGTTTTTAATAGTTATTAATTACAAAAAAATTATTAGCATTAATAAAAATTCGGAATTTATCATTAAGTTGTTTTTATGCCTTCTTCCAATTTTTACTTTATTGCGAGAATATGATATTTTAACACGTGAAAAAGACTTTTTTACGCTTACTTTTGCTATTATTTTAGGTTACTTGTGTCAAATAAATGATAAGAGACAAAAGATACTTGTTCAATTGGGAACAATTATCATTTGTGCTTATGGATTTTTTCGATTTATCTTGTTATTTGATGACGGGGGAATGATGCCATATATTAGTTGTTTATTTGAAAATGTTAGTATTTTTCAGTGAGGATTAGTCATATGAACATAACTGTATTTACACCTACTTATAATAGAGCTTATACATTACCAAGACTATATAAATCTTTAGCACATCAGAGTAATAAAAATTTTGTTTGGCTTATTGTTGATGATGGGTCTACCGATCAAACAATGCAGATTGTACAAAGTTGGATTGCTGATGGAAAGATTAAAATAGAATATTACAAACAAAAAAATCAAGGGAAATCGGCAGCACATAATAGAGGAGTATCGTTGACGAAAACTGAATTATTTACTTGTGTTGATTCTGATGATTACTTAAATACAAATGCAATTGGAGATATTCTTACCTTATGGAAATGTAAAAAAAGTGATTATTGTGTCGGAATTTTAGCTTACAAAGGAACTCCAAATGGTAATTTGATTACAAAGATTAAAGATAAATCCTGTGAGTTTACAACTTTGTATGAGGCTTATGCCAATCACGGTTTAACGGGAGATACAATGCTTGTTTTTAGAACGGATGTAGTTTCACAATTTAACTTTCCTTGTTTTGAAGGAGAAAAATTTGTTCCTGAAGCATATCTATATGATCAGATTGATCAGGTTGGGAGTTTTTTTTTATATAGAAAGATATTGTATTATTGTCAATATATGGAAGATGGATATACTAAAAATATGACGAATTTGTTAAAGAAAAATCCTCAAGGATATTTAGCATACATTAATCAACGACTTACATTAGATAATACTTTAAAGGAAAAAGTATTAGACAGTATTCGTTATGTTGCCATGAGCTTTGTTATAAATAGAAAAAATGTTATTTCTCAATCTATATATCCAGTCATTACGAAGGCAGTATATCCGTTTGGATTATTATTTTATGTGTATCGATATAAAATAGGTCAGTAATGTACTAATAAATATATATAATAGTTAAAGAAGGGACTTTTATGATTCGAGTATTACAAGTTTACCCTCAATTAAATAATGCAGGAACTGAAATGGTGATTTTTAACTTATATAAGAATATTGACAGAAATAAAATTCAGTTTGATTTTCTTGTAGAAAAACCAGGAGAACTTGATAGTGTTGTGAAAAGTATGGATGGAAAAATATTTTATATAAATGAATTAGAAAAAAAACAATATTTAGAAAGATTGGTTGAATTTTTTTATAGTCATAAAGAATATAATATTGTACATACCCATACACATCAACGAATGGGTGAAGTATTACAAGCGGCCAGTATAGCAGGTGTTAAAACAAGAATAGCTCATTCTCACAATTCAAGAACTGATTTACCTAGAATATTCTCTTTATATAAACGAATAACAAGTAGAAGGATTGAGAAGTATGCGACAGATTTATTTGCTTGTTCTGTTGATGCAGCTAAATGGTTATATCCTTGTAAATATAAACAATGTAAAATTATTCATAATTCAATAGAATTGCAGAAATTTTCATATAATCAAATGAAAAGAAATACTATGAGATTAAATTTAAGTATTAAACCTAATGTTCCCGTAATATGTCATATAGGTAGATTTGCAAGGCAAAAAAATCATAAGTTTCTAATTGATGTAGCACACCAATTAGTTAGTAAGTGTTCTTTAGTTAAATTTATACTAGTGGGAGTGGGTCCATTACAGGATAATATTAGAAATAGGACTAAAGAATATGGTATAGCAGATAATATATTCTTTTTAGAAAACAGATCCGATGTAAGTGATATTTTAGCTGCTTCTGATATTTTTGTTTTTCCATCATTGTATGAGGGTTTAGGGATAGTATTAATAGAAGCTCAGGCAAGTGGACTGCGTTGTGTTGTCTCGGATAAAATTCCATCAGAAGCTGATTTGGGGTTAAACTTAATAAAAAGGAAATCTTTATCAGATGGGGCTTCATTATGGGCTGACACTATTCTTCAAGAATTGTCTATGCAAAATAATAGGGAATTTCTTTCGAATTCAGCCTTGTTAAGTGATTATGATATAAGAAAAACAACAAAATTGATAGAACAGTTTTATTTAGAAAGGGCAATCTTGTAATGAAAAATGTTCTGATAAGTATTATTATGCCGGTTTATAATGCTGATAAATACTTACAAAAAACAATTGAAAGTGTTTTAAATCAATCTTTTACTGCGTTTGAATTTATTGCTATTAATGATGGTTCTACTGATAATTCATCTGTAATATTAAAAAAATATGCTCGAATTGATAAACGTATTATTTTTATTGAACAAGAAAATAGTGGGGTTAGTCAAACACGTAATAAAGGGTTACTATTAGCTAAGGGTAAGTATATTACTTTTTTGGATTCTGATGATTTATTATCTCGGAATTTTTTAGAAGCCTTATTTAATATTTCTGAAAAATATAATGCTGATATAGCGATAACTGGATATAGT
>NZ_LEKT01000021.1 GCF_001045675.1 Megasphaera cerevisiae DSM 20462
AAGAAGGGCTCGTTCTCCAGCGAGGAATCTGTCTTCAAGGTTCTCTATCTCAGGGTAAAGGAACTCTATGCCAAGTGGGAAGGGCATCATATCCAGAACTGGGCGATGGTCAGAAACCAGTTGGCTATGGATGATAAGCTGCAAGCTCGTATCCTGAAATACGAGAAATTTTAAAGCCAGCAATCACTGGTAACGCATCTTCTTTTATGATACCTAAAAAAACTTACACACTTAACTTGACAAACCCCATCATTTCCAATAATTTGAACATGGTCATGAAATTTTTGGCATCTATCACGATTATTTTGGCTGTACCAACCATTATTTTCAGCTTATGGGGCGTAAACGTACCGCTTCCTTTTTCCACCAGTGAGATGGGCTTTATCTATATTATTGGTATTGCGTTTATTTGCGCTATCGGAGCTATTGTCATGCTTTGGCGGAAGGATTTATTCTGAACTATGGTAATGATTGAAAAACAGGAACGGCATAGACAGCATATTCATATATATTATGAATATGCTGTCTATGCCGTTTTTTTATTCTGGCCGCCCCTTCACTAAGCTTTTAATCGGTTCAAAACTTTTCCGGTGAATAGGACAAGGGCCATATTGGTAAATCGCATCCATATGTTTCTGTGTCAAATACCCTTTATGTATAGCAAAACCATACTGCGGATATTGTACATCATATTCAATCATCAAACGATCCCGCGTTACCTTTGCAATAATAGATGCCGCCGCAATAGAGGCACTTCGTCCGTCACCATGAATAATCGATTCATGCGGCACGGTCAAGTCATATAAAGGCATAGCATCAATAAGCACTGCCGCGGCCGGTGTCTCCAGCCCGGCAACCGCGTCATACATCCCCTGCCGTGTAGCATGATATATATTCAGCCTGTCAATTTCTTTCTCCGACTTCGATACGCAAGACACGGAAACGGCTTCCGTCATAATTTTATCATACAATGCCTCCCTTTTTGCCGGAGATAATTTTTTACTATCATTAATTCCCGGACATTCCCAAAAAGGCGGCAAAATGACAGCCGCAACCATAACCGGACCGGCAGCCGGTCCCCGGCCCGCTTCATCAATTCCGGCAACATGATATATACCTTGATTATAATATGCAGTTTCCAGCTCATACAGGTGGAGAACACGTTCTCTTTCCTTTTCTTCCCTTATCCTGTGTTTTATATATATATCGGCTGCCTTTCTGACAGAGACACGCGTATCCTCCTTCATCGCATGAAGGAGGTCTGTTATTCCGGATTCTCCGCAGTTGAGCCGTTCTTTCAGATCCTCTGTTTTTATATGAGAGATATCCATTACACGTCAGCTCCTTTCGAAAAATCCGCCACACGATCTAAAGATATAGCTCCCATAATCCCTTCCCGATATTCCTTTAAAATCAATTTATATGTTTTTTCTAAATCCACCATGCCGCCGGCAACCAGACACCCCCGTCTCCGCCCTATCATATCAATCGTTTCAAGAGGCTTTGCGCCTATGTTCTCTAACTTATATCTTTTTTTCAATTCATCGGGATACCATTGCCCCAATTCTCTGACTAATTGGGTAATCACCGTCTCCATGTCGAATACCGTATCCGATATAGCTCCTGTGGCAGCCAGCCGATATGCGCAGAGCTGATTTTCCAGTTTGGGCCACAGTACACCCGGCATGTCCAGTAAATCAAGCTGCGTGCCAATATGAACCCACTGCTTTCCCTTGGTTTCACCGGGCTTATCTGCTGTTTTAGCAGCATTACGACGTGCCAATTTATTAATAAGCGTCGATTTCCCCACGTTTGGTATCCCCAGAATCATGGTTCTGATTGATCGGTTTTTAAGTCCGCGAGCCTTCCAGTGTTCCAGTCGGGGTGCTGCCAGACTGCGCAGGAGCGCAATAAGCGGTTTGATATCCCTGCCCCCCTTGCTATCCATAACAATAACATGGCGCCCCTTCTGCTTATAATAACGTACCCATTCATCCAATACAGCCGGATCCGCCAGATCTGCTTTATTCATGACGATCACGGATGGCTTTGAGCCAATCAGTTTGCTGATCATTGGATTCGTACTGCTCATAGGAATACGGGCATCAACCAATTCAATAACGACATCTATAATTTTCAGATTTTCTTCGATCAAACGACGAGCCTTCGCCATATGACCGGGATACCAGTTAATTATCATCATTATACCTCTTTTCATTTTCTTTTCTCTCTCATTGTAGAGGATTGCACACCAAAAAACAAGACATGTCTATGAAAGGCATGTCT
Source organism: Megasphaera cerevisiae DSM 20462 (assembly GCF_001045675.1). GTDB lineage: Bacteria > Bacillota > Negativicutes > Veillonellales > Megasphaeraceae > Megasphaera > Megasphaera cerevisiae. The sequence goes on from NZ_LEKT01000021.1 coordinate 2,287, forward strand.
TGTCTGCTGATATCATTACATACGCCCATTATCCCTTGCGGCTTGCTGTTAGTTCCTGAATATGTGCGATTACCTCATCTATCGGTTTAGCGCCTAAATCGCCCTGAGAACGGTCACGCAGCGATACCGTTTTATTTTCAATTTCTTTATCACCCAAAACCGCCATGTACGGAACCTTTTCCATTTGTGCTTTACGGATCTTATAGCCAATTTTTTCGTTGCTTTCATCCACTTCAGCACGGATACCAAGCTTTTTGAATTTTTTAGCCAAATCTTTGGCATATGTCAAATGCTTATCGGAAATGGGAAGGAATTTGATCTGGACCGGTGCGAGCCATACGGGAAACGCACCCGCATAGTTTTCAGTAATAATACCAATAAACCGTTCAATACTGCCAAAACAAGCACGATGGACCATAACAGGACGATGCTTTTGTCCATCTTCGCCGACATATGTCATATCAAACCGTTCCGGCATCAGCATATCTAATTGAATCGTGCCACATTGCCATGTACGGCCAATGGAATCCTTTAAATGGAAATCAAGCTTCGGTCCGTAAAAAGCTCCATCGCCTTCATTGATAACATATGGTATATGCCGTTCTTCCACCACATCATGCAATGTTTTCGTAGCTAATTCCCAAATTTCATCGGATCCCATAGAATCCTTCGGGCGAGTAGATAATTCCACATGATATTCCAATCCGAACTGACGATACGCTTTGTCAAATAAATCCATTACACCGGATATTTCCTGTTTCATCTGACTTGGCAGCATGAAAATATGCGCATCATCCTGCGTAAAGCAGCGAACCCTGAATAAACCATGGAGCGCACCGTGTAATTCATGCCGGTGAACAATACCTAATTCCGCCATTCGCATTGGAAAATCACGATAACTGTGAACATTGCTCTTATACACGAGAATGCCGCCCGGGCAATTCATCGGTTTAATGGCATACGGCTGATCATCAATAGTCGTAAAATACATATTATCCCGATAGTGATCCCAATGTCCGGATTGTTCCCATAACTGCCGATTCAAAATCAAAGGAGTGCTGATTTCATCATAATCTGCATTATTATGAAGTTCATGCCAAAACGCCAGTAAATTGTTGCGTAAAATCATTCCCTTGGGATGAAAGAAAGGGAATCCCGGCCCTTCTTCATGAAAACTAAACAAATCCAATTGCTTGCCTAATTTGCGATGATCACGTTTTTCAGCTTCGGCAAGCATAGTCAAATATGCGTCCAAATCTTCTTTCTTTTCAAATGCTGTACCGTAAATACGCTGAAGCATTTTATTGTGTTCATCACCGCGCCAATACGCACCTGCAACGGTTTGCAATTTGAAAGATTTGACCTGCCCGGTTTTGGCACAATGCGGACCCGCGCAAAGATCCACAAAATCACCCTGCCGATATAAGGAAATTTCTTCCTCTTCCGGTAACTCCTCAATCAATTCCACTTTATAATCCTGACCTGCTTCTTTAAACAGCTTTAACGCATCGGCTCTGGATACAACTTCCCTTGTAAGCGGAAGATTTTCTTTGACAATCTTAGCCATTTCTGCTTCAATAGCTGCAAAATCATCCTGCGTAAAGCGATGTTCTGTATCAATATCATAATAAAACCCATTTTCAATAGACGGCCCAATAGCAAATTTTACGTCTTTAAAAAGATGCTGTATAGCCTGCGCCATAATATGGGATGCAGTATGACGAAGCGTATCCTTGCCCGCTTGATCATCAAAGGTCAGAAAATCCACAGTAGTACCGTCGACAATTGGTTCCCGTAAATCCGTTACTTCTCCATTGACCTTTGCAACCAATACTTTTTTTGCCAAACTGTTGCTCAACTGTTTTACAGCTTCAAACAGGGAAATGCCGTCAGGAAATGTCTTTTTATTTCCGTTTTTTAAAAGTAATTCTGCCATACCAAACATCCTCCTCTAAAATAAAAAAAAGCTCTCATCCTCAAGGGACGAGAGCTTGCTCACGTGGTTCCACCCTAGTTCACCAAAACGCTTAATTCTGATGTACTCGAACGTTATAACGGAACGACCGGATCACTATACTTGATTCTAATGACCAACTCCAAGGCGGTAATGCATCCATGCTTCAGGAATACTCGCACCAATCATATTCCTCTCTGAATAAAGCACCCGGATCATCATGTCCTTTTCAAAGTCTTTCACATATCTCTGTGTATGCGTAAATTATACGTCGCAGTGTAAAAGTTGTCAAGGAAAAGTTGAAATTCCTATAAAAAAATTCTTTAAAACTACAAATTGATCACAAAAAAAGGGCTGTCCAATGGACAGCCCTAAAAAGGAATAGCATATAAATTATGCTAACCCTTTATGTTTCTTAATTGCTTCTGTCAGCTTAGGAACAACCTGGAATACATCCCCAACAATACCATAATCGCAAACCTTGAAGATAGGAGCATCTTCATCTTTATTGATTGCAATGATGCAGTCAGAGCCGGTCATACCAGCCAAATGCTGAATAGCGCCAGAAATAGCGCAAGCAACATAAATTTTAGGACCTACAGTTTTACCTGTCTGGCCTACTTGATGCAAGGCATCAATCCAGCCAGCATCTACAGCCGCACGCGACGCACCAACAGCCCCGCCAAGAACAGTAGCTAATTCTTTCAGCATACCTTCAAACGGTTCAGAGCCATTCATGCCACGTCCGCCAGAAACGATAACGTCAGCTTCTTCAATCTTAATTCCGCCGCCGCCCATTTTAATGAGTTCAACAAACTTCGTCAGGAAATCTGCATCCGTCAAATCAACCTTCATATCAATTATTTCGCCGGTTGCGCTGGCATCTGCTTCTGGTTTTTTAAATACATTCGGACGAACTGTCCCCATCTGCGGACGATTATCCGGGCAAATGATTTCAGCCATAATATTACCGCCCAAAGCAGGACGAGTCCAAACGATAGTTTTCTTGTCATCATCAACAGAAAGACCTGTGCAATCTGCTGTTAAACCAGTTTTCAAAGAGTTTGCAACACGAGGGCCAAGATCCCGGCCAATATTAGTTGCACCAACCAAGAAAACATTTGGCTTAATTTCATTGAAGAAATCGCACAAAACTTTAGAATAAGCGGTTGTATTGTATTGTTCCAACTGCGGATCATCATATACATATACTTTATGTGCACCGTGAGCAATCAATTCCTGCGCCAACGGTTTTACATTATGACCAATCAGCACCGCACCAACTTCGTCACCAATGGTATCAGCCAATTTACGGCCCTGACCCAACAGTTCGAAAGATACGTTACGTAATTTGCCTTCAAATTGTTCAGCGATTACATATACGCCTTTGTATTCTGCTAAATCCATTTTCACTGTTCCTCCTTAGAATTAAATGATCTTCTGTGCAGTCAATTTTTCTATCAACGTATCTACTGCTACCTGAGGATCTTCTTCGTTGATAACAAGACCCTGTGTTCTCTGAGGCGGAGTGAAAATTTTACGAACTTTTGTCGGAGAACCGCTCAATCCGATGCGGCTTTCATCCACGTTGATATCAGCAGCAGATAACTGGGGAATTTCACGACGTTTTGCCTTCATCGTACCACGAATGGTCGGGAAGCGCGGTTCGTTCAATTCTTTGACAGCAGTAAGCAAAACAGGGAAGTGCGCTTCTGTTACGATGTAGCCTTCTTCATTCTGCTGCTTAACTGTAACTTTGTCACCATCAACATCAAGTTTTGCTGCGTATGTAATCTGAGGAATACCTAATTCGCAGGCAATCTGCGGACCTACTTGTGCTGTATCGCCATCAATAGCTTGCTTGCCGCACAAAACGATATCGAACTGTGCGATACCTTTCATTTCGGCAACTTTTTTAACAGCCTGTGCGAGGCAATAGCCTGTAGCCAATGTATCAGAACCGCCGACTTTTCTATCTGTGAGCAGATATGCATCATCAGCACCCATAGCCAGGCCTTCACGTAAAACTTCAGTCGCTTGCGGGGGCCCCATGGAAAGCAAAGTAACCTTTGCACCCTGATTATCCTTTAACTGAAGAGCCGCTTCCAAAGCGTTCTGGTCAAAAGGATTAAAAATGTTAGGAACACCAGCACGAATGACGGTATGTTTTACTGGATCAATTTTAACTTCTGCTGTGTCCGGAACTTGTTTGACACATACCAATATTTCCATTTACGTTTGCCTCCTAAATTATCATTTTATTCAACAAGCTTGGTCATGAGACCAAGCTTGCATCGTAAACAACGTACTGCAACTTACTGCAACAAAGCACCAGCTGTAACCATGAGCTGTACTTCGTTTGTGCCTTCGTAAATCTGAGTGATCTTTGCATCGCGCATATGACGTGCAACCGGATATTCTTCACTATATCCATAACCGCCAAAGATCTGAACTGCTTCCACACTGACTTCCATTGCCACGTCAGAAGCAACTCTCTTTGCTATAGCAGCATCAACCGTAAACGGTTCGCCTGCCTGCTTTTTGCATGCAGCTTTATAAACGAGGTTACGAGCAGCTTCAATCTTCATCTTCATATCAGCGAGTTTGAAGGAAATAGACTGGAATTTGCAGAGAGGTTTGCCAAACTGTACACGCTGTTTGGAATATTCAACAGCATCAGCTAAAGCAGCTTCCGCAATACCAAGCGCCTGAGCAGCAACGCCAATACGGCCGCCGTCCAACGTCATCATAGCAACTTTAAAGCCCTTGCCTTCCTGACCCAACAGGTTTTCAGCAGGAACCTTGACATCCTGGAATACCAATTCCATTGTCTGAGAAGTATGAATGCCTAATTTATCTTCTTTCTTACCAAATGTAAAGCCTTCCCAGCCCTTTTCAACGATAAACGCCGTAATACCGTGATTGCCTTTGGATTTATCCGTCATAGCAAATACGATATAAATATCAGCTGCACCAGCATTGGTGATGAAGATTTTGGAACCATTCAAAATATAGTGATCGCCATCTTTTACAGCAACAGTCTGCTGACCGGAAGCGTCTGTACCAGCATTAGGTTCTGTCAAACCGAAGGCACCCAGTTTTGTTCCTTCAGCAAGAGGAACAAGATATTTTTTCTTCTGTTCTTCTGTACCAAACTGCCAAATCGGGTTAGCGCAAAGAGACACTGTACCGGACAATGTGATGGATACGCCTGCATCGTATTTAGCCAATTCTTCAACAGTGAGGATATAGCTCAATACGTCAGCGCCAGCACCGCCGTATTCTTCCGGGAAATAGGTGCCGCTCAAGCCCATTTCAAGCATTTCTGCAATAATTTCTTCATCATAAATGCCATGATGGTCACGTTCAGTAACTGTTGGTGCCAATCTTTTTTCGCCAAAATCTTTTGCCAATTTCACAAACATTTTCTGGTCATCAGTTAAATTAAAATCCATGTTCTTCCACTCTCCTTAATTATTGTTAAATAGTTAAACTAGAGACAAAGCCTTACTTCATTGTTGTCTGCCGCCGGTTTACACGGACCGGCCGCAAACAGCCCACCTGCTTATGTGTATATACCCTGCACAGTGTAACCTACAGCGTATACATGCACAACCTAAAATGCTTACATTTGAATTGTACATCTTTTCACAAGTTAAATCAATAGAAAATGCCAACTATCGTTCAATCTAATCATTCCTTTTAGTAATGGGTATTATTTTCTCAGACCTTTTAGTACTGAAAGTTGGATTTTGTCAAAAAACAGCTTGACATAAGTATAAAAATTACATTCTTTCCCCACTTTGACGTACCATACGGATACCTGCAAGCCGGTATCGCATCCGACTCTTTTTTTGTTTAATTCTATTTTCACTTATGTCATGCAAGTATGAAATAAATGCAATAAAAAAGACAAATCTGCCTAAAATATCCCGCTGTCCATATATTGACGTTATCTTTATTTTTGTAAAGCCGCCTCGTCAGCACTACCTGCCATCTGACGCTGTATATCCAGAAAATTACGAATAATATGGGCTGTTATTCCCCATATCTTATATCCGTTATAGTGATAAATATACACATTATATGTTTGCCGTTTTTCCCATTCAGTCTGTCCTGACAGTTCCAATCCCACGGGAAATCCATCGGCAGGCCGTGTCGCCAGCTCTATTTTTGCCTCCGTGGGCTTATGATCCTCAAACCAGCCTACGGGGACTGTAAAAATATGATCAATTTCATTCTTACTGAGCTTGAAAGCCGTCGTATCAAGATATGCCGCAAAAGGCCACACTGTCACGCCTACCGGTGATTCCACATAATCCAGCGGCCCCCACACATACATCCGTGAGGAATGGATGCCTAATTCTTCTTCTGTTTCCCGCAGAGCCGCTGCTTCCGCGCTGTCATCTGACGGCTCTATGGCACCGCCGGGAAAGCATATCTCTCCAGGCTGCCAATCTAATGTACTGCTCCGTACTTCGAATACCAAATGTGCGGCCCCGTCTATATAGATAACAGGAACAACAACAGCACAAAGCTTGTTATTCATGCATAAATTTTGCCGGACAACGCGTTCCGGCCAGGCTTCATATCGCGTCATATATTCTCCTCGTCATGCATTGCTAAAAAAAAGGGATGCCCTGCGGACACCCCCTGTATTTATTTTACAACAATATTAATGATTTTTTTCGGCACAACGATAAATTTGAAAATAGTTTTGCCTTCTGTAAATTCTTTAACACGAGGCAGCTCCATTACCCTGGATTTCAATTCCTCCACATCACAATCAACAGATATGGTAATCCGTTCACGTACTTTTCCGTTGATTTGGATAGGCAATTCAATTTCATCTACAATCAGCGCCTGGCTATCTGTTTCAGGCCATTTCTGATCATGGACGCTGCCAGCAAAACCGGCAATCTGCCACAATTCTTCGGCAATATGCGGCGTAAATGGCGCTAATAATTTGATAAGATTCGTATTCGCCTCAATGGCCGCCGCCTTACAAATCGTCTGGTTTTTGCCAGCATACGCAGACATGGCATTGACAAATTCCATGATAGCGCTGACCGCCGTATTCAAAGCATAGCTGCCAGCAATACCTTTCACGTCCTCCGTAACCTTAGCGACAGATTTATATTCCTGAAAACGCAGTGCTTTTTCATCTTCAGTATAGTCACTGCCGCCAGCGGTACCGTTAGCCGTTAGTTCAATATATTGATGAACGACGCGCCATACGCGGTTGAGAAAACGATAGGCGCCTTCTACTCCCTGTTCTGACCATTCAAGATCTCGTTCAGGCGGTGCCGCAAATAAAATAAACAGCCGCCCCGTATCTGCCCCGTATTTTGCAAGAATTTCTTCAGGCGAAACAACGTTTCCCTTAGATTTAGACATCTTGCTTCCGTCCATCAAAACCATGCCTTGAGTCAAAAGACGCTCAAATGGCTCTAATGCCTCCACAAGACCTGCATCATGGAACACCTTCATAAAGAACCGGGAATACATCAGATGCAAAATAGCATGTTCTATACCGCCGATATACTGATCAACGTTCATCCAATGATTCGCCTTTTTCACATCCCACGGCTGTTCATCATTGCGAGCATCCGTATACCGCAGATAGTACCATGAAGAGCACACAAACGTATCCATCGTGTCTGTTTCGCGTACCGCCGGCCCACCGCATTTCGGGCACGTACAATGAACAAAATTTTCGCTGGTCGCCAAGGGTGATACGGCTCCCGCTGTAAACTTGACATCCTCCGGCAGCCTGACAGGAAGCTGTTCTTCCGGCACAAGCTGCTCACCGCATTTTTCGCAATATATGACAGGAATCGGCGCTCCCCAATACCGCTGCCGGGAAATGAGCCAGTCGCGAAGCTTGAAATTCACTGTTCCCTTCCCCAACTGCCGGTCGATCAGCCACTTGGTAATAGCGCTGCGGGCTTCTTCATCTGTCAAACCGTCAAATTCTCCCGAATTAACAAGTGTTCCCGCATCGTGGTAGGCGCCCTCCATCGTATCCAAATCTAAATTCTTTTCTTTATTTTGAATAACAAGGCGGATAGGAAGATTAAATTTTTTAGCAAATTCCCAGTCACGCTGATCATGTCCAGGCACGCCCATAACAGCTCCAGTACCATAATCCACCAGCACATAGTTGGCAATCCAAACAGGTACCTTTTCCTTATTAACAGGATTGACGGCATACGCACCTGTAAACATACCTTCCTTTTCAGCATCATTGGAAGTTCGGTCCATATCATTCATGTTTTTCATGCGCGTAATAAAAGACCGTAATTCAGTTTCGTTTTCCTTGCCTTTGATCAACTCTTCCACATAAGGATGTTCCGGCGCAAGTACAATATAGGTAACACCAAAAATGGTATCGACCCGCGTAGAAAACATAGGAATTTTTTTACCGATTTCAGGAATATCAAAAGAAAATTCGGCCCCTTCACTACGCCCGATCCAATTTTTCTGCATGGTTTTTACTCGGTCTGGCCATCCCGGCAGAAGCTTCAGATCATCCAGGAGACGATCTGCATAATCTGTAATCTTGAAAAACCACTGTTTCAAATCTTTTTTTACGACCGGCGTATCACAGCGCCAGCATTTACCGTCGATAACCTGTTCATTGGCCAAAACAGTATTGCATTTTTCGCACCAGTTTACCTTTGCTTCCTTACGATATGCCAATCCCCGCTTATACAGCAATTCAAAAATCCACTGCGTCCATTTATAATATTTTTCATGACAAGTAGCCACTTCCCGATCCCAGTCATAGGAAAGTCCCAGTTCTTTTTGCTGTCTTGTCATATTTTCAATATTGCTATAGGTCCAATCCTTAGGCGGAATATTATGTTTAATAGCGGCATTTTCTGCAGGCATGCCAAACGCATCATAGCCCATGGGATGAAGAACGTTGTAGCCATTCATGCGGCGATACCGGGCAATAACATCCCCTATCGTATAATTGCGGACATGTCCCATATGGAGGTTCCCCGAAGGATACGGGAACATTTCCAAAACGTAATACGGCGGTTTGCCATTATCATCAGGGCAGCGATCACTCTTATCATCCTGCCATTTTTTTTGCCATTTTTTTTCTATTTCCTGAGGAATATACTTTTCCAATTTACTAGGCCTCCTATTTACTACTTTCAGAATAAAAACGAGAATCCTGTCGTAGCGTCGTTGGTATTATTATAGTGTTACAGCGTCTTCAAGTCAATTCATGTTTTGCAAATCCCTGCCAAAATCGGGACGGTTCAAAACCCTTTCGCCAGAAAGCCGCGCCGCCTAAGTGATAGTCTGACACCAGCTTGATCTTCTCCTGCAGTGACTTTTCATCTTCAAACCATACGGTTACCCGCCCTGTCTCCAGGGGCAGCTCCATCTTATACAAATGCAGGGAGGCATCCCATCGGATATAATTTTTAAATTTCTTCATCAAGACCTCACTATCTGCCATCGTAAGCGTCCGTACTTGAAGCTTTGATTTATTACGCAAGCCGTTCCCTGGTTTCACAGCCGTATCCAAGGTCAATGCCGGACGGTTGCTCCCTATTCCCTTTTCCGGAACCGCGGCAGGCATTTCCAGGTTTACGCTAACAGCTCCCGGCAGCAAGCTTGCCGCTGCAGTCTGTGCGGTATGATTTGTTACGACGCGCCATTGCTCTATCTCCTGCGGCAAGGGCTGCCCGTCTTTAGAATCATACCAAATCCGCATATACAGCGGCATGCCTAAAACAATTTTTTCTGCCGGAACCAGGGTCAGCATATTTTGAACGGATCGTTCCACCCACGGATAGGAAGCTACCGGACCTGCCACAGGACTCATGCGGCCAAACTGATCATACGCCATGACCATAACATAATCTAACGCCGGAGCTAATGCTTTGCGATCATACACCAGTGACCAGTTCGGACTATCTGATAAGGGAGTTACATCCATGGATATTTTCAATCTATAGGCCCGGCAGGCATCACTGATTTTTTTCACAAATGCAGTAAGTCTATCCGTATCATCATAATTGACATTTTCAAAGTCAATATTATACCCTTTAAAATCATATAATATAGCATATCCGATAAGCTCTCTGACTATTTGATCCTGAAGGGATCCGTTCATCAGTATTTCATGAGTCAGCTGCGGATCAAAATCATTATCAATAAGAGGCCACATAGCATACCCCTTGTCTCTATAGGAGGCTTCCAGCATATCAAAATCAGGATTGCGCAGATCAATGCCCTGTCGAGTCAGACGAAAAGCGCAGGGTGACATGACCGGCTGCTGCGTATTAAGCTGCGCAAGAGATTCATCCTCCTTCATAACAGGATCCCAAAATAAAACCAGCCCCATTCTTCCATCCTGTGTCCTGCTTGGGGAAACCGGTTTTGGCAGTTCACTCCCCTGCTGAAGCTGCAGCACGGCCCGCGTCCTCTCAGGCTGGGGCAGCAGTTCGTTATAATCAGTACCAAGGACATAACTAATTCCCAGCGTCCTGCGCACATGGCGGATATTGATCGTCCGTTCCTGTCCTGCCGATTGTCCAGGAAGCAGCAGCCGTACATTTTGATCTTGCCATTCATGCGAGCCCGTATCAGAAGGCGGCAGCCGGAACCAATACGTACCTTTTTTTTCATCGGCCGAAAAAATACCATATTGCTGCAATGCTTTATCCGAGACCAGCCATCGGCCATTTCTTTCTACGATCTGCAAGTCCTTAACGACTTCAGCCGGTATAGGATTGGCTACTTTCGGCACAACAAAAACCGGATCATCCGCCTTTGTTTCTTCAGAAGGGCGCCCCTCCTGTTCACGTGCAGAAATTGCCCATGCCGCCGTACTGATCGTCAGACAAAAGGATGCGGTCAGACAGAATATGCTGATCCATTTATTGTATTTCATCTTTTCTCTCCCTTAATGATGGAATGACTGGAAATTTCCTTGAAATCATGTATAATAAATAAAACATAATGAACACATGTCATACTATATGACACGATTATCATTATATCATAAAAAGGAGGTTTTATATTGCATCAATATTTATTCTTTATCGGCTCCTTCCCAATCCGAGCCTACGGACTGCTTTTTATGCTTGGCATTATTTCTGCCGGGATAACGGCATATTATATTATGAAACGTGACGGACGCGGCTGGCATATCCATATATTTGATTTTACGATGTGGTGCGGCATTGCCGGTATCGTCGGAGGACGTTTGTGGGATGTACTTTTTTTTGATTGGGCCTACTATCATAATCATATTGCGGAAATCCCTTTCGTCTGGCAGGGCGGCATGGCCATCCAGGGGGGGCTGCTTTTCGGTGCTGCGGCAGGCATTTTGTATACTCGCCGTTATAAAATTGATACATGGGCCTTTGGAGATCTATTAGCACCTGCGATTATTCTTGGTCAATCCGTAGGCCGCATGGCCAATCTGATGAATGGCGATGCCTTCGGCCACCCTACAGGCGGCAATTTCGGCATTGTGTATCCGGATACGACACTGGCTCACCATACGTATGGAAGTCAGCCCCTGTGGCCTGCGGAGGTATGGGAGGGACAAATCGATATACTGGTTTTTGTCGCCCTGCTTTTCTACAGTTCATTCCCGCACAAAAAAGGACAGGTCTTTTGCCTCTATATCATGCTGTACGCAATCGAACGCTTCTTTCTGGAATTTCTCCGCGGCGATTATGTCAGCCTGACCCTGGGGTTTAAATCAGCCCAAATGACGAGTCTGATCGCTTTCGGCATCGCAGCCGCCGTCTTTCTTTACCTGCAATTCAGAGGTACGCCGGATACACATGATACGCCCCATCAGTAGTTCGTGCTACTGCCTATCCACGACCTGCGCCCCCCTCAGTATTATCGGTGCAGGTTGTTCTTTTATTTCTCTTTCCATATATCAGCAAAAACAGCAATTTCTGTTTTCATGACGCTATACAGAAATTGCTGTTTTCTTATTGCCCGCCCGTATGTGATTATTTATTCCGTCCTTTTTCAATAGCATCCTTCAGTGTATGCCATGCCAGTACGGCACATTTTACACGCGCCGGCATATTGGAAATATTTTTCAAAGCAATGGCATCTTCTAAATCTTCTAAGGCATCATCATCCGTGACCTCGCGTTTGATCATTTCCAAAAACAAGTCAACTAACCGCAGGGCCTCTTCCACAGATTTCCCCTTTATCAGATCGATCATAATATCGGCGGAAGCCTGACTGATAGCACAGCCATGACCAGTATAAGCCGCATCTTTAATCATACCGTCTTCAATATCGGCCTGCAGCGTAATATCGTCGCCGCAGCTCGGATTATGCCCCCGTTCCTCCAAGGTGCATGTTGGCAATGTATGTTTATTTTCCTGACACTGATTATGCTCTAAAATAATATCAGAGTACAATTCACTCATATTTTCCATGGTTCAAGCTCCTTAATCGGCATAGCCCATTTGTTTACGGACAAGTTTCAGCTTTTCAATAAAATAATCTACTTCGTCCACTGTATTATAGATGTAGAAGCTGATGCGGTTTGATGCTTCGGCATGAATGTGTGCGCCGAAAGGCTGGGCACAATGATGTCCTGACCGTATCGCAATTCCATAACTGTCCAAAATAGTAGCTACATCATGCGGATGCACTCCGTCCAGCGTAAACGCGATAACACCCGTTTTTTCATCCGGATCCGTACTGCCGATAATATGAAGATGCGGAACATTTTTCATTCCCGCCAAAGCCCGGACGACCAATTCATGCTCATGGGCCTCAATAGCATCCCACCCCAGCGTATTCAAATAGTCGATAGCGGCATGAAGAGCCACTGCGCCCTCTACATTTTCGGTGCCAGCTTCAAATTTAAACGGCAGAACATTAAACGTTGTGGTCTGTTCCTGCACGTATTCGATCATATCCCCGCCCAAAAGGAACGGTTCCATATCATTGAGCAAATCACGTTTCCCGTATATGACGCCAGTACCTGCAGACCCCATCATCTTATGCCCGGAAAATACCATAAAGTCACAGTCCAGATCCTGCACATCGACCTTCATATGGGGCACAGACTGCGCTCCGTCATAAATTGCAACGGCACCGACAGCATGCGCTTTTTCGATTAATTTTTTGGCTGGCACCTTCATCCCCAAAACATTGCTGATGCCGGCAAAAGAAACAATCTTTGTCTTGCCGTCTATTTTAGCAAAATCGTCCTCTGTAAAATGTCCCGTTTCATCCAGGTACATGTATACCAATTCTGCTCCGGTCACACGACACACGCGCTGCCACGTAACCAAGTTCGCATGATGTTCTGAAATAGGAATTACGATCTTATCCCCTTTTTTCAAATGGGTTTCTGCGTAGCTCCGGGTAATCAGATTCATGCCTTCCGTCGCATTACGGACAAAAATGACTTCTTCCGTATGCGCAGCATTAATAAAGCGGCATACTGCCTCGCGCGCTTCATCATATGCAACAGAGGCTTCGACACTCAAAATATGAGCCCCCCGATGCGGATTGCCGTTATGGTGTTCCAGCAAATCCACAATAGCATGAATAACCTGATATGGTTTTTGTGTTGTTGCTGCATTATCCAAATATACAAGAGGATGTCCATTATGGACTTTAGTTAAGATGGGGAAATCTTTGCGTACATTTAGCATGACAATCACCTTTCTTTTGGCAAAACTGCATCTTTTCACGTACAGCCTGCAATGTCTTATTTTCTAAATCCGCATCACCCAGCCTATCAATGACCGGGCGGATGTTAGATTCTACGATAATCAGCTGTGCACCGGCTTCATTGAAGCCGCGGCTCATCAGATAGAACAGCTTATCTTTATCTATCTGCCCCGCACTGGATGCGTGGTTACCCACAACATCATCTTCCTTGCACAGTAGAAGCGGCACAGAAATGGAATGCACGTTTGGACTCAGGAGAATACATATATCCGATTCGGACCCGACAGCTTTCTTACCGCCGCGCAGGAAATCAATCGTGCCCCGGAAATATTTTTTCGAGGTATCCAGCAAAGCACCTGTCGTCAATATATCCGTATTCGTTGCTGCCCCTTGCGTTGGAACCCAATACGAAAAGTCAAAAATCTGGTCATTATTGCCAAGATACATGGAATGACTGTTAAAAACAGCTTCTGTTCCTGTCAAATCCGTTTTATAGTATATAATGGCTGTTTTAGCCCCCAGCTCTGCAGTAACATAATCAATCGTGCTTTTTTCTCCTGCTTTGGCATAGCGGTGTTCTATATGCCGTACATTTTGCGTATGAAGCTGAACCTTGCTGATTTTTACGACAGCCTGTTCTTCCGTTTCAATGTAATCCAGCAGATTGACAGCGCCATGCTCCGCGCCGCCTTCAAAATCCAGAAAGATCTGCAGATGGCTGCCGGCACCGGCTTTTATTTTCAACTGTCCCGTCAATTGGGGCGCAGTTTCTGTCAAGGTATACGTAAGCCACACCACTCCCTGTGCATGCGGGCCAATTTCCACGGCACAGCCGCTGCTGCTGTCACTTAACGTCTGCTGCAGGGCTTCCGTATTAGCCCCTTCAAAATCTCCCAAGTCCGTGATCCGATTGCCCGTATAAAAAGTAACGGAGACATCTCCCTCATGCCGTTCCTGCGGCCGCATTCCCTGCACCGCTTCCTCCCGTAACGAATCTATTTCCAGTTCATTGACCTTCATCCACCGAAACGTGGGTCGTGGGAGTCGGTTATATTTTACTGTATTCATCGTTCTCCTCCCTATTTCAAAGAACCTTTAAGTTCCAAATTAATCAAATTATTCATTTCTACGGCATATTCTAAAGGCAGCGCCTTGGACACAGGTTCGACAAAGCCCCGTACCAGCATAGCCCGTGCTTCATCCTCACTAAGGCCGCGGCTCATCAGATAAAACACCGCTTCATCAGAAATACGGCCGATTTTAGCTTCATGCCCCAAATCAATGTTATCGTTTTTCACAATGATAGCCGGAATCGTGTCCGACTGTGATATTTCATCAAGCATAAGAGATTCACAGCTGACGTTGGCCTTAGCGCCTTCAGCCTTGGGATTGATAATAACGCTGCCCCGGTAAATACAGACACCGCCGCTTTTAGAAATAGATTTGGAGTTGATATTACTTGTCGTATGAGGTGCATTATGCACAACCTTAGACCCCGTATCGAGATATTGGCCCTTACCGGCAAACGTAACGCCCGTAAATTCGCAATGCGCGCCTTCACCTTGAAGAATACTCATGGGATATAAACACGACGTATGGGAACCAAAAGACCCCGTTACCCAGTTAATCGTGCCGTTTTTACCAACAATGGCCCGTTTTGTATTCAAATTGTACATATTCTTTGACCAGTTTTCAATCGTTGAATAGGTAAGTGACGCATCGTCTCCAATAAATAATTCCACACATCCTGCATGGAGATTGGCCACATTATACTTTGGTGCGCTGCAGCCTTCTATAAAATGCACCTTGGCACCTTTTTCCACGATGATCATGGTATGTTCAAATTGACCTGCGCCAGGCGCATTCAGTCTAAAGTAGCTCTGCAGCGGAATAGAAACATCTACCCCCTCCGGAACATATACATAAGACCCGCCTGACCATACCGCACCGTGAAGCGCGGCAAATTTATGATCCGTCGGCGGAACCAGTTTCATAAAATGAGCTTTAACGATATCTTCATATTTTTCCAAGGCAGAATCAAAATCCGTGTAAATGACCCCTTGCTGGACAAGCTCATCCTGAATGCTGTGATAGACGACTTCTGAATCATACTGCGCACCTACACCGGCCAGCGACGTTTTTTCCGCTTCCGGAATACCCAGCCGGTCAAACGTATCCTTTATATCATCGGGAATATCATCCCAGCTGGCTTTCATATGCGTATTAGGCCGGACATAGGTAACAATATTATCCATATCCAGACCGCTGATGTCAGGAGCCCAGTTCGGATACTCTATTTTATAAAACAAATCCAGCGATTTCAAACGAAAATCAAGCATCCACTTCGGTTCGTGTTTCTTTTCGGATATTTCTCTGACTATATCCGGAGTAAGACCTGCCTCGGTCTTATAGGAATAACTGAATTTCTTTTTAAAATTATACATGTTGCCAAAATCGGTAAACGAATCTATCGTTTCCCGTTCTTTGGCCGCTTTCTTTTCATCAGCCATATTTCCTGCCTCCTACCTTGCTAATTCTTTAAACGCATCGTAGCCGTTAGCTTCAATTTCCTGAATCAGCGAAGCATCTCCCGTCTTGACGATTTTACCGTTAATAAGGATATGGACAAAATCCGGTTTGAGTTTCTGCAAAATTTCACTGTGATGCGTAATGACCAAAATCGAATTGGTTTCGTTGTGATACTGCGCTACTGTTTCCGAAACAATGCGAACTGCATCCACATCAAGGCCGGAATCAATTTCATCAAGCATCGTCAATTTCGGTTCCAGCATACACATCTGCAATATCTCCGCTTTTTTCCGTTCGCCGCCGGAAAACCCATCGTTGACATACCGTTCCGCATATGATCGATCCATGGAAAGCTGATCCATCTGCTGCCGCAGCTTTTTGCGAAAAGGCATAATGCGCTGTGACTGTCCGGTAATGGTGCCCTTAGCATTCCGTATAAAGTTTTCCACCGTAATCCCCTGTACGGAAATAGGTGCCTGAAAAGCCATAAAAATGCCGGACTTTGCCCGTTCATTGACAGGCTCTTCCGTAATATCCCTGCCCTCAAAATAAATTTTTCCGGCAGTCACAACATATTTGGGGTTGCCCATAACAGCATTAAACAATGTCGATTTGCCGGCACCATTTGAGCCCATAATAACATGCGTTTCTCCTGCATTTATTTGTAAGTCGAGTCCTTTCAGGATTTCCTTGCCTTCAACAGCAACCTTCAATCCTTCCACTCTTAACAATTCTCCCATGTTTATCCACTCCTAATAATTCAAACATCCTTTCGAATGCGTATTATAAAGTATACCTTTTGACTACACTTAGAGTACTCCAACTTCACTTCAAAGTCAACCTTTTTAGTGCTTTTTCTATTTTATTTATGCATACAATTTTATTCATACCATGTATACAATAAAGAAATGATCTTTTACGAATCCCTGTATCTGTTTCTCAATTTTCTGCGGATATCGCTTTTCATCCATATCTGCATAATCAAAACAAGCACAGCTAAAAGGAAAAGACCTATTACGGCCGCCGAAAGGCCTTCCATAACCATTGCATAAATAAGGTATATAAAAACAACAGCCCACAGAAAATATGTCAGCTTTTTCATATCCGTTTCCTCACATATGATCTTTCTTCCGGTCCCGCATTGCCAGGACAGCTTGAATATACATTGCACATTCTATACGTTTTTTCTGAATATGACAGCTCAGAGAATAGGGTGTCTGTATATCTCCGCCGTAGGTAATATTATTAGCATGACAGCCGCCGCTGCAGAAAAATTTAGCCCAGCACCGGCAGCACTCCGGCTTATTCAAAACATGCATATCGCGGAACGTTCTTGGAATATCTTGATTGGTAATACCATCATATACCGTACCAATAACATATCCCTCTTGTCCGACAAACTGGTGACACGGATATATATCGCCGTTTGGCGTAATACACATATATTCATGTCCCGCCCCACAGCCGCGAAGCCGTTTGGCAATACAAGGACCTTTATATAAATCCATAATAAAATGATAATAAATAAAAGGATCTCCCTCTTCATACCGTTTCAAATATAGCCTGGTCAGATTGTCATACTCCTGATAAATGCGCGGCAGATCGGTCTCTGTAATAGCATATGACAAATCATCACCCACGACCGGCTCCATAGACAGTCCTGCAAAGCCTAAATCTGCCATGTGCGCCACATCCGCAGTAAAATCCAGATTATATTTTGTATACGTTCCGCGAACATAATATTCTTCACCATTACGGTGCTGTGCCGCATAAACGAGATTCCGGGCGCAGGTATCATAGGAATTGCGGCCGCCTGCGTCCGGACGCATACGATTATGTATCTCCGGACGTCCGTCAAGACTCAGAATAAGACTGATATGATTCTCCGTCAGATAGATTACTTTCTTCGGATCCAGAAGCATGCCGTTCGTCGTCAGCGATAATTTAAAAATCTTGTCATGAAGTTTTTCCTGTTCCCGAATATATGAAATAGTTTGCTTGACTACATCGAAATTCATAAGCGGCTCGCCGCCAAAGAAATCAATTTCACAATGCTGCCGCTTGCCTTCTGTACTGGCGATGAGAAGATCTACCGCGCGCTTGGCCACGTCAAAGCTCATAAGCTCTCGTTTATGCGTATCATAATCTCCCTGGGAAGCAAAGCAGTATTGACAGCGTAAATTACAGTCATGGGCAATATTAAGACACAAAGATTTTATGACCGGCTCCTCCTCGGCAACCACCTTAAAGGATTCACACATAGGCGCAAAAAGCAATTCCTGAGAAATAAGCTCGTCCAGTTCTGCCATTATTTCATTTAAATCCGACCGCGAGTAGGTATTTTCAAACGTTTGCCATACCTTCGGTTTATTTGTGCCATCGTACACATCCAAAATATCGTACGTCATTTTATCGATCACATTCATGATGCCGCTATTGACATCCAAAAGCATATAGGTGCCGTCCAGGCAATACTTGTGAATCATTGGTTTTATTTTTTCAGCCATAGTTCCTCCATACAAAAAGAAGACCCTTTACCTCACGGTAAAGGGCATCCCCTTAATAATCATTATTTGTTGCAAATCTGGTTGCCTACTGTGCAAGAAGTTTTGCAAGCAGACTGGCAGGATGTCTGACATTCGCTGCAGCCAGCATGCTGTGTCGTTTTCTGAATTGATTCTGTGTTGATCGTAATAATGTGCTTTGCCATCATCTTTCACCTCACTGTCAAGATTAGTCTTATTTTACCACACCATACGTATTTCTACAATATATTAAAGAAGCTTAAACCCTTCAAACATAAAGTTTTTCCCTACCCTGACAACAATAGACCGTTCATGAAAAACATCATTAGTATCAAAGAAAATATCGAATCCACCCTTGTAGGTCACATAAACAGAATTGATACGCTGAAGATATCCGCAAATTTCTTCTGCCGTAACCTCCGGCTCTTCATCAGACCGCCATTTTTTGTTTTTGAAATTAGCAATAAGGGGGGCATGCGCTATGACACGTGAGCGATGAGCCAATACCCAGTTCCAAATTTCCTCACTATAGCGGTAGGCCTCTTCCTCTTTTCCTTCTTCAAGCCCTTCTAAAGTAAACAAAACCGGTTTGTCTTCAAACATGATTTCGTCCATGTAATTGCCCTTAACATACTTTAAGTTCATATAGAATGAGCCCTCCCTCACTATTTCAAAATGATAAAGGATTATTGTCCAAACAGCTTCTATCTTACCCACTTTTATGTCATTTGTCAATAAAGTTGAATGAAGTGATTTTGCCGCATCAGGCATCGTGCCCCATAAACCATATATCTCGAAACAGCGGGCGCGTATGCGGGCTCCCAATGCTATGTATTTTTGCTTTTACCCGGACACAAATCCGATAAAAAGCACTGATCGCATAAAGGTTTTCTCGCCTTGCATATGCGACGTCCATGCCAAATCAGCCAATGATGAGCCCGGCTCCACCATTCCTTAGGGATCGCTGCCTGCAGCCCCTTCTCTACCTCCAAAGGATTCTTTCCTACTGCCAGCTGCAGACGGTTTGACACACGAAAGACATGCGTGTCGACAGCAATTGCCGGCGTATCAAACAAAATACTGATAAGTACATTAGCCGTTTTTCTCCCCACTCCCGGCAAGGTTACCAGTTCATCAAAGGTACGCGGCACCTCCCCACCGTAGGTTTCGCATAAAATAGCGCAAGCAGCCATAATGTTTTTCGCCTTGCTGTGGTACAGGCCGCAGGTTCTGATTTTATCCTCCAAACCTGCAATACCCAGCTCTAAAATTTTCTGCGGCGTGTTATATTCGGGGAACATGCCGGCAGTTACGATATTTACCCGTTCATCGGTACACTGTGCCGACAAAACAACGGCAATCATAAGCTCAAACGGCGTTTTATAATGCAGGGCTGATTTCATAATGCCATATTGGCTTTGAAATCGATCAAGCATTTCCTGTTTTATTTTTTTTGTCACCTTCATTTATTTCCCTCGCTGGTATCAATCACTTCATTCAAGCTGCCCATTTCATATCCACCTAAATCGAGCGTCACATAGGGAAAGCCGCAGTTGCGGAGCGCCCGGACAATCTCTTCGCGATGTGCCATAACAGCTCCCATTTCCTGCAACGCTACCTCAATACGGGCCACATCGCCATGATATCGTACGCGTAATGAGCCTTTGATATATGGTGCAATGGCAACCTCTGCCTGATCAATCTGTCCCAATCGCTGCGGAGTCAGCGCAATCCCGTATGGAATTCGGCTGGCCAGACAGGCCGCGCTCTGTTTATCCCAGGTCTTCAAGCCCGCCATTTTAGAAAGAGACCGAATGTCTTCTTTGCCAATACCTGCCTCGATCATCGGGCTCCGGACATGAGCTGATAATTCCTTCAAAGCCTGCATGCCCGGGCGGTAATCGCCCAAATCATCAACATTGCCGCCATCTATTACCCAAGCGTACTTTTCTTTGGCAGCCAACTCGACCAAGGCATTAAATCTTATTTTTTTACATATATAGCAGCGGTTCGGAGGATTTTGGACAAATTCCTCATTATCAAATTCCGTTGAATGCACCACCATATGACGGATTCCGATTTGTTCTGCCATATCGCGTGCTTCTTCCTCTTCACACTGCGGCAACGTAGGTGATACAGCTGTAACCGCCAACGCATCCTTGCCCAAAACGTCATGCGCCACATAGGTCAAAAAGGTGCTGTCCACGCCGCCGGAAAAGCCGATAATAACCCGTCGCATCTCTCTTAAAATACGCCGCAGCATTTCATATTTTCCCATTAATTCTTTGTTTTCCATATGCTATATGCCCTCCCCCGTACAGTCAGTTTTTCATGTATTGCCGGCTAAAAGCATGCAATATATTCCTTAAGTCCGGCGTCAAATAGGTATCCGACTGCTGCCATACTGCTGCCGGAACGCCATAATATGCCTCGGCTGCAGCGCCTGCAATAGCAGCCTGTGTATCCGTATCACCGCCTAAAGACACAGCATTGCAGATGGCATCTGCAAAACTCTCACTTTCCAAAAAAGCCTCGAGAGCCTCTGGGACACTCGTTTCTGTATCAGACGTAAACGTATATCCCGGCCGTATCTCTGCCAGCGTTTTATCCATGGGATAGAAATACTGGCGCAAATAAGCACGAATAGCCTCTTTGTCAGCTCCGGTCCGTGCCAGATAAACTGTCGATGCTGCTGCAATGGCCCCTTTGACAGCCTGCGGATGATTATGACTGACAAGAGCCGTCAGCTCCGCCAGCTCCTGTACCTCAGTCAGTGACTCACCGACCCAGGCTGCCGGAGATACCCTCATAGCGGCACCGTTGCCATAGCTGTTATATGGACCCGCTATGTCAGACAAAAACCACTGCTTAAAATATCCCCCAAATCCGACATCCGGATATATGCGGCACCAATATCGCAGCTGACGGCACAATGCGTCCGTATAACCGCATTTTGTCTTTTTCCCTTCCATCAGCGCGGCTGCGACGGCAATAGTCGTTACCGTATCATCCGTAAAATGGGCCTTCGCATCAAACCACATAAACTTTTTCGTTTTGATAGGTGGAAGACAGCCTTCATATGACGAACCAGCAATATCTCCAACAATTGTGCCAAACATGAATTCACCTTCCTGTCATTCATCCGCAAACTAAACCTAATAAATACCCTTTCCTGTAATCGTATTTATTATAGCATATTTTCATACAGGACATGGATAGGATTCTATCGTGCAACATAAAAAAAAGCACTGCATGATGAAGAAATATTCTTCTGGACATGCAGCACGGTTACATACGGCTTAAAAGAAATGAGCCGATTCTTCCTTCAATATTTTTTCGCGAAGTGCTGACAGCTTGGGACTGCGCTGCACCCACATTTCCTCTGGATTGACCAAACGAAGGTATTCCGGCCACAGCGTATCAACCTGCTCGTCAGCGTACGCCATAATTTCCCGCAGCGCCGGCTTTTTATATACTAACTCTCCCTGTAGAAAAATAGGCTGCAGCATCTTGCGAACCGTAAAGGACCCGCCGCGCAGCACACGAGAACGCCACGGCGCCTTATCACTCGAAAGGTAAAGATCTTTTTCCGGATCAATGACTTCTCCTTCAAGGATAATAACATCGGCCTTCATTTTTCCGCTCTTTTTATCATAAATCCGAAGAACATTTTTCATACCCGGATTCGAAATTTTCTCAGCATTGTCACTCATTTTGATCTTTGGTACAAACAGATCCCCATCGTACTGGCCGACCAGCTTGAATACACCACCCAAAGACGGGCTATCTTTAGCCGTAATCAAATGGGTACCGACACCCCACGAGTTAATAGCGCATCCCTGCGCTTTCAACTCTGAAATCAAATTTTCATCCAAATCATTAGAAGCCGCAATAACAGCATCGCCAAAACCGGCAGCCGAAAACATTTTATGCGCTTCTTTAGACAAATAAGCCAAATCCCCGCTGTCTAAACGGATGCCGTAGGCCGTAGGCAGCGTACCGGCCTCTTTCATTTCCTTGAAAATCGTAATTGCGTCAGGCACCCCTTGCTTTAGTGTATTATACGTATCCGCCAAAAGAATCAGATTATTCGGATACTGACGCGCATACGCTCGAAATGCTTCCAGCTCCGAGGTAAAGCTCATCACCCAGCTATGTGCCATGGTGCCTAAAATGGGAATATCAAACAGTGCCCCGGCAAGGACATTGCTTGTGCCATTGAATCCCCCAATCATAGCAGAACGGGCGCCGTATATACCTGCCGATTTGCCCTGCGCACGCCGCAGGCCAAATTCCATAAGCGCATCGTGTCCGGCAACCGTGCGCACACGACGGGCTTTTGTAGCAATAAGGCTTTCATGATTCATGATCATGGACATACAGGTTTCCAACAGCAAGGCTTCATCTTTTTTTGCATGAACCCGCAGCAGAACCTCCTGCGGAAACGCGACAGTTCCTTCCGGCATAGCATAAATATCACCCGTAAAAGAAACTCCTTTCAAATATTCAAGAAATACATCCTGAAAAATTCCGGTACTCTTTAAATAGGCCAGATCATCGTCACTGAAATGGATATGATGAACATAGTCAATCAGATGCTCCAATCCTGCAACAACTGTATAACCGCCATCGAAAGGATTCGTGCGGTAATAGCGATCAAACACACAGGATTGTTCATGCCGGCCTTCAAAATACAATCCCTGCATCATCGTCAGCTGATACAAATCGGTTAGTAACGCTTTCGTATACAATATACTCGCCTCCAAAGAAATATTAGCTTTATTATACATCATGTTCACACGTACGAGCAATGAAATTTTACACTTTCCTTACCATGCTTTTACATCTGTCATATCAGCAATGCCATTCTATCATTCAATAGGCATTCATGATATAATGGTCTTTGTATGTCATATGATACTACATACGTAAATGCATAGAGGAGGACAGACATGAAATACAGATTAATGCTTTTGGGAGCTTCCTTATTTTGGGGCGGTGCCTTTGTAGCACAGCGTGTCAGTACAGATACCATCGGCCCCTTTGCCTTTAACGGCCTGCGATTTTTACTTGGCGCAGCCGCAATTCTTCCCATAGTGTATTGGCATCATAACATCAACAAAACGGAGCGGCCGATTCATTCTTGCAAACTGCCACTGCCGGCTGCCTGCCTGCTTTTAGGGTTTCTGCTCTTTGCCGGCGCCTCCTGCCAGCAGATCGGCATGATATATACAACAGCCGGTAAGGCCGGATTTATTACTTCTCTGTACATTGTTGCCGTCCCGCTATTGGGCCTTCTGATAAAGCAGCCGCTGCGGCTGTCTCATGTGGGCGGCTGCGTTGTTTCCTTTGCCGGCCTGTACGTATTGGCCTTTCATAGTGACGGTCAGGCCATCAACATTGGCGACCTGCTGGAGCTCACGGGCGTATTGTTCTGGTCACTTCACATTTTATACATTTCTCAGTGCGTCCGTTATTTTTCCGGAATAGATTTGGCACTAGGACAGTTTGTTGCCTGCGGCCTGTATAATCTTGCCGCGATGCTCATCACCAATGAAACACTGACTCTTGGCGCGGTTCTTGCTTCCGCTATCCCATTATTATATTGCGGCATCCTTTCCAGCGGAGCCGGCTTTACACTGCAGATTTTAGGACAAGAAAAAGTTCCGCCTACGGAAGCATCTCTGCTATGCAGCTTTGAAATGATCTTCAGCGCTGCCGCTGGCTTCCTTCTTTTAGGAGAACTATTAACAACGCGGGAGCTCATAGGCTGCGGTCTTATGGCAATCGGTATTTTTACGGCCCAGATCCCCAGCAAAGTCATTTTTCAACTAAAAAAAGCATAAATCAGATATTACAAAATGCTTCAGCCGGGCATCTGCGCAGCTGAAGCATTTTTATATGTTACTTTTTTCGCCGTAGCACCCGTTGTACTGCCGCTATCACATCCAGATCACTCAAGCCATACGCTTTTAGCAGTGCATCGGGACTGCCCGATTCACCAAATCGGTCTTTTATGCCTACAAGCTCAACAGGAACACAGCAGCATTGTGCCAACACTTCACATACGGCACTTCCCAGGCCTCCTATGCACTGATGCTCCTCACATACAACCACGGCCTGCGTTTTAGCCGCACAAGCCGCTATCATTTCTGCATCCAGCGGTTTGACAGTATGGACGTTGACAACCTGTACGGATATCCCTTCTTTTTCCAATACCGCGGCGGCCTTCAAGCTTTGATACACCATTATCCCGTTTGCAAAAATAGTGGCATCTGCCCCGTCCCGAAACACAGCGGCCTTTCCCAGCTCAAACGGCGTTTCATCTGCTGTGATAACAGGTACGGCGCTGCGGCCAAAGCGGATATACGACGGGCCCTGCCTGTCATAAACAGCCATCGTCGCTTTAAACGTTTCCTTGTAATCACAAGGAACCACTACCATCATATTGGGAATAACACGCATAAGTGCCACATCCTCCAAGGCCTGATGCGTCCCCCCGTCCGGTCCGACAGAAATACCGGCATGCGCACCGCCCAGCTTGACATTCAAGCTGTTATAGCAGACCGTATTTCGAATCTGATCCCACGCCCGGCCGGCCAGAAACACGCCGTATGTCGATACAAAGGGAACCATTCCTGCTAAAGACATCCCTGCGGCTGTACCCACTAAATCCTGCTCTGATATTCCCATATTGATATATTTTTGAGGATATTTTTCACGTATCCATTCTGTCCGCGTCGATTTGGCTACATCGGCATCGACAACCACAACATTCTCGTGGAGACGGCACAGCTCCAACAGAGCCTGCCCATAGCCGTCACGCATTGGTACACCCTCCATTATGGCACCTCCCTGGATAATTCTCTCATAGCTTCCTTGTACTGCGCCTCATTAGGGGCGGTTCCATGCCATTTGGCCTGATTTTCCATATACGAAACGCCCTTGCCCTTGACCGTATGCGCCAAAATCACAGTCGGACGGCCTTTACACTTCTTTGCCCGTATAAATGCGTCATGAAGAGCCCCTATATCATGCCCATCCGTTTTGATAACATGCCAGCCGAAGCTTTGCCATTTTTTATCCATCGGATGCATATTTTTTATATCATCAACAGCATCAACCAGCTGCATGCCGTTGCAGTCAACAATCAGACACACATTATCCAACTGATACTGTGGCGCAAACAGCGCCGCTTCCCAAATCTGTCCTTCCTGCTGCTCACCATCTCCGATAAGACAATATACACGCTGCGGTTCGTGCCGGTATTTAAAGGCATACGCCATGCCGTTAGCAATGGACAGTCCTTGTCCCAAAGACCCGGCGGAACAGTCCAGACAAGGCAGCTTTTCCATATTGGGATGTCCCTGAAGTGCGCTGCCTATCACCCGCAGCGTACTTAGCTGACATTCCGAAAAAAAGCCCCGGTGCGCTAACACACTGTAATACGCCGGCGCAGCATGCCCCTTGGACAAGATAAAGCGATCCCGCTGCGGCTGCTGAGGCTGATCAGGAAAACAGTGAAATACATCCGTAAAATACAAGGTCACTAAGATTTCCACTGCCGACAACGAGCTGCCGGGATGACCTGAACCGGCCAGATAAATGGATCGTACCGTATCCTTACGGATCTGCCTGCATAACTGTTGAAGCTCATTCATCATCTATACATGCCTCCTATATGAAAGCGTTTATACTGCATTATAAAACAAAATATAATATCACAAAAAAAAACGCACCGTATCAGTATATAGCTCGCTTCGATACGAATGCGTTTTTTACGAACAAAACAAACAGCCAACTCAATGTCTGGTCAGTTTGATATACAGCATATAAATCGTAAACGTAACAAGAGCTGCGATGATAATGCCTATAAGTCCTGACATAACAATCACTTCCTTTGTCACGTTTATTGTACAATGATTATACACGTAAGTCAAACAAAATATGCCGTTATTGTATACGTACGCATCGCTTTCTATATTATTTCATCTGATCATCCATCCCACCAGAAATTCCCTTTTGTGAATCCTCAGCATTGCCGCTTTTGTCTTGCTGCTCCTTTTTCATTTCAGGAATATCATTTTTCAGCTTTTTAATATCCGCCGTAAACGTATCGTCAAAATCATCGGGAATAGTGGCCAATGCCCTTTCGGCTGCCGCCAATTGCCCATTTTGTATAAAAACTTTTGTCATTCCATACATATGTAAATCTTTCAGTTTTCCTTCAGGCCCATTCATATATTCCCTTGTCATTGACACAACCTGCTTCCATTGCCCAGCCCTGGCCTCTGTCACTGCCTCTTCATACAATGTCTCTTCTGACACATCATGGAATACATTCCATGCATAAAATCCAATGCCTCCCAATAGGATAACGATAAGCAACACAACGAACTTCTTTTTCCCATGCTTCCCCGATGGCGCTTTATGACTCGGATAAAATCTGCTGTCGAGGAACTGTTCTGAATCAGGCTTTTCATATGGCATAGCGTAGCCACCCTTCATAAATAATCAAAAGCTAAAAACAACAATACTGCA
This sequence comes from Megasphaera cerevisiae DSM 20462, assembly GCF_001045675.1. Taxonomy (GTDB): domain Bacteria; phylum Bacillota; class Negativicutes; order Veillonellales; family Megasphaeraceae; genus Megasphaera; species Megasphaera cerevisiae. The sequence continues at coordinate 29,527 of NZ_LEKT01000021.1, forward strand.
AATCTTGTCCTCACTACGATTCCTGATACTGCCGAATTGGTTTTTTTTTATATATTTTTATAGACCTTCTCAACGCATACACTTGCCGCAATAAGGACACTTTTCCAAAACTAATCACCCGATTCCAAATCACTATGTTTTAAAAGTAAGGCATGTATACCGAATATCCGCCATCCTGTTAAAAGAAAAAAATGCTGTACGGTAACGATACTCATCTCACGAAGGGTACGTATGCATGAGTCTATGGTACTATGGCACGCCTTTTTTTGTTATATCTATATATTACATCATATTACATCCGCATCAACAATAAACCGCTGTTATATTTTCAACTCCCCCCGCAGCTATGATGCCGCCATTTATTTTTCATGATTATTATACTCTCCTCCTTCTTACCTGGTCAAATGATTTGAATGATAGCCAGATGTTCCTTAACGTATACTATTCCTCATTCAAATCATCAGGATACAAGCCTTTTTTAATACGCCTGTCTATCAAAAGAAAAAAAAAGTCAGTCAAAATGACATTGCTGTCATCCTGACTGACTTTAACCGCCGCCGTGCATAGCCCGCTTTTTATCATAAAACTGGAACGAATTTTTGGAGGAAATTTGTTCTCGAAATACCTCGGCACTATACATGCACAATATGGTGGGAATAAGTGGATTCGAACCACTGACCTTTACGATGTCAACGTAACGCTCTAACCAACTGAGCTATACCCCCATGCGATTCATGCGACTTTTTAAGTATACCGGAATATGGTACCCCTGTCAAGAATTTTTATTACCAAGGCACCTGTATCCTAAGTGATACATTGCCATGCGCATAAAAGTATGTTCCCGTCCTTTAGATTAGTGCGATCTATGATTTGTCTCATGGCCCCTATCTCGCCATAGTACAGCTGCTGCTGATTTCCATCTTTTAGCATATTTTTGACATTTTTCGCATAAGTGTTCTAGTGATTCCGGCGACTGCAAATCTGTCGAGGGCGCATTTGATTCATGAATGATTTTCGGCAGTATAGCGGGATTTTCCAACATAGGGCAAGGGCGCAACAAATTATCATTAAAAGGCTGACATTTATGATACGCCATGCATAATGGATTTTGAAGTGCTTGCAGCAATGTGCCGGTATGAATATTCGTATCTGAATAATGAATAAAGACACACGGTTCAATATCTCCGTTGGCGTTGACATGAAGATAAGATCGTCCTCCGGCAATACAGCCATTGATAAGTTCCCCATCATTTTGAAAATCAATAGTAAAAAACAATTTAGGGCATTGTTCTGACCGGATCTCACGAACGCGATGATATACATAGGTTCGTTCTTCCGGCGTTAACAATAAATCAGTAGCAGCATCATTTCCTACCGGCATATAATGAAAAAAACATGCATATTTACAGCCTGCACGAATGACCATATCAAAAAAATCATCTGACGTTACATCTTTATAATTAAGTCTAGTATAGCAAACTGAAATGCCGAACAACAGACGATGCCGGCGTAAGATTTCCATTGCCTTCATGGTACGCTGAAAACTTCCCCGTCCTCTCCGCTCATCATTTGCCGCTTCAAAGCCTTCTACACTCAATGAAAAGGATAGATTTCCAACAGTCACTGCAGATTCGCAAAATGCATCCGTAATTAAAGTTCCATTCGTAAACACATGAAATTCACTGGTAGGGTGTTTTTTGGCCAGGGTAATAATATCGTTTTTTCGTATCAAAGGTTCCCCACCAGTAAGTAAATAAAAATGACATCCTACTGCTTCGCCCTGCCGCACAAGACTATTCATATCCTCATTACTTAGATTCATTGTGTGTTCATATTCAGTAGCCCAACACCCTGTACAATTCATATTACACATAGAAGTCGGATCAAAAAGAATAGCCCATGGAATATTGCACTTTTGGGAAACCATCAATTGATGACGCAAATTATTTCCTCGATACCCCGCTTCATATGCCATATTTAAAATAAATGTTTTCAACACATGCAGATCTGTATCTTGTAATAAATTTCTGGCATATTTCCACCATTTAGACTGCGGTTTTTGCAAGTATTCCCTCATATATGAAAAAGCATTTTTCCCCAACAAATTCCGGTCATAAAAGGAAGAATTAAAATAGGTACTGGCCAACGCCATCACATTATGCATTCCAGTTGTAGGATCATCTCTCATATGCCGCATCGCCAACTCTAATTTTTTGCTTAATACCATACGAGTCACTTTACTTTTAATTGCATTCATACCGCATCACTCCATCTGTCCTCTTCTCTTACAAGTAACCCTTCGTACTGTATGTCGCAGTACATTTTGACATAAGAATATGAGTTAGAGAACCAATAACACGTTGTACGCCATGTTAAATGCTGTAAAAAATGAAGGATTAAACAAATCAGTTATAAAAAAGCTCAGTATCTCTATCTGCATATGCCGCAAAAGAAGAATCTGGCTCTCCTATGCGACACTCGCACGGTACTGCTGTTGTTATTAGTATACTTTTTTACTGTACATATAACAATATGTGTATAAATATAATATACTAGAAAAGTTACGGTGCAGCATCATGCATTCTCTTTTCAATGAAATACGCCAATTCTCTGCCGCTCATCACCCCGGTATGTTGCCTTGCAATTTGTCCGCCTTTAGCAATCAATACGGAAGAAGGAACCGCTGTAACACCATAATCGTCAGCCACAGAAACGGAAGCCATATAAAACGGCCTATCCGGGAGAACATCCTGCATAAAAGCTGCTGCATCCTGTTTGTTCCCATCCAGCGATACAACAACAAAATATATATTCTTCCCATAGGTATTCCAAACACGCTGTACCGCCGCCAGCTGCTCTTTGCATGCCTCACTTCCTGACATCCAAAACAAGAGATACACAGGTTGCTCATTATACAGCTTTCTCATGTTGACTGTATGTTCATCCGCTGCGGTCAGTACAAAATCGGGAGCCAGCATTTCCGTCTCAGACAGCATAGCCTCTTCTGCTTTTTTTATGTCTTCCTTTTCTGCTATACTGACATCTTTTCCGGGCCAATATAACAGGATGCATGCAGCACAAAGTATGGCAATCACAAAAAGGATCTTGTTTCTTATGGTATTCTCTTTATATTTCATAGAAAATTCCTTGCTGATTAATTTTTTATCAGTATATCACAATTTTTTCCATTTAACTATTTTTTAGTACTCTCTTTTCCAAATTTTTTAATAACAAGTGGCAAATTGTAGCCGCTTCTTGACTTAGAGTGTACTCCATCCTGTATAGTATAGGATAAACGAGGAGGCGATAAAATGAAAATCAAAGAAGTCAGTGAATTGTATGGGCTGACGTCAGATACGCTGCGCTATTACGAACGAATCGGCCTGATTCAGGAAGTCCCCCGCGACAAAAACGGGATTCGCAACTATTCTGAAAAGAATTGCGCAACTATTGCGTTTATTAAATGCATGCGGGCAGCTAATGTATCGATTGACGGACTCATCCAATATATCACGTTGTATCGTCAAGGTGACAACACACGAAAAGCCCGCAAGGAAATTCTGATCAAAGAACGAAATCATCTGAAGGAACGCATGGACACCATGCAGAACGCATTGGATCATTTAAATCGAAAAATAGAAACCTACGATACATGGAATACCTGACCCTTCCTCCTGATAACGTATACAAAGCAGCAATTCCGACAGTATATCTGTTGCAGAATTGCTGCTTTTTTCTTTATAAACCAGCTTTTTATTGTCTTATTTGCTGCCAGCCGCTAATGCCGTCCATGCATCGGCCACTTTTGCAAATTCATCAAGCGTAAACGTCTCTCCCCGGCGGCCGCCATCAATCTCACTCGCTTCCAATATCATACATACCTGTTCCTTGGACAATCCAGCTGCTTTGAGTGTGTTGGCAAAGGTTTTGCGGCGCTGAGAAAACGCTGCCTTGACAACCTGAAAAAATCGCTGTTCTTCCTTGACCTGTACGGGCGGTACCTTACGTACATCCAGCGAAACAACTGCAGAGGTTACTTCAGGGGCCGGCATAAAAGCCTTGGGAGGAATTTCAAACAGCAGGTGCGGCTCCGTATAATACTGAACAGAAACAGACAAAGCTCCATAAATTTTGCTTCCCGGACCGGATACCATACGCTGAGCTACTTCACGCTGCACCATGACAACAATTTTCTCAATCGGTAAATGCTCCTCCAAGAGCTTCATAATAATGGGCGTCGTAATATAATAAGGCAAATTGGCGCATACCGTAAACGGCTTGTGGTGCATGACTTCTTCAATATCGATCCGCATAATATCGCCGTGGATAATATGAACATTGGGATAATGCTCCAAGGTTTTATCGAGTACAGGCAAAAGGCGTTCATCCAATTCCACCGCCGTGACTTCCGCACCGGTTTCCGCCAACGCCTGCGATAAGGTTCCGATCCCCGGTCCGATTTCCAAAACCGGATCACCTTCAGCAAGATCAGCCGCGTCTGCAATATCATCAACAACGGAATGGCGGACCAGAAAATTCTGACCTAGTTTTTTATTCATGCGCAGCCCAAATCGATTCACAATATAGCGGACTACCTCAGGATTAGATAAATCAACATCCTTCACTATCATTCACCTCATTTATTTGACAAACGGCCCGATCCCATTCTTCCCGGGTAATCCCAAAATGATTGAGCCGTTTTAAAAACTGTTTGCTGTTGCCATACCCGATACCAAGTATGGCTCCTAATGCGGCGCGCCTGTCTGCGGCTTCTGGGGTGCCGTTCAGCCCGACGGCCAGCAGATCTGCCATCGTAAAATCCGCGGCCGGCTCATATACGGCACAACGCACCTTGGATAAGGCCAAACGAATCGCCGCTTCCGAAGCCTGTTCAACGCCTAGATCATCGTTGGCAATAGCATCTTTGCGGGGAATAAAGGCATGCTTGGCATTCGGGAATCGTTCGGTTAGATACGCCCGGATCTGCTCTCCTGCCCTATCGGGATCGGTCAGTATGATAATACCTCTCTTTTCGTAGGCATACCGTATCTGCGTAAGCGTTTCCGGACGCAGACAAAATCCATCCGTCGTAATCATATCCACTTCTATATGGCTGGCATGAATACGAGCCACATCTGATTTTCCTTCGACGACGAGAACCTCTTTAATCATGGTCAGATCCCTCCGCATGCTGTAAAATGAAATCGGCCGCACGCAATATAGCCAGCACGTTGTGTTCAAAAACAATGCCCCCTTGAAGGTAGATCATATAAGGGGCCCGTATCGGTCCGTCAGCGGATAATTCAATAGATGAGCCTTGTACAAAATCACCTGCCGCCATAATAATTTTATCAGCGTAGCCGGGCATATCGTCTGGAATCGGCGTAACATGAGCATCAACGGGAGAAAAAGACTGTATTCCTTCACAAAAAAGACACATATTTTTCTCATTTTTCAGATAAATAGTCTGGATCAGGTCATAGCGCGGTTCTTCCTGATCTGGCGATACACGGAAACCCAGCCTGGAAAAAACGGCTGCCGCAAAGACAGCGCCCTTAATCGCCTGTGCGGTAACGTGCGGTGCCATAAAAAATCCCTGAAAAAAGAGACGGTATCCGGCAGCATACGAGCCAAGCTCTCCGCCCAACCCAGGTGCCGTCAAATAATCAGCGGCGGCGCCGACCAAATCCTCCCGGCCGGCAATATATCCGCCGGTGGGAGCAATCCCGCCGCCGGGATTTTTGATAAGAGAACCCGCAATAATATCCGCACCGGCCTCAATGGGTTCTTCTTCGGCAGCAAATTCGCCGTAACAGTTATCAACAAAGCAAATTGTTTTAGAGCTGGCCCGTTTAACAGCACGAATAATAGTGCGGATATCTGAAATATTCAAAGACGCCCGTGTGCTGTATCCACGAGACCGCTGGATAAGAACAAGCTTGGGCTGCTTGGCAGATACAGCGGCTTCAATTGCCTGCAAATCAAAGGCATTGTCTTTTAACGGCACTTCCTCATATACGACCCCCTTTTCTATCAAAGAACGGGGTGTTTGACGGGCATAGCCTATAACGCCCTGCATCGTATCATACGGAGCGCCGATAAGAGAAAGCATCCGATCCCCCTTCTGCAATAAGGCACAGAGAACCGTTGCCAGAGCATGAGTGCCTGACACAAAATGCGGACGAACCAGCGCCTTTTCCGCTTTAAATACACGGGCAAATACTTCATCCAGTTTTTCCCGGCCCATATCACTATAGCCATAGCCGGAGGTTCCTGCAAATTGATACGAAGAAAGCCGCGCGTCCTTATAAGCCTGCAATACCTTTTGCGTATTATGCAGGCTTATCGTGTCAATTCGTTCAAACTGTCCGGCGCAAGAAGCCATCGCATCTTTTCTAATTGTTTCCAAATCCATAGCCAAAAAATCCATATCCTTTCTATAATCCACTATGCACGCCTTCTTGCTGCCAGGGAAGCTGACGGATGACCGCCGCTGCCAAAGCATCCTCCGAGGCATACCTATTTTTTTCAAACCAATGTATATACGGCATGCGCTTATACCAGGAGATCTGTCTCTTGGCAAAACGACGGGTCCGTATTTTTATCTGGCAGGCCGCCTCCTGCAGGGTGCTGTTTCCATCCAGATACGCCGCAATTTCACCATATCCGATAGCCTGCATGGCCTGGCATTCTCTTGAAACACCGCTGTCCAGAAGGCCCTGCACCTCTTCGATCCAGCCGGACTGCAGCATGCTATCGACGCGGCGTTCTATGCGCTCATATAAAATCTCCCTGGGAAGGGTAAGGCCTACCACAAACGCATCATATGCAAACCGGGGGGCTTTTCCCGCCCGCACAAAGTCATAACCTTCTCCCTGCTCAATAGCAGCCATCAAACGTACCAGACGATGTGTATTCGCAAACAATTCATGCCAATCCGGCGGCTGCCAAGATGTATTTTTTTTTATATAGTCCTGCAGTTCTCCATCTGAAAAAGACGCAATACGATGGCGCGCCTGCTGCCGCAGCGCCTCGCTGACTTTTGAGCCATCAAACTGAAACCCTTCCAGCAGAGCCTGGACGTAGAGACCGGTTCCCCCGACAAGGATAGGCAGCTTACCTTCCTGATGAATAGCCTGCACGGCCTGCTCTGCCATATGGCAGAATAAAGCGGCAGAGTAGGGTTCATTCGGCTCTGCCACGTCAATGAGATAGTGCTTATAGCGCCGCAGCTCTTCTAAAGATGGCTTGGCCGTTCCGATATTCATACGCCGGTAAATCTGATACGCATCGCCGGATACAAGATCGGTATGAAAATACTGGGCCAGAGCAAAGCTCAAGGCCGTTTTGCCAACGGCTGTCGGCCCGATAATCGCAATTACTTTATCCATTAGTAGACTCACACTCCAAAACAGCATAGCCAATGCGGCTGTATCTGCCTCCGTATAATTTAGCCTCCGGAAAAGCCTGCACCAGCTCCCGAAAGGATCGGCCCTTGATAACGACACGTCGCCGTGTTTTTTTCATGGCGTATTCTATTGTTTTTAAAGTCAGTGCATGATGATCCATAATGGCACGAACAGGTTGAAAATGACAGCTTGAAGCTACGGGATGGTCGAACATAGGATCAAAATACAACACATCATATACTGGCGCCGTCTCATTTCTGAGATACGCCATATAATCGCCGGTTCGAAGCTGTATACGCCGCAGCGCCGCTGTCACATCGTGATGCGCATGCACAAAATCAGAAAAGCCCCAGGAGGTCACTGCCGCTAAAAGAGGCGAGACCTCCATGGCATGAACGACCGATCCCTGCGGCAATCCAAAGGATGCTACGATAGAATCAGCGCCAAACCCGCAGGTACAGTCCAACAGGCGTACCGGCCCGGCAGCTCCCAAGGCTTCCAACAGATGATCCGGCTTACCCTGACGAATATGCTGAATCCGCAGTTCGGCCATATTAAGACTAAAAAAATGCGTGCCCTCGTCCCGGACAATCTGCGGTCCCCGCGACGTATAAACGAGAAAGCAAGATCCATAATCCTTTGCCAGCCTGATTTCCGATCTACCCTGCCTCGCCGCGAAAACAGCTCCTATAGAGCCGGCCCATCGGGCTGCCTCTGTGATCAATCCGGCATTGGCCTTCAAAGAAGGTACTACATATATCATAACAGCCTACGTCCGTTTAAATAGTTTTGCCAGTTCATCCGGTGTAAACCGTACGATAATCGGCCGGCCATGAGGGCATACATAAGGTTTTTCCGTATGAAATAATTCTTCCAAAAGCTGCTTCATCTGCCGGATATTCAAAGTATCGCCAGCCTTGATGGCACCATGGCAGGATAAATAGGCCAAGGATCGATGACGAAGCACCGCCTTGTCCGGCGTCCCATTTTCATGAAGAGCCTGGCAGATATCCCGAATAGATCCGGCAATATCACTTGTCTGCAGGTCGCAGGGCACTTCTTCGATCCGCAAAGTCGTCGGTCCTGCCTCAGAGTAGGTATACCCCAAATCCGCAAATACATCTTTTCGTTCTGCAAGCAGCGTCATATCCTCCGCATCCATTTCAATAAATTCTGCGGTCAGAAGCTGTTGGCCCGGCATGCGTTCAACACGCTGGCAGAACCGGTCATACCGTACCCGTTCATGAGCCGCATGCTGATCAATGATGTACAGATCCTGCCCTTTTTTTGCAATAATAAAGCAATCAGCTACTTCTCCCAAAGGAATAAATACATCTTCATCCCCTTCAAAGGTAATACCCGGATGGTCTTTCTGTACAGCTGCCTCCTCCTCGTTTTGTGCCAGCGCTTGATGAAATTGGGCCGTCTGGCTAGCTGTCGGTACCGCCAGCGGGGTATGCAGATCCGTTTGGGCCGCACTATATGGCCGAGACGATGATTCCCCCAACGAATCATTTTTTATCCTGTCTGCAGATTGCTGGCTGTAGAATCCGGTTTCGGCAGGCGCATCAGGAACGGAATGCGGCGCAGGACCCGCTTCAAAAGAAAGCACCTGTGCTTCCGCCTGCGGTCTTTCCGACTGGCCGCGCAGCTCCAATTCGGTTTCTGCCGCTTCTATATGCCGCACCTGACGAGGCTGCAAATCCATTGTCGTCGCTATATTTTCCGGTGTTTCCTGTGCTACCAGTGCCGAAATAATACTATGATAAATCGCCCGGTATATGACCTGCTCATCTGCAAACTTGATTTCTGTCTTGGAAGGATGGACATTGACATCTATGGCTCCCGGATCTGTATGGAGATGGAGCATAACAAACGGATAGCCGGCTTTAGGCAGCATGGCATGATATGCGTTTTCGACAGCCTTGAACATCACCGGATTATGGACGATCCGGTGATTGACAATGCAGGTCTGCCAAGCCCGCGAGCTTTTCAACACAGATGGCTTTCCCACATATCCTTCAATACGCAAGCCTTCACTGTCATAGGTAATGGAAAATATTTCCCTGGCCAGATCCGCCCCGTAGATATTGGCAATCGTATCCTTCAGGTCACCACTGCCGCCAGTATGCAAAGAGGTGCGGCCATTATTCGTAAAGGTAAACTGAATGGCCGGCTGCGCCAAAGCCAGCTTGGTAATCATTTCACTGATTTTAGAGCTTTCGGTTCGCTCACTTTTCATGAACTTCCGCCGCGCCGGTGTATTATAAAATAAATCACTAACTTCCATCGTCGTCCCGACAGGAGCTCCTGCCTGATCTTCACTGCTGATCGTGCCACCCTCTAAAATCAAATGCGTTGCAAAGTCGTCTTCAGGACGTCGTGTTGTAATCTGCATATGAGATACGGCAGCGATGCTGGGCACCGCTTCACCGCGAAAGCCCAGCGAACTGATAGCAAAGATATCCTCTACCGTGCTGATTTTACTTGTCGCATGACGAATGATGCATTTATGAGCATCTTCCGCACTCATGCCGCTGCCGTTATCGGTTATACGCATATAGGATTGCCCGCCGTCGGCTATTTCGATTTCAATAGCCGACGCACTGGCATCAATTGCATTTTCCACCAATTCCTTGATGCAGGAGGCCGGTCGTTCCACAACCTCGCCGGCTGCAATTTTATTGCGTGTTTTTTCGTCTAATACGTTGATGATAGAACTCACTTCATACCACTTCCTTCTTTTGCTTCATTTTGCAGAGAATACAAGAAAGAAATTGCCTCAATCGGCGTCAGACTCGTCACATCGACATGCAGCAGTTTATCCAGCACCGGGCTGACAAAAAGACTATCTGCCACGGGAGCCGCCGCTGCCGCCGGCCTGATCGCGGGAACAGCCGCATTGCCATGCGCTTCTAAATCAGCTAAAATAACGTCTGCCCGCTTCAGCAGACCGTCAGGCAAACCAGCCAGCCGCGCGACATGCAGCCCATAGCTGCGGTCCGCTCCACCGGGAACAATGCGGCGCAGAAATTTAATGTTTTTACCGCGCTCTTTAACGGCAACGGTATAATTTTTTATCTTTTGAGAATCGTCGGCCATAGCGATGAGCTCATGGTAATGCGTCGCAAACAAGGTCAGCGCATGAATATGCTTCAAGCAATATTCAATAACAGCTCTGGCAATAGACATGCCATCAAAGGTACTGGTGCCACGACCTATTTCATCAAGAATCAGCAGACTGTGAGATGTCGCATGCTTCAAAATATACGAAACTTCTCTCATTTCCATCATAAACGTACTTTGCCCAGTCAATATATCATCACTGGCACCAATACGGGTAAAAATTCTATCCACCGGGCAGATAGAAGCTTCACGTGCCGGAATAAACGACCCTGCCTGCGCCATCAGGACCAATACGGCAACCTGCCGCATATAGGTCGATTTGCCTGCCATATTGGGGCCTGTAATAACGAGAACTTCATGGTCATTATGATCCAACGTCACATCATTCGGTACGAATAATTCATCCTTTAAATATCTTTCAATAATAGGATGCCGCCCTTCCTTAATAGAAATGACAGTATCCTTGTTCAAGCCCGGCCGAATGTATCGATTGTCATGCGCTGCGCAGGCCAGACTGTATAAGCAGTCCACACGCGCAATCGACCTGGCAGTTTCCTGCATAGCCGGAATATACGCCTGTATCTGCTGTCGTATCTGCGCAAATAATTTATATTCCAACACCAGCATCTGATCTTGTGCCGTCAGGACCTTGACCTCAAATTCCTTCAATTCCGGCGTTATATATCGCTCTGCATTGACTAAGGTCTGTTTACGGACATAATAATCCGGTATGGCCTTGGTATTGGCATGAGAAATTTCAAAATAATAACCAAACACCTTAGTATAGCCGATTTTCAGCTTGATACCGGTCTTTTCTTTTTCCCGTTCCTCTAAATTCTGCAAATACGCATGACTGTTAGCCGAAATCGAACGAATCTCATCCAGTTCAGCAGAAAAACCATCCCGAATCACACCGCCGTTACGGATCACAACTCCCGGATCATCCTTGATACCCTGACATAAAATATCATATACCTCCGGATGTGTGCTGACACGACTGTTCAGCCGTTTCAAAAGCTCTGCGGCACCGCCGTCCAACACGGTTTTTAATTGGGGAATACTAGCCAGAGATTCCCGCAGGGCCACCATATCCTTGGGACTGGCCGTACCTGTTTCGATACGCGTTAGTATCCGTTCAAAATCATAAATTCCATCCAGCGCATCATGCATATCCTGCCGCATGATTTCATGACTGAGAATATCTTCGACGGCATCCTGCCGCAATATGATATCGGAAATACGCACCAGCGGCGCCTCTAGCCATTTACGCAGAAGACGTCCCCCCATAGCGGTGTTGGTTTTGTCCAGCACATCCAGAAGTGTGCCCTTGCGCCCACCATTACGGACATTCTGCGTTATTTCTAAATGCCGCAAGCTCGACGCATCCATGACAAGACGCCGCCCGTTATCAATGGGTTCCAGAGAATTAATATGGGATATGTCTGACTGCATAACCTCACGGACGTACGTCAGAAGAATTCCAATGCACATCCCGGCCTGCCGGGCTGCGGCAAAGTCCGTCTGCTGAAAATATTCAGACGCTTTTTCTTCATAATCAACATCCGTCTGCTCATCGAAAGCCGTCACCGTGCACTGTGATATGCGATTGCGCAGATACGCCATAACCGAATTAATATGATCTCCCTTACGGGAATAAATCATTTCACTGGGCTCATACACGGAAAGAATATCAAGAATCGTATCCTCGCTGACTGACGCAGCGCAAACCGACCATACGCATTCTCCCGTCGTCACGTCCATCAGCGCAATCGCCATTACATCCTCTTTTTCGCACAAGCAGCCAATATAGTTATTATTCTTTGACGCCACGGCATTTTCCAACGTAATCGTCCCCGGCGTAATCACCTTGATGATTTTCCGCTTGACAATTCCCTTGGCTAATTTAGGATCTTCCATCTGTTCGCATATAGCTACTTTATACCCCTTATGGACCAGGCGCTCGATATACCCATCTGCCGAATGGAAGGGAACACCGCACATCGGCACTCTTTCCTTATCGCCGCCGGCCCTGCCGGTCAGCGTCAAATCCAGTTCCCGCGACGCCGTAAGAGCATCATCAAAAAACATTTCGTAAAAATCTCCAAGCCGAAAAAATAGTATGGCGTCCCTGCATTGCTCTTTGACTTCTAAATACTGCTTCATCATAGGAGTTAATTTTACTTTTTCTGACAACATATGCCTCCTCAGTGAACTAAATGTCCTTTCAACACCCAGGTCTGGCCCTTGTCGACAGCAACGGGAACCGTGTCACCGACAGCTGCGGTTCCGTCATTTTCCCAAATAATCATCTTATTTCCTGTCGTCCTGCCAAACCAATTATTTTCATCATTCTTTGTCGGGCCTTCTACAATCACATCATAGACCTGATGCTCCATGCTTTGATTATGTTCCAAACTAAACACATTTTGCACATCCATAAGCCGCTGCAGGCGATGACTTTTTTCTTCCTGCGGAATCTGATCCGGCATCTTAGCTGCGGGAGTACCGGTCCGCGGCGAATAGATAAAGGTATACGCCATGTCGTATTGAACACGCTTCAGCAAATGCAGCGTATCCTGAAACATCGCTTCTGTTTCACCGGGAAATCCGACAATAATATCTGTCGTAAGTACCAAATCAGGTATCCGTTTGCGCGCATACGCTGCCAATTCCAAGTAATGGTCCGTTGTATATCCTCTGTTCATTTTTTTCAACAGCTCGTCCGACCCGCATTGAATAGGCAAATGCATATGATTCACGACTTTTTTGCTTGCAGCAATCGCATCAATCATGGCAAACGTCATATCCTTGGGATGACTCGTCATATATCGCACCCGTTCAATGCCATCGATAGCATCGACGGCTTGTAGAAGATACGAAAAGTCCGTGCCATCCTTCAGATCCATTCCATAGGAATTTACATTCTGTCCCAGAAGAGTGATTTCTTTATATCCCTCGGCAGCAATCTGACGAATCTCCTTAACAATGTCAGCTACAGGGCGGCTTACCTCCCGTCCCCGTACATATGGCACAATACAGTATGTACAAAACTTATTGCAGCCATTCATAATAGGCACCCAGGCAAAAAATTTCTGAAACCGTTTTGCCGGTAAATCATGAAAAGCCGGTATATCCATATCAGCTGCCAAATAATGATCCGAAGCCTTCTGCCGCTCTTCAATAAGCGTAATCAGCTGGTGGATGTTATGCGTGCCAATGACCAAATCGACATGCGGCGCTCTGTCAAAAAGTCTATCCTGCCACTCTTGTGCCATGCAGCCGGTAACAGCAATAAGTAAAGCGGGGTTCCGTTCTTTCAAATGCTTTAATTCACCTATTTTTCCCAGAATTTTCCCCTCCGCCGTTTCGCGGACACAGCAGGTATTCAGTAAAATGACATCTGCTAATTCCATATCCTCAGTCTTATGATATCCCAACGCCTCAAGCTGGCCGGCATAGCGTTCGCTGTCGCTTTCGTTCATTTGACACCCGTACGTCTGAATAAACCAGAATTTATTTTTCATTGCATCCATTGTATATTCTCTCCGTTTATATATATATCTTTAATAATGTTTTACATTATATAATACCATATAGTAAAGGAAATAAGCAATAAAAAAGGAACCGTCTCCGGCCGGTTCATCTTTCAAAAGGTATCTTTCATCCATGTCTTTTATGCATTCTGAAAAGGTCAATTCAGCAGAATGAACGCAACCTATAAAAAGTCCGGGCCGTTTTCTCTTTACATAGTGTCTTTTCCCTGCTCTTCCGGATATGTCATTCTCCATGAGCTTCTTATCTGCGTCATGATGTCCATAACATCCGCCGTATATTGCAGGTGCATTTCATCGGTTTCTCCCGACAATGATGTTTCCATATCCCGGATTTCATACCATAACGCATCATCACGTTTCCCACTGGAAATAATTTCCTGTCGGGCATCCTCTGTATAGGTAATCACAGCCTTATCCGCCCGGGGATATTCATAAATTTCTATATAGCCCTTATCATATGCGATCATACCGCGCTTAGGTTGTTTGGCATGAAGCGACAGGGAGACAGCAGCCATCTCCTGTCGGGAATTCATCAGCAGAATACCGGCCTGTTCATCTACGCCACTGGACGCAAACTTCACCTGTGACACAATCTGCCCCGGAGTCTCTGCCATGAACCACCTGACGAAGGAAAGCGCATACACACCGATATCTAAAAGGGCGCCGCCTGCCAGAGACCGATTAAAGAATCGATTTGTCATATCATATTCCTTGTAGCTGCCGAAATTCATCTGAATCATGCGCAGCGGTCCCAGTATACCGTCTGCCATTATTTCACGAAGCTTTTTATACAAAGGCATGTGATAAATAGTCATGGCTTCCGCCAAAACCACCTGATTCGCTTCGGCTATGGCTGCCGCAGTTTGCAGTTCCTGTGCATTCAACATAATAGACTTTTCACATAATACATGCTTTCCCTGTCGCAGCGCTTCGCATACATATGAAAAATGCGTATTATGCGGTGTCGAAATATAAATAACATCCACATTTTTATCGGCAAAGAGGTCTTGAATTGTATCATAAACAACAGGAATTCCATGTTGTTCTGCAAAAGAAACTGCATTTGCATGCGTTCTGTTTGCTACGCCATACAGCTGCCGTCCTTTTTTATGCATCGCGTCGGCCAATTGATTGGCAATGACACCACACCCCAAAGTAGCCCAACGGTAATTTTTCATTTGTATACCTCCCAGAGCGAAATGGTATAACCAATTCAACATAATTATTGTATACTGGCAGTATTGAATTTGTCAATCCTTCTCATAAAATATACATAGCCCACTCAAAGTGTCCGTCACTGCCTTCTGTCCCCTCATCCGTGCATCACATACTATATACTTATAATACATTAAAATAGCAGGACAAATGATGATATGCATCTGCCCTGCTATACAAGTAAAAAGAATCATGCCGGCCGGCAAAAAACACCCGATCCATCAGCACATCTCTTATTTTTGATATTTTTTAACGAACCGTGCCATCCGTTTGATCGCTTCTTCAATAGTTTCCATACTAGCAGCATAGGAGATGCGGACAAACCCTTCTCCGTTATCACCAAACGCGGAACCGGGCACTACCGCTACTTCTTCCTCCTGCACCAGCTTTTCACAGAATTCAGACGACGTCATTCCGGTTGAACGGATATCCGGGAAAATGTAAAATGCCCCTTTGGGTTCGAATACAGGCAGCCCCATATCGCATAAGCCTTTATAAATAACCTTGCGGCGGCGGTCATATTCTTGCCGCATTTCTTGTACTTCCTCATCGCATTCCTTCAGCGCGGTAATACCACCGAACTGCGCCTGTGTATTTGCGCACATGATTGCGTATTGATGCAGTTTGAGAATCGGGGCCAGTCCTTCACGAGGCGCGCAGATATAGCCAAGACGCATGCCGGTCATGGCCCAAGCCTTGGAAAACCCGTTAAACACAATAGTCCGCTGCCGCATATCCGGCAATTTAGCAAAGGAAGTAAACTTCACATCCCCATATACTAATTCACAATAAATTTCATCTGCCATAACAACAAGATCATGTTTTTTCACAAATTCGGCAATAGGCAGTAATTCTTCAGCCGTCATCGCCGTACCTGTCGGATTGTTGGGATATCCAATAACAATGGCTTTGGTTTTTGGCGTAACCACTTTTTCCAGTGACTGCACGGTCAGTTTAAAATCATCTTTCGCATAGGTCGGAACAAATACGGCTTTTCCGCCTGCCACCTCTACGGCAGCAGGATACGCCACATATGCCGGATCAGGAATAAGGACTTCATCGCCCGGCTCCGTATATGCCAGCAAGGCCATCGTTAAGCCTTCGGATACCCCTACAGTAACAAGTATTTCATCTTTAGGATCATAATCAACACCATAATGAGTGGAAAAATATGCCGCAATACTTTCACGTAACTCAATCATTCCCGAATTCGCTGTATAACTTGTTTCCTTGTGATCCAGACTGGTCTTCATTGCCTCCAGCACCTTGTCCGGAGCGGCAAAATCTGGTTCACCAATGCTCAATGACAGCACATCCTTGACTTGTGCCGCAATATCAAAAAACTTACGAATACCAGAAGGTTTGATTTGCGTAACGTTTGAAGCCGTTTTACTTTCCCAATTCATAGTATACACCGCCTTATTAAATTCAATGATTATTATATAGTCTGCAAAACGATTGATGGACATGCGGGCCTGCATGCATCTCTTTTTTACATGCACTGGCCGGTATGTATACTTGCTTAATCAAACAGATACTCCAAGCTTCGTACAATCTTGCCATCCTTTACGTATACCCGGGGAACCCTGCGATTAATATTACAAATAATTTCATGGTCTATTGTCCCAATTAAATCGGCCAATTCCTCCAGCGGAAGTGACACGCCATCCTGACTGCCAAATAAAACCACTTCATCGCCTGACTGGACATCAGGAATATCCGTGACATCAATCATGCACTGATCCATACAAATATTTCCCACCTGCCGTGCCCGTCTGCCATGAATGAGCACTTCCGCCCGGTTTGATAAAAGCCTTGGGTAGCCATCAGAATATCCGAGAGGCAGTGTCGCGATTTTTGTCGTTTTTTCTGCTTTGAAATGCCTGCCATAACTCACGGTATCTCCCGCATGAATTATTTTGACATATGTCACACAGCAGCGCAGTGACATGACAGGACGGGGTATGAAGTCTCTGCATCTGACTTCATGTGAGGGATCGTAGCCATATTGAATGATTCCAGGCCGCACCATATCACTACGCAAGTCAGGAAACTCTACCACACCGGCACTATTGCAGCAGTGAAAATAATGAATAGGTACTTTCTGTTCAGCAAGTCGTTTACGGAACCAGGAAAATTGTTCATATTGTTTTTTTGTAAAATCAGTATCCTCCCGGCCAGCCATGTCGGAAACGGCAAAGTGAGTAAACAAACCATCCAGAACAACATTTGAAAGCATAGATATTTTCTGGATTTCTTCGACACTATCTTCACAAGGCCGGTACCCGATACGCCCCATACCGGTGTCTACCGCAATATGCAGATTGACAATACGCCCCTGACGGACCGCTTCATCAGAAAACTGCTTGGCATCCACATAGCGGAATACTGCCCCATCCACGCCATAGGTAATCAGTTCTTCGGCACGCCGGCCGTCAGTGTGGCCTAAGATGATAATTCTGGAAGTAATGCCTGCATGCCGGAGTTCTACTGCTTCATCCAGGCACGCCACCGCCAAACGGTCCGCGCCTTCCCGCAGAAAGGTTTTCGCCACTTCGACAGCCCCGTGTCCATATGCGTTTGCTTTAACAACAGCCGCAATCAAAATATCCGGGCCCGTCATTTTTCGTATATTCCGCATATTATACCCGGCCGCATCCAGATCAATCTGCGCCCAAACCGGCCTTCTTTTAAAATCATTTTCAATAAAATGAATCTCCACACGTATCATCTTCTTTCTACCGAGCTTAGTTATCCCGCATTGTTTCAGCGATTAGAAGGATCCGTGGCATCTCCTTCATAGTGAGCCAGTTCTACTCTGTCCCGTTTATTGATCCCTGCAATATAATATACTGCAATCAATGCGATAAGCCAGATACCGGTTGCAATAATGCCAATTCGTGTATTAGCACTAAACAGAGCTGACACAAGAACAACTGCAAAAAAGAGAATCGTAAAATAGTTTGAATACGGACTGAAAGGCATTTTATACCGAATTTTATCCCGTTGATCAACCGGAATAGATTTGCGATAGCTCATCTGACAAAACAGGATCATAATCCATGTGACCATGCAGGCAAACGCACTGACAGACGTGACAATTTCAAACACGGCTGCTGGCAGGAAGTAATTCAGCGCAACACCTATCAGCATAAACATGACAGAAATGATAATCGCGCGATAGGGAACCTTATTGGCACTGACGGCAGAGAAATATTTAGGTGCCGTTCCCAGCAGGGACAGATTATACAACATCCGTCCGGTGCTGTACACGCCAGAGTTGCAGGAAGACAAGGCCGCAGTAATAACTACAAAGTTTATAATATGAGCCGCACTGCCAATCCCCAGTTCTTCAAAGACCATAACAAAAGGACTGCCGCGGTGACCGATCTGGTCCCAGGGGTATAAGGACATAATAACAAGCAATGCCAAAATATAGAATAAGAGAATTCGATACAGTACCTTATCAATAGCCGCAGATAAGGTTTTTTCCGGATTATGGGCTTCCCCGGCAGTCACCCCGATAACTTCAATGCCAACATAGGCAAACAGCACCATCAGCAGCGTACTGAACACCCCGCTGATCCCATTCGGGAAAAAGCCGCCATGGGCCGTCAGATTACTGAGACCGATAGCCACCCCGTTGTTCCCCAATCCGAAGAAAATCATACCGCAACCAGATATAATCAGGAACACAATAGTAACAATCTTGATCAACGCAAACCAAAATTCAAATTCGCCATACGCTTTGACGGAAATCATATTGGCACACGTCATAAGTGCCAGGGCAATCAGGCAGGTAATCCACTGCGGCAGATCCGGCAGCCACAAATGAACGTATACCCCTACAGCGGTAATTTCTGCCATGCAGGTAACGACCCATACATACCAGTAATTCCAACCAGACACATATCCTGCCAACGGACTTAAAAACTGGTACGCATGCGCACTGAACGAGCCTGAAACAGGATATTCAATCGTTATTTCACCCATGGCACGCATAACAAAAAATATGGCAATACCGGCAACCATGTAGGCAACAACAACAGCGGGACCAGCCTTTTCAATTGCGGACGCAGAGCCTAAAAATAATCCAACGCCAATAGCCCCGCCCAATGCAATTAACTGAATATGGCGTTCCTGCAATCCCCGATTCAACTCTTCATGTACAACCTTGGTGGTGTCTTGGTCACTCATAAATTTGCACCTCTTTCCATATAAATAATCTAACGCACTGTCAATTTCTTTCCGATATTCCAAGGACGTATAAAGCATGACCACGAGCGGCCGCTTCGTGCATAAAAAGTCATTTTCAATAATTAATAGTTAGTTTAAACATGATTTATACGTAATTTATTTTTGCATTTTAATTATAATCTCTTTTCTAAAATAAGTCCATTTTTTTAGTAATTTTTAATCTAATTTTAATTTAATATAAAATTATTAGTAAATAATTTGTATTCATATAAATATTACTGTCATATTATTTGATATATGTAAATGATTTATCTACCGTTATTTAAACGTTTTAGCAATATTCACAGTATCAAATACGCAGTATCAATATTAAGAATTCATTTTCATGATAAACCGTTACATCGTTGGGTTTGTCAAGTTAAGTGTGTAAGTTTTTTTAGGTATCATAAAAGAAGATGCGTTACCAGTGATTGCTGGCTTTAAAATTTCTCGTATTTCAGGATACGAGCTTGCAGCTTATCATCCATAGCCAACTGGTTTCTGACCATCGCCCAGTTCTGGATATGATGCCCTTCCCACTTGGCATAGAGTTCCTTTACCCTGAGATAGAGAACCTTGAAGACAGATTCCTCGCTGGAGAACGAGCCCTTCTT
>NZ_LEKT01000201.1 GCF_001045675.1 Megasphaera cerevisiae DSM 20462
CCGAAGCCGGTGAGGTAACCGCAAGGAGCCAGCCGTCGAAGGTGGGGGCGATGATTGGGGTGAAGTCGTAACAAGGTAGCCGTATCGGAAGGTGCGGCTGGATCACCTCCTTTCTAGGGATAAGCAGGGAGCCGCATGTGAAGGAGTGCAACGCACGACGCACACATGCGAGCGAGTCACTTATGCCGGATATGACTGATAGTATATGTTGAAAGACATGTAGTATGAGCGCAGATCCGGCGAAGTAGAGATACAGTAAGGGACTCAACCCAATCACTTAGGTCGGCATTCTGGAACAACCAATTTTGCATTGTTTAGTTTTGAGAGGCCATGTGCTTCTCTCATCTGGAATGAATCAGATGAAGCTCGTACCTTGACAACTGCATAGAAAAGTATTGAAGAAAGTACCTCTTTTTTTGTAAGAAAAAAGGGAGTACCTTAACGAACCGAAGAAACTCTAATATATACAAGGTGAAGACAGCAGGAGCCGCAAGGTGAGAGCTGATCTTA
>NZ_LEKT01000202.1 GCF_001045675.1 Megasphaera cerevisiae DSM 20462
CTTCAGACTGGAAAGAAAAATTAAGAATGTTGAAATCATTCCCAACACCGACATTTGATGATATTCCTTTATTAGACGCTGCATTAAATGAAGAAAAAGTGCCACTACGTCGTGAAGCAATTGTGTTATTAGGCATGATTGAAGATCGTCAAATCCTACCCTATATTTATAAGGGAATACATGATAAAAGTCCTGCAGTACGACGTACAGCAGGCGATTGTCTAAGCGATTTAGGATTTAAAGAGGCACTACCCGAAATGGAAAAAGCACTTGATGATCCACAGAAAATCGTTCGCTGGAGAGCAGCAATGTTTATATTTGATGAAGGAAACGAACAACAATTAGATAGTCTAAAAGCGCATGCCGATGATTCAGCATATGAAGTTAAATTACAAATTGAAATGGCTATTTCTAGAATAGAGAAGGGCGATGAAGCCCTCGGCTCTGTTTGGAAACAAATTGCGAATAGAAATAAATCCTAATCAATGAATAAAGGAGTATATCAATA
>NZ_LEKT01000203.1 GCF_001045675.1 Megasphaera cerevisiae DSM 20462
CTTCATCAGTACAGTTGTCTACACATTCTTGACTACAGTAAACTTTTCCTGCTACTTCTACTTTTGTTTCCCCAAGAACACAATTACAGTTCGGTCTCGCACATTTTTCCATACTAAACTCCTCCTTATTATTTAGGTAAATCTTCGGTTAAACACCAACCTCGATCTAATAGACTAACGACGCAATTATCAACAATTCGGTACCGAATAAAATTGGCTTCACGAATACTGCAAACGATGCCTTTATCAACCAATCGTTGAAGTTGGTTAGAAATGGCTTGAGGTTTCATTTCAAGCTGTTCTGCCACCTCGCTAACAGATGCATTTGGAGTTCGAAGCAAGGTATGCAGTATTCTAAGCCGTGTCCCATTAGAAAGTATTTTAAAGGTCTCACTTAAACTTTCAGCGTTCTCTGTATCTAATAAGGGACGTTCCGTTAGTTTTGGTTTTGGTGTACACCAGTTTTCAGACATTATTTCCTCCTCCATTTCACAATTACATTATAT
>NZ_LEKT01000022.1 GCF_001045675.1 Megasphaera cerevisiae DSM 20462
TGAGCAATTAAGTGCTTTTGCAATCTGGCGATAAGAGTAACCTTGCTTATGGAGCGCTTTGATTTCGCATCGATCTTCAAATCTTAAGTGTTGTCCTCTTTCGCGAGGTAGGGTATTAATGGTATTATTTAGGTAGTCCATAGTGATTGCCTCCGGTTAATTTTGTGTCGTAACTTAATTTTACCATTGATGCAATCCTATGGATCTTTTTATTTAGTTTTAGTGTTCAATTTCATTCTACAATTTACGATTTAAAAATTTTACTTGTCCTGATATATCTTTTTCATTAATTTCAGGATGAAAATCGAGGAGACTCCCTGTAAAATAGGTGGTCATATAATTGCGAATACGGTTGTAGAAGAGTCCAGCCCGGGCATAGGTATGGGCATTTTCTCCCTCCACAGACAGATCGATATTGACGGACTTTTCCGGCTTCAGGTCGGGATTGTCGATCCAATACCAGCCCAGCCGGCCCGTACCTATCCCTGCCGCACTGCCGCTGTACATTTGTTATAATAGAGTTCACCCATACCCGGTTCCGTATATCCCGTGCCAAAATTAGCCTTCAGGCGGCGGTGACTGTTACGTTTCTTGCCCGTATTTTTTGATTATTTACATGACAAAAGAGACCAGCTGGTTCCGATCCCTGTTGCCAATTACTTGGTACTATTTAGGGGCTTACCCCCCAAAAAAAGATAGGAGCAATATCTAGGTGCCTGATCACCCATTGCGGGCAGACCAACACAGTCGGTATCGGGGCGGCAACTTTTTTACATCTTCATCGCCGTCAAAGTTGCATATACTGTCAATTTTCTCAATATATTTTACAACGACTGCTGATGATGCAGTATTTGATACGGACGTTACTTGTCTTCGAAACGTGTGCGGCTATCAATAAAATACAGCTGCTATGCCGGTAAAAATAACAGCAAAAACGAACCCCTAATTTCTGTCTTTTACCTCAGAAATCAGGGGTCCCGGTAACACGAAAAAAGTACAGCGTACTTTTCTATTCTACAGATTTTTTATTACAAAACGATACCTCAGCCTGCAAACAACTTTGGAGCATATCCATAACCGCTTCTGCTGTCTGCTGCCATCGCAGGGGAGTAATCGCTACATGCCCGCTGCGGATACAAGCAACATCACTGTGCGGCGGCGCCGATTCCATGTCAATGTCCCCGACAATATGATAGCACAGACTGCCGTCAATATCTTTTTTTTCGGCAATGACATTATGATAGATTTGCACCGTCTGCGGTACGACACGCGCATTTTCTAGAGAGATTTCACCGTCCGGCGGCACGTTGACGTTTAATATGCCGGGGAAACGGCCATGGACGATAACACGTTCGATGAGCTGGTGAATCATCGCGGCAGTGCGGATACAGCGTGCTTCGTCCAGCTTGCCCATGGACACGGCAATGGACGGAATTTGGTAATATGGCCCTTCCATAGCAGCTGATACGGTGCCGGAATACAAAACGTCACTGCCCAGATTGTACCCATTATTGATACCGGACAACAGCAGATCCGGCTTGTCATCCGTCAAAAAATATTCCATCGCCATTTTGACGCAATCTACAGGTGTTCCTGAGACGGAGATTTCCCTTACGTGCGGTTCCGATCGCTTTATTTCTTTGCAATACAATGCTTTGTTGATCGTCATGGAATGAGAAGCGGCACTGCGCTGCCCATTCGGGGCAACGACAGTTATGCGGCAGCCGCGGGCAGCCAGCTCACGCTTCAAAATTTGCAGGCCGGCAGCACGCAGGCCATCATCATTCGTCAAAAGAATATGCATCATAATAGAGCAGTCTCCTATTTCTTATTTTCCTTGCGCAGCAGAGAGGCATTGTCATAAGATACAGCGCGGGTATGGATCGTATGGCTCCACTTCTTTTTATGCCGGTCTTTGAAGCCCAGAAAGGTAACAGGTATCCAGCTGTATATAAACAGGGGATAAATGATCAAATAAAACCAGGATTTTACAGGTACTTTGATCTGGAGAAGAACAATGATCGGAATAAGGTATTGTCCCACGCCGAGGACGGTCCACATCTGCACTGGTACGATCTGATACAGGATATTAGTATACAGCGGAATATAGGCATTGATATAGGCCATGACGGCATACAGCGTCGACATCATCATGAAAAAGGGCTGCGAAAGAGTAATGATGCCATCCAGCATGCGGATATTTCCTTTTTGTATGCCCCGGGCAAACAGCTTTGGGATAAACCGGCTGCCGCAGTCGCACTGGCCTTGAGCCCAGCGCTTGCGCTGGCGGCAGGACTGCATAAAGGTCAGCGCTTTTTCATCATAAATAATGGCATCGTGAGCCCAACAGGTACGCACGCCTTCCAAAAGAACTTTCATGGAAAATTCCATGTCTTCTGTCAGACAGTCACAGCCCCAGCCATATTTGCGTACAATTTCCGCGGCAATACACATTCCCGTACCACCCAGCGCTGTCGATAAGCCTATATTGTACTTGGCCAGATGCCACATATGATTGACCAGCCAGAAGGCAATCGAAAATGTCCCGGCAATCCACGTATCTGTCGGATTTTTAGCATCCATGTACCCCTGAATGACTTTTTCTCCTTTGCACAAATGGTTGTTCATTTCCCGAAGGAATTCGGGATGGACCAGGTTATCCGCATCAAAGACGACAAAGGCATCGTACTGCTTATCCTGTGCCAGCATCTGCGCAAACATCCAATCCAGTGCATATCCCTTGCCAACATCCTCTTGGTTCTGCCGGACTTTGACGATGGCGCCATGAGCCACACAGACCTGAGCGGTCTGATCGGTACAATTGTCAGCAACAACGTAAATGTCATACATATTCTGCGGATAGTGAAGGTGTTTCAAGTTATCAATAAGCTGTCCGACAACGGCTTCTTCATTGTGTGCGCAAATCACTGCCGCAAACGTATTTTTAGGAGCTGCTGTTATCCGTTCTTTTCTTTTCATCAGGCCAAAAAGGGCCAATATGAAGTAATACAAAGAATAAAATACAATGATTACTTGGATGGGTATCATAAGGATATCCAATATATGTTCCATACATGACTCTCCCTAAATACTTAGTGAGCAGAAGCTGCATTCATCGCTGTATTGACCAGGCCGAATACAATATACAGCAAGAACGGCATCGTAATGATAAGATGCCAATCAACAAAGATCAACACGAGAATACCAAAAATGACGGAAATGGCCAACGCCGATTTGTGGAGAGTATCTGGACTGGCACCCTTGAAATCCGGATTATGTATTTTACTGACCAGATGATAGCCTAATGCCAGAACAAAAATGCCGACAAGCCAAGATGGCAGGACCGCTCCCGAAATGACATAGGTCGCAATGAGGCAGCCGCCATTGGGAATCGGCATACCTTGGAAATAACCATGCACGACGGTCGTGTTCAGGTTAAATCGTGCCAGACGCAGACCGCCGAAAACAGCATATAGTACCGCCGGCACCGCGCCGATCCATCCCAGATCCTGCAGCGCGTATGTATATATAAGAAACCCGGAAGCAGCGCCAAAGGATACACAGTCTGAAAGAGAATCAAGTTCCTTCCCAAATTCTCCTGCCACGCCCAGGGCCCGTGCCGAGCGTCCGTCACAGGCATCACATAGCATGGCCAGCAGAATACATAGACCAGCGCCGGCAAACATACCGTGCAAGGTCATAATCATACTCAGAACGCCAAAGGCGAGATTGCCCGACGTAAACAAACATGGTATTATATTTTTCATTTTTTAATCCTCCCAATGATGGTTTCACCGCAGCGTACACAGCTGCCCTTCTGCACTGTGATCTCCACATCGTCCTTCACATAGATTTCGGTACAGGAACCGAATTTGATCATGCCGTAAAGCTGTCCGTGAAGAAGTGTATCTCCCAGCGTGACCCACGACACAATACGCCGTGCCAAAACACCGGCAATAACCGTAACCAATATCTGAGTCCGGCCATTGTCTATCCCGATGGAATAGCGTTCATTTTCATAGCCTACGCCATCCTTATAGGCCGGACGGAACCGACCGCAGGTATATTGCTGAAAATTGATGGTCCCTGCCAAGGGAGATCGATTGACATGAGCATTAAAAATAGACAGAAAAATAACGATTTTTCTGCATTTTTGATTCAAATACATATCCTCGTATACGTCTTCAATACCCATTACCGTCCCGTCTGCCGGAGATACCAATGCGTCTTCATCACAGGGAGTCGTGCGACGGGGATTTCTGAAAAAATAGGCAAAATACGCGGCTAAAAGCGCCGGTACCGCAGCCGCATATGCATTGATGAAATAGCCTGCCAATATAGCCAGTATCGCCGGTACTGCAATGAATATGTAGCCATCCTCTATAATAAATGGTTTATTCAAAACATCACCTCAAATCTGCTTAGTTCCCTTGCCGCATTTCACGGCTGCGACAAATTTCGGCAGCGCCAGCATCCGTTTAAAGCGAGTCGGTTCTTTCATAAGACGGTACAGCCATTCGAGGCGGTGCTCCTGCATCCATTTCGGAGCCCGGCAGGCTTTGCCGGAAAGAACGTCAAACGTACCGCCGACACCCATGCAGACGCAAGGCCCCAGCTCATACAAATGATTTCTGATCCACTTTTCCTGTTTGGGAACTCCCAGTGCTACAAGCAGAATTTGCGTTCCTTTCGAACAGATTTCATCGATAATGCCTTGTTCCTCTGCCGCTGAAAAGAACCCCGAGTGAGTTCCGACAATATGGATGTCTCCATACAGTCGTTTCATGTTAGCCACCGCCTGATCGGCCACGCCTTCGGCCCCGCCGAAAAGATAAACAGCCGTTTGGCGTGCAGCTGCTTCACGCAGCAAACTGCACGCCAAATCGACACCCGTTACACGTTCTTGAAATTTCTTTCCCTGCTGTTCCGCAGCCCATAGTACACCAGCGCCATCTGGCACAACCATGTCGGCATGCCGCAGAATATCAGCCAGTTCCCGGTCTTCCTGCGCTAACATAACCATTTCGGCATTTGCCGTCGCAATAGAAGCCACTTTGCCCTCTTCCACACACTTGAAAACAAAATCCCCTGCTTCCCGCAGCGTGACATTTCGTATGGGAATAGACAAGATATCGATTACACTACTCACGGTACCCCTCCGTCCCATAATCAGTTTACGCTGTAGTTCGGAGCTTCCTTCGTGATATTGATATCATGAGGATGGCTTTCGCGCAGACCAGCACTTGTAATTTGAATAAAGCGCGTATTTTCAATCATTTCCTTAATGCTATGGCAGCCGCAGTAGCCCATAGAAGCCTTCAAGCCGCCGACCATCTGAAAAATGGTATCTGCTGCAGGTCCTTTATACGGTACACGACCTTCGATTCCTTCGGGAACAAGTTTTTTGGCATCTTCCTGAAAATACCGGTCTTTACTGCCCTGTTCCATAGCGGCCAAAGAACCCATGCCGCGATATTCCTTATAGCTGCGACCTTGATAAATAACGGTTTCCCCAGGGCTTTCTTCCGTGCCGGCCAGGAGGTTTCCCATCATAACGACATTACCGCCGGCAGCAATGGCCTTGGCCATATCTCCGGAATATTTGATCCCACCGTCGGCAATAATAGGAATGCCGTAACGCTGTGCCACCTTTGCCGCTTCATATACGGCGGTAATCTGCGGTACCCCGATACCTGCAATGATACGGGTCGTGCATATGGAGCCCGGGCCGATACCGATCTTTACAGCATCCACACCACATTCAATGAGGGCCTCCGTGCCTTCCCCAGTCGCCACATTCCCGGCAATAACGGGAAGGTGCGGGTAGGCTTTTTTGATTTCCTTCAGTGTATTCAGCACGCCGACAGAGTGTCCGTGCGCCGTATCAATGACAACGACGTCAACCTTAGCAGCTACCAAAGCATCCAGCCGATCTATCATATCATGAGTCACGCCGACAGCTGCCGCAACGAGAAGGCGTCCGTTGGAATCTTTCGCCGAATTGGGGTATTTGTGCGCTTTTTCAATATCTTTGATTGTAATGAGCCCTTGCAGCTTACCTTCTTTATCGACAAGAGGCAGTTTTTCAATACGGTGCTGACGCAAAATAGCTTTCGCATCGCTCAGGGAGGTGCCGACTGGAGCGGTAACCAGATTTTCCTTGGTCATAATATCACCGATGCGGCGGCTCATATCTTCTTCAAAACGCATATCACGATTGGTAATAATACCGACGAGCTTATCATCCACAGTAATAGGAACACCGGAAATACGGTATTTTCCCATCAATTCATTGGCATCAGCCAATAAATTGTCCGGGTGCAGAAAAATCGGATCAATAATAATGCCATGTTCAGAACGTTTTACCTTATCGACTTCACGGGCTTGGGCCGCAATAGACATATTTTTATGAATTACACCAATACCGCCTTCACGAGCAACCGCAATCGCCATCGGAGCTTCTGTAACCGTATCCATGCCAGAACTCATAATAGGAATATTCAGTTTGATATCCTTCGTCAGATTGGTCGACACATCTACTTCCGTCGGCAATACGTCAGACTTTGCCGGTACCAACAAAACATCATCAAATGTCAAACCTCTCATACCAAATTTATCAGATCTCATGTTTACACCTCTGTATTTGTATTTGAAAAATATAAAATAGTAACACTATCCCTAAATAGCTTATCCCTAATTATAACGGATAACTTCTGATATGTACATATTTACATAGTCACTTTTGTAATATTTTGTCAGTTCTTCAGCAGTCCTTCAAAGGCGGCTCCAAAACGTCGCTGCAATGCCTCAAGAATCGTCTGTTCCATGACAGGTCCTTTGAGATAGTCTGCCGCTTTATCGCGCGCCGCTGCCAGCAGAGACACGTCCCGGATAATGTCAGCAGCTTTCAAATCAGGCAGTCCATGCTGAGCATATCCAAAAAGCTGCCCCGATCTACGCAGAAGCAAATCCTTTTCAGCCAGAACAAAGCCATCATGGATCGTCTCCATCCACTGCAGCCGCTGCCGGGTCTCCTCACTGCCTCCCTTGGACAGAAGAATACAGTAGGCCTGCAGGTTGCCCCGTCCTACCCGCCCTCTGAGCTGATGCAGCTGAGCCAGGCCAAAGCGTTCAGCGCCGTCTACAAGCATAAGCGTGGCATTGGGCACATTGACGCCTACTTCGATGACGCTGGTCGCGACAAGAAGCTGTATATCGCCCCTTTGAAAGGCGTCCATTACCGCTTCCTTCTCTTTACCCGCCATACGGCCATGCACCAGACCGCAGGCCCGGTTTTTAAATACAGATATCCGCAGCTGATCATAGAGCGCAGCCGCGGCTTGCAAATCAACGGTTTCTGATTCCTCCACCAGAGGACATACAACGTAGCATTGCTGTCCTTGCGCCATAAGCTTTTCCATGAACGTGTAAATGCGCCGGCGCATCGTATTTCCTACGACATAAGTTTTTACGACTTTACGTCCCGGCGGCATATCATGAATAGAAGACACATCCAGATCACCGTACAAAGAAAGTGTCAGTGTCCGCGGAATCGGCGTCGCCGTCATAAACAAGGTGTGCGGCGCACGTCCTTTTTGCCGGAGCGCCGCCCGCTGGCGTACGCCAAAACGATGCTGCTCGTCTGTAACAACAAGACCCAAATCCCAAAATACCACGTCCTTTTGAATGAGGGCATGCGTACCGATCAGGATTTGTATCGTCCCCTTCCGCAGCGCATCCAGAAGCCCTGCTTTTTCTTTTGCCGGAATACGTCCTGTCAAAAGGCCAACGCGCACAGGAAGCCCGTGAAATAAGCGTCTAAACTCTTCATAATGCTGTACCGCCAAAATTTCTGTCGGTGCCATGAGCGCTCCCTGGTATCCATTTTCCACGATTTTAGCTAGTGCCATGGCCGCGACAACGGTCTTTCCCGAGCCGACATCCCCCTGAACCAAGCGCTGCATCGGTGTTTCACCTTCCATATCCGCTTGTATATCCAAAAACGCATCCGTCTGGCCTTGCGTCAGAGCAAAAGGAAGTTTTCTGATAAAGGACTGCAGCAGCGGCCCATTAGGAGCACATTTGATTCCCTGCTGCAAACCCTCACGGCGGCGGCGCAGCAACAGTCCCAGCTGCATATCGAATAATTCTTCAAATGCCAGTTGCTGTCTGGCTCTCTGCTGTTCTTCCATGGATACGGGGAAATGCATGCTCTGATATGCCTCCAGCGGTTCCATTACAGAATACCCGGATTGTCTTGCGCCTTCCCATCCCGGTACTATATCACGATGCTGTGCGGCTATTTTCAACGCTTGTTGAACAGCTTTTCGCAGATCTGTCTGATACAAGCCATCCGTAAGCCCGTAGACCGGCATAAATCCGCTTCCCTGCACGGGACCCGGTTCCGTCTCCGGCGCATTCATCTGTCGCCGCCCATACGCCCATTCTATTTTCCCAAAGGCCGACAGTGTCATACCCGTTTTAAATAACCTCTTTTTAAAAGGCTGATTGAACCAAACCAATTCGACGGCACCGCTTCCGTCAGATAGTACCATTTTTAAAATAGTCATGCCCCGCCGGGGACGCACCTCCTGGATCATTCCGACAGTACCGCAAATCAAAACAGGGGCTGCGCCGGCAGGCGTTTCTCCAATACGCTGCACATGGCTCCGATCCTCGTATTCCCTGGGAAAATACTGCAGCAGCTCCGTTACCGTATGGATTCCCAGGCGATAAAACAGTTTTTCCTTCCGTGTGCCAATGCCCTTTATTTGACTAATTAAAAAATCCATAAAAAAACTCCTTGTGTTTTAGTTGTATTTATTGTATCATATTTTGTAGGCTTTTTTAAATAACACTTGATTTCCCTCATTTTTTATGATAAAATTTTCTATGTTGTACTGTAATGGTGCAGGGAGGTGTAACTAATGGCAAACTATTGCGAAATCTGCGGCAAGGGAACAATGAGCGGCATGAATGTCAGTCATTCCCACTTGAAAACGAAAAAAACCTGGAAACCAAATATCCAGAGAGTACGTGCCATCGTGGACGGCGAAGTAAAGCGTGTAAACGTTTGCACTCGTTGCCTTCGTTCCGGCAAAGTACAACGTGATGTTTAATCCCATATAGGAAAAGATGATTCCATATAGAATCATCTTTTTTTATTGTCTTTTTTTAATTATTTTCCACTATCCGTTCAGCCATGGCCGCCGCTCTTTCGCGAATTCCCGGTCGTTGCATGATGCTTTGGGGATCATTGGCTGTCTCGATCAGTGCAAAGTAAGGCGGCAAAATAAAGTTTTTATTACAGGTCATTGCATCAAGAACCTGTTCCGCTACAAGATCACCGCCACTGTATCCGGAAACGACGAGGGCATAGATTTTCTTTTGTGAAAAAGCGCTGACATCCTTACGGAACAGCGCCGTCAACCGATTAAAAAAAGCCATAATATTCGCGCTGACCGCATCATTGTAATTGGGACAAATCAACATAATCGCATCACACCAGCCTACGGCAGGATACACTTTATCCACCATTACGCCGCCATAAAAGCAATCTTCCTGCTCGCCAAAATGGAGGCAAGCTTCATAGCTGCATCCCCGGCAATCGACGACTGCACCGTTGCGAAGAGAGATTTCCGTCGTCTCCACCCGACTGCCCATAGCCTGACGTATCAGTTCCCACAAAAGCAGTGTATTGGAGGTTTTACGACTGCTAGCATGAAGCACCAATATGCGCAGCCTGCGAGGCGGCGCTTCTTTTGGCAGCCCACGCTGCCGGCAGGCCGCAAAAGCCGCTGTCTTCTGTACCAGAGCAGCCGCACTGTTTTTATAAGCCTGCAGCTTGTCTACTCCCTGCAGCCGGGCCTGCGTACTGAAATTATAAAGCGAACCCGTAGCTTCTACCAGCGGTTTACCCGGAAAGGCGCAGCCTGCCTGATTGGCTATGAAAATCAGCTCCCGCCCTATTTTTTTTGTAAAAAGCTCGCTGGGACCGTCTACAATAACGGCCCCGCTCCAGCCGCGCAGGCATTGCGGATGTCCGGTCAGCCAGGAAATAAGACGTATATACGCCAAACTCATGCCCCCCTTTGGCAATACCAGCGCAAACAACACTATATTTCCCTGTTTTCCCTGCTGAGCGGCACACAGCGCTTCCAAAGCTGCTTCCGTATAAATGACGTCAAATGCTGCGGTTCCCAAGGCATCCGCCAGTGCTTCCTCGATTCTCTCCGTACACGTATTTTCATTCCATCCTACCTTAACAAGTGCCAGCATACTTCTGTCACCTCATTTCCAAGGAAGCTCCGCAAGATTGACATATGCCTGCTTCAGCCGTTCATACAATAAACTGCAGACAGCAGCGTCTTCATACACCGGGCCCTGCTCCGTCATCCGATTTTTGACACCAAAATAGGCTCCATTCCCAGCATCACCTAAATATACCGAACCGTAGTGCCATTGCCCCCGCAACGTAAGCAGAATGGACAGCGCCGCAGATGATAATGCCGGTGCAATATAAGGCTTGTACCCCAGTTCCCGCACCATACTATTAGCATGAACGACCAAACCGGTCAGCTGACGCGACAAGACATCATTATATTCAGACAAGCTGTCCGCAAGAACCAGATCCTGCCCATGCGGGCCAAAGGCTCTGCCTTCTGTGAGATAGCGGGAATAGGCCTCATTTCGTTCGGCATAATAACAGGCCCGCGCATTCATGACTCCCAGTCCGTATCCCTGAATCTGGGCCGGGCGGAGACCCGATTCCATAAAAAACGCACGGCATAGCGGGTCTACTGGGTCTGATACGATACACACAAGGCCTTTAAAAGCAGCCTCCCCGGCAAGAGCGGCAGCATGCCGTACCAGTTCCAGATTGGCTTCAAGCTGGGACATGCGCACATCGCCTACGACCCCCACAGGAGGAACGCCCTTGCTGGCACAGAAAATAAACACATCACACGCAAACAGACTGGCTTCATCTATAATGCCGACTGGTGGAAGCATAGGATAAGACGCATCGGCCGTGCCGGCAAAGGGATACCGTACCTGATTCATTTCCATTTCCAATCGTTCCGTGTTGTTTGTATTGATATCACAAATACCCAGAGACTGAATAACATCGGCTCCCAAAAGGCGCAGCCCCAGAAGCATTGTCATGCCCACATCACCCAGAGCCAATATGTGAACCTTTTTCGGTTTCCGGCATAATGGATTGTAATCAAGACGCAGCAGCTCGGAGACACCGATGGCTGCCGGCACCTCACTAATATGATAGGATCGTTTCATTTCTTTCCTCCTATTACAATAGATGTATCGATAAGGAAAGCGGTTCGCTACCGTTCCTCGTCTACCTCATTACTTAAATTGCAGAATGGATGAAGCATGGATCTGGCATTTTCTCCTGGAACTTACCGTCCGTATGAAAGTCTGTCATACGAAGAGCGAGATTCAGAACCTCGGCTATATTACTCGCCTCGTCAGAAAGCACACAGGAAGGTATTACGAGCCTGTGGCTGAATGGTTATCGGCTGCCGGTATTTTACTTAGCCGTATGGATACAAAACGCGCACAACTCAATTTTTCTAAGCTGGCGTTACGCGGCAGCTTTTTTGTCATGTATAAATTTCAGGCAATACGGTTCTTCAATTTATACTTGCCTTTTTACTTGCAGGCTTCCATAACGTATATTATATATGTATATAAAGATTTCTATTGTTTTACCGTTTCCCCTGTACCGTTATCCGTTTCACCCCACCGCAGACGGACAAGCCGTTCGATATCATTTTCGATAAAACGGGTCGGATCCATATTTTCATCAAAACGGACACCAACATCAATATCTGGAACACGGGGATACATAATGACCTCGCCAAGACGTTTCAGCGTCAACCGCTTTTCATAGGTCTCTTGATATACATCCTGGAGCGTATGCATAATAAGGGCCGCATTCTTCAGGCATGTCAGAGAATAGAGGAAATCCGCCCTGGCATTTCCCTTGCCGATAAAGGCTGGCTTGACATAGGGCAAAACCAGATTGATAGACGGATTGCTGTCATAGCCGCTGTAATTATGTGCATTGTCGATACTGTCACCGCCAATAAACGGGTAACAATCTCTTTCGTTCAGCCACACCTCGAGCGTCGGAAGAAAATAAGCACTTTCTGCCTGAATATTTTTTTCGGCCATCATATCCATGGCTTGACCAGTCATGACGCCAACCAGTACTCGTTTGATGTCTATGTCATTTTTCATCAGATACGGAGTCAGCATGCGCATGCGATGGCCTTTATGAAGCAAGTCATCTATGAGGATAACCGGTCTGTTGAAGGATTTAATAGTCTTGACCTGATTACTTACGGATGAATAATGATGCGTCTCCGCAATGGTAAAGCCCTTAACGGATCTGTTGAAATATTTATCAATATGCAGTGTTTTCGTCACCGTATTGGGCACGAGAACATCACTTAGTGCCTTGCCAAAGGGGACCGACATATACGGACCGCGCCGTTTATTTTTATCCTCAATAATTGATACACCGTTGATATCTGCTACTTTGCGAATGATTTTATTATGTACCGCACTCATGTTAAAGGATAACAGCAGCTTGCCCGGATAAATCCGGTTTAACGCTGACAACAGATTATTATGGGCTTCGTAAATAGCCCGCCGCACACGGGGATTTTTATTGAAAGGATTTTTAATCGTTGTCTCCACATCTCGAAAAATAACGATAGGTGATTTCATATCAACGGCATACAAAGGACGTTGGGCACCAGGCGGCGCAATATTGACGAAGCCTTGCCGTTCCAGAGCTGCAATCGTATTTTCGTCATAGCCGGCCTCGTCGACAGGATGATATACAGCATAGGAAAAATCACGAGCAATCAGTTCTGTTAAAATTTCCGTAATGATAATCTGACTAACGTTAGCGATACCCGACTTGTCGTCAGCATACAGAAAACCGATACAGGCAATGCGGCCCGCAGCGGCACTGCGAATATGCGCTGCGATCCGGGAATCGCCGAATTCCTTCAGAAGATGCAGCGTCCCGACACGATGCACTGCCGCATAGGCAATCATAGCCTTGTCCTGACTCGCATCGTCGATATACAAGGTCCAGACATAATCCTTTTCAACATAACGATCAAGAATGTCGGTATCATAGCCTGTATCCCAAAGTTTGCCGCAGACCGGCCAGAGACTTTCGGCCCCGCGCGGCTTGAAGGCGCCAATCCCAATTTCCCGTGCCTCCAGAACATGCTTATATGCCGGTTCACGCAGGTATAAATTATTGTCATAAATAAAATTTTGAGCTACGGCATCAATAAGGTTTGAAATATCACGGTTTAAATCAATATTTTCCCTGATTTTAGTCGAGCTGATGTCCTCGTAAAATTTATCCAGCGTCAGATATATGACATCGGCCTGAATGCCATGACTGACATCGGTATGTTCAACCGCCTCGTTTTCCCGTGTTTCCCGGGCAAAGGCAATATGGTTAACCGTATGAATGGAATCGGCAGACGGTTTGATTTTATATGCCGAAGCATTTTCAATAACATCCGTCCCTACAGCAATATATAATTCCTTGTCCGAAAAAATCTGTTTCAGCCGCCGTATATCAGACGGATTGGCAATATTGACAGGAATATCGTCCGGGAATGGATACATATCCTCTTCGTCAGCAACGGACATATTCATGATTTTGCGACGCATCAGACGGGGCTGAGTATGCTTAGACCAAGAGAATTCATCCAGGGCAAGATATATGTCAAAGCCCAAATCCCTGATTTTTTTGGCTACCGCCTTGTGTCCCAGACTAAAGGGATCAAAGGTCCCCGGATAAAAGCAGGCACGCCGTCCCGTGGCAAAGGCAAAAGGCATACCGTCAAACTCATGCAGTCCAATGTATCTGTATATGTGATTTAGCACGGCAGCATTACTGTAAAAGTCCAGGGTTCCTTCTATATTTTCATCAAGAAGAACCATCATTTTTTTATAGCAATGAACAAATAGAAAATTTTTCTGTTCCATGGACATAATCGGACTGTGAAAAATAAATTTTCCAATATCCCGAAAGGCATCCCGACTCAATTCCTTATCATAATGTGCATAAGCTTTAATCATAATATATAAAAGCCGACGCTGCCGCAATTCGTTAATTTCCGGCGCATCGTGAAATTCAGCGGTAAATTCAGCAAATTTTTCCAAAATAACGCCTACGGTATGAACCATTGCCGATGCCAGAGGTATATTGACTGTCAAAATCTGCGCTTCAATCGTGCTGACAAACTCATCCAGCTCCTGCGGCGGCAGTTTCAAAATCATGCGCCCCAGAAATTCAGGAACATATTTGGAAATCTGCGGATCGCCGATTTCCAGGCCATTAAACAATTCGACGGCCAGTTCATTGCGCTGGGAATAGGTCATGTTAGAAGAAATAGTAAGCAGACTTTCACCGGCGGCGCGACGGACAAAAATAGTTTCACTGACCTTCAATAAATTAGTCAAATGCATTCCCAAATGCATAACACCGCCTACATCACACGGATCATCCACATAACGCAGCATCAGTTCTATATTCGCTACCTTGATGATCCAGTGCGTTCCCTGCTTCAAATCTATCAAGAAAAGATTGCCTTCTTTTTCGGCAAAGGACCGACGGTCTTCAGGCAGCTTCATGATCTGCAGTAAATCACGGTAATACTGCTCCTGTGTATACTGCGGAAACAAATGACGAGCCGCATTTAAAGCAGCTACGCAAAGATCATTTTGCGCAGACTGTCTGGCTTCCCGGATAAATATCGCTGCTGTTTCCATAACATCGGCAGTGATGCAGTCCCGATCCACATCCACCAAAACTTTGAGAAGGATGATATACCGTTCCGGCGGATAGTTCGATGTTTCATAATATTTTCTCATGGCCGTCATGTAGATCGTCCGGTCAGCCGGCCGGCAGCCGGCGAGGACAGCACAAATAAAGCTGCTGAGGCAATAGCCAATCCAAAGTTTATGCTGTTCCGTAAACCGCAGTTCCGGATAGATAATCATTTCCACATATTGTGAAAACAGGGAATAATTGGTAATCGCTTTATCCGGAAGGGAAACACCCTGCGGCAGTTCCTTGGTATACGTATCATTAAATTTTGCCACTATCCGTCCCATCAGAACAGCTGCCTGCATACGAATATCGCCCTCTTTATGAGACAACAGCTCGTAAAGAAATTTCAAGATCATCATTTTCTGATGTTCCGTCATATATGTCGAATATTCTTCAAATATACCGATATACGTGCGAACATTTTTCCACAGTCGTTCACTTCGAGCTGCTTCAATGAGATTTCCAAAATCGCTTTCATCACGAAAAATGCTCATAAGGCGGATATTATGATCAATAGCGGCATATTTTAGCTGATCGACGATTTCTTCTCCCTCCATCAGCACCTTTTCGCGACGGGCCTGCTGCGGCTGAGCTTCCCACTCCTGTGACAGATTTTGAGGCAGCTCCACAGTTACACCTTGTTCAACCATAAATTTTTCAAAGTCTGCGAGCTTGGCATACACCTTCTGATAGCGGTGTTTTTTGGCTTCATCCACATTGTCCAGCTTACCTAAAATGACGTCAAAAGCCTCTGCTAAAGAATAAAAATGAACGATTTCATTTCCTTCCTTATCCCGACTGCTCTTAACGCGAAAATCAGCATAAATCAGCAGCAGCGATTCCACAGACAAATTTTCCAGTTCCAAATCCCACACAGAATGATTAGCCGCTATGTGACCGATAGACGACAGTCCCATACGGCGGCAGCACATTCCCGTGTAATAATAATGCAAATACGGCACTCGTTTCTCTTCATTTTTTTTACAGCCATATTTACCAATATCATGACAAGCTGCAGCTCCCGAGATCAGTGCCAAATCGACAGGCACGGCGAACTGGCACAGCTGCCGGGCTGCATACATAGCAACATAATGGACGCCGCCAATATGCCCCAGCGTGTTAAACGGTGAAATATCCACGCCTATACGCATAAATTCATACACATAATAGTCCGCCGCCAGCTTCCGCATATGCAGATATTCCCGTGTATAGCCCTGGGCCAGAACTTCTTCCTCGCCGAGAAGCATAATCATTCGGGTCGGATCAAAGGGAAGTACACTGTTTTCATACTGATACAGGCCACGCAGAATCTGCATGAGCAGCTGCCGGCCGCTGCGATAGGGGTCGGTACGACCGGCGGCATGAGCAACGCCTTCGCCATCCCAGCCTTTCCAAGCGGCGCCTGTCCCCGGAAACATGCGTTCCAAGACATAGCAATAGCAATACGCCAACCAGCCGCCTTCCGGTTCTTCAGACAAAACGGGCACATATTTCCGGACCGCCGCTACGACCACGCGGGAATCAAATCGCCCATCAGGACAGCAGTCCTCCGCCAGTTGTGCTGCCATCTCCTGAAGGTGACTGGTACGAATATACGCTGTCATTTGATTTTTATCCCGTCCAGTCATTTTCAGGAAGCCGCTGTCCTGCAAAGCCTTGCAAAGAAATTCAAAAACTGCAATTTTCTTTTCTTTCATCGCACTTCTCCTATGCAAAACACGCCGATTATACTATGTTATACCTGCCATAAGAAAACATGTACTTTTACTTAATTCATATCACATTATTCGTGATACAGCTCCTTATTGCGCTTAACAATTTCCATAATGAGATTTGCCGTTTCTTCAATGGCTTTGGAGGATACATCAATAATTGGGCAGTGCAGACGGCGCATGATACTGCGAGCATACGTCAACTCCTCGTTGATGCGTTCAATATTAGCATAACTGGCATTGGAATCAAGTCCCATGCTGCGCAGCCGTTCAGACCGGATAAAATTCAATTTAAAAGGATCAATAATAAGTCCAACCACTTTTCGTGCCGGTATTTCAAATAATTCCGGCGGCAGCGCTACCTCCGGCACCAGCGGGAGATTGGCGGCTTTAACTCGTTTATGCGCCAGATACATGGAAAGAGGCGTCTTTGATGTACGAGAGACTCCAACAATGACAATATCGGCCTTGAGAAAGCCCATCGGATTCTTTCCATCATCAAATTTGACCGCAAATTCAATAGCTTCAACACGTTTAAAATATTCTTCATCCAGCTGATGGATCATACCGGCCTTCATGGTCGGTTCCGTATCGGTCAACGTACCTACACCGGACAGCATAGGCCCGATAATATCCACTACAGTCACCTTGGCAGACTGCGTCAGATCCTTTAATTTACGGCGCAGCACCGGTGAAATGATCGTATAGCAAATCATAGCCTTATTTTCTTCAGCCTTTTTCACCAATTCCTCTATCTGCTGTTCCGACCGGATATACGGGAGACGGACAATATCAAATTCCTGCTTGTCATACTGACTGGCCGCTGCTCGTGCGACACGCTCGGCAGTATCACCAAGGGAATCAGAGCAAGCATAAATAATGGGTTTCGACACGTTAATTTCTCCTTCCTAACCCGCATTCTACAAATAAACGAGTTATGTTGGTTTTAGATATTCTTCCGACAATCTGTAAATCTTTTTTTTCTTCCTTTTCCGTACTCAGCACGTTTACTACAGGAAGACAATCCACTTCGTATTCTATCATACGCTGTGCGGCAACCAGTGCTTTTTCATTGGGTTCCACATAAATCAATTTGCTTACCGGCGTCATAACCATGCGCACCGGCAGCGCCCGCAAATCGTTGTTGCCCATTGCGGTTTTCAGTAAATCCTTACGGGATACGACTCCTGCCAAAATATTATCCGTACCGACAAAAACAGTCCCTACATCCTCGGTAAACATGGCAATAATAGAATCATACGCACTGGTATGTTCCCCTACAATAACAGGCTGTGACAGGCACGATTCAATACTGATATCTGTAATGGCCCGGGACAACAGATCTTTTTCCTTATTTCCTGTAAAGAAATAGCCCAGCTTGGGCCGCGCATCAACGAGTCCCAGCATAGTCAGAATCGCCAGGTCGGACCGCAGTGCCGCCCGGGTCACATGCAGCTGATTTGCAATATGCTGCCCTGTTATCGGGCTGTGTTCCTTGACAATTTGTAAAATCGTTTCCTGCCGTTCCGATAACATATTGTGATTTCACCTCCTATTCTTCAAATAATAAGCACTACCGGTAATATTGTACCATATTTATGAAATGATATATACATAAAAAAGGCAGGGCCAAAGTATTCCGCTCATTTCTTTGGCTCCGCCTTTTTCAGTCTATCTGCTTACCATGTATAATCTTCTGTATCGGCACGGCCCTTGCCAGTCAGGGAGTCCATTAAAATGCGCTGTTCAATCTGCGCAACACTTTTACGAGTGGAGATAACCGCATCAGGATTAACGGATACTGAATCAATACCGCTCTTGATCAAAAATTCCGTAAAATCAGGATACACGCTCGGAGCCTGCCCGCAAATGGAAACCGTCTTACCTTCTTTGTGCGCTACAGCAATCAAATGCCGGATAGCCCGTTTGACGGCCAGATTGCGTTCGTCAAACAACGGCGCTACCGTATCATTATCCCGATCGCAGCCCATGATCAGCATAGTCAAATCATTGGACCCGATGGAATACCCATCGACAAATTTATTAAACTGGTCTGCCAGTATAATGTTGGACGGGATTTCCGCCATCAACCATACCTTAAAATCGGGTCCGCGATGCAGCCCTTCCGCATCCATCAGTTTGACAATTTTTTCCATTTCATCTACACGGCGGCAGAAGGGAATCATTACATTGAGGTTTTTATAACCGTATTCTTCACGCACCTTGGAGACTGCCTGGACTTCCAGCTTAAACGCTTCCATATATTTGGGATCATAATACCGTGAAGCCCCGCGCCAGCCTAAGAGAGCACTGCTTTCATGAGGTTCGTAGGCATCGCCGCCTTTAAGATTACGATATTCGCTGGATTTAAAATCACTGAACCGCAGGGTAACAGGACGGGGAGCCAGTGCCTGGCATACCTTGCGTATTCCATCAGCCAGTTGATCAACAACACGTTCCGGATGTCCGATTTCAATCAGATACAGCGGATGTTCATGAATAAATGTTGTCCAGATAAATTCCTCCCGCATTAATCCTATGCCATCACAGGGGAGTACACCATATTTTTCAGCTAAATCGGGATTGCCAAGATTCATGTATATCTTGGTTCCTGTAACCGGTACGAATTCGACTGCCGCTGTCGAAATTCCTACCGGACCTGCGGCTGCCGGCTTGGCAATATCTTCCACAATTCCTTCATATACAATACCATTTGTCGCGTCTACAGTAATATCCATACCGTCCTGAATCGCCGTCGTCGCCTCCACACTGCGGCTCTTCGTTCCAACGATACAAGGTATACCCAGTTCACGGCTTACAATGGAAGCATGGCACGTCATGCCACCGGCATCTGTAACAATAGCCTTTGCTTTTTTCATAGCCGGCACCCAATCCGGTGCCGTCATGGTCGTAACAAGAATTTCCCCATCTTTGAATTCTTCAATTCGGGATGGATCCAGAATTACGTGTGCTTTACCGGCAGCCTGTCCAGGACTGGCAGGAAGCCCTTTGACTACGGTTACTCTATCTTTGGTCATTGCTATACTCACACCACTTTCTGCTGTTTTTTCCTTATTTTTCTTAGACCATACCGTTTCCGGACGAGCCTGGAGGAGCCATATTTTATTGTCCCGTTCATCAACGCCCCATTCCATGTCCATATAACATCCGTAATGCGCTTCGATCGTTTTGGCATAATTTGCCAATTCCCGCACTTGTTCATCCGTAATGACCGGCAGCTTTTGTTCTTCCATAGGAACAAGCTGTTCTTCGCAGTCACCGCCCGGCTTGCGGACCAGTTTTACCGGTTTGGTATTAATCATTCTGGAAATAATAGTCAGATCATCTTTTTTTATCTTGAAATTGTCCGGCGTAACCGTCCCCTGAACAACATATTCGCCCAGACCCCATGCGCCTTCAATAGTAATTGTCGAATCATCACCAGTGACAAGATCAACCGTAAACATAACCCCTGCCGACTTAGAAAAAACCATCATTTGAACAGCCGCACTCAGCGCTACCTGCAAATGATCAAATCCTTTTTTTGTCCGGTAATAGGTGGCCCGATCCGTGAAGGTAGAGGCATAGCATTCCTTAACTTTCTGGATCACCATATCCGCACCCTGTACATTCAAATAGGTGTCCTGCTGACCGGCAAAACTGGCATCCGGCAAATCTTCTGCCGTCGCGCTGGAACGAACGGCTACAAACGGATCCGCCTGACCCACACGCTTACCTAGTTCAATATAACTCTGCCGAATTGCATTAGCCAGATCTTCCGGCATTTCTGCACTGCAGATCGCGCTGCGAATGGCCGCCGTCACAGTACGCAGCTGCACCGGGTCTTCTACATCTGTAAGATCTTTCAGCAATTCCCGGATTTTCACATCCATACCCGTTTCACTCATAAAACGGCGATACCCCTCTGCCGTTGTTGCAAATCCATACGGAACCGGCACATTGGTCTGAGACGTAAGTTCTCCCAATGACGACGATTTACCGCCGACAAGCGCTACATCAACCCGGCGTAATTCATCAAACCATAATACCAAAACCTTATTTCTGTCCATTCCCCTTACCTCCCTGGCTAATTGTATATGCTAATTTGTTGATTTCACTATTTATGGTACTCTATTCGTATTTTTTTGTCAATAGTTTTGTCTTTTTCTTTGGATCATCTTTATATATAACATATGTTATTTTTATATTTTAACGTTTTACGTTATGTTATTTTGTTTTAGTTATACACCATTAGCATTAAAAGCACGGATGCATGTCAATCGAGTA
Organism: Megasphaera cerevisiae DSM 20462; assembly: GCF_001045675.1. GTDB lineage: Bacteria > Bacillota > Negativicutes > Veillonellales > Megasphaeraceae > Megasphaera > Megasphaera cerevisiae. Next base: position 20,887 of record NZ_LEKT01000022.1, read on the forward strand.
ATTCTCTTTGCAGTGATCTATCTATATATCCTGATAATATATAGGATAATATATTTGAATGTGCTATAATAAGAAATTAGTAAAGTTTATTTATCAATTATAATAACACCAAGAACATGTCATTATCGTTTAGGAGGATATATGTACACACCCAGACGCCGCGCTAAACACGTCAAAAAATCAGGAGCAATGCATCGCATCCGAATTTTGATCGCTTTATGTTTTGTCATTATCGCCGGCTTAAGCTTTGGTTATATTTTTGCGGCATATCAGAGCCTGCCCGCCGTAGGAAACAATATGCGGCCGGCTGTTTCATCACAGGTCTTCGATATTCACGGCCGTCTCGTTACGACGCTTCATTCCGATCAAAACCGGCTGCCTATCGATATCAACAAGGTACCGCCCAACTTGCAGAACGCGTTTATCGCCGCTGAAGACAATCGTTTTTATGAACACATCGGTATTGATCCCATTGGGATCGTCCGTGCGCTTATTACCAATCTGACGAATCGCGGTATTGCTCAGGGCGGCAGTACTATCACCCAGCAGCTGGCAAAAAATGCCTTCCTATCGCAGGAGCAAACACTGAAGCGTAAAATTCAGGAAGCTATGCTGGCTCTTGAAATCGAACGCAAATATAGTAAAAAAGAAATTTTAGAAATGTATATGAACCAGATTTACTTCGGACAAGGGGCGTACGGCATCCAAACGGCTGCCAAAACCTATTTTGACAAGGACGTCGATCAATTGTCTTTGACGCAATGTGCCCTGCTGGCAGGACTTCCCAAAAGCCCTAATTATTATTCTCCTTTCAATAATCTAAATGAAGCCAAAAGCCGCACCAATGTCGTCCTTGATCAAATGGTAAAATATGGTTATATTTCACAAGCTGACGGTGAAGCTGCAAAAAAAGCAGATTTAGAGCTGACAAAAAAGAAACAGACTAACGAAAATTCGGAAACGGCTTCCTTTATCGATTACGTATCTCAGCAGGTCGCTCAAAAATACGGCGACGATGCCTTATACAAGGAAGGCTTGAAGATTTATACTACGCTGGACGTAGAAAAACAGCATGAAGCCGTACGGGCGCTTCGCCAGCTCCCCGACAATTATAAGGATAAAAACGGATTGACTCAGCCCCAGGTCGCCATTGTATCTATTGATCCGAAAAATGGTCATATTCTGGCTATGGTAGGCGGCCGCGGTCAGGACAGTTTCAATCGCGCTACAATGGCTGTCCGTCAGCCTGGTTCCGCGTTTAAGCCTTTTGTCTATCTGACGGCGCTGCAGCATGATATGACGCCTATGAGTACAATGGAGGACAAGCCAGTCACCTATGGCAGCTGGAGTCCAAAAAATTCCGAAAACAGTTTCAGCGGTACTATGACCTTGAGCGAGGCACTGGCATTATCAGTCAATACCGTCGCCGTTCAGCTTGCCGATAAGGTCGGTCCCGGCAATATTATTGCCAATGCCAAGAAGATGGGAATCACGACGCTTGACGCAAAAGATGACAATCTGGCAATGGCGCTTGGTGGTTTGACCCGCGGCGTAACCCCGCTGGAAATGGCCAGCGCTTATGGCACCTTTGCCAATAAAGGAGTCCATGTTACACCTACTGCCATCATCAAAATTCTTGACAGAAACGGAAACGTGCTGGAAGACGACTCGTCTCTTTCCGGAGAAAAAAACAAAACGCAAGTCATGTCGGAAAAGGAAGCATATGAAATGACCTATATGCTGGAAGGCGTCATCACGCATGGCACAGGCACGGCAGCCGCTATCGGGCGGCCAGCCGCCGGAAAAACGGGGACGACCGACGATAACAAGGATGCATGGTTTGTCGGCTATACGCCGGATATTGTGACCGCCGTATGGATCGGTGATGATACTGGCGCACACAGCCTGGGTGAAGTCTACGGCGGCACGATTCCTGCCGAAATCTGGCATGATTATATGTCTGCGGCCACAGAAGATGAAAAAAGATCCGACTTCTCCATTCCAAGCGGCATGGAGCGTATCGTAGAAAAACCAAAGGAAGAAAAATCAGCTGAAAAAAAGGATATTAAAAAGAAAAGCGCTGCTGAAACAGCAGGCAGCAAGACAAAACAAAAATCCGAGGAACAGCAAAACGCAGCAGATCTGCAGCAAGCGAAACAGCAGGCAGACCGAAATAATAAAGAGCAGTAGTGCAAACAAAAAAAACGCCGTTTAAAGCGGCGTTTTTTTTATACTCTATACAGCGTTTTGTATGTTACCGAGCCAGTTGTTTCAGTATACCCACCATCTTTACTGCGGCCGCCTCAAATTCCTCTGGAGTCGTATAGGCATAAGACAACCGCAGTGAACGATTATGTCCAAAATCATATATATCACCGGGATTGATAAGAATACCTAAGGAGGCTGCTTTATAAAATAAAAGTTCCATATCTACATTTCCCTGCAGCGTGAGCCATATATAAAATCCGCCCTGCGGTACATGCCATATCGCAATATCCCGATAATACCGCTGCAAGACATCAAGAGCACTGTCACGGCGGCACCGCAGTTTCCTGCAGAGTTCTTCCGTATACGCATGATACAGACCGCTGGACAGAAATTCTGTCAAAACGAATTGGGACAGCAGACTGGCACCATAATCAACCTGCATTTTTACGTCACTTAGACGCTGCACAATCGGTTCCGGCGCAATGATCCAGCCTATTCTCAGACCTGGAGCCAGCGATTTAGACGCACTTCCCAAATAGATTACCATGCCGCCCTTATCTAATGCTTTCAGCGGCTTTACAGGCTTACCGTCAAAACATAGGTCCTGATAAGCCCCATCTTCAATGACCGGCAGCCGGTGCAACGCACAAAAATCCAGCAATTCCTGCCGGCGCGTTTCTGGCATTGTGATTCCCGTTGGATTATGATTGGTCGGTATGGTGTACAGCAGGGAATGAACCGATGCCGCATTACCGGACAGACGGTCTGCAATTTTCCAAAACTGCAGACCCTTGTCATCCATCGGTACACCGGACAAGCTCATCCCTGCGGATTGAAAAACCTGAATAGATTTTAAATAAGTTGGCGCTTCCGTATAAACCACAGACCCACCTTCCAGCAAGCTGGCCGAAATAAGCTGCAGTGCCTGCAGTGCCCCAGATGTAATAAGAATACAAGACGGCGGCGCATACACACCTATGCGTTCCATATGTTTCGATACGGCCTGACGAAGAGCTTGCAGACCCAGCGGTTCGGGATACCCCAAAGAGGAAATACGCCTACCCACTTGTTTTAAAACTATCCGCATCATCGCCTGTGGAAATAACCGCGGATCCAGTTCACCGGTTCCCAAGCGCACCATATTGGGCACAAATTCCAGTTGATTAATGGCCTGGACAATCCTATTATTTTCCCGAAAATATCCGGAAGAAACATAGTTTCCCCAGTCTGTATGTCCCGGCAGCAGCAACGACCACGTATTACTGACAATCACTGTCCCGGCCCCATGGCGGCCTTCAATAATTCCGAAAGCAGTCAACGCGTCTACAGCCATGCCGATAGTACTGCGGTTGATTCCAAACGATCTTGCCAATGCGCGCTGTGAAGGAAGCCGCGTACCGATGGACCATTCTCCATCGGCGATTTTCCGGCAAACAAAACGGACAATTTGTTCATATACAGGTATGGTACTTTGACGATCTGGTTGCCAATCAACACGTACCGGCAGTATTCGTTTCATTTTTCCTCCTTTTGGCTGGGTCTGATTTTACTCTTTTGGCTGGTTGCACACACCGGCTTCTTTGCTATACTATAAAAAGAAAGCGAAATCTATCCCCTATATTATACATCAGAAAAAGCCATATCGCATATATACCGGCCCTTTTTTGGCTGGTTTTAGAAAGGAGATTCTATGCAATTTTTTTTACAAGGTCTAACCATGGGACTGGCATATATTGCACCGATCGGCATGCAGAACTTATTTGTCATCAACGCCGCCTTGAAGTATTCTCGCAAGCGGGCCTTACTGACGGCAGGAATCGTCTTATTTTTTGATATTACGCTATCCATCAGCTGTTTTTACGGTATTGGTCTTATCATGTCTCACTACAAATGGCTTCAATTTGTCGTTCTTTTAGCCGGCAGCTTCATTATTATGTACATGGGTATCCACCTTCTACGGACAACGCCTCATGTTGAAGAATTCTCTCACCCTCAAGCCTCCCTAAAAAAAACGATTTCGGAAGCCTGCTTCGTCACTTGGCTTAATCCTCAAGCGCTGTTGGACGGCACCATGATACTCGGAGCATTTCACGTTACCCTTACGCTGCAGCAGTCCGCTCCGTTTATGTCTGGAGTAATTGCCGCTTCGTTTCTATGGTTTACTGGCCTGAGTCTTTTGATCTCTTTTTTCAGCCGGAAATTTACCATAAAGCATCTCCGACGCATCAACCAGCTCTGCAGCGTGATTATCATTTTCTATGGTGCCAAGCTTCTTATGACTTTTTTCTCTATCTTTTTTATTTAACCCTATGATTGAAATCGCTCACTCAAGTGGAGTATGATAGTAGCAGGATATCATATATTAGGGAGTGATGCCATTGTGTTCAATCGTTACACTTTTTTCTGGAAATTAGGCGGCCTTACCCTGATAGGAAATTTTCTTATGTGGTGGATGTACCGAAGCGCATTTTCGTTTCTTTATCCTTGGTGGAGCCTGATTGCATTTATCATTCTATCCTTCTGCTTTCCCTTGTCCCACAATGCTATTCATGACGTCCCTGTATGGGCTGCCAGATGCTTTTCCTGGATCGGGGGATATTGGCTTATATTTACGATTTACTCCGTGCTGGGTGCCTGCATATATTTTCTACTGTATGTAACCGTTTCTCTCCTGGGTGACGAGAGCGTATGGAATGCTGTCAGAGTATGGATAAGCAATATAGTTTTTATATTGGTTATGCTTATTCTTATTGCCGGAAGCTGGCGGGCCTTTCATCCAGTGTACCACCGCATTGAAGTGACAACGGAAAAAGAAATCCCGGAAACGACAATCGCGTTTTTGACTGATACTCATTTCAGCCCTCTTCTCAGCCATTGGTACGCAAAAAAGATGGTGCGGCATATTAATGCCATTCATGCAGATGCGGTTATTTTCGGCGGTGATATTATTGATGCCCACCTTGATTTTATATACCGCGATCAAAGTTATCTTCATCTAATGAATATCAAAGCTCCGCTCGGAGTCTATGCCGTATATGGTAATCATGATTATTTCGACAGCGATCTCCGCAAAGAAGCCGCTTTGTTTTCCTCATTCCGCTTTCTCTGTAATGACCGGATATATGCAGCAGCGCACATTGCCATTACCGGACTTAATGATTATATGCATGAACCGGTAGACCAGCTTCCCGCAGTAGATAAACGTGATTTCAATATCGCAGTGGATCATGAACCGCTGCGCATTATTCCGGCAGAGAAGCAAGGATATGATATGTATCTGGCCGGTCATACCCATGGCGGCCAGTTTTTCCCGGAAACCTATATCAACAAGCGGCTATATACACTCAATTACGGCTGCCGCCGTTTTGGCCATTTGCTGGCAATCGTATCCAGCGGTTACGGATTTTGGGGAATACCTGTGCGTACCGGACCATCCCCGGAAATAGTGCTGCTTCACCTCCGGCATAACTCGTCGTCCACAACCGGATAGTATATTTTTTGCATGCATTGTTATGCATGCACTTTTAATTCCTATCTTTGGAAAATAATTATCCAAAAGTATTGACACGTTGTATTATTTTCGATATACTGTAGCTACAGTAATCAATAATAATTCCTAATCGATAAACATAAAAAATGATTCATCTTTTTTTCAGCAGGAGGTTTCCCATGAAAAACGTAGAGTTTTATCACAATAAAGCAGATTCTGTTGTTGTCGCCGTATTAAGCGGCGGCAATGCGCAAAATAAATTGGCCTATAATGGCGAAGTATTGGATCATCTATATGCCGGTGCGGTAGATGCGGCAGTAGAAAAACATGTTCCTGTACTCCAAAAAATTGATAACATCCTGGAGGTAACGGTTGGATCCGTTTTCCATCCTATGGAAGAAAATCATTATATTGTCTGGATCGCCCTGGTAACAGACAATAACATAGAAATCAAATATTTAAAACCAGGTCAGCCTCCAAAAGCTGTTTTTGAAGCCGGCGATCATGGCGTCGTCTATGCCTACTGCAACCTGCATGGGTTGTGGAAAGAAGAATTTTCTCTCGGTGACGTCGGTGAATTTCAGGAAGTCGTGTGCTCGCCGGAATTTGGCTGCATACTCCAAGATACCTAAGCTAGTTTCTTTCCTCCTCATAGAGCACTTCTCAAAAATTCCCCTCTCGGAAAAAGGAGGGGAATTTTACATATGCTGCGCTAAAAAGTATTTTCTCTATATGCATCTTACCATAAATACAGCTTTTTTCGTTTGTTCATAAAAAAAAAAGCAGCATATCTGCTCTTATACCAAAACAGATATGCCACTTTTATAAGAAAATTTTAATCTATTACAACAATCATGCAATCGTCCCACAATCAATCAACACAATATTGGGAAAGAAGACCACGCAGTTCCAAATTTTTATGCGTTTCCTGCTTTTGCATACCACTTTCCGGTATTTTTTCTCCTAACGAAGCGACAAAATCTTCACCACGGCAGTAAATCCCTTCGCCATTTGCATCACCCTTTAACGGCAAGGGCATCATCGTGTTAATCATATCATCAAATGTAAAATTATTCATATAGAAGCCCCCTTTTGCGAGTTCATTTATAAAATCCTCTCTCGCTTAGTGATTATCATAGCTCAAGTATGATTTAATGTCAATGATTTATTCATATCAATGAGTTAAACGCATTATACCGAAAAAGAAAAGATACTTATGGTTCCAGATGCTTCACACTATTACACCAACACCGTCATGATTTATTTTCCACCAACCGGTGAATTACAGTACTGCAAATCATAATAATGACAATGACGGGAAATGTAATGCCCAGCGGTGTTTCTACTGCAAGAAGTATTCGGTATAATATAAAACCGGCCCCCCATAGCGCAATATTCAGCCAATTGCACCGCTGCTGCGAATGATCTTTTCGAAGAATAAAATAATCCGACAGAAGGATCGCGGTCATCGGAGCGAACACAGAGCCAATCAGATACAGAAAATCTTGAAACCGATCTGCCTCTGTAAACACAGCCAGCAGCACGCCAATAGCAGTAACAATTAACGCCAGTATCTTTTCTGATAGCCTTGGAAACATGCTTTTACCGCTGACTCCGGCTGAAAAGGCATCAAGAAAAGTGGTGGTAACTGTCGAAAGAAGCACGACAAGAATACCGGTAATTCCCATACCTGCTTGGACCATAATGGCCGCAATGTCATCTTGTCCGGTAAGCAGTGCTGCACCCATTCCGATAATGAACATCCATGAACTGGCGATAAAGTAAGTACTGCAGCTAACAGCTGTTGCCAACGCCGGTTTAGCCGCGGTCCGAGTATAATCAGAAATAATCGGCAGCCATGAAAGAGGCATAGCCACAGCCAATTCAACGGCCGCTCCAAAAGTGATCTCGCCCTGAACTTGCGGAGTATCGCCCTGAAACACAATAGCACTGAGAACAATCGTCAAGACAAACAGCGCCGCCATGACAACGATATTGATTTTCCCTAGCTGCTTCAATCCCAGCACTATCCAAAACGCAATAAATATACCAATAATACCGCTCCATAAAGAAGAACCAAGGCCAGCAATGGTATTAGCGGCGGCAGCTGCGCTGGCAATCATGACCGCCGTCCAACCAATAAGCTGGATAACGTTTAGTCCGGCAAATAACTGCGCTCCTTGACGGCCAAAGGAAATTCGCACCGTTTCCATGGCACTGTATCCAGTCCGTCCGCCAATAAGACCAGCAAAATACATGATCGTCCCGCCAATAAGATGACCTATAAGGATAGCAGCAAATCCTTTTACAAATCCAAGTGGCGCCAGCAGCATGCCTGTCAGAATTTCCGCAATGGAAACACCAGCACCGAACCACAATAGCCCATTAGAAAAAGCAGATGTTTTATTTTCATTCATCCCACATTATACCGTCCTTTCATATATAAAACAGATACTAACAACAAGTAAGTATACCATATTATAAAGCTGCGGTCATGAACGTATTTTTAGGAGCAGAAAAATTATTTCTATATTCATGGCGCATTTTATTGTAACAAAAAGATACGTATATGTGTAATTTGTTACAATTTCGACTAAAATCGCATATTAAAGCTTTATATCACCTTTATTATTGCAATGTAAGCATGGTATACTTTTTATAATATATATTATAAAAAATGCATTTGTAGGAGAGAGTACCATGAAATTTGATAAACGATTTAAAATTGCCCTTGCCGTGATCGCGATTGCAGCCTGCGCTTTCGGTTCTTACCAATATTACCAGCTGCAGCAAAGGGAGAAACAGGCAGCTGCTATCGAAACAGCCGACGTCGTCCGCAAGGATCTGAAATCGACAGTATCGGCAACAGGAACCATCAGTCCTGTGGATTCTGTCGAAGTATCTCCCAAAATCACCGCTCGCATCAGCAGCGTACTGGTAAAAGAAAATGATAAAGTAACTGCCGGGCAGACGGTCACATTATTAGACGGCAAAGACTACGAAGCAAAAAAAGATCAGGCCCAGTACAAAGTAACGAATACCAAGCTCAACTATGACCGGGCAGCCTACCTCTATAAGGTCGGTGCCGGCACTAAGCAGGATTTGGATGACGCAAAATTCAATTATGATACGGCGGTCAGCGCATTGTCGGAAGCAGAATCGGACGTAGCCGAAACCGTCATCACCGCCCCCATGGACGGCGTCGTTGTTGGCGAACCAAAAACAGCGGGTACTATGGCCGTACAAGGCAATAGTACGCCTACGGTAATTATGCGAATTGCCAATACGACACAAAAGCAAATCTTGGCGAAAATAGATGAAACAGATATCGGCAAAATAAAAATAGGCCAGGAGGCCTCTTTCACCGTTGATGCCTACATAGGCCAAACCTTTACTGCCCGCGTATCTAAAATCTCTCAGACCGATACAAGCAACACCTGGGATACAACGGATACGACCTCCTCTTCCTCCTCTTCCTCTTCTTCCTCAGCAAGTGTCATTTACTACTATGTCACCTTGGATCTGGATGACCCCAATGACGAGCTGCGCCTAGGTATGACCGCCCGCGTTGATATCAACACGTCAGAAAAGGAAGATGCACTTGTCGTACCGATTGCTGCCTTGAAGACCAATGACAAAGGCTCCTACGTACTGCGCGTAAATGACGCTGGTCAGACGGAACAGGTTCCTGTTACTACCGGGATTTACAGTGATGAATATGTAGAAATTCTCAGCGGTCTTACGGACGGCGATAAAGTATCTATCACCTATGCGACGAGCTCCAAAACCTCGTCTTCCACGAAGAGCTCCAGCAGCCAGCGGCAAGGCCCTCCGCCCATGTAAGGGAGACAATATACCATGACCACAACTATGATTGAACTTACAAACATCAAAAAAAAATATCACATCGGCGGTGAGGATTTTGCCGCACTGTCCGGCATTGATCTGGCTATTCAGGAGGGGGAATTTGCGGCACTTATGGGGCCCTCCGGTTCTGGAAAATCAACATTGATGAATATTCTTGGCTGCCTGGACAGGCCTACAGAAGGCTCTTATAAGCTGGGCGGCAAGGAAGTCGCATATCTGACAGATGATGAACTGGCATTGACACGAAATAAACGTATCGGCTTTGTTTTTCAAAATTTCAACCTGCTATCCCGTATTTCCGCATTGGATAACGTGGCACTTCCTCTGGTCTATGCCGGCGTCGATCACAAGGAACGGATCCGGCGGGCTATGGATAAATTGACTGCCGTAGGCCTTTCTACCTGGGCACACCATAAACCAAACGAGTTGTCCGGCGGGCAGCGGCAGCGTGTAGCCATTGCCCGCGCACTGGTTAACGATCCACACATTATTATGGCTGATGAACCTACTGGCAATCTTGATACAAAATCAACACGAGAAATCATGAATATTTTTGAGCAACTTCATGCAGAGCATAAAACAATCATCCTCGTTACACATGAGCCGGAAATAGCGTCTTGTGCCAGCCGGCAGCTTCTGATGTGTGATGGCCAAATCACGCGGGATGAAGGAAAGGGAGTGGTCATGGATGTTGTTTAGTGAAAGCATACGAATTGCGGTTACTGCCCTTTTATCTAATAAACTTCGCTCTATTCTTACAATGCTCGGCATTATTATCGGTGTCGGCGCCGTTATCGTCATGATTTCTATCGGCATGGGTGTCCGTCAAAATGTAACAAATTCCATTGCAAGCTTGGGCAGCAACATGATTATCGTCACGCCAGGATCCACAAATCAAGGTGGGGTCCGTTCTGCCGCCGGTTCCAGCCAAAAGCTGAAGCTGGACGATGCCGACGCCATCAAGAAAAAGATCAAAAATATAGACTATGTAGCACCTACGGTAAACAGCTCGTATCAGATCGTCAATGGCAATATGAACTGGAATTCCTCAGTATACGGCGTAACGCCGGAATATCTGAATATCCGTGATCTGACGGTGTCCTCTGGTTCGTTTGTGACACAATCCGATTTGAATTCCCGAAACCGTGTTGCCGTGATCGGGACGACTGTCGCAACCAACCTGTTTGATGCCGCCAACCCAGTCGGCAAAAATATTCGCATCAACAATCAGCCCTATAAGGTTATAGGGGTTCTCGAAAGTAAAGGCCAGTCCAGTATGGGAACGGACCAGGACGACATGGTTTTGATTCCTCTGACCACGGCACAGGAACGTCTCTTGGGCATTACATATATTAAGTCTATCAATATTCAAGTTTCGAGCGCCGATAAAATAGATATGGTTCAGCAGCAGATAGAAGAATTACTGCGGCAGCGTCATCATCTTGTTGGTGATAAAGAAGACGATTTCACGGTACGTAATCTGACAAGCCTCATGGAAACAATGACTAGCACGACGACCATGCTAACGCTGTTTTTAGGCAGTATTGCTGCCATTTCTCTGCTGGTTGGCGGTATCGGCATCATGAATATTATGATGGTATCTGTAACAGAACGCACCCGTGAAATTGGTATTCGTAAGGCCCTGGGCGCTACCTTTCGAAATATAATGATGCAGTTTCTTATCGAATCGATTGTGATCGGTGTGATTGGAGGGCTTCTTGGTATTGCCTGCGGCATCAGTATTTCTTTGATTATTTCCAAATTTACGCAATTTAATACCGTATTAACTGCGGCCCCAACCATCATCTCATTTGCTTTTTCTGTAGGAATCGGCTTGTTTTTCGGAATCTATCCGGCTCGCAAAGCTGCACGTCTGGATCCTATTGAAGCTTTGCGATATGAATAAAACAATCAATTGCAATTGCTTTGTATTGTGAATGAGAGTTTGAATAACAAAAAGGCAGTAATTCCTGGACATATCCAGAAATTACTGCCTTTTTGTTATTCAAACCGATACGCAGTCACTCCTTGAGCCAGCGCCGCACATCATCTTCCGCATCCAAAATCGTTGTCCCCAACAGTGTCAGCCCCCGTTCGATCCGTGCCTGCGGGCAAAGGTCATGAATATCTTCCAGACTATGCCCCCAGCCGCTTCCTTCATGCGTACAAAACGGTTTGATAATCTTGCCGCTCAAGTCATACGATTCCAGAAAGGTCCACATCGCCATGGGCATCGTTCCGCACCAGTTCGGATATCCAAGAAAAATGACGGTGTATTCCTCCATGCATTCTACCATCTTTTTCAACTTCGGCCGCTCATGATTAGTTTTCTGCTGCTTGGCAATCTCCACGACCTTTCGGTACTCATTAGGATACACCATTTCCGTTCTGATATGAAACAAATTACCGCCAGTATAGACTCGAATCATATTGGCCACCCGTTCTGTATTGCCAATAGGCAGATCTACAATTTCACCGCTGGCATAATTCCACCCTGCATGAGAAAAATACGCAATTAAACATTGTTCCTCTCTGTAATTCATGCGGCCTCCCCCATCTCTTCACCGATACTAAAATTTTGGTTTCCGAGTTATATTATACGGCAAAATCTGGAAATAGTGAAGAACAAGCCCTAAACCATGCGCAGTGATTCCCCCGCCAGTAATCTGGCAAAGCGCTTGGCATGAGCTGCTTTTTTTTCATCCATAAAAACGGTGTTGTAGCCCAAATGGCGTTCGGAAAATATACCGGCATAGTGCAAACCAGAATGCCTGCAGTAGCGGCGTATTCCCTCTTCAAACAGATCCGTCCCATGTTCCGGACGATACCCACAGGTTGTAAAAACAGCCATTCTCTTTCCTTCCCATAAAGACGGGCCTCTTTGATCTCCATAAAACTTATTCAGGCCATATACCAGCCGGTCAAGCATCGCTTTCATGGGTGCCGTACAATACCACGAATAGATGGGCGTTGCCAGCAATACTATATCACTGTCCATAATATCTGCTGCGACAGCATCCATACCATCATGAATAACACAGGAAAACGAGCTCCAGTCCTGCTGGCAACCCCGACAGGCTCTGCAAGGCGCGATCTGCTGATCATAAAGCCAGGTCAAAGTATACGTACCGCCCAACCGCTGCCATTCATTACAAAACGGTACCAGACATTGCGCCGTATTGCCACGTTTTCTGGGACTTCCCATCATAATTGAAATTTTCATACATATTGCCTCCCTTTCATTCATGTCTCGAATAATGGTAATTTTATTTTATCATATACACGAGTTATAGAGATAGCTTTTCAACATATCTGTATTGTAGTACAATATAAAGTGTTAACATACTACTGATGTTATATAAGGAGGGGCAATTTATGGCTCATGTAAATGAAAATTATTTAAAACTCCCCGGCAATTATTTATTTGCCACAATCGCAAAAAAAGTGGATGAATTTTCAAAGGCAAATCCCGATGCAAATATTATACGTCTTGGAATCGGAGACGTAACCCGTCCCTTGGCTCCGGCAATCATTGATGCCATGCACAAAGCCGTCGACGAAATGGGCAAAACAGAAACCTTCCGTGGCTACGGCCCGGAACAAGGATATGATTTTCTGCGCAACGCCATTATCAAGGGGGATTACGAAACTCGCGGCATTGAGTTGGATACAGATGAAGTCTTTGTCGGCGACGGTGCCAAAACCGATGTCGCCTGCATTCAGGAAATTTTCGGAAGTGATCTGAAATTTGCTGTTGCCGATCCTGTATATCCCGTCTATTTGGATTCCAATGTCATGACAGGTCATACCGGCAGCTGGAATGTAGAAAAAGGTATATACGACGGTGTCGTTTATCTGCCCTGCACTGCGGAAAACGGCTTTAAGGCCCTGCCGCCGACAGAAAAAGTGGATATAGTCTATTTATGCAACCCCAGCAATCCGACCGGTACAGCCATGACCACGGCAGAACTGGAAAGCTGGGTACAGGCGGCGAAAGAAAATAAATTCATTATCATTTATGATTCTGCTTATGAAACATATATCACCGAGCCCAACGTCCCCCATAGTATTTTTGAAATTCCGGGCGCCAAGGAAATTGCTGTCGAACTGCGTTCTTATTCCAAATGCGCGGGTTTTACAGGTACCCGTTGCTCTTACGTTATCGTTCCGAAGGCCTGCACCGGTTACAAGGCAGACGGCACACCGGTAGAGCTCAATCCCATGTGGAACCGCCGGCAGTGCACGTTCTTCAACGGCACGCCATACATTATTCAGCGCGCAGCCGAAGCTTACTATTCTCCAGAAGGACAAAAGCAGTGCCTCGCCGATGTCAACTATTATATGGAAAATGCCCACATCATCCGAAATGGTCTTACCAAAGCCGGTTTTACGGTATACGGCGCAACAAATTCACCGTATGCCTGGGTTCAGACTCCTCACGGCATGAAGAGCTGGGATTTCTTTGATCTGCTGCTGGAAAAAGCGCATGTTGTCACAACTCCTGGAACCGGCTTTGGCCCGCATGGAGAAGGCTACCTACGCCTGACAGCATTTGGTTCCAAAGAAAACACAATAAAAGCAATCCAGCGTATTGCTGATTTGAAATTATTTAAATAAAGGTGGTTTAACCATTGAGTACCAATCTGGAAGTCGGTATTGTCGGTCTGCCGAATGTCGGTAAAAGCACATTGTTTAACGCGATTACCAAGGCCGGCGCAGAAGCAGCAAATTATCCGTTCTGCACCATCGAACCCAATATCGGGGTGGTAGAGGTGCCGGATAAACGTATCCAAATTTTGACGGATATGTATCATCCCAAGCGTACTATTCCTGCCGTTATGCGTTTTGTCGATATTGCCGGTCTCGTTGCCGGTGCCTCTAAAGGGGAAGGATTAGGAAACAAATTTCTTAGCCATATTCGCGAAACTGATGCCATTGCCGAGGTGGTGCGCTGCTTTGACGATTCTAATATTACCCACGTATCCGGATCTATTGATCCGCTCCGTGATATTGACATCATCAATACAGAATTATGTCTGGCTGATCTGGATACAACACAGAAGCGTGCTGACCGCATTGCCAAAATTGCCCAATGCGGAGATAAGGCGGCTAAAGCTGAATATGCCGTCATCAAAAAAATTCTTGCAGCACTTGAAGACGGAGAACCGGCCCGCAAGGCTGGCCTGACAACAGATGAGCTGCCCATGATCAAGGAGCTCAATCTGCTGACATTAAAGCCCATTATCTATATTGCCAATGTCGCCGAAGAGGAGGCCGCCAATGCAGACGGCAATCCTTATGTCGCCAAGCTCAAAGAGTTTGCCAAACAGGAGAAGGCCCAGGTAGTCGCCGTTTCCGCAAAAATCGAATCAGAAATCGCAGAGCTGCCGGAAGATGAAGCCGCTGTATTTTTAGAAGAGCTTGGACTGCCGGAAGCCGGACTGGCAAAATTGATCAAGGCAAGTTACGCTTTGCTGGGCCTGATTAATTTCTTCACAGCCGGAGCTGATGAAGTCCGGGCCTGGACGATTGTCAACGGCACGAAAGCACAGAAAGCCGCCGGCAAAATCCACACGGACATTGAACGCGGTTTTATCCGTGCCGAAATCGTATCGTATGATGACCTGATTAACTGTGGCAATGAACAAACCGCCAAGGAAAAAGGACTTGTACGTTTGGAGGGCAAGGACTATATCATGCAGGATGGAGATGTAACTTATTTCCGTTTTAATGTATGATGGAATAGCATGCAAAAGAAGGACGGACTCTCTTGCCATAATCAAGAGAGTCCGTCCTTTTTTTGCATGCCTCCTGTACGTCACAGTACCGCCAAGAAACCGGTGCCTATGCTCTTCTATACCGCCCGGAACGAGGTTCGCGTTCATCCGTCAGTCCCACCATATAATCCATAGAGGTATGGTACATTTTACTTAATAAAATTAATTTTTCGACAGATATTTTCCGTTTTCCTAATTCATACATGCTATACCCTACCTGAGAACAGGACAGCACCTTGGCCACGTCGGCCTGTGATAATCTTGCTTCTAATCGCAAATATTTTAATCGGCTATAAAATTTCATATACATCACCCATTTCATTTTAATTTTATATTACTTTAATTACTGCTATCTCCCACAGCAGCGGATACTCTTTTGATGAAAAATAATTATAAAATACGTATCCTGAATTTTTTATACTGCCATTTATCCAGTAAAACAATATTTTCAGACCGCTCTATGCATCCCGGTCTGACAGTTCACATAGCAGCTGCATTGTCCTAGTACCTTTTTCAAAGACTCGTTTTACTTGTTCAATAGCTTGTCTGGCATCCCTGGACCGACTCTCTTACAGACAGCTGCCGCTTCCATATTATCCTGATTTTCCACATAAGCAGCAATCTTATCAACCTGAACCCCTCTCCATCCGATTGAATATCAATTTGCAATAATATTGCATACGACTTCCCCGAATAAGTGTCTCCATACTTACCTGCGACTAATCATATGCAAATGAATGCAGCAGTCAATACGCTTTTGAAAATACTTTCGTTTTAGCTGACAGCCGGATACTCATTGCCAAAACACAATATTTTTGCTAAACGTATATAGTTTTAACAATCTGACTATGTCTATCTTTTCACAATCAGGAATACAAATACCAATCAAGATAAATAAAACAAACTGTCTGCCACGGCTATATCAGAAATACAGGGGGAGCATAAAAAAAATAATAGTTAACAACTTTTCCACAAATATCAGAAGTATTTTTTCACATACCTCCTAACCGATTTCAAATTAAGTTCTGCATCACAAATGACAGCTTGACTCATATTCTCCTTCACCTCCTCTATGCGGGGGGTAATGATATACTTACCTGCTTTATCCTCTTTTACTATACATAATTCCAAGAGATTGATCCAAGCATTTTTCGTGAAATGTACGTTTTTTTTCACAACAGGGCGATTTGAAATAAAAAAAAGGCTATATCGAAACTATAACAAACAGTTTCAATACAGCCTTATATATTTTTTTTACGGTACCTACTTAATCGACATCGACAAGTTTTCCCGGGTTCATAATTCCATTGGGATCCAGTGCTTTTTTGATCGCTTTGATCATATTCACCTCACCAGCTGGTGTACAAAGGGAAAATTCTTCCTTCTTTTTATACCCAATGCCATGTTCCCCGGACATTTTCCCGCCCAGCGCATATACACGCGGGAACAGGTCACGATGAAAAGTCTTAATTTTTTCAAACCATGCTTCCGGAGACAGCTTTTTGACATTCAACGGCAGAACATGAATATTTCCGTCACCAATGTGAGCCACTGTGACACAATAGAGATCATATTTTTCGCGCAGTTCCGGAATTTGTTTCGTAATATCGGCAATCTTATCCAGCGGTACGACAAAATCCTCCGTCTGAAACATCATATCAATGTTACGCGCGGCTTCGGCAAATTGCTTACGGAGCTTCCAGATACGCGCATCCGCTTCCAGCACGTCAATAGCACCATTGGCTTCAGCCAGATCGCATAATTTTTCCATTTTGCGGTCTGAATCTCCTTCATCAAACGTTTCCACCGTGACAATCACGTAATCGCAGCCATCATCAACATGCGGCATAGGCATATCCAAAAATTTGCAGGTCATGACCAAAGCCTCGTTATCCATAAATTCAATGCTGGTTGGATCAATTCCGGCCTTCAAAATTTTATTGGGGAGCGCAAAAGCTTCTTCATCGCTTTTAAATACGCATACCATGTTAAAGCTGTATGGCGGCAGCGGGCGAAGCTTGACCGTAACTTCTGTAATGATGCCTAATATGCCTTCAGAACCGGCAATCAGCTGTTCCAAACATAACCCAGTCGAGCATTTTTGAAGGCGTGCCCCCACATCAACAATATCTCCAGTCGGTGTAACAACCTTAAGACTATAAATCTGATGCCGCGTCGTCCCGTATTTGACGGCCTTATTCCCGCCGGCATTGTTGGCAACATTGCCGCCGATTTGACAGCTTTCGGCGCTGGACGGATCACCGGCATACAACAAATTATGCTTCCGCGCTTCGGCCTGCAGATCACCGGTCATAACGCCAGTCTGACACGTAGCATACATGTTTTCAGCATCAAAGGTCAGAATCTTGTTCATACGTTCCAATTCAATAACGATGCCACGATACACGGGAATTGCCCCACAAGCTACACCGGACCCGGCAGAACGCGGCGTCAGCGGCACAAGATGCGCATTGGCTAATTTGACCACTGCGGCTACTTCTTCTGTCGATCCCGGAAATACAACAACTTCCGGCTTATGGAAATAATAAGAGTTGCCTTCTTCATCAGTCTGATATGCTACTAAATGGTCGTCATCCGTTTTTACGTATTTTTCACCTAACACATTTTTCAGTTCAGCCAGTAATTCAGGAGTTACCGGATTAAATTTTTTTGTCATTATGCAGCGCTTCCTTCCACTCAAATAGTACCTTTTCCATCCTTGGGCCGCTCGCGAGTGTAGGAAAACCACCGGCTCCAAAGGTGATTGAGCACAGTATAGCACTAAAATCGGCCTTGTAAAGGCCCTATTTTACCTGCCTGCTGGTGCTGTCTCACTCAGGTACGGTGGTCTTTTCATGATAAATGCTGATAGTTTTACGTTTTACGATTGATATGCATTTCACGCATATACTTTTTAGGCATGTTTCTTATTCTAATTTAAAATTACTCCGAAAGAATTTCCCATTTTTCGTAGGCAGCATCAAGCTTTAACCGGGTTTCTTCATACAAATTCGTAAGCTCCATCATCTTAGCCGAATCAATCTGATTTGCCGGTTCATTCATCTGTACTTCGTACATTTTGATGGTAGCCTCCAATTCAGCAATTTTCATTTCTATCTGCGCTATCTTTTGCGCCGCGCCATAAGTTTTTTTCTGAAACGGCAGCCGGGATTCCACAGCGGGAACTGCTCGTGCCGGAGATTTTACTGCCGCAGGTGATGCCTTTACCTTATCTTTTTCCTGCTCAGCCAGCTCCTGTGCCGCTAATTCCGCCGCTTCCCGTTCTTTTTCACGGTAATACGTATAGTTTCCCAAAAAATCCTTGATTTTCTTTTGTTCCAACACCAGTGTCCGCGTCGTAATTTTATCCAAAAAGTACCGGTCATGCGATACGATGAGATAGGTACCGCCAAAATCCAGCAGAGCCTGTTCTAATATTTCTCGTGTCGGGATGTCCAGGTGATTAGTCGGTTCATCCAGAATAAGAAAGTTCGGCCCCTGCAAAAACAGCTTCAGCAGTGCCAAACGTGCCTGTTCGCCCCCGCTGAGACTGTCAATACTTTTAAATACATCGTCGCCGCGAAATAGAAAGTGCCCCAGTACAGACCGCGCTTCGTCCTCTCCATAGCTGAATGCATTCATGATTTCCTCCAGCACGTTCCAAGCTCCATGCAGTTCTGTATGCTCCTGCGCAAAGTATCCGATGTGGACACGGCTGCCTAAGGTAATATGACCACGGACCGGCTCTTTTTCGCCCATAATCATGCGGATAAGAGTAGTCTTTCCCGTTCCGTTCGGACCAATCAGCGCAGCCGATTCGCCGCGGCGCAGCAGCAGTGACAGATGATCAAACAGTCTCCTTTCACCAAAACCTCCGCAGATAGCATCCAGCACCAATACCTTTTGTCCGCACTCCTCTGCCGGCGCAAAATGAAACTGCAGCGTTGATGCCTCCGGTGCTAGTTCAATGCGTTCCAACCGATCCAGTTGAGATTGCCGTCCCCGTGCCTGCTTGGATTTAATACCGGCCTTATATTTCCGGATATATTCTTCTGTTTCCTGAATATGTTCCTGCTGTTTTTTATACGCGCTTTCCAAAGCCTTGCGCTGCTGCTCCCGCTGCGCCACATATTTCGAATAATTTCCTTTATATTTTGTAACCGTTCCGTGATCCAGTTCTAAAATAGCCGTAGCCACATGATCCAGAAAATACCGGTCATGCGATACAATAAGGATGCCGCCGCCATAGGACAATAAATAGCCTTCAAGCCACTCGAGCATTTCCATATCCAAATGATTAGTCGGTTCATCCAAAAATAAATAATCGGGGCGGCGTACCAGCGCTTTGGCCAAATTGATGCGTGTTTTTTGCCCGCCGGAAAAATTCTGTACCGGCCGGTCCAGATCTTCCTCCATGAAACCCAGTCCATGCACGATTTTACGCGACAAGGCTTCATACTCATATCCGCCCAGCCATTCAAACCGTTCCTGCAAGCGTGCATACCGGTTCATAAGCATTTCATCATCAGGCCGTTCCTGCATTTCCTTTTCTGCCAGCTTTAATTGTTCCTCCAGATGACGAACGTCATCCCATGCAGCGGTAATGGTCTGCTTCAGTGTGACTTCGTCATCAAAGGTGATATCCTGCTGAAGATAACCAACAGATTCCCCTTCTGAAACGATGAACGCGCCGCTGTCATATTCCTCTTCTCCCATCAGACACTTGAGAAGCGTCGATTTTCCCGCACCGTTTGCTCCAATAAGCCCGATACGTTCTCCCCGCCGTATTTCAAATGTGACATTTTTAAAAATAGAATGAATGCCAAATGATTTTGCAAGTTTTTGTACTTTTATACTTCCCATTCAAAATTCCTTTCATGCACCTATCCCTATACCCATAAAGGCTCTCGCCTGATATAAAATTATATCATACTCGGAACCTTCATGGGTAGCCGCATTTCTGTTCTTTCGGTTCCAATAGTTAAACCTTTAACTTAATATTTCTTGACTTTTTTTGATTTTTTCTCTTGACAATACGGCGTTAGTTATGTACAATTGGCATCAACAAATAACAAAACAGTGTTGATTGGGAAAAGTAATACTGTCTGCTGACATTACAGAGAACCTGTTATTCGGTGCGAAACAGGATGAAAGCACATTATGAAAATCACCCAGGAGCTGCCAGCCGAACACCTTTGTGGTAAGTAAGCATGGCCGAGTGACAATCGTTATATTGTCGGGCATTGAACGCAGGAAAAATCCTCCGGTGATGTCTGTAAAAGAGGTCGTGTATAACGGTGTATGCGACAATAAGAGTGGTACCGCAGAGTGATTACACTTTGTCTCTTTCATAGAGACAAAGTGTTTTTTTATTGGCCCGGGCAATCATACCGTTTGTTATTTTGCTGAATAACTTAATTTTTGATGTATGATGGAGGTATGTATGATGATGAATGTTATAACAAGATTCAGTAATTTTGTTGGTAAAAATCTGACTTACCTGGTGCTGATCACAATTATCGGCGGCTATGCCGCTCCTGCGGCTTTTACCTGGTCTATTCATAATACGGTGCTTTTGCTCGGTGTGGTTATGTTCGGCATGGGCATGACGCTGCATGCTTCTGATTTTCGTCTTGTCGTGCAGCGCCCTCGTGAAGTTCTTGTCGGCTGTGTTGCTCATTACACGATTATGCCCCTTGTCGCCTATGGACTGGTCATGGCTTTCGGTCTGACTCCGGAACTGGCGGTCGGAATGATCCTCCTCGGCTCCTGCCCCAGCGGCACGGCTTCCAACGTCATGAGCTTTCTGGCAAAGGGTGACGTTCCCCTGGCTGTTTCCATCACAACAGTATCCACCCTGCTGGCTCCGCTCATGATGCCGTTTCTTGTGTGGGCTTTAGCTGGCCAGTGGGTCACGGTTTCCTTCCTCGCCATGGCCATGACCGTCATGAAAGTAATTCTTCTGCCTCTGGTATTAGGCCTTTTAGTTCATCGTCTCGTCGGCGAAACCTATTTAGCGCAAATGCAAAAATGCCTGGTTCTTCTTTCTGCCTTCGCCGTACTTTCTATCCTTGGCGGCGTCGTGGCTGTCAATGGTGCTAAAATTGTTTCTCTCGGCCTCTTCATGGTGGTTCTTGTCTTACTCCACAATCTCTTTGGATTTGCTCTGGGATATTTTACAACAGGCAAGCTCGGTTTTGGAAAACTGCAGCAGCACTCTGTTACGCTGGAAGTAGGTATGCAGAACGACGCGCTGGCCATCTCTATTGCAGCTGTTTACTTTGCACCTGCAGTAGCTATTCCGGCAGCTGTAGGTGCCGCTGTCCATCAAGTGACCGGGTCCTTGCTCGCCGGCATATTTGCCCGCCATATGGATGCCCAAGAAGCCCGTCAGCAGGCGCATATTGCAAAAGAAACGTCAGCACCGGCAGCAGGTCATTAAACCATTTTATATGTATATAATAAAGGGCTGCATTCTCCCCAGTTTCGCAGTACCTGATATATAATACGAAAGAATCGCAGACCTTATATGCTGCGGTTCTTTCTGTTTGCAAAATACGCATACAAAATTCACTTTGCCCCATTGCAGAATAGTTCACTTACATGGTATACTTTAGATGTATAAATACTGATTATTTATTAAGTTTCATATTTAAAAAAGGAGGAGTAGTAATGATGACAAAGGGCTTTTGGTATTTTTCTATACCCACAGCAATTAAAACTGCGTTGCTTTTGTCTCCTATTTATTTATAACCGTGCAGCCGCAGCAGCGGCCATAGACACGCTTCAGGACGTATAAACTACAGTGGAGGCCCAGTCCCTCGCATGGAAATACACAACCCCCGCCCGACTCTAAATCGGGCGGGGTATTTTTATCGTCTCAGGCTTACAGACCCTATAACGGAATATCAGCCAAATTTAGCAATGATCATATTACTCAGAAACTTAGCTGTTTCTTCTACTCCCAGCATACTGCTGTCGATGAGAATATCCGTGTGCCGAAAATCTCCCTGTTTATAATGCGCATATTGCAGCTGATATTCATCACGCGCCGCATCAACCTCTTTGATCATTCTGTCGGCCTCTGCCCCATCCATATGCAATAATTCCGTACAATTTTTCAGTCGCTTTTCATAAGGCGCATAAATAAAAATCCGCACGAGGTGTTCCGCATGCCGCAGAATATAATCAGAACATCTGCCGACGAGAATACAGGATCTGGCATCAGCCAAATTTAACAGGATTTGCCGTTGTGCTTGAAACAGTGTATCCCGTTCATTCCCGGATCCGATTCCCAACGGAAAGCACATCTGCAAAAATTGATTTTTAGATGCCGATTCTTCTATATCGCTAGCTCGTTTCAAGGGTAACCCGGTTTGGGACGCCGCTATTTCAATAATATCCCGATCATAAAATTCAACGTTCAATTGTTCGGCCATACGCTGAGCAATCGGTCTACCCAGACTTCCAAATTGCCTGTTGATCGTAACATGGAATTTTCTCATATCATGTCTCCCCCATCCTGAGGCTCCGTCGTATACTGCCAAGAATACGGCTTTATGAATGCCATACTTCCGGATTGACGCAGTCAATCAGCGGTTTTCCGGAAAAGCAATTGAAAATATTCTGTATCGCTATGGCCGACTTGCGCTGCCTTGTTTTTTCTGTATCACTGCCGATATGCGGAGTAATAATCACATTAGAAAGCTGCAGCAGCGGATGATCTGCCGGCAGAGGTTCCTGTTCCGCCACATCCAGCGCCGCCCCTCCGATTTCTCCCGTCTGCAGCGCTGTAATCAGGTCTGCCGTCACTACTGTATCGCCTCTGCCGATATTGATAAACAGCACAGTATGCTTCATCTGACGAAATGACGCTAATGCAATACTGTGATACGTATCCGCATTAGAAGGCAAAACATTGATAATAACATCCGCTTGACGGTACAATTCCGGCAAAGCGGCATACTGCAGCATATTACTTTCCAATTCACAGCGGCGATGCCGGTTATGGTATAAAACTTTCCGCGATATCAACATCCTCATAGCCTACAAAGTGTTGTACAATCAGGTGCAGCTGTTTTCCTTGGGCAATCACTGCTGCCGGCAGCTTCGAATGATAAGCCAACATCAACGCATCGGCACTGCCGATCTGTTTTTCCAGCTCCGTCAGAGGCATAACTCCGTCTCCCCGCCATTGCCGCACATTGAAATAGGGTGCCAGAGCCGGCACGATCTCCTTTTGAACTGACCCAGTAATTAATACAACCTTCTTCTCAGCAGTTTCCATTTTTCATACACTCCTCATACCAAGTTCCGGCCTCTGCCACAGTTACTTATGCTGTCTTATTCCCTGCAAAACAACCTAGCTGCTTTAGCAAACCGTGTGGTTCCTTCTATAAGCTGCTCTATTGGGGCATAGGTATAATTCAAGCGAAAAGCATGCCCCGTTTTTTTGCCATCGACGGCAAAGGCTTCGCTTTTAACAGCACCGACTCCCTGTCTGAACAATTCTTCATAAAAGGTGTCTATATCCACATATTCCGGCAAAGTAACCCACATGAACATGCCCCCCTCCGGTCTGGTAAACTGAACGGCAGAAGGCCCGTTCTGTTCCAATGCCCGAATCATGGCATCCGCTCTTTTCTTATATAATTCACAAATGCGGCAGATATGCTTTTCGTAATCTATAGCCTGCAGCGTATACTGCACAATTAATTGATTAAAAAGCGGACTCTGACCATCCATGACATTTTTTATGACCTCCATGGGTTTGATATATTTTTCATCACCATACAGATACCCTACACGCAGTCCCGGTGACAATGTTTTAGAATAAGATCCGGCAAATAATACAATTCCTTCTATGTCAATCGCTTTAAAGTTAGGAACAGCAGTACCGCTGAAGCGTATGTCTCCATAAGGATCGTCTTCATAAATAAGCAAATCATATTCACCTGCAATACGATAGATTTCTTTTCTCCGCTGCAGCGGCATCGTCAGGCCTGTCGGATTCTGAAAATTAGGATTCAGATAAATATATTTTCCTCTGCCTGATTTTGCTTGCTTTTCCAATTCCTCTGGAATCATGCCGTCTTTATCAACAGGAATGCCGACAGGCTTCCCTCCTACGGCACGCACAGCATATATGGCGCAGGGATAGGAAAATTGTTCAAAATAGACTTCATCACCTTCACAGCACAGCGTTCTGGCCGCGACACCCAGTCCATGACCGGAACCATTCAGCATGATAAAGGCCTGCCGGTCTTTAGGCAGTTTCTTTTTTTCTGACAGACGCTGTTTTGTCAGTTCCATTAACCCAACGCTTCCGCCTGTTGGGCCATATTCAAAAACTCGCAGCAAATTTTCACTGGTGACTTTTTTAATCGCATTCTTCAGTGCTGCCTGCGGAATAGCCTCCGCTGATGGATTGCCAATGGCCAGCGATATAAATCCCGGTATCTTTGCGCCCCGTTCCTGAACTTCTCTGATCAAGCTGGGACGGCTGCTGCTTGTTTTTTCCGGTAACATAAAACTCATTCTATCCACACTCCTGACTCGAATCACTCTTGCCCGGCCCGACGTACCCGAGCTAAAAACTGTTTGGTTCGCTCATGCTGAGGATGAGTAAACACATCCTCCGGATTCCCTTTTTCCACAACATAGCCCTCGGCCATAAAGACCACTTCATCAGCGACTTCTCTTGCAAATTGCATTTCATGCGTGACAACGGCCATCGTCATACCTGCTTCCGCCACGCTTTTCATCACTTCCAGCACATCATCCACTAATTCCGGGTCCAATGCAGCCGTCGGTTCATCAAACAAAATCACCTTTGGCTCCATTGCCATCGCTCTGGCGATGCCCACGCGCTGCAGCTGTCCTCCTGACAGCTGCGACGGATAAAAGTCCATGCGGTCTCCTAAGCCCACCTTATTCAAATATTTTTCCGCAATTTCCCGGGCTTCATTTTTTTTGACTTTTTTAACAATAATCAGGCCTTCCATTACATTTTCCAATGCTGATTTATTTTTGAATAAATTATAATTTTGAAAGACCATTGTACAATTTTCTCGCAATTGTTTCAATTGTTTTTTACTATATTTTTTTTGGTCAATAATGATGTCATCCAGCTGAACAATCCCGCTTGTCGGCGGCTCTAAATAATTTCCACAACGCAGCAGCGTTGTTTTACCGCTTCCCGACGGACCTAATATGACAACCACTTTACCGGTCGGAACCTCCAATGATACCGATTTTAATACTTCATTATCACCAAATACTTTACGGATATTTTCAAATTTCAGCATACAGTGCCCTCCTTATGAATATTTTTTGTTTAACTGGGTTTCAAGATATTTCTGTATAATTGTAAAAATAACATTTAGTCCCCAATAAATGACAAGTACCGCCAAATAGGTTTCCATAAACCGCAGATCTTTAGAACTCATCATTTTTGCCTTCAGCATCATTTCTGTAATTCCTACCATAGAAGCCAGCGATGTGCCTTTAAATACTTCCAAAAAATTATTAGACAAAGGGGGAATCATATAGTGCACAGCCTGCGGCAAAATAATTCGGCGCATTGCCTGAAACTGACTCATCCCAATAGACAGACAGCCTTCCATTTGTCCTTTGTCAACAGATTGAATAGCCCCTCGAATCGTTTCCGCCATGTATGCTGAATAGGCTAAACTCAAACAAAGAATAGCATGCCAAATGGGCGGCATATTTTTTGTTAAAAATAAATTTGGGAACAACCCATACACAAAGAAAAACAATTGCACCAATAGCGGCGTTCCCCGGAAAAAGGAAGATAGTATAAAATTTTATGTGTAAACTCTAAGAGGCCCATAGGAAAAGGAACCTCATTCCTGTATAGTGTTAAGTGCTAACAAAGATACTAAAGAAATGAGGTTCCCTAATGTCAAATCTTAACACAAAACTCATGCAAGCGCTAGTAGAAAAACAATCTGTTGAAGATGTCTTTCGTCAAGAACTTGAAGATGCCATCAACCAGTTGCTTAAGGTTGAACTTTCTAGTTTTCTAGGATATGAGAAACATAGTTCCAACGGCTGGTCTTCTGGTAATAGCCGCAACGGTTTTTATTCTCGCGAACTTCGCACGGAATATGGTACTTTACAGCTCCA
>NZ_LEKT01000023.1 GCF_001045675.1 Megasphaera cerevisiae DSM 20462
AATATCGGAACTACGGAATATGACAGACTCGGAGTTAAAGGAATTAGCCAAGCAAAAGAGGATCACCAAAAAGGGAAAATGTAGTCCTACGTCAGATGCTTATCAAGCCCAAAATATATTATGGATCAGGGCAGGTCGACCGTTTGACAGAAAAGAACAGCCAAATGATGATCCATGGGGATTAATTGACAGCGAATAGTAGGAGGTAGAAAAATGATATTTGGGATCATTGTTAATACCAAAATGCGAGATTGTTGTTTTGGGTGGACTTGTAGAGATAAGGCGTGTTTGTTATCTCTTGGTGTGGTGCAAATATTCTTGGCTGTTAAACACCATATTAATTTCCCAATTGATAAGGACGGTGAATAAAATGAAAAATTTAGAATTGACGGTATGCATCAAAGTTGATGATGAAACTGTGATTATAGACAAAAAGAAATTAGACGATAATATTTTGGGGAAAGACATCCAGGAGGCCGCTCAGCACATATTTGATGAGCATTGTTATTTTGAGTATAAAGTAACTGATTCCCAAGGGAAAGATGTTACCGATGTTGTCGAATGATAAATAGAATGCCAAAGCTTAATGAATTTCATTTTGTTGAAACGGAAAAGGGAGGAATTTACTATGGGAAGACCACGAAAAAATAATGACAGCGCATTAACACAGAAGGATATTGATAAGATTTTTACGCCAAGTGAAGTAAAAACAACGAAAGTCAGTCCAGCAGAATTGGAGGCAGTTGTTGCGGCTCAGGGATATAATCGGGCACCGCAAACAATATATCCAAAACTAGACGGCCTTACTTTTGACTACAATATTATTGCTCAACAGACAGATCCCATTTTGTCTTTAACCAATCGGACTGGTAAATACGCTACATTACAGATAAATAAAGCTGCATTTATGCTGCTACATGGCAAAGACCATGCGTTTGTTGGTATAGATTTTACACATCGTTGTTTCATTATTGCCCCTTGTTATGCCGGAGACACCAATTCGATCGAGTTAAAAGAGACCAGAAGCAAAAAATATACAATCCGCATCCGAAAGGACATCAAAATGAAGATGCTGGAAAGCGGATTTGTAAGAGCTGTTGCAGAAGTAAAATGCGGTAATTTACTGTTTAGATGGTAAGGCGGGTGGTCGTATGTATTACATGGGTTATGTGTTTTGTAATCGTAAAGACTGCCGTAAATACCGTATATGTGGAGTATCCGTAGCGGCAGCGGAGATGTGGAAAAAAGACAGCAAAAGGACGGCTGATGACTCACCGATCCAGAGCGAGCCGATTAATTGTGAAAGATATGAAAAGGGGGCGTGGATATGAAATTAGCGAGTAAAGCCAGAGAGGAATCACTAGATCACATGACACAAGGAGATAAAAATATGCTGGACGTAAGCATGGAAAATATACGTAAATCGATCGATACAGCCTGCCTAATGGGACTTAGGTATGCTGTGTTGGATAAGACAGGGATAGATGCAGTAGACGCTGAAATATGCGCCACAGTAGAAGAATCAGGATATAAGATAGCGTCTAATACAAGCAAGATTATTATTCAATGGTAAGGAGTAATTAATATGAAATGCCCGAAATGCGGAAAAGAATTAGAGGTAGTAGATGATATTGGAACCACAGCAACCAATGTTATCAGATTAAAATGTGACGAATGTAAAACAAGTATATTACTTATTGGGCCCATCAAATATTTACGTGATTTAATATTAGATGTAGGAGGACAAGATGATGCGTGATATAAAATTTAGAGCATGGGATAGAAATAAAAAAATGATGGAAAAGGTTGTCTGCATTGAAATGTTGAGCCCCTATGTATATACTAATGTCATTGTTGAATTTAAAGAGCACGGAAGGGTAATAAATGATAATCATCTTATAGGTGGGACGGATGGATGCGATACCGCAATTTTGATGCAGTATGTAGGATTAAAGGACAGTAACGGGAAGGAAATATACGAAGGGGACATAGTTAAATGCACGGGTGACGAGTGGCCAAATGGAATGAATGTCATATATGAAGTTATATATGGAGCAGATAACGATTACCCTGCATTTGACTTAATTGATGAGTACGGGAATAACATCTATATAGCTAACGGGATATTACATTTTAAAAGCAAAGGGACTATTGAGGTCGTCGGGAATCGGTATGAGAATCCTGAGCTACTGAAGGAGCATGAGGATGATAAATAATGGATGAATTGCCAAAAGATTGTGAGAATTGCCGACACTATGACAAACCTTTAAAATTCAGCCCATGCCCGATGTGTAATTGGCAGGCAGCGCCGCCCAGCGTCTGGGAGCCAAAGGATGAGGAGGATGCGGATGACGGCTAAAGAATATTTAAATCAATTGCGGACTATAGATTTAAGGCTGCGAACAATGGAAAGCGAATTAAAAAAGCTGCGCAGTGATATATGTAATTTGCGGGCTACGGATTACAGCAAGGATAAGATAAGTGGCGGTCAGCCCATGGATATATCAGATAAGGTCATTCGTGTCATCGATGAAAAAGACAAGATTACGGCAGAATGGAATGCCTTACTCCTATTACGGAACGAAGCCAGGGGATATATCAACACAATACAAGATTATAGGGTGCGCCATGTACTCATTGAGCGGTATATTGATTGCAGGGCATGGGATTACATACTGGATAGTATGAACATTAGAAATTCAGATGGAGAGTATATAGAGAAATATACTCTCCGGCAAATGTACAGATACCACTCTTTAGGATTAAAAGAAATTCAGGAGATATTAGATAAAAAACAGGGAAATGTCAGTAAATGTCATTGAATGTCAGTGGCTTGACATGGTATGATATAAAATATGAAATGATACACAAAGGACACCGGATATTTCCGATGTCCTTTTTTGCTACCCTAAATCAGGTGAAACCGATGATTCAATGTGATAATCATAAATGTAAATATAATCAGCGCGGGCACTGCGTCAATATGCATCTCACGGTTGAGCGGGAGCGGTGTGTCTGCTTTGAGCTGCGGCAATCACAGCGGCAGAAATATACGCATGAGACAGATATCAACCATGAGCCGGTAAAATATACAAAGCGGAATAGAATTTTGAAATAAATACACTTATTTTGTAAAAAGTGGGGAATTATAGCGCCATTTACAGGGTAAAAGGTACTTCTGGTGGGGGAGTGATCGCACAGGGGTCGGCTGCCCCGCGCGGGTTTTTTAGGTGTGATTTTTTTTTAACCCTTGTTTGTAGTTTTGGAGGAAAAGCATGCGGATAACAAAGAACTTAAATTCATTGACAACAACACAAACTGAAATGGCTAAAATCCTAGGTATTACGCAACAGCGCGTAAGTCAGTTGGTGAAAAATGAAACCCTAATCCGTGATGAAAATGGGAGCGTATTTGTCGTAAAAAGTTTACATAATTTCTACAAGTCACAAACTGAAAACACAGAAAATGCAGATGTTTCGTTTGCGAGAGAAAAAGCACTTCATGAAAAAGCGAATAGGGAGTTAGCCGAACTGGAACTGGCAGAAAAACGGGGTGATATGCACTGTACCGCAGACATTGAACTCACGGTGGGCGGGCTGATTACTGTTTTCAAGAAAAATGTACTGGCCATTCCTTCAAAAATGGCACCTATCTTAGTAGGCAAGACGGCAGAAGATATCAAAGAACTGCTGACACAAGAAGGGATACGGTGCCTTACAGAATTATCTCGATTTGATGCAAATAAATTAGGTGAAGTAAATGACGATGAGGAAGAGGAGCCCTGATATAGACAACAATATACCGGATAAGACAATCCAGCTATTGACGCGGTTGCTTAACATGGTTGCACCGCCACCGGATATGGCCGTATCAGAATGGGCAGAAACCTATCGGTACATTCCAGATGAATACGGCGCCCATCCGGGGAAGTGGAATTCGGATGCGGTCCCGTATCAAAAAGAACCGATGCGGGCGTTTACCCAAAAGGGCATTCATAAGGTAGTTATGATGTGTGCCGCCCAGTTGGGGAAATCGGAAATCATGTTTAATGTGATCGGCCGGTTTATTCATTTGGATCCCTGTCCTATGCTGCTGGTACAACCAACGCTGGGCGATGCTCAGGACTGGTCCAAAGAACGATTGTCGCCGACGATCAGCAAAACGCCTGTATTGGCTCGCCTGGTTCATGAACAAAAATCACGGAACAGTGATAACACTATTCTCAAGAAACTCTTTCCCGGCGGCTATTTGGCCCTGGTAGGATCCAATGCGCCGTCCGGATTGGCTAAACGGTCTATCCGGGTGCTGTTATTTGATGAAGTAGACCGGTTTGAAAAATCAGCCGGTTCTGAAGGAGATCCAGTTGATCTGGGAATTAAACGAACCTCTAACTTCTGGAATCATATCATTGGCCTGTTTTCTACACCGACAGACGTTACCAGTCGAATTTATCGGGAATATCAGTTAGGGACGCAGGAAGAATGGATGTATCAGTGCCCAAACTGCGGTGAATGGCACTGGATCAGTCTGGATCATATGGAATGGGAAGCGGATACCTTTGACGTTAACGGGGCGATATCCTATCAGGTCAAAGATGTGGTGTGGCGATGCCCGGACTGCGGGTTCGCGTTTTCAGAACAGGAGATGCGCAATGCACCGCAGCAGTATATCGCCAAGAATCCCCATGTGCAAGAAACCCGGTCCTTTCATGTCAATGCCTTTGCCAGCCCATGGTTGACCTGGAAACAGATCATTGCCGAATACCTGACGGCCAAAGAAGATGAAGAAACGCTGAAAACATTTGTCAACACCCGCCTGGCGGACATATATAATCCAGCCAGTAATGTGAAAGATGTGGATGCGTTGCTGGCCCGCAGAGAGCCGTATGATGCGGAAGTTCCGGAGGGAGTGTTGCTGCTGACGGCGGCTGTCGATACGCAGGATAACCGACTGGAATATGAAGTTGCCGGATGGGGGAAAGGAGAGGAACGATGGGGAATTCAGAAAGGAACGATTCTCGGTGTACCAGATCAAGACAGCACATGGGACCAGTTGGATGAAATACTGGATCATGTGTACTTTTTTAAAAATGGTATAGGGCAAAAAATATCCCGTACGTTTATCGATCATGGCGGCCATTACTCCGATGCCGTATATAAATATTGTCAGGCAAATGCTATTAAAGGACGATTTGCTATTCAAGGATCCCATTCCTGGGGTGTTCCCGTCGTAGAGCGATTGGTAAAGGCGAAAGGATATCCCGATTTAACGGTAATTCTGCTGGGAGTCAATGATGGTAAACAGTATATCTATCAACGATTGATAGATATCACGGAACCCGGGCCTAAATATATGCATTTCCCAGATCGGGAAGGATGTGGGTATGACCGGGTATATTATAAGGGGCTGCTGTCGGAACGACTGGTGACCAAAATGGAAAAGGGGAAGCTGGTTCAAAAATGGGTTAATATTGCAGCCGATCATCGTAATGAACCGCTGGATTTACAAGTATACAATTTCGCCTGTATGCGTAGTACGACTCGCGAATGGGATAAATGGGAACATGATTTAAAAGAATCTGTATACGTTGCAGAAAAACCATCACCGCCGACGTATGGCTGTTTTAAGAAAGGGGTGTCCGTATAAATGGCAGACGAAAGCATTCAGCAACAGCGCTTACAGCATTATGTAGATGCCGAACAAAAAGCACTGGAAAGCCAGGAGTGGCAAAAAAAAGATTTTAAAAATAGGCGTGCGAATCTTACAGATATTAGTGCCGGCATCAATCAATTATTGGCCGGGACGGGAAGCGGCAGCCGGGTCCGGGCGAAGCGGATTGTGCTAAGGGATGAGTAAATGAAAAGAAACAATCGTAAGATAAAAACAAAAAATAAAGCCCGTATGCCGACAAGTAGTCCTGCTATTCAGCGCCGTATTACCAATACCGGATATTCAGAGACGGGTGCCAGTCACCGGAAAGGCAGCCTGGCAGCATGGAATCCAATCCGCAGCAGTCCGCAATCAGATATTGACGTCAACCTGTCTACCTTGCGGGCGCGATCGGCTGAGTTATATATGGGAACGCCGGTGGCTACGGGTGCTATTCGCACGTCCCGCACCAATGTGATTGGTTCCGGACTGCGTGTGAGCCCACGGCCCAAATACGGCTTATTGGGAATATCCTCTGCAGAAGCGGCGACATGGGCCAAACGGACACAGGAAGAATTTGACCTATGGGCATCATCTAAACTGTGCGATATCTATCGCAAAAACAATTTCTATGATATGCAGGATATGGCCTATATTGATTATTTGGTAGATGGTGACGCCTTTGCTGTGCTTCGGTATCAACCGCCTCGACCCAATATGCCGTATCTGTTGCGCCTGCAGTTGATTGAAGGAACGCGCGTCTGCAACCCTGGAGTACAGGCTTTGATTGGAGCTGTCGTGCCCTGGACCGTGGTGGTTCAAAATCCAGATAATGGCAATCGCATTGTTAATGGCGTGGAAATTGACAGTGATGGCGGTGTGGTAGCCTATCATATCTGCAACCGCTATCCCTATGATCCTACGAATTTATCCCAGAATCCCGATTGGGCCCGGGTAGAGGCGTTCGGCGCAGCAACCGGGCTTCCTAACATCTTGCAGATCAGCCACGATGAACGGCCGGAACAATACCGGGGCGTCCCGTATTTGGCACCGGTGATCGAAGTGATTAAGCAGGTAAGCCGGTATAGCAATGCAGAATTGACGGCGGCCATTATTAAGGCCTTTTTTACGTTATTTTTTACTGAATCCATGCCCCATGCCGATGGCGTGGAGCCGGTGGAAGCGGTGGTCCAGCAATTAAATGGGATACCCCGGCAACCCTTGGACCCGAATTCGATGGAATTGGGACCGGGTACGATGAATACGCTGCCCATGGGATATGATGTCAAAACGGTCGATTCACAGCGCAGTTTATCAACGTTCGAACCCTTTACCAGGGAATTGATTAAGCAAATCGGGGCCGCCATTGGACAGCCATATGAAGTGTTAATCAAATCGTTCAATTCGTCGTATACAGCCAGCCGGGCAGCTCTGCTGCAGGCGTGGTCTGAATTTAAAATGCGAAGGGAATGGTTTGCCCGTGATTTCTGTCAGCCGACCTATGAGGCCTGGATGGCAGAAGCCGTATTCCTGGGCCGGATTGAGGCCCCAGGCTTTTTTGACGATCCGCTGCTGCACAAAGCATGGTGCAATACCGAATGGTATGGCCCGGTAATGGGCGTATTGGATCCAGTAAAAGAAGCGCAGGCCGCCAGTGCCCGGGTGTTGTACGGGTTTAGTACCCGGGAAAAAGAATCCATGGAAATGACTGGAACCAGCTGGGATGAAAACGTGGAACGGCTGTCCATTGAAAAGGCGAAGCTGGAACAGGAAGACCTGCCCGTATATCCCAGCGTACAGCAGGGAGAATCGGCTCAGAACAGCGATCCGGATGATGATGACGAAACAAAAACTAAGGGGGCTACGATATGAAAAAATTCTGGAATTTCCAGGAAAAAAACAAAGATGAACCCGTTGAATTACGGTTGGACGGAAATATTGTCGATGATGACGATACGTGGATCTATGAATGGTTAGGCATGGCGTGTGCGTCGCCCAATGCGTTCCGGACGCAGCTGGAAGGCTATGCCGGGCGGGATATATCCGTCTGGATTGATAGTTACGGCGGCAGCGTGTTTGCGGCGACAGGCCTCTATAACGCGCTGATGAAACATAAAAGTACAGGTGCGAAGGTTGTTACCAATATTGATGGAAAAGCCATGAGTGCGGCAACCGTGCCCTTTATGGCAGGAGATGAACGCAACATATCGCCAGGGGCCATTTTTATGGTACATAATCCGTTAATGGGAATTGACGCCGGCTATGCCAGCGATTTCAGAAAATATGCTGATGTGCTGGACACGGTAAAAGCAGGCATCTTAAATGCGTATCAGTTGGGGACGGGGCTGGATATGAAAACGTTATCCGATTTTATGGACAACGAAACCTATATGGACGCAAAAACAGCGGTAGAAAATCACTTTGCTACGGCTGTTTTATTTATGGGACAAGATCCCACACCAGAAACGGTGCTCAATTTTAGCCGTATGCCTATATACAATGCGGCCCGTACGTCGATGAAAGAGTTTTTTACTATTATGCAAAACCAAACAAGTCAGACACAGAAACAGGAGGATACCAACATGGAAGTCATTAAAAATGCGGAAGAGTTACAAGCCAAGTACCCGGAATTCGTACATACCCTGGTGCAGGATGCCGTTACCAACGAGCGGAAGCGAATTGCGGCATTACAGGCGATGGATGATCCAGAAAATGGGGCCATTCATACGATTGTACAAAATGCTGTCGCACAGGGGGGCACGGCAGAGAGTATTCAATTTGTGGTGGATACAATTCAAACGAATACGCCGAAAAAAGAAGAACCAGTACCGCCGGCGAATACGGGTGCGCAGATGATGGCGCAAATGATCAAAGACAACATAGCATCCGGCGCAGCAGGCGTAGCGGCGACCGGGGGTGCCCAGCAGACCGAGCAGAATGAAAACGCGCAGGCTATCCAGATGATGGCGGCAGTCATTAATCGAAAGAATGGGAGGGCTCAATAATGGCAGAATTAGTGAATGCAATCAACACGTTTACGTATGATAACTTGATCGGTAGTACTGAACCGGCCGCGATCCTGCACAACGAAACCATTGTAAGTGGCTCCGGGAAACTATCTCGCGGCAGTGTGCTAGGGAAAATCACGGCATCAGGTAAGCTTACTTTGGCAAACAGTACCAAGACAGATGGCAGTCAGACCGGAAATTGTATCTTAGCAGAAGACGTCGACGCTACCAGTGCCGACGTGGTAGCGCCGGTTTATGTAACAGGCACCTTCAACCGGGAAGCACTTACTTTTGGCGGTACCGATACCGCAGCTGCTCATGAAGATGCCTTGCGCAATCTCAACATCTATTTGACGTCTATTCAATAAGGAGAGTGACTTACGATGGCTTTAGACTTAAATAACACCTATTTGCTGCTGCAGGCATTGGAACAATCCTATCCGCCGCAGACCTTATTCCGGGATACCTTCTTTCCCAATACCGTGACCTTTCCTACTAAAAGCGTATTGATGGATTACCGCAAGGGATCGCGAGTATTGGCACCGTTTGTGTCGAACGGCTCCGGCAGTGTCAATGTAGACCGGAACGGCTTTCATACCAAAGAATACGAACCGCCCATGATGGCACCGTCCCGGTTGATTACGGTACAGCATATTGACAAACGGGGATTCGGGGAAGCAATGTTTTCCACACAGACACCCGAACAGCGGGCCTTGGCACTGCGGGCACAGGATATGGCAGAACTGCAGGACATGACGACCCGTACGATTGAATGGATGTGTGCCCAGCTCATGATTTATGGAGAATTTGAGGTCTCCGGGTATGCAGAAGATGGGAAAAACAAGATTCAGGATACCGTAACCTATGCTGATTGGACGCAGAAAGCCACCATGTCCGGCAATGATAAATGGGATACTGTAGACAGTAATGGAGCGTATACGGCAGATATTTACGATCAAATCAAGACCGTGGCGCAGACGGTTTCTCGCAATAGCGGCCGCGTACCGAACATTGCCCTTGGGAGTTGGAAAACGTGCCAGTATTTGCTGAAAAACAAAAGTATGCTGGATATTCTCATGATTCCCAGCCGGGATAATGTGGCATTGATGCAATTCCAGCCCAAAATCACCTCTCCGGGCGTGATTCGATACGGGTATTTGTCTGAATTAAACCTGGACATTTACGCCTATGACGGCGTGTATGATGACGGCTCCGGTACGCTGCAGCAATATCTGCCGGACGGCTATTTTATTGTGGCTAATTCCGGCCGGGGTTCGCAGCTCTTCGGATCTATCACCCAGTTAGAAGATGACGGCGAATTTCGTACGTACGAAGGCAAAACAGTGCCAAAAATCTGGAAGGATACAGGGGCTGACTCACTGAAAATCAGGGTGGCCAGTAAATGCGTACCGAAACCAGAATTTATTGACGATTGGTACACGATTAAAGCATTTTAAGGGAGGCATATACCGTGCAAATTTTAGTAGAACGATTTTGTGTCCGGCATAACGGCAAACAATACCAGGCAGGCGATATCATTCCGGACGTAGACGCTGCCGAAGCGAAGAAATTGGTCGCCGCCAGTCACGGAGAACTGCGGCTGTTGCAGCCTGCAGCAGAAACGCCGCGTGAAGAAACAGTTCAGGATGATCCGGACTCCATTGCAGATGATATAGGACTGCAGCTTCCTCCGGTGGAACCGGTGCGGGTTGCCAAACGGGGTACCCGAAAATGAGCCTGCAGGATGACATGGGAACCGAAATGGCCGAATTGCTGTTTAATGCGGACGAATTTGCAGAAGAAGCCGCCTATGTCTCCAAAGGAGTTGAGCAAACCATTTCTGTATTGGCTGATATCGGTACGGCGACAGGCACGAAAAGAAATCCCAAAGAGGTTGATAAAAGTTATGGGGAGGCTACCTTCACTATACGGGAAGCGGACGTACCCCAACCTCATGCCGGGGACTTCATCCTGTATCACGGTATCAAGTATACGTTTGTGGCGGTAGAAGCGTACATGAACGGCGTTTATGACGTTCGGTTTACGTCCGGATTGTCCGGCGTATCGGTGAGGAGGCTGCAGTAATGCAATTACAAATCACATACGAGGATATGGCGACGCCCTATTTGAAGCAGCTGGTTGCAAACAATCCCAAATGGATTGCCAGCGCGCTCAAGTCGGCGGCGTGGAAGTCCCAAAAGGTTATTAAATCGGGCATTCAGTCAGGGGCGCCGGGTGGACAAGCCTATGCCCCAATGATGCCGGACAAGATGCGCAGAGCCCTGGATATCGCCCTTGGGAATACGGGGAAAACTCGGTATCCCCCCATGGGGCGCCTGCAGCGAGCCGTGGGGTACGACAGCAGCCGTGCTAATCAAGGGAGCGTAACGGTTGGGTGGCTTAGCCATTCAGCCGTGTATCTTGGAAGCAAACAACAGGAAGGTTTTTCGACAGAGGTAACGGATAAGTTACGGCGGGCTTTTGCGGCGGCAGGTATTAAATTATCAGCTGATAAGAACCAGTTACACACGGCATCCCGTCCGACGTTCCCGCCTGTGCTGCCAGATGTTTCTGCCGTGGCGGCGCAAGCCATGCAGGATAAATTATTGTCTTACATTATGGGGAATACGCAGCGCTCTGCGGCAAGCAGTGGGCGTACGTATAAGGTATACAGGTAAACCAAATGGAAATGACACTATCGTTATATAAGATTGCCGATGCCTGGATGCAGGCTCTTCAGGGATCGACGGTTATTCAAAATTTTTGTCAGGAGAAATATGGCAAATCGCCCACGTTTTTAATGGGAACAACGCCGCGGCAGCTTCCGGACGAAGACAACTGCCCGTTTATTTTGATAATGCCGGGACATAAAGTAGAAGGAATCGACGAGGGGACGTTTTCGTATATATTGGGGATTGCGTGGGTTATATCCAATGATAAGGTCGCTGCCGATGGTAACATTGTCCCGTTCGATTCGTATCCCAATGCGTCTTTGACAGACATGCTGGGTATGCGGGAGTGTAATGCCTTCGGGCAGCTGATCTATGAAGAATTGCAAGCCTGTGCGGAATCCAAGGGCTGGCCTATATCGCATATAGATTTTGATATTTCACCCTCAGAAGCTATTTTCCCACAGTGGAACGGCGTATTGGTAGCGACGACGAATATCACGCCGTCTATGGGTGAAGAAATAACATATTAGGAGGTAACATATGGCAATGCAAGCAAAAGGCATTAAAACGATTACAAACCTGATGTTTGAATCGACCTATGGTGTACAGCCCTCAACAGGGACGACGTATCGCCATCCGATTAATAAAAATGCCTTAACAAGTAAACAAAATTTAATTGAATCCAACACGATTACGGGCCGCAGGGATGCTACGGCACCGGCTCTGGGACAAATTGATGTGTCCGGGCAAATTGAATCGCCACTGGACGTCCGTAATATTGGAAATGTGTTAAAAGCCGTATTTGGGGCACCCACAACGACGTCTCTTAGTGCAGCTGGAAAGATTGTATCGAGTTCTGCGGTCGGCACGGATATTGCAACATGGAAGGCGATCACCACGGGCTCTTTTTCGGTGTCGATCGATGGCACAGCAAAATCTGTTACCGGAATTACGTTTGCATCCGCAACTACCATGACTAATGTGGCATCGCTGATTCAGACGGCACTACGTGCGGCAGGGACGACGACTGGATTTACTGGCGCGACAGTAACGTTTGATGCAGGAACAAATAAATTTACGATAACATCTGGCACGACAGGGGCATCTTCGGCAGTGAGTGTCCTAACTGCGGCAGGATCCGGGGCAGATATTAGCGG
This sequence comes from Megasphaera cerevisiae DSM 20462, assembly GCF_001045675.1. Lineage (GTDB taxonomy): Bacteria > Bacillota > Negativicutes > Veillonellales > Megasphaeraceae > Megasphaera > Megasphaera cerevisiae. The sequence goes on from NZ_LEKT01000023.1 coordinate 12,487, forward strand.
GATGATGAATATGACCGCTGGCGTTATCACGGCAGGGGCGGCGTTGTATCAGCATGTATTTAAAGTCGGCGATACCGTACCGTCTATGACCATTGAAAAAGGTTTTACAGATATTGGCAAATATTTCCGGTATGTTGGGTCTAAAGTGAATAAGTTTTCTGTTACCGGTCAGGTAGGGAACAATGAACAGGCCTATACCATGGATATGATGGCCGCCAATGAAATCGAACAAACAGCGCCAATTACAGCGTCTCCGACGATACTGGAGATTCTACGGTTTAATAATATCGATGCCACCGTTAAGGAAGGCGGGAATATACTAGCTACCTGCCGAAAAATGCAGCTGGATGTAGATAATGGCTTAGAAGGAGATACGTACTGCCTGAACGGCGGCGCTACGCGGCCCAGTATTAACGAAGGTATTGCCAAAGTATCCGGGTCCGTCGAAGTATTATTCACGGACACGGCGTTACTGGATAAAGCAATTAATGGTACGGAAACGTCGTTGGAAATGGTATTTTCCAAAGGTCCGCATAGTTTGAGTTTTAAAATACCGGAAGTATTGCTGGAACGAGCGACACCTACCGTGGATGGGCCTAAAGGTGTGATGGCCACGTTAAGTTATAACGGCTACTATGCCAATAACAGTGATAATTCGGCAATCGTCGTTACCTTAATTAATGATGTTTCGTCGTATGCGGCGTAATGACAGGAGGAATGAGAGAACTATGGCAAATGAATTGACAAAAGAAGAAAAAGCGCAGGAAGTATATGCCAAGCAGCAGGAATATGTGGAAACGTTGATTGCGGACGGTACATTGCCCAAAATCCGTATGATTACCCGCAAACAGCGGAAGGCATTGGATAAAGCGAATTTGAATTATCTGAAGCTTCCGATCACAGATAAACGAAATCCCTTTGCGGTACAGGAAGATTGCTACGATTGGATTTTAGATACGGTGTATAAAGAGCACGATTTTTCCAATCTCCCTAATAATGTATGCCTTGTTTTTGCACGGATGACGTTTGCCTCTACCTATCAGGATGAGTTAGCTGAAAAAAACTAATTAAGGTTTGGCAGTGGGTGTCGGAATGGTCTGCCTATTGTGAAATGTGTCGGGACGAGCATCTGAACACAGATTGTAGTACCTGTGAAGCCCGACCGCCACAGTTGATGCCTGTGAATCGCCGGGTATATCACCTGTGGCTGCACTGCCAAACGCAATGGAATTGGAGCGGCGGGATGGAACCGCTGCTGACGGGATTAGACTATCCTGGCATATATCGGATAGCAGAGATGATGGATGTTGAAATTACGCCCAGCGACCTATATAAATTGCAGGCGTTGGAATGGGATACGATTCAGCGGACTCGTGAGAAAATGAAAAGGAAGTGAGCGTCATGGCAGCAAATGATGTGCAGATTAATATTATTGGAAAAGATCAGGCAACCGGCGCCTTTCAGTCCGTATTACAATCCGCTGAAAAAACGTCCCGGGGCGTCCAGGGATTAGGAACGGGTGTCGGTTCCTTAAATACTAGTTTTAGAGATGCGCAATCCAGTGCCTTGTCCTTTGATTCTGTATTGGCGAGTGCGGGCGGGTATGCGATGGCCATTGCTGGTGTACAGGGATTAGGAGAAGCTTTGCATGCCACCGTCGGTGAAGCCATTGACTTTTATACCACCATGCAAACAGGAAGCATTTCCTTAGCCGGTTCATTAATTTCTATGGGACAATTGAATGGACAGGATTTGACATGGAACCAGTCGTTACTGATGTCTAAAAAACTGATGTCTGATTTAAGTGATCAGGCGTTGGTAACCGGTGCGTCAACAAAAGAAATATCTGACGTGTTCCGCGGCATGATTCCCAACGCATTAAATGCGGGTATGACCTTAGACCAGACTTTAAAATTAGCCGGCACGCTTACCACCACAGGGAAGGCTATGGGGTTAAATGGCAATATTTTAATGCGGGACGTACAGGACTTAATCAGCGGAAAAAATGTGGAACGTACCAAATTGGGGGCGCTCTTAGGCATTACAGGTGAAGATATAGCACAGGCAAAGCAATCAGCCGGTGGCTTATTTGATTTTTTATCCAAGCGGTTACAAGGCGAAATGCAAGCCAATCAGAAGTATTTGGAATCATTCGAAGGACGCTGGAATCACCTGAAAGAATCCATTGCTCGTGTCGGAGGTGTGGGATTAGATACCACATTCAAAGCGGCAACAGATGAAATGGCGGCAATTGCCAATCAGTTTGTGAAGGTGAACAACGAAACCCATCAAGTAGAATTTGTGAATCCGGATATGATTGAAAAGGTTCAAGCTGCCGGTCAAGTTGTCATGAATTTTGGCGGTCAAGTGAAAGAATTTGCCAATGACATCAAGGGAATTGCAATCCCGGCCCTAACTGGATTGGGCGTAGGAATAGATTTCGTATCCCAGCATGCGGCAATAATGGGCGAAGTGCTGATCGGCACATGGGTGGCTCGTAAATTAAATACATACGTGGTAGATTACCAAAATGCGATTCATGGAGCGGCAGAAGCGCAAACATTCCTGGGGCGGGCGGTTATTGATACCCGGAACAAGGTAATGGAAGAAACGGCTGCTATGCAAGCGCAAAGAGCCGCCTATTTACAAAAAGCGCAAGAATCTATGGCGTCTATTGCGGTTGCATCTACCCCTGTGTATGGAAATACAAAAAATATTGCCAATGAAATTGCCCTGGAAGCGCAGCTAGGACGGCAAGTGACGAATACGGCAGCAGCAGAAGCCGGTAAAATGGTGGCTATTAATACCGCCCGCAATGCTTTTGAAGGGGCCAATGCTGCTCTTTTAGCTGGCGAACGTGAACTGGCTATCAAAATACTGGAATCCAATACAACGATGGAAGCTAGAGGTATTGCTGCTGGGACTATGTCGGCTCGGGCAACACAGGCAATCCAGCTTATTCAGATGGGTGAAACAGAACTAGCTCAAAAAATATTGGTAACCAATGCGGCGTTGGATTGGCAGGGAAATGCTGCGGTGTCTTCTGCGGCTAAAGTAACAGAAGGTGCTACTGCAGGGAAACTGGCGCAGGCCGAACTGGCGGCGGTGACCAATACTACGACGGGGGCTACCATTGGCGCCGGCATACAAGCGGAAACCATGGGCAATAAAATGGTGACTGCTGGGAATGTAGCGAAAACCGCAGTGGGGAAATTAGGGACAGCCATATTTGCCTTATCAGGCGGTTGGATTGGTGTTGCTATTGCAACAACTTTGGCGGCGGTAGAGCTGGATAAGTATATGAGTCGCCTAAAAGATTATAACAAAAATCATACTTTTCAAGGCATTGATGGTAAATATTATACGTACACGCAAGATGGACAAGTTGCACCAGCTATGGATCCTAACGGAAGTATATTTGGGGATGGGCACGGTAATGGATATGCAACCTGGAATCCGGGAGCTAGTGGCATGGGGGCCGCAGGTCCTACAGATATTCCCGGTGACGACGTAAAACAAAGCATTTTAGACCAAGAATTGGCGTATGAAGAGCAGAAACATCAGGAAGAAATACAGAAAGCGGCAGATGAACAAAAGCAGCAACAAGAAAAATGGCTGGAAATTCAAAAAAATTTAGCGAATGACCCGCAATATCAAAAAACGCAACAAGAGATAGAAGATATGATGCGGCAGGTTACAGGTAAATATGATGGCGAAGGCTCCGGTAAAAAAACGGCCGCGGAAAAAGCTGCCGAAAAGGCGGCGAAGGAAGCGGCGCATCAGGCACAGCAAATTGCGGAAGCCAATCACCAATACGCCGAAACGATCAAACAAAATGCACAAAAAATTCAGCAGGCCAATGAAAAAATAGCCGGTATTTTAGCGTCTGAAGATGAGAAGTTATTACAATACAACGGGACTCAGCTGGATATCGACTTAGCTAAGAACAAAAAAGACTGGATGGATCTGGCTAAACAGATACATGGTGCGGCGGTAAATCTCAAAACACTCAGCTTCTCCACGGCTTCGCATACGACAATGGGCGGCGGTCTGGGTGCACAGCTCTATTCCCTTGCGGCATCCAAGGACGGTATGCCTTATTTATTGGGTGGCGATGGTATTTCCGCAACGGATTGCGGGAAGTTGTTTGTTGATGGCGTAGCACAAGCGACAGGTGTGACCATTGGACGTACAGTAGACAACATCGAAGACTACGCTAAAAGTAATGGCGCATGGCATCCGGCAGGAGATGGGTATGTCCCGCAAGTCGGAGACGGTGTAGTAGTACTCGACGGGGGCCATATTGTCATGAGCAACGGCCGCGGCGGATATGTGGGCGCCAATAGCTCAACGGGGGTCGTGGAAAAGGACAGTGTAACCGATGATTTTGGACAACCTGTTGGCTATGTGTCGGTATCTCAACTGTTCCCAAACTATGACAACAGCAGTGCTCCGGTACAACCTTCTATTTCGCAGGATACGGCCATGTTGCAGGGACAAAGCCCGGAAGTACAGGCATTGGTACATGCGGCGCAGGAAACCAGTTCCGATATAGGACTTATTCTTGCCATTGCTATGAGGGAATCCGGTGGTGATACCTTAAGCGGCATTAATATGGCTCCTAACGGCGGCATGATGCAAGTTACCGAACAATCCGCAAGCGACTACGGAATTAATGATATATACCCACAATGGCGTGATGATATGGAACAGAACGCATTGGCAGGTATTTACATTTTAAGCCACAAAATAGCCGAACAGGGCGGCGATGTATGGGCTGGCGTAAAAGCCTACAACGGTTCCGGACCTGCAGCAGATGAATACGAATCACAAGTACAGGGAAATTACAATTCCTTGGGAGCCGATGATGCGATAAATTTAGCGCCAACGTCTTTTACCCGGTACGCACCTCCTGGTACACAGGAAGGGTTGGATAAAAATAATAGAATAAAAACATTGGCGGATCAAAAAGCATATCAGGATTGGGCGATCCGATACCGTAAGCAGCAAGAAGAAACCAGTGTTATGATGAATAATCTGGAACTGACGGATGCGCCAGACGGCCGAGAAGCGGCAATACAGACACAGGGACAGGCTGAAATCAATGCGAATAATGATAAATGGAAAGACTATTACAAGGCCAGTGGCGATGAGCAAGCGTCACGGGCCTATTTAAATGCGTTGAATCTAAAATCAGTAGATGAAACGAATACTAAACTCCGTGATAATCGCAGTGCAGAATATGATGAACAGAAACAACACCTTACTAGTTTGGGATATCTACAACGTTCTTACCAGCGGGATATAGATGAACAGCAGCAAGCGGCACTGCAGAATTTTATCAGTACGCAAAAACAGGAATTAGCCGAGATGCAGCTGACTACAGCAGAAAAAACAAAGCTGGAACAGTCGCTGTATGAAAATCAGAAGAGCCTGGACACATTAATGGCGAAAACCTCGTGGAGCGGTGGGCTGGCATCTTTACAACAGGAAATGCGGAGTTATTCGCAGGATATTGGTTCTGCTATGACGGAAGGCTGGAACAATATCACGGGTAGTATGGAAGGTGCGTTTTCTAATTTGCTGACGGAAAATAAATCCTTTGCCGAACGAATGAAAAATCTGTATATATCTATTGGCAATGAAATTCTGAATACAACCATGAAAATTATCATGCAGGGATTAATTATGAACTCTGTCATGAAGGCCATGGGAAGCGGTACCAGTTTTAATTTTGGCAGTGTATTATCTTCCATGGGAATTTCGGGAAATGTAGGCGGAACGTCCTTAGGATTAGATACCGAGTGGAGTTCGGGGCTATCAATGGTCGGAAGTTTTGCTTCCGGTGGTACCGTTCCCAGTGGCTATGCGCTGGTAGGCGAAAACGGTGCCGAATTAATTTACAACAAGACACCCGGGTATGTATACAACGCACGGGAAACGTCTGATATTCTAGGCAAAGTGGCAAATGGGCAGGACGCGGGATCATCCAGTGGGGCGCATTCTGTGAACATGACTTTGGTCAATAAATCTGGCCAAAATTTGCAGGTGTCAAACCCTTCCGTTTCATTCAATGGAACAAAACTGGTGGCTTCTGCTGTAATTGATATTGTTAAAAACAATCGGTATGGCGTACGTACCATGTTGAAAGGAATGGTGTAATTTGGCAGATACAATCACATTTCCCGATAGCCTTATGCAGCCGTCTTTTGGAACAACAGTTGATGTGGAGGACACCTCCATCGTCTCGAAAATGGAAGACGGCTCGGTCATTGGACGACGTAAATTTACTAAAAGCCGGAAAACATGGAAGTTGGTATGGAATGCCATGCCGACGGCACAATACAATACGCTGATGAATTTTTTGCAGAATACTGTATATTTTGCAGCGCTTACTTTTCAATTTACGTCTCCCTTAGATGAGGTAACGTATACCGTGCGGTATGCATCCAAGGAAGAATTTACCACGAAAGAAGTAAATCAAGTGAGCGGCAGTATTACCCTGACGGAGGTGTAACGATGCTATCCTTATCTTCTATTACAAAAGCAGAAAAAAATAAAATGAATACGGATTCTGTGATGCTGATTTTATTGGAACTACAAGTTCCGATTGACGGCGTAGATCCCATACGCGTGTGTTATAACACGGAAGATATTACCTGGAATGGCCAGCAATGGCTTGCTTTCCCTATGGATATTGCGGAATGCGAGGAAGATTCCACAGGAAGCTATCCATCGTTTGACATCAAGCTGGATAATACGGGGCGGGCACTGACATATTATGTGGAGCAATCCAATGGAGCTAACGGCGGGCTGGTAATTCTGCGGGTCGTGAATAGCAAGAATTTAGACAGCACAACACCGGAAATCGAAGAAAAATATGAAGTATCGGAATGTCATGTGGATCAGAATTTTGTCACACTAACGGTGGGCCCGTCGTATTTACCGGATTCCAGACGGCCCATTTACCGGTATTTAAAAAATGGCTGCCGCTTTGAGTATAAAGATAAACGCTGCCAGTGCACGTCCAGTCTAGCAGATTGTCCGCATACGCTGGCAGGCTGCCGGGCTCGCGGAAACAGTGCGCGATTCGGTGGGTTTCCGGGGATTGACCAGGGAGGCATTTATGTGTGATGTCACGTATGCCGATTTAATCGGTGTGCCATTCAAAAATAGAGGACGGGATATCCGTACGGGGTTTGATTGTTACGGACTGGTGATGGAGATATACCGGCGGCACGGCATGATACTGCCGGAATTCACTGCGGATTATGATGACTGCGACAAGGTCAGTCATATTATTCATGGGCAGACGCAAAGTGATACGTGGCAACCCGTATCTGCACCGCTGCCCGTCCCGTGTGTTGTTGCCATTCGATTCGGCGTGCCGGCTCCGCTGGTCAATCATACCGGTGTATATATCGGAGACGGAAAGTTTATTCATATTCGAGAAAAAACAGGTGTTTGTATTGAATCCATTCACAGCATCGCATGGAAACATGTCATTGCTGGTTTTTTTATGTATAAAGGATCTGCTGTATGATTACCATCATTTGCATTAAAAATCCATTCGCTCCCTATGAAGGGCGTGAAATACACAAAATAGCATATCAGGAAGGCAAGCCGGTATCCTGGTACATCGATCCATATCTTACGCAGTATGTTCCGCTGGATAAACTGGTTATAGCGGTTAATTCCGATGAAGTAACTGGCGACAATATTCTCCAAGATGGGGATTTTGTCGTCATATCGCCGTATATCGGCAAGGGCGGACACAAGAACCCACTATTAATAGTTGCCTCAGTAGCATTAAGTGTTGCATCTATGGGGCTCGGTGCCACTGTTGCAGGAGTGTCTTCTCTAGCATCTGCTACAGGGTGGGCCGCTATTGGCGGATATTTGACAGCGGCAGCGGTTATGTATTTGGGTGGGACCTTAATCAACAGGGTATTTGGCACTACAAAGGAAAACAGCACATCGAACCCCACCTATAGTTGGGATGGGATTACGACGACCAGCGGACAAGGCAATGCGATCCCAATCACGTATGGGACAGTCAAGACCGGTGGTCAAACGCTCAATAAATTTGTCATGATCGACGATGATGATCAATATTTATTCTGGCTGCTAGCAGCGGGGGAAGGCTATTTGGATATCAGCGATGTGCAGATTAATGCAAACCCAATTAGCTATTATGAACATATTTACTGCGATATTCGAAACGGACTGTATAATCAGGTGCGCATTCAGAATTTTAATGATACGGTTTCTACGGTGTCCTTAAATCAGGAATTATTGGATTCCGGATGGCGCACCTATGAATTAACAGGGAATGCCAATCAAGGGATTGTAGTGCAGGTAGAATGTACGAGCGGACTATATTATGCCAATGACAACGGCAGCCTGGGTGAAGAATGGGTCAAAATCAAGGCCCAGTATTGTGTAACCGGAACCACCAACTGGGTGACCTTTATTGATTCGGGTGGGGAAGCTCATTTTGATAAAAATAAGTGGTGGGAGGGAGAAACAAGCGATCCTAGCAGTAGTGGCCTATACAATGGAAAAATATCGGCAGCTCAAACCAGTGCCGTCCGCCGGCAATTCCGTATTGATGGATTACCTTCCGGCGCATATACCGTTCGCGTCATGGTCATTGGCCGTGGAGCGGATGTTGGGTCTACGCGCGCCGAAACGCGGATTTGGTGGAGCAGTGTGGCGGGTGTGGTGTACGATGACTTTTCCTATCCGGGTATGGGATTGGTAGGCATTAAAGGATTAGCAACGAACCAATTATCTGGTTCCCCCAGTATTACATTTATAAAAAAGCGTACGACCATTTTGGCATATAATCCGGATACACAGGTCTACGAAACAAAGGATGCGACCAACCCAGCATGGGCGGCATATGATATGCTGCATCGAGCCATTGATATCAACGGAGATCAGAATGAAATTGTTGTGACAGGTGTGCCCGCTGATTTGATCCTCTATGACCGCTTTGCTGCGTGGGCTGCGTTCTGTGACAGTAAAAATCTAAAAATTAACATTGAAATCAATACGGCAGAAAAGATGATGGAAAGCATCAATAAAAACATAGCCGCTGTCGGGTATGGCATTGTATTGATGTTTGGCGTTAAGTTCGGCTGCGTGTGGGATGCTGTTGTCGATACGCCGGTGCAGATGTTCGGTATGGGAAATATCATTGCTGGCACCTTTGAAGAAAAGTTTTTGCAAACCTCTGATCGGGCCAATGCAGTAGAAGTCACCTTTACCAATAAAGATAAAAACTATGAACGAGATACAGTTACCGTGTATGCGGACGACTACGACGACGCAGATGCCTATAACCAATCTACGTCCATAACGATGGATGGCATTACCAGCTATAAGCAGGCGTATCGGTATGGTAAATTCCAACTGTATTGCAATAAGTATCTGATCCGTACGTGCGTTTTTGATGCCGCGATTGACGCCATTGCCTGCAATGTAGGTGATGTAATCGCCGTATCACACGATGTGCCGGAATGGGCGTGCAGCGGAAGAATTACAGCAGTCAATGGCAGTCAAGTGACCGTCGGCGCGCTGTTTGATAACTATGACAGCACGGCGTCCTATCAGTTCCAGTACCGGGCTTCGGCCAGCGATAGTATTCATTTGGTGCCTATATCGGATATGGTGATTCATGATACGGGCGTTACAGTGACCTTGTCGTCTGTTCCGGAAGATGTCCCGTCAGTTGGCGATGTATGCGATATTGCCAAAATAACGATCGGCTCCAAGCTGTTCACGGTAAAGACAATTACCCGGAGTAATGACGGAGAATTTAAACGTACGATCACATGCTTGGAATACAACAAAAATGTATTCAGTGAAAACTATGATATCCCTACGCCAAACTACTCGACAGCACAGCCGAATCAGGCGGAAAACGTCATCAACGTGTCGGCAAAGCAGATACATTGGCTGGCGTCAGACGGGACCAAACATGCGCATTTGTATGCAACGTGGCAGCTGCCGGATGGTACGTATTCCAGTAAATTTGTTGTCTATGCGTCAACAGACAATATAAAGTGGAATCAGATAATGGAAACGGGTGCCATGGCCTGTGACTTTGATACGGATCCCGATACGGTGTATTATCTTAAAATTAAAACGATCACCAATGTGTCCCAGTCGAGCGGCGTTACTGTTACGGTGGACGTGGGAGAAGATGCACCGCCTAATGACGTTACCGGCCTTACGGCAACAAAAATCACATCTAACACCACCCAGGTAAAATTGTCATGGGCAGCTAATACGGATATCGACCTGAAAGGGTACCGGGTGTATGTCAATGGCGTCCTGCATAGTAATATTTTGACAGATACGACCTACACATACACTGCCGATCAATCCGGACAGTACATGTTTGCCGTGGTGGCCGTCGACAACAGCGATAACGAGTCCGCAAACCAGGCGACCGTGACGGATGTGATTACCTGCGAGCCTGCCGACGTGACGGGATTTACCGTACAACAGAGTGATGCGGACCGATCCATTGCCGTATTTAACTGGGCGGCGAATAAAGAAGTCGATCTATCTTACTATGAAATACGAGTTGGTGATACGTGGGATACCGGGACAGTACTTGTTACCAAAACAAAAGCGACCACGGCACGCTATACGCTGCCGTGGTCGGGCAGTTATACGTTTTGGATCAAAGCCAGTAATGCTGAAGGGTTTTACAGTGCCAATGCAGCCCAGATGGGGGAACAAGTCACGTTGGAACCGGATGCGGTCACCGGTCTGGCTATGGCACAATCCACACAGGATAAATCCAAAGCGACGCTGTCCTGGTCGGCACCGGCGGGAGGCGATATTGCCTATTATGCGGTGAAATACGGAACGTCCTGGGATGCGGGCACGTTGGTGGCGAAAACAAAAGAAATCAAGCTTACGGTCGCACTGCCCGGCAACGGAACCTGGCATTATATGATACAGGCAGTTACGGTGGCAGGCTATACCAGTACGATTGCCAGTACAGACATTACGGCATCCATCCAGCCCCTGGACGTCACGAATTTCAAAGCCATACAGTCTGCCACAGATCGGACCCGGATCACGCTGACATGGGACGCACCGGCAGAAGTGGATGTGGCGTATTATATTATCAAAGAAGGCAGCAATTGGGATTCGGCAGTGATCGTTTCCCCCCGGGTTGCGGGCACATTGTATGATGTGGTAGTTGACGACGAAGCGCAGCACACCTGGTTGATCAAGGCCGTCACCATAGCTGGGAATGAAAGTCAATATGCCGCAAGCGTTAGCGGTATCTATGACCTGCGCCCCAATCCTGTTGCCAGCATTCAGGCGTCGCAGGACAGCAACAACCGATCCATCTTAAATATCAATTGGGCCGAAGTTACGGACGGCGACTTATCTGGATACCAAGTAAAGATTGGCGACAACTGGGATGCCGGGGAACCGCTGCCGTTCACGCGGGAACTGTATGCCACCTATACATTAACAGCGTCGGGCACTTTTAAAGTGATGATTAAAGCCATGAATGCTGCCGGGTATTACTCAGATGAAGTATCCATTGCCTGCACGGTACAAGTCGAGCCGTCCAATGTGACCGGCTTGGTGGCATACCAGAATGGCGATACGGTGGAACTTTACTGGGATAAAAGCCCGGACAATGATGTGACAGGCTATGAAATACGGGAAGGGTACAGCTTTGACAGCGGAGCATTGGTATCGACCGGGGTAGCGAATACAGACTACACCATGGCCATTGATACGGCCCGTTTTTATCACTATTTTGTCAAAGCAATCAACAGCAGCGGGAAATACAGTAAAACGGCGGCCAGTGTTTCTTTGACCGTTAGCAACCTATCGCCCCGCAATGTAATCCAAACGTTCGATGAAATTGCGTTGGCCAGTGGTACGCACGACAATACAGAATTTGGGGCTTCACTGATCAATTTCCAGACGATCGGCGGCAAGTGGTCCGATTATCCGACGACAAAATTTTCAGAAGTCGGCGGCAGCAGCGTGTTAAAGCTGGCAAAGGAAGTAACAGGGACATTTTCCAGAAATTCTGTAGCGTATAAAGAAGACGGCACGCAGGTTGCGGCAGGAGTTCCGCGGTTTGGCGCTAACGGACTGCTTATTGAAGAAGGAACAACCAATTATTATGGAGGGCAAACACCATATAGTGTAAGACATGGATCGGCAACTGTTAGCATTACTGAAATAACGACTAATGTCCCTGCCGCAGGACGCTATTGGCAAATAACTGGAGATTCCGTAGATGGAACAACGGCAAATAATTGGTGGAGTGGCATCCAACGAAGTATGCCTGCACTAGGAACATCTTTTACAAAAGGAGATAACATCACTGTCAGTGTTTGGCTTAAGTTCCCCACTACGGCTTTAGGAAAATCTGTATATGTTCAAGTCAATAAATCAGATTGGACAGAGGAATTGGCAACAGGGATTGCTGTTCCTTTGATAAAAGATGGTAAATGGCATAGATATAGCGCAACGCTAACTTTCAATGCAGATTATACGGGAAATCCTATCTTTGATATTTTTCCATACGGGTATGTTACAGATCAAAATTTCACATATTATGTAGGAGGATATCAAGTAGAAAAGAAATCCTCCGCAACGAGTACCGTTCCGGCATCTTTTACGCGTGCGGTAGAATCACTGACTGTTCCGGGATCCGTGTTTTCTGCGGAAGAAGGGACGCTAGAATTTACGATAAATCCATTAGTAGTTGCTTCGTACAACAACTTTTTTAATTTCTATTCAGCCGGTGGTCGATTCTTGATATGGTTTGATAATAATAAAAATGTGAATTTCGATTGTGGTGCTACTAATTCAGGATTTGCGATTCCACAATGTGCAGAAGCGAATACCAATTTACATATAGCGGTATCTTGGTCTGCAAGTGCTGGTAAACGATCTTTAGTAGTAAATGGACAATCTACGCAAGGTGATTGGTCCGCATTAGACGGCTTTTCTGCCCCCAGTGCAATTTACGTAGTAAATAATTATAGCGCATGGATTAAAAATATACGGTTTAGTAATACGGCACATTCGGTGGAGAAAATGGTTGCGGATGCATCGTTGTCTGCGCTTCCCGTGGAAGAAGATACGACGTGTCTGCTGCGTTTGTCGAATACTCTTGACATGTATTATGGGTCAGGCATCTATACGTCAGCGGTCATTGACATTGCATCAATTATTACTTGTAACGTAACCACACTATTCACATCTTCGGTCAATTTAAAAGGTGGTAGTGCAGCACTGCAGGTGCGTACTTCGCAGGATGGGACGACATGGCTGGACTGGGAAGGATTTAAGCCGATACAGCGGACATTTCGATACATTCAATTCCGTATCCTGCTGGGAACGACAGATATCACGAAGACGCCGGAAGTCAATCAATGTATCGTGTCAATTGATGTGCCGGACACCGATATTGCCTTAACAGCGACGATTAGCACCGGCGGTACAACGGTACAATATGGGCATACCTATTACACGATTCCAGCGGTCGTTCCGGCAGCGATCGGGGAAAACCTGCATGCCGAATTGATCAGCAAAACCATGAGTGATTGCGTAATCAAAATTAAAAATGCATCCAATACAGACGTCGGCGGTACCGCGGATATCCGTATCAAAGGATACTAACGCCGTAGGGCGTTTTTTTATTGAAGAAAGGAGCGTGATGATATGGCATATGACAGCACAAAACCGGCAGACGACGAGTATTTATCTGCGTTCCCTGCGGAGGCGCGGGAACAGCTGCGGGCGATCATTGAGGATCAGATTGTCAATGCCTTGAAGCTGCAGGGGTTGGTTCCGGGTAATTCATCCGGGCAACTGCCTGTCAGCAATGGCAATGTTAATGCAAATTTAAATGCGGATCAGGTAGACGGGAGAGATGCCTCTTATTTTTCACCGTCTACGCATGTGCACTCTGATGCCACACAAAATGCCGACGGGTTTATGAGCAAAGCCGATAAAACCAAGCTGGACGGCGTGGCAACAGGCGCGGAAGTGAATCAATATGCGTTTAGCAATGTGGCTGTCGGCAGCATTACGATTCAGGCAGATGGCAAGCAGGATACGTTGACGATCGCGCAAGGTGCCAATATTACGATTACAGCGGATGCCACCAATGATAAATTGACCGTCGCCGTATCAGGGACGGTTCCGAATGCCACCAATGCGGCAACTTGTACTGGAAACGCAGCGACAGCCACAAAATGGCAGACCGCACGAAAAATAGGCGGTGTTAGTGTAGATGGTTCTGCTGATGTAGATTTACCAGGTGTCAATACAGCCGGCACGCAGGATACATCCGGTAGCGCAACAAAGCATGGCGGCTACACCGTAGCGCAGTTATTTGATTATTTTCATCCTGTCGGCTGCATTTATGAATCTACTAGTAGCACCAATCCAGCTGATATATGGGGTGTGGGTACATGGGAAAGTTACGGCGTGGGCCGCGTACTGGTAGGTGCAGGTACAGCCGATAGTGGTACCACATATACAGTAGGTGGAACTGGCGGGGAAGAATCGCACAAACTCACTACTGATGAATTGGCAGCCCATAGTCATACTTTTAGCGGAAACACTTCGTCCAATGGTTCGCATAATCATGGCGTTTATACTGTTAAGGGATGGGATAATCTTGGTTATTTTGCTGGTAGCGGTTATAGTTCTAATAACCAAACATTATATACTAATAACGCTGGAGACCACCTCCATTCATTCAGTGGTACCACAGGTAACGTTGGTAACAATAAAACGCATGAAAATCGGATGCCTTATCAGGTCATTTATCGATGGCGCAGAACAGCTTAGGTACCTACTGATGAATTGGCCAGCCATAATCATGTGGCAGCAAATGCAGGGGATCATTCCCATACTGTTACAACTTTTAATGGCTTTGGGAAAGTAAACGGGAACAATTATGATGGCTATTGTACTGGAAGTACCAATAGGACCACCAGTACGGCCGGAGATCATCAGCATAGTCTTAGTATAGATAATACTGGCGGTGGTGCAGCCCACAACAATATTCCTCCGTATCAAGTGTATTATTGCTGGCAACGTACAGCGTAAAGGAGCAGGAAATTTATAGATAAAGGCGGTGAATCATGGGTGAACATGATTTTCAGACAGAATTGCTGGGGCGGCTCAGCAGCATGGAATCTAAAATAGACATTATGTACGAAGAGTTGCGCTCGCTACAGGCTGACGCGAGGAAATCGAGTGTAGACACTGCGGATGCATTGACGTCGGCAAAGTCAGCACATAAGCGCATTGACGGAATTAAAACAGATGCAATGTTATTGGGAGCAGTCATTTCATTCTTCGTTACACTTATATTCAAGCTACTTGGAAAATAGAAAGGCGGTGATCCTGTATCTGATCAATTAAAAGGAGGTAATATAGATTGTTGAAAAAAATACAAAATGTGTTAGTCGCGGCATTATCCAAAACAGATAAGCTGCAGATACGAGGTATGCCAAGATTGATGGTATATCTTTTTTTATTGCTGGTGATTATATGTATGCTATTGTTTATGGCCGCGTGGAGCTGGCAGTGGAATACGACCGGCAAAGCGGACCTGGCTATTATGATCCAATTCATTACGGCAATTACGTCGGTGTCGTTTGTTGCAGCCGTCGGATTTTTCGGCAAAGCGATGGTAGACAAAGACAATGACGGCATTCCAGATGAATGGGAAGGAGAACATAAATGAAATATGGGATTGACGTAAGCTATGCTCAGGAAGATTTTGATTTTAATCAGGCGGTATCCAATGGAAAATCATTTGCGGTCGTAAAAATTGGCGAACATGATTATATGGACGATCTATTTGCTGCCAATATCAACGGGGCGTTGGATGCGGGGATGGACGTAGGCGTATACTTCGTGGCACGTGGGAAAGACGCTGACAGCATCAAGCAGGAAGCGCAATTCATGGCGAATTTGATCAAGCAGAATATCTCAGCAGAATTGAAGTGTGGAATATGGCTCGATATAGAAGAATGTTACTACGATCAAAAATTAACCGTCCAGCAGTTGACTGATTTGGTATCCGCATTTATCATCGTCATGAACCAGAACGGGTTTGATTGCGGGATTTACGCATCTTACAATATGCTGAATCAAATGGACGTTTCGCAGTTTGCGGATTATGTAAAGTTTTTCCCGGCAAACTATGGAGCGTCTTGTGCTTTTAAGGACGAACATCCGGAAAAGAAAGTTGTACTTTGGCAGTATTCGGACAGCAATGGACAATTAGATTTAGATGTAATGTACGAGGAAGGGGAGTAATAATTATGGCAGAAGAAAATGGACAGACAACACCGGCAACTGATATTCAGCAGGATCAGGCCGTGGATACCACGCAGGCAGTTACGGCAACTACGGAACAGACTGATATTGAAAAGCTGGACGCTAAGATTGCAGACTTGGAAGCAGACGGCGCGGAGGTGTTTGCTGACGCTATCCAGATTTTGAAGGATAAGCGTGACGCCTTGATTGCCCAGGCAGAGGCAGAGGCAGAGTCCAATTCTATAGGGAGTGGAGTAATAACCCTTGAAACGTCTTTCAGGCAGAAATACGGAAACGATATCATGAACGCAGTTGAAATTGTTGCCCTGGCGGCGATTGTTTACAGACTGTTCTTCTTTTAAGCGCAAAACGGCCGGCGGGAAATTCCTGCCGGCTTATTTTTATATATGGAGGCGTACCATGACGACAATTATAAATTTCATCAGTACTCATAAAAAACAGATTGCTTGCGTGACGATCATAGCCATTTTACTATGTGTGGGCATATACTTTTACCTGCAGCATGTCAAAACAGCACAGGGAGCCGCACAGGTAGTGAAATATGAAGATACCACCGATCAGAATAAAATCAAGAAAGATTTAGCTGTAGACCGCACCACGGCGGGGCAGATTGTCAAAGAAATCCAGTATATTCACGACGGGACGACGACGCCGACCGTTACGTATTACGTACAATCGCCAACCGTTGAAAAGGCGGCAGAGCAGACTGCGGATGCCATTAATAAAAATGATATTTCATTACCTGCAGCGGCTACAGAAAAAACAGACCGAACTGTCGTTACAGCAAATACGGATCAGCAAAAAGTAGACGTATACAAAATTAATCTTCGAAACAATCACAAGATCAAAGCTGGAGTATTGTATGCGGACGACAACGCATATGCTGGCGTTGGGTATCAGGCTGGGCGGGTGGAAGCCATGGTATACATGCGTGCTGACGGCAAAAAAGCTGGGGCTGTGAATTATACGGTGAAGGAATGGTAAAAAAAAAGAAGGAAAATATAAAAAAATATCGAATGATTATTAATAATGAATAATTTGACTGTAAATAAAATATATTAATGATGCAAGCTGGTAACATTAAATAAATTTAGATCGGAGGATTAAAAATGACACAGGTAATTGTATATGAAATTGAACAAAAAGAAAACTATAGCTTGCAGCAATTGGTAAATAGTTTTTGTGATTTTGGGACAGTGGATGATCAAGGAATAATAGTTAATGAGTATGATAGTAAATTTATTAAGGCGACTTATTGGAAACAAAAAGTAAAAAGAGAACGTAGATATAATCTTGAAAAAAGAGATTTTGAATTTATTGAGGAACAGATTGTAGATGTAGCAGATTTTGTGATACAACTTATGGATAAAAAATTATTAGTACTTGGAAACAAGCAAATGGCACAACGTATTATTACATTGATTGGGATTACTTCAGATAATTCATATATCATTTCCGAATACATTATTGATATAGAAAAAATTATAAATAAAATTTGTAATGAAACTGAGATTTACTTATTAAAAGTGGAATTAATGGATATCCCTATCGAAAAAGACATATTAGTAAATTGCAGTGTGAATTTAGAGATTCATGATAATCCGAAATCAATAATTCTTAAGTATGTTAAAAATACAACTGTAATATCGTTTATGATTGCGGGGCTGGCTACACCTATTAATATATATAAACATGGTAAATTTTCAATAGGTAAAATTGATGAGGATGATAAGGATGAGATAATTCAAAAGATTATAAAGATGATGTGCTAAAAGGAGAGATTGTTATGGGAGAACAAGCTAGAAAAATAGGCGAAAAACTTGAAGGGTTTGGCGAAAAATTATTTAGAGGTTTTGGCTGGAACGAGTTAGGAAGAGATATTGAAATAAAATGTGAAAGGAAAAGCTCTCATGACAAAAAAACTCATGGATTAGATTTATTAATGAATTTTGATAACCCGTATTTAGGAAGGAAGCAGGGAATAATTATTGAATGCAAGAATAGGAAGATGCAATCTATTACTCTATCCGAAATCAATCATTGGGTTAGTGAACTTATCAATAGTATTGAATGCGCAAGTTCTGCAATTGAACTGGATAAAATTGAATTGGGAGATTGTAATTTGTGTACGGGACTTTTGTTGATTCATGCGAATGATCAATTTGATAAAAAAAAATTTTATGGATATTTAAAAAGTATAAATATTAAGTCTCGAAGAAGTGCAATAAATATATTTATTGCTGGAAATGATATGATAGATAAATGGAATTCCCTATTAAATAAATTACAAAATGATTATAACGACGGCTTTAAATTTATTTATCCGAGTATAGAAGGTTCCAATATGAAAGAGGGAAATTTTATAACAATTAATCAATTATATTCTAAATATATATTTGCGCAGGATTATGTTCAAGTAGATTGTACAAATGATGGGAAATTATATAAAATGCCAAAAAAAAGAAAAATACTAATTTCTTTTGATGAAATATCAATAAATAGCTTTAAATACATATGGAGCATGTTCAAGTATTATCAACTTCAAGACGCAGCAGAATTGGTTTTTATTTTTTATCCCCAGAGAAAAGATGATGGTAGCTTTATAAAAAATAATTTTATAAGTACATTAAGTAATATACAACATCCAATTGATGAAGATATACGTCAGAAAATAAAAATTGATTATATTGATAATCGCAATTTATCCCCAGTTGATATAGGGAGGATATAGCATGATTACAGAATATGTGGATTGTACAGAATTAAAACGTCTTATTGTAGATAAAAAATTAAAAACATCTGCATTTAAAGCTTATTTAAAACAAAAAGGTATTATTTTTACTGCAAGTAATGCAGAACAATTTGCAGAGCAAATCTATACTGTTTTTTTGGGATCTAGTGAAATATCAGAAATACGAGATATCATGATTAATGATAATAATTATGAAAAATCTTTAGTTATGAATTTATGTTTAAAGTCAAGCACCGATGGAAATATTTTAGACATTATACTTGATGAAATAAATAAATATAAATCAGAAAAGGTAAAAGATTATACACTTGAAATGCCTGTAAAAGAACAAAACAGCATAAGTGTTCAGTTTTCATATCAAAGAAAATCGCCAGGTCGTAATAGATTGTTAGAATATGAAAAAAGATTTTTGAAATTGAATATTAGAAAGATATCAGATAAAAAAGTAACTATTGATATAAGACAACCTTCATCAATTGATTCTAAACATGCGGTAGAATTTATCCAAAAGATAGCAGGAAATAATGAATTTCAAATTGAGCATATAAATTTGAACTCATTAGTAACATCTAATAAAGTGGAATTTTTTGATCAGATTGCAAAACATAAATTTGAGTCTTGGAGACTTAAAACGATAACAGGGATAACTGTAAAAAGAGGGAATTCTGATGATACAAATGAAGAAGATGATGAAGGTGAAATTATAGATGATGAAGGACAAGAATCGCAGGCATTATCAGGTATAAATCAGGCTATTTTAAATGGGAATGAACTTAGATTGAATAAATTTGTGCAGGACTCTATTGATAGGGGGTATTACATAGCCGCAATGCGCTATAGGTATGAACATACAAGAGAAGCAACAGAATTTGCTATTAATTTAAGTTTTAAAAATAATGATTTGAAAGTTGAAATTGACAAAACATATTGGGAAGAAGATGGGAGAATATCTGTTCAACCATTTTTAAAAACGGAACAAAATGGTATAATAATAGAATTTCAAAATGTTGCTGATGAAGTATATCAGGAATTAATTTCCCACCAGCATGATTAAATGAAGCGGTAAAAACAATGATAGATGTCCTAGCATTATAATGTTTTTATTATGGAAAAGAACAAATGTTCGACATATTGCCCCGGTCGTGCTACAATATTACTAGACTAGTCAAATCTATTATTATGAGGTGGTTGTAAACGAACGAAAAGTTTTTAAATCAGATTATATGTGGTGATTCTATAGAATTGCTGCAGCAGCTTGCAGATAATTCTGTTGATGCAGTTATCACAGATCCGCCATATTGCAGCGGTGGCCAAACAGCAAACGCACGAGCTCAAACTCCGTCCAGCAAGTATGAACAATCTTCTAACGTTATTGTCCATCGGCCGGATTTTGCAAGTGATACGATGGATCAGCGGTCTTGGATGCATTGGTGTGCATTGTGGATCAATGATTGCCAGCGCATTTTAAAGCCGGAAGGATACTTCTTGATGTTTACGGATTGGCGGCAGCTTCCCGCAGCCTCAGACGCCTTACAGATGGGTGGACTGATTTGGCGGGGCATTGTTGCATGGAATAAAGGATTGGGAGCGAGAGCACCGCATAAAGGCTATTTTCGGCATCAATGCGAATATATCGTATGGGGTACAAACGGAAAGTGTCCCAAGGCTAAACATGCGGGACCCTATCCTGGTTGTTTTGATTTTCCAGTAAAACAGAAGGATAAATTTCACTTGACCGGAAAGCCGACGCCGCTCATGGAAGAACTGGTTCAGATTGTCCCGGAAGAAGCTGTTATCTTGGATCCATTTGCTGGCAGCGGCACAACGTGCGTAGCAGCGAAGAAGCATAATCGACAGTACGTTGGATTTGAGAAGACAAAAGTGTACTACGATATCGCTGAAAAAAGAATAAAAGAAGTTGGATAAAAAAGCGCCGATCTGCTCTGATGAGTGGTTCGGCGCTTTGGCTATTTAATTATTTTTAGTTTTGTTATAATTATTTGGAATTCATGTCGTGTTTCATTGTAGGATGATTCATTGTTTGGTGATCCATATGCATTGAATTTTGCGGTGGTACATATCCGGCAAGCCGTGGATCAGCCATGCCAAATACCATTGCGAAATGGGTAAAAACAACAAATAGAATTAAGAGAATTGCATCACGTATATTTTTCTTTGTGAAGTCCAACTGTTTGCCAATGATACCTAGTGCTTGCAGTAATAATAATACAGCAGGAATGACTGCCAACATATAAGAGAAAACGGCAATATAATCGATTGGGCCACGCCAATTAGTAATCGATGGTACATAAAAAACAGCTAAATAAATAGTAGCCAAAATAAAAAATATTCCTAATGTAATGGTACTTTTTCGTCCCCATGACTGCCAACGGGTACTTTTCTCATTTTTATAAATGAGACCAAAAATTGCACAAGCTAGGATCGTTTCAGCTAAAACGATTGGCACCAGCATAAATAAAATTAAAAACCACGGCTGATGTAGTGATAATAGTTCCATATAATGAGTCATAATCATTTTTTTATACCTCCTCAGGCTTTTGTATACATTATATATGAAAGATGTGAGCAAAATATGAAGAAATAATGAAGAAAATGTGAAGATACATATAGATGATAACATTAGAATTTTGATTAGTTTTTGAAGGATAATTTTTTATTCTTTCGTTTTCCATATCTTGCTAGATATATAAACCGTAATCTCCTTTCCCTGAACCGTTAAACTGATTATTATCTTTTTGGCAGTTGGGGTAATATAAAGAGGATTCCATAACCAGAGTCCTCTTTTGTCGTCAAAAAATCGTCAAAAATAAATAGATAAACCTGCATTAATCTGAGTAAGGTATTACTATAGCACTTTACCACAAAGCCCTATTTTATGCCGTTTTGAATGAATTTGAATGAATTAAAATGGCTATTAGATATTTGTATTGTAAATAACGCCGACTGCCGAGGCACTGTAGCCGATGAGCTGCTTGTCACTGTCGATCCAGCCCTTGACCAGTTTATCTGCCCCGGCCGGCGTGTACGACGCGATTTCCCCCTTTTTCTTCATGGCAAGACCGTCCGACCAAGAGGCCAGAATGACCACATCGGCGGCGGGATTGGATTTTTCCGCTTCCAGACGGGCCAGAATCTCACCTGTCGTGCCTTGGTACTTTTCGACCTTGATGCCGGTCTTTTTTTCAAAACCGTTGGCGATTTTGTCAGAAAGGCCTGCCGGTGACGGCATGTAGACCGTGACCTTGCCGCTGTCAGCTTTTGCCGGCGCGCTGTTGGCGCCGATATCGGTATGGGTGCCGCAGGCGGCGAGACTCAGACATACACAGGCGGCAAGAACTGCGGAAACAAGTTTTTTCATTTTCATTTGCGTTCCTCTTTTCACTGGTTTTTATAATTCATAAAGAAATGACATCATGCTTGTCGATATAGATAGGAAAATCAGTTCCGGCCGGGATTTTGACTGGAGATAAATAAGTCCAGTCCGCGTTTCCGTATTTTAAATGAATTTGATATACGCGGCCTAAAAATAAACTGGAAACAACGCGGACGGAAAATGCTTGTCCCGCTGGCAGTGGCTGGATGCAGGCTTTTTCCGGACGGAACATATGATGATCGTCAATCCAATTGGAAGAGCCAACAAAACGAGCTACGAAAGAAGTCGCAGGATGATTGTAAATTTCTTCAGGAGGATCATATTGCTCGATATGACCACCGGAGAATACGGCGATTTTATCGCTCATGCTCATGGCTTCGGCTTGATCGTGCGTAACAAACACTGCCGTAATACCCCGCGTGGATACGAGCTCGCGCAGTTCCAAACGCATTTCCGCACGCAGCAGGGCGTCAAGCGCGGATAAGGGTTCGTCGAAAAGGATGCACTCGGGCTTGATGACGATCGCTCTGGCAAAGGCGACGCGCTGCTGCTGGCCGCCGGATAACTGATGCGGATAGCGGTTCGAAAGCGTATCCAGCCGCACCGCACGGAGCGCGTCATGGACCTGCCGGGATATGTTTGGAGTATGACCGGAGGCGCGCAGGCCAAAGGCCACGTTTTCGAATACTGTCATGTGCGGCCACAGGGAAAAATCTTGAAATACAAAGGCCAGGCCGCGTTTTTCCGGCGGCACACAACGGCGTGCGGCGGCTGAAAACATGCAGTGCTCACCAAAATAAATTTCTCCCGAATCGGGTGTTTCCAAACCGGCAATCATGCGCAGCAGCGTCGTTTTTCCGCAGCCAGACGGACCCAGCAGCGTGGTAAAGCTGCCGCCGGCTACCGTTAGGGATATATCGGTGATCACCGTTTTCTCACCGTATGTTTTGATAATGTGACGAAGCGAGATTTCCATAAGTACCTCCTGATGTACATCCTTTTTCATTTTATACAGGCAACATGAAAAACAGGTAAACCGTACGTAAGGACTATGTAAAGACAATTCAGCCCGCCATATTGCGCCGCGGCAGGAAAAAAAAGAAAGAGAACACATGTTTTCAGTGGATACAAAACCGGATTTGGTATATAATAACGTTATAAAAGATTAAAGAATATACAAAACAGCAAATTTTATGCAAAGGGTGGAGAATTCATGATTTTGTCAGGCAGGGAAATAGTAAAGCATCTTGGCAAGGAAATCGTTATTACGCCGTTTCATCCGGAACGGGTCAATCCCAACAGCTACAATCTTTCGTTATATAATCAGCTGATGATATATGACCAGCATGAATTGGATATGGCGAAACCGAATACCGCTTCGACTATTTTGATTCCGGAAGGCGGCTACATGCTGAAGCCCAATACGCTGTATTTAGGCCGTACCAATGAATACACCAAGACTGACGGATATATTCCCATGCTGGAAGGGCGTTCCTCTGTAGGTCGTCTGGGTGTCTTTATTCATGTGACGGCCGGCTTTGGCGATGTCGGATTTGCCGGATACTGGACGCTGGAAATATTCTGTGTCCAGCCAATCCGTATTTACCCGAATGTGGAAATCTGCCAAATCTATTATCATGATATCGATGGCGAATACGATACGTACCGACGCGGTAAATATCAGAACAATACAGGCATTCAGCCGAGCATGCTATGGAAAGATTTTCAGGGAAAGTGATACTTTCGCACGGCTTGACCGTACAGGTCGGCACACAAAAACAGCCATCGGAGCTTCGGCTCTGATGGCTGTTTTTTTTAAGGACTTATGGTGATGGCGGCTGGTGATGTGTCTGGGGGGAAGACTTCAGAGAATCATCAGAATCGTCGTTCAGATGGGAACATACTCCGATGGCAATCGCTGCGAGGATGAGTACAATGATTTCCTTTGCCAATTCAGTATTCATATATACCACCTTCCTGTGTATTGTATATTCCCGGGATATGCTGGCTGCCGATGCCATAAAAGAAGCGGTATAAACGGAGCCGCCATGTATGGGATACATACATCATACCGGCTGGTAATACATAAAGCAAGGAGGTTCACAAAGTCTATATGGTAATGTGAATAAACTGTGACAGAGAGGATGCTTTCTGTTGTCAAACTGTAACAAAAGGGAGCGCCGGCAATATGTATGAAGAAATAGCTGCAGTGGTGATTGCCGGCGCCGGTTCATACGACTCAGACCCAGCAACATAAACTATTACAGTTGTGTGAAGACAATGTTACAATTCAGTGTAATGTAGCGCAAAGCAATAGACATGCGGAGCAGAACGAATTATACTTTTTGTGTGCATATAGTTGTAGTATTAACATAAGAAGAGGTGATATCAAATGAAGAAACTAGTCAGTACCTTGCTTTTGGGTGCCGTTGCAGTATCGTTGAGCTGCGTTGGCATCACGGATACGTATGCCATGCCGCCGCGGGGCCCGCAATGGCAGCAGCGGGATGACCAATGGCAGAATAATCATGATCGCAAGTGGCAGAAGCACGAACAGCAATGGGGCGAATATGACCGCCAATGGCAGGCACACGAGGGCGACCGGGATTGGCAGAGAGAGCATGCTCATAAATGGAAGGACTGGTATCAATGGCATCACGACAACGGTGACGACGGCTTCAGCGAATTTCTGGCCGGAGCCATTGTAGGAGCGGTGTTAGGATCCATGACATAAGGCCTATAATATAGAAAAAGAGCCCGCCGCCGCTGAATTATACCGGTGCAGGCGCATGGATGATATGTCCCAAAAAAGCTTGCCGTCCCGGCGATTTTTTGGGACATATTTTTCAGTAAAAGATATGTATCGTAATCAAAGGACCGCTTATTTTTTGTTTTGATTTTCCAATGCTGCCTGAATGCATACGGTGACAGAGGTGGCAATGGTTATTTTTAGAATTTTGGCGACCGCATTGTAATCTCCATATTGAACCGCCTTGGCTATTTCCTTGCAGTCCGCTTCCAGGGGGGTATTTGCGAGAGCCTGAGAGCAAATCGCATACATTTCTTTTTCTATCATATTATACACTTCCTATCCGTATCATGAATTAAGAAAATTACTATATGTTATAACAGCGAGCAATAAAAAAATACGCCGCACCACATCCTTCCAGTTATTACTGATAAATAAAAGTTATTTAAAGAAATTATACCTCTTTTAGATAAAATTTGCAATTTTATTAATTAAAAATGCATGTATTAACAAAAAAACGATTCAATAAAATAACTGTATACAAGGACTATCGGATACTAATTGGATGCTGGCGGCCATACGCCGTTTATAAAAACAACATATAGAAGGAACGGCTATGTCCTTCTCGTTGAAGGCGGAACATAGGCCGGGTCAGATTATGGCAGGCAGGATATATGCTGCGCTTGAAAAGAAGAAAAATATATGATGCCTATAAACAATGTATTGGATATGGATTAAAAATGATATTTCTATCCGAATAAGAAAAAGGAATCCTCTATGGGATTCCTTTTTACTGTTCAAATTCGCTGAGGCAATTGACTTATGCTGCATTTTCCTGTACATTTTATATGTATATGGTGTTGGTGAAGCGCTGCGGCATCCGCTTATATTACCAGAAGAAATACATCCACAGCAGTGTTCCGATAATACCGATGCCGATATCGAGCAGCTTGTTGACGATTTTTTCAGATAGATAATACCGTTTCCAGAAAAAGGAAATTTTGTAGGTGTGCAGATAAATGTGTGACTGAGAGCTGTATATCAATCGTACCAGCGTACCCAGGGCAACGGCCAGCAGCACAATCATGCTGGCTGCGCTGATGTCCCAGCGCAGCGGTGAAGCGGCCGGCAAGACCGTGTGGGCGAGAAAAAATACGGCCGTACAGATGATCGGGATCGGAATAATGGCCCGGGCATCAATTTGCAGGAGCGGGCTGGTGTGCTTGGACAATATGCGGATGAGTTCATCAGAGAGCCCTTCCAGCTTGTAAGAGTAAAAAAAGTATATATGTGTAGAACCGGCGATGTGTATTTCGAAGTCCAGAGAAGGAGCTTCGATCGTTATGCCGGATAGCTCCTTGATAGACAGCGTATCCGCGAGTTGGAGCAGTTCCTCCCATGTTCGGCCTTCATAATAATCGGGATTGCTGCAAAAGGAATACAGTACGTCAGGACTGTATTTCTTCAATGTAGTATCTATTTCTATTATATCGGTTATATTCAGGCGCACGGCATGAGGAATAGTCCGTACTGCCCTTTTTTGTGTATTTGGCATACCTCTTGGCTCCCTGTTATGAATTTCAAGTTAAGTATACCACATTTTACCGGTGCAGGCAGTCGGCTATGCATAACAACGGCTTTTTTATGAATACTTTTTGAGACTGGAAAACAGGAAAAGGGATACACAACGGTGATAGCGGCAGGCAAGATGCAAATGAGCCTGCATAAAGGAGGCATATAGTGAAGAAAATAAGACTGCAGGATATGACGGGATTTTATGCCGGAAATGCGGAAAATAAGGAAGGCGGTACAGGCTGTACGGTCATTCTCTGCCCAGATGGCGCGCCGTGCGGCATTGATGTGCGCGGCGGCGGTCCTGCCGGCAGAGAAACAGAACTGCTCAAGCCGTCGGCAGCGGCGGAAAAAATTCATGCCGTGCTGCTCAGCGGCGGCAGTGCCTTTGGCCTGGATGCGGCAGGTGGCGTGATGCGGTATTTGGAAGATCACGATATCGGCTTTGCGACGCGGGTATGCAAGGTGCCCCTTGTAGCGGCCTCTTGTATTTACGATTTGGGCTGCGGCGCCAACGTCCGGCCTGATGCGGCTATGGGCTATGCGGCTTGCGAGGCGGCGGAACAAAATCAGCTGCAGGAGGGCAATCATGGCGCCGGTACCGGCGCTACCGTTGGCAAATTATGCGGTCCGGCGTATATGATGAAATCCGGCCTGGGAATCTGCGCACTTCAGATCGGCGAGCTGCAGGCCGCGGCAATTGTAGTCGTCAATGCCGTCGGGGATGTGTATGATGACCGCAATGAAATTATAGCCGGGATGCGTAATCAGGACGGTACGGGCTTTGCCGGTACGCGCCGGGTCATGCTCGAAGAATATGGTGTGACGCCGACGCTCTTTTCGCAGCGTGCGTCAGGCACGACTAATACGACCATCGGCGCCGTATTGACCAACGGGGCTTTTGATAAGACTTGCTTGACGAAAATTGCGGCCCTGGCGGGTAACGGTATTGTCCGGACCATTCGTCCCGTCAATACGACGGCGGACGGTGATTCTCTCTATGCCCTGAGCATAGGCACGGTCCCGGCAGAAGTAAGCGTCACTGGCACGCTGGCAGCCTATGCGGTGGAATGTGCTGTCCGACGGGCCGTACTGGCAGCAGAGCCGGCCTACGGGCTGCCGGCGGCAGCGCGGTAGTGCGTTGTTATAACAAAATGCAAGCGGGTATGTCATACTACAGTAGTGTGGCATACCCGTTTTTTGTCGTGTCCAAATTACCCAATCCTATGAAAGGACATGCATCTGCGGGCTTTATTTCCTTTTTACGAGAATTAGCCGGAACCTTTACATTGGGATGCCTATAATACCTTATCAAATGAAAGGAGAATAGCAATGGTACCCATATTAGCATCCTCCACCCTGATGTGGAATGCCTCACTGAAAGAAATGTTCTGTCAGATTGTCGAAAACGGCCTGGCCGGTATGGAATTTTGGGCACAGCATTTTTTTTATCAGGAATATGATGAAACCGAATATGTGCGTCTGGCCGGCCAATACCCAATGCAGACGGTGATACACAGCTGCAGCTGGGATCTGAACCTGTCATCTGTCAACGAAGGAATACGCCAGACCTCGGTCAAAGAAGTTATTGCGTCTATGGAACTGGCCCGCAAGCTGGGAGCGTCGGAAATAACCGTCCATCCGGGTCATATGACGACGACCTGCTGCCGCAGCGAATGTGCCGTCATTATGTATGACTCGTTTCAGGAAATTGCCGGCGCGTCTGTTCGTCTGGGAATTCCCGTATCTCTGGAAATCATGGAAAAGACACCCAAGGAATTTGTCACTGATATCGAAGTGATGCAGGAGGTCACGCGGGATCTCTTTGATTTCTTTTCCTATACCCTGGATGTAGCGCACTGTGATAACGAAGAAGAAGCCTTGTATATATTGGACCATTTGCCAAGCATCTCCAAGCTTCATATCAGCAACCGGCAGGGCAGCCGGTATCATACTCCGCTGTCAGACGGCGATTACGATTTTGTTTCGTTGCTGCCGGTATTATGCGCGTACGGCCTGCCTATGGTAGTGGAAGGCTACGATCCGGGCAGATATTTTCATGTACTTCATCAAAATATCGCATTTTTGCAGAGTCAGGGAGGGATTTAACCAATGAAAAAATGGACGAGGCAGTTCTGTATGCTGGCGGCGGCAAGTGTGATCATGCTGACCCTGTTCGGCTGTTCCGGGCAGGGTGGGGAATCTCAGGATGAAAGCAGCGGCGTGTCAGGCGAGCTGGTGTTATATACATCACAGCCAGAAGCAGACGCCCAGAAGCTCATAGAAGTCTTCAACAAAGAACATCCGGACGTCAAGGTCAGTATCTTCCGCTCCGGCACGGAAGAAATCGTCAGCAAGGTGCTGGCCGAAAAAAAGGCCGGCGCAGTCCAGGCTGATGTGCTGCTGGTAGCGGACAGCGTGACCTTTGAAACGCTGAAGGAAAAACATATGCTCGAAGCATATGCCTCGCCGGAATTAAAGGGAATACCGGCGGCCTACATCGATCCGGATCATATGTATACAGGTACCAAGGTGATTACAACGGGGATCATGTATAACACGACGCGGGTCAAAAGCAGTCCCTCGGGCTTTGCCGATTTGACGCTGGCGCAGTACAAGGGAGAGGTCATTATGCCAAGTCCCCTGTATTCCGGCGCCGCGGCCTATACTGTCGGCGTTATGAGCCGGACCCGGGGGCTGGGATGGGAGTTTTTTCGCAATCTGAAACAAAACGGCATTACCGTGGATAAAGGCAATGGTGCTGTACAAAAAGCTGTTGTATCAGGCGACAAGGCCTGCGGCATCATTGTGGACTATATGGCCAACCGCTCCCAAAAAGACGGCGCACCTGTGGCATTTGTATATCCCAGGGAAGGCTCTCCGGCCATTACGGAACCGGTCGGCATGCTGAAAACCGCCAAAAATAAAAAAGCGGCCCAGGCCTTTATCAATTTTGTTCTATCTGAAAAAGGCCAGCAGCTCGCTTCCGATCTCGGCTATACACCCGTTAAGGAGGGCGTGGCGGCACCGGGAGGCCTGAAGTCTATTGCCGGAATTACGGCTATGGATGTGGATATCAAAACCTTGTACCAAAGCCGTGAAGCCGATAAAACGCAATTCAGCACGATATTTCAGTAAGAAAGGAGAACCGGATAATGCAATGCAAAAAAATCCGGGCCCGGGCCGGAACGATTCTTCTGTACGGCTTGCTGTTTGTGGTCTTTGTGGCGCCGCTTCTGCGGCTTCTGCTCATGAGCCTTGCCGGTCCGGGCGGGTACGGTATGTCCAATTTCATCCTGCTTTTTCAGGATAAACACACCCTCGATGCCATCGGTAACACGCTGCTCATTGCCGTTGCGTCGACCGTAATGGCAGCCGGTATCGGCAGTACCCTGGCACTGATCGTGGCGTATACGAATATCAAGCGTAAACGCCTCATAGAAATGCTGATACTTATGCCTTTTATTATTCCATCCTATATTATCACCCTGTCCTGGAGCGGTCTCTTCAGTCAACGGGGTATGCTGAATCAGTTTCTGGAGAGCTGCGGTGCCGGGCCGGTCAATATCTACTCGACCGTTGGGATTCTTCTGGTCATCGGCATCTGTAACGTTCCCATTGTGTATCTGAGCGTGATTCACATGCTGCGCCGCATTCCCGCCGATATGGAATGGGCCGCCCGGGCCTGCGGTTTTGGCGTATGGCAGACCCTGCGGAAGGTAGATCTGGCAGAAGCCAGGCCGGCTATCCTCAGCGGCAGCCTGCTGTCCTTTCTGGCAGCTGTCGATAATTTCTCCGTTCCGGCCTTTTTAGGGATATCCTCTCATATTCCCGTACTGAGTACCTATATTTATGAGAAAGCCATCAGCTTCGGTCCCGATGCCTTTCCCATGGCGGCGGCCCTGTCAGTGATACTGTCAGGTATGGCGGCAGCCGGCACGTTGCTGGAAGGCTGCCTGCTGAAAAAAGGCGATGCGCTGGAAAGCATCAAGGAAGATCATTCCGTGCGGATACCTCTGTCAATGCGGTGCCGCCGGCTGTTGGAATGGGGGCTGATCACTATTCTGGGACTGATTGATATAGTGCCCCTCGTATCCATGACCGCCAGCGCTTTTTTGAAAAATTACGGATTGGCTATAACAAGCGCCAATCTTTCTCTCAAAAACTTTGCTTTTGTATGTACCAATGCCGGCGTTCTTTCGGCAGTACGCAACAGCCTGATGCTGGCGGTAGTCACGTGCGCTGCTTGCATTCTTATCGGTACGGCCATGGCCTATATGAAGGTACGGAGACACAGTCGCGTCACGGCTGTGGCGGAAAAATGCGCGTCCCTGACCTATGCTATTCCGGGTATCGTGTTGTCGCTGGCCATGATTTTTCACTGGGCCGAACCGCTGCCGGGCGTACACCCCGGCATATACGGCACGATCCATATTTTGATTATCGCCTATATTACAAGATATCTGATCCTGCAGATCAAAGGCAGTACGACGGCGCTGCTGGCCGTCAATCCCGAGCTGGAGGATGCTGTGCGCGCATCAGGCCGGGGCCCGCGGGTCCTGTGGCAGAAGATTTTGATTCCCTTGCTGGTT
Organism: Megasphaera cerevisiae DSM 20462; assembly: GCF_001045675.1. Classification (GTDB taxonomy): domain Bacteria; phylum Bacillota; class Negativicutes; order Veillonellales; family Megasphaeraceae; genus Megasphaera; species Megasphaera cerevisiae. The sequence continues at coordinate 43,911 of NZ_LEKT01000023.1, forward strand.
CAGCCCGTATTAGCAGGATCCTTTCTGATTTTTGTATCGGCCCTGACGGAATTGACCCTGTCATCTATGCTGGCCAGCGCCGGAACGAAAACCATCGGCCTGACGATTTTCAACTTCCAGCAGGCCGGTGATTACAGCTTGTCGGCCGCCATGTCGGCGATCATTGTCATACTCGTGCTGGGCGGCTACGGCATGACCCGGTTTACATCGGGACAAAAAGAAGGGGAAACAGAAAATGAGCCTGTATCTCGAACACATCGCAAAAAAAGTTTGGCCCGGCATGGGCACTCAAGGACATTAATCTGACTATTGCGCCATCTGAATTTATTGCCGTTTTGGGACCCTCCGGCTGTGGTAAGACGACGCTGCTGCGGTCGGTCGGCGGCTTTATTGAACCAACGGACGGCATCATCCGCCTGAACGATCAGATATATTCCGGGCAGGGACACATGGTGGCCGTGGAAGATCGGGATTTGGGTATGGTATTTCAGTCCTTTGCTCTGTGGCCTCATATGACCGTGCGGGAGCATGTGGAATTTCCCATGAAAAGCAAGCGGCAGAAACACCTGTCCCGAGAGAAAAAAAAGAAAGCCGTCGAACGGGTCATAGAAAGCCTGGGGCTGGCACCCTATGCCGATCGCCTGCCGGGACAGCTCTCCGGCGGTCAGCGGCAGCGCGTTGCGCTGGCTCGCGCTATTGTGGGCAGACCCTCGATTCTGCTCATGGACGAGCCCTTGAGCGCTTTGGACGCGGAACTGAAGATCAGCATGCGGCAGGAAATCCAGAATATACACCGCCGTACAGGCGCGACAATTCTTTATGTCACTCATGACCAGAGCGAAGCCCTGGCTATGGCGGACCGCATTCTCGTTATGCGGGAGGGCGCTATCGAGCAGATAGGGACGCCGCAGGACATGTATGCTCATCCGGAGACGGAGTTTGTGGCCTCCTTTGTCAGCCAATGCAATATGGTCAAAGGGCGGTGGGACCGGCAGGTTTTTAAAGTAGCAGACTGCCCCTTGGTCTATGATGGGCATAGGGTGGCGGATATTTTTAAGCAAAAAGGCCTGTATCCTGTACGGCCGGAACAATTCAAAATCGTCCGCGGCGGCGACGGCTTGCCGGCAACCATTATCAACAAGCAATATAACGGCAGGGAAATACAGTATTCCCTCCGTTGCGGCACTGATCGCTTTACAGTTTTTGCCGGCTGTGATGAACAATTTGACCTTGGTGAAGACGTGTATCTGATATTTGACGTGTAACAGCGCTGCCGCCGCCTGTTATGACGTGTTTCGTAACGTTGTAAACGAAAAGAAAGCAAACCCCAGGAAAACTAAAATAAACCGCAGATGCACCAATCCCGTCCGGGAAAATACCGGACGGGATTTTCATTTGTCCATATGGGGGAGAAATATATCCCATGTATATAGAAGGAACAACCGGTATACGGAACCGGCCTCGTATTATATTGCATGGGATCATTTAAAAAAATCATTTTCTCAAAACAGACGAAAAACAGCACGCATAGTATGTTTTATCTATACTATTTTGAAAAAATGTCCAAACGGATCATTTTTATGTCCGAATGGAGTAGAAGGATTGGGCTGTATTTGATATAATGGCAAACAGAAAATGATTACTAGTATCGAAAATAGATGCTATGTGGAAATGGAGAAGCCTTATGAAATACAAAGTAGCAAGAATGCCTCGTCGTGCCTGGTATGCGGGACTGTCCTGCGC
>NZ_LEKT01000024.1 GCF_001045675.1 Megasphaera cerevisiae DSM 20462
CAGAGGCTTTATCGAGAAATTCCTTTTTCCAATTTCGCAAAAGATTTGGCTGTATGCTATTTTCGGTAGCTATCGAGTTGAGATCTTTCTCGCCCTTTAGCAGTTCAAGAACAAGATCCGATTTTAATTTTGCTGTAAAATTTCTTCTTTTTCGAGACATAAATGAACCTTCTTTCGAGTGTTATCTACAGTATATCAGGTTCATTATAAACGTGTTCAAAAAATGTCTTAATTTATGAGACCATTATAGTAATGGGTTCTCCTAAAACTCCTAATGTTCCAATAACGCCTTCCGGACTAAGATTAATTTTATTCAAAACTGGAATTCGTTCAATAATAGCATTAACAAGAATTCCTATCGGCACATATATCCCACAAGTCGCATGAACAAAAGCAACACCTTTGATATGATACATTTGCTGAATAGCTGGAGCCGTCTTATCAGCAATAATAAATGCAACCAAATACAAAATTAGTGAGCCTGCAGTTCCTAAAATCAAACTTCCCGTTTCATAATAAATCATGGATCCAGGAAGCAAAATCAACCAATAATTAAAAATATCAATATTTAAAATTTGTGTTTTCTTAATGGCTAATAAAATAATATTTAAAATAATAGCTCCGGGCACAACCATCGGAATCAATGGAGAAGACCACCCAATAGCTGCACTCGTTGCCCACCCCGCATCAATAACTGTCAAACTCGCACCAAATCGTTCAACCATGTCTTGTGAAGCTGGGCCTAAACTATTCAATAACATCGCAACAATTAAATTAATACCCGTAAATCCTACTCCAACTAACATTCCTGCCTTAAACGCTTTGCCAATAGACAAGCGAAAGCAAACACCCAATATAAAAAATATAATCGGCATCATAACAGTAGGACCTAATGCTAATATTTGGTTCAAAAATTCCATTATATTCACCTCGATGTATTCACTTATTTTCGGACACTCTAATTATCTGTACACATCTTTTGCAGCAATCATGCCTGCAATTGTATACGCAGCAGCAATTTCTTCATCCCCTGAAGTCTCAATAGTTACATCTACACCACAGGTAATGCCTAACCCCATAATACCTAATACATTAGTTGCTGTTGCCGATTTACCATTTGCTTTTAAGTAAATATCCGCATTAAATTCAGATGCTCGTTTGGCAATTAATACAGCGGGACGTGCATGCAACCCATTCTCATTCGTAACGGTAACGTTCACTTTCATAACAATCTCCTTCTCGTATAATTCGTAATTTCTCTATCGTGCCCATAAAATAATTTCCAAAAAAAATTTGATGGCTTTACATAGGGATCTTCCCCATTTATTATTATTTGATGTTGCACCTCCTTCATTATTTATAAAAACAAAAAAAAATTCGGCATTAAAAGATAAATAAAAAATATATCTTTTAATGCCGAATTCCATTACCTGCTTCAGCACCATACTATTTTGTTTTCTTACTCGAATCTACTTACTAAATTCATCTTAAACACATTATATCATGCATTTACAATTAGTCAACATATTTTTGCATTGTATTCATGCCTTATTCGCATATAAATTAAACAATTAGGAGTTTGACACTTCCTCCACCAAATCATACATAGAATTCTCCACAGTTATGCCTTTTAAGGCTTATTTTTTGTCAAATTTTTCATTTCTTTATACGATTCGTTCCATATATGACATTTCTTTATCATTTAGATAATGACTACTGCACAAATAATTTATTCATAAAAAGTGAATTTCAAGGTAGCAAAATCCATATAATAGCATAGTTATCATCCATTATAGAGGATATATTTGCAAAAAATTTAAAATTCCATTTTTTCCAAGTGCATGAGTTTTAGGTTTATTTGTGCAAAAACCTTGCACTTTATCTTTCTAAAAGCAACTATAAAGTTAGTGTTTATGCGGATTTTTGATTTATGCAGTATACATTAATTAAACGGGAAGGGCTGAATCGGTTCCGTATCCGCGATTACCGACATGCATATGCGCTGGTATTTGAATATCTGGAAATATTTTACAATACGGTACGGATTCACAATCACTGCGATTATATGTCCTAAATGAATATGAAAAATTATATCAGCAGTATCAGAAAAAAGATACCTTGATAGCAAGTTAAACCGAGGATACGTTTCTCATTTTATTTTGTACTAAATTTTGACATAAGACCTTAGTATAAAGCGATACTTTATTGAACTTAATACATTACAAACTATCTCTCAACATAGGAATATACAATTTTCTTCAGCTCATCACTGAATTCTTCGAGATCTTCGCGGTTAATTACACCTTCATTGATAAGTGAAATAATATTATAAATAAGGTTTGCCCGACTCATTTCTAATTGAACACCCATTTTTTTCTTATCCTCTTTTATTTTCTTATCCAGCCTCCAAAACGTATCGGAAGGATTAGCGTCTTCATTTAATAATTCTATGTATTCTTTATTGAGCTTGTTTATATACCTTTCCTGCCAATCAGCAATTTTATTTTTAAAAAGCGTCCAGTCCTTCTTTGTAAATTTCTGCTCTTGCAAAGCCTCCGCCTCCCATTACTATCATATTTTTCATTCCCATTCAATTGTCATAGGTATCTCTCGTGCAACCTGCCCGATACATGCGGATACACCCATATGTATATAGAACCCTTGGCGGCTTACGCCCAACATCCGGTAATAAAAAGAAAGTTTCCCACTGTTATTGCCATCCTCTGTTTTTCTGTTTGTGAACATCAGTCTCTAGTTCTTGCAGACTTCCGCCAGCTGGCGGCGAAAAAAGCGCTGTCTTCTTCCAAAAACTCGCTTTCTTCTTTCAGGCGCCGAATTTCTGTATCCTGCTTTTTCACCTGTTTACGCAAGTTTGCCAGTTTTTCGGCAAGGCGTATGGCAGTTTGCCGAGTGTGTGCGCCTTGACCGATCCGATTTCCTGAACCAGTTTTATGACCTGAATCTTATATTCAACATCATACTTTTGTTGTTTTTTAGTCATTTATCTTCCCTCTTTCTCTTTGATTATACATCTTTCCTGGAGATTGAGGTGTAAACTACAATTGTATTACATCAGCTGCATAAAAAACTACTGCATTCATCCTAGAAAATTTTCTGTACCCTGCCTACTGTGCCATCTTCAAGTCGCACCTTAATACCACGAGGGTGATTCGCTGAATTGGTAAGAACATCTTTCACAATACCTTCTGTCAGCATACCCGTTCTCTGATCTTCCTTTTTTACCACCATGACATGCGTACCCGGTGACACGTCTTTACGTATAGTACTATTTTTCATAAAATCTTCACTCCTTTATTATTTGGATGATTTCTGATACAAAACCAAGCGGGACTTTCCGTGTGTAATTCCTCCCTGCGTCGCTTTCAGCTCCTAGCGAGCAAGACCACTATCTCCGTCGTAGGTTGCTGCCAATCGCGCCGCACCTTCGGCTTGCGTTCTTGGGCAACCCTGACATGGGCAGTGCCAGTTGCTCCCTGCGTCGCTTTCAGCTCCTAGCGAGCAAGGCCACTGCCTCAACGTGGTTCCAAGAGCTCATCTGGATGTTTTGAATATATTTTCAGTGTGTTTTTGACACCTATTCGTCCTTGGAAACAAGTCCACGGCATATTGTGCTTTTGTCCGTTCTTGGGAATATGTCCAATTTTATCCTTGAGATGGTGACTTGGATGTTTTTGCGAGAACGGAGTGGCTCGATTGCTTCTGATTGATGTCGGATTAGCCCCGTATGTATACGGGAATTGCTCCAAGGGCATTTTTACCTGAAAATCGCCATTTTCTCAACCGCGTTCGTTATCGGGAACAGGTCAATGCCCTTGTTCCTACTTATCTATATGCGATCCAATGCTTTTCCTGACCGTCTCAACACTCCGCTCCGTGGAAACAAGTCGGAAATCCCACCGTCTCAACCCTCATCGATTTTTTCAGCTCTATATTTTCCTTGCGCTCCGTCTAATAAGCTCGTGTATTTCTTCAATATCAATGACACTCATTAACGTATTCTGGTCTTCAACAAACTTGCGAACACCGCGTGTAACGTGACCAGTTGTCACCAGAATAGCCTTATTTATTCTGTCTGCAGACTGCACGCCATACAAAGAGCGCACTATACTGACACCTACGGAATTCTGCCTTCCGTATCTTTTACATTCAATATAGAAAACCACAGGCTTTCCCATCTCGAACTTGGTAGCAATTATGTCTCTACCACCATCCCTGGTCTGCTGAGTCAAAGTCGTTTCAAAACCTTCATCCTGAAACACTCTTTCAATAATTTCTTCAAATTCTCTTGGAGAAATATTGTAGATCAAATCGCGGTCTTGAGCGATTTCCATAATCAACTGTTCTACTCTTGAATATTCAGGATAAGCATCATTTGGGTCAAAATCATCCCTACTATATATCACGCCCATGTGTGGCTCTTTGTCAAAGCTGCCACCTGTGATCTTAGAGTCCTCATAGTTAAAGGCTCCAACAGGATATTCATAACCGGATATTCTGAATGATATCTCGTTTCCGCAACCATCACATTCTATGAAGCCATCATGTCTATATTCAATTTCTTCTCCCATGCCATTTTCACCGTGGTCATACACATAGGATTCAAAATCAAAATCTTCTTTATGAATTCCGATTATTCTTCCGCATTGTTCGCAGCGAATAAAAACATCTTCCAGTAATTCCATCAAACAACCATCATCTCCTTATCAAATTACAAGGCTACATAGGAAAGGCGCATAGCATAAATCTCTGCATTGGACGCCCGCACAAAGAGTAGAACATCTGCTGAAGGATTGTAGAGCTCAACAAAGTTGTATCCCTTATAGAAGAATCCGCCTGAACCACAGGTCTGATCTATTAAGACGCTATCTTTGATACAATGTGCTTTTGCCGGAAATGTACGCAGATGCCCGTGGAACAGCCTTATTCTGCGGGCCTTTCCGGCTTTCTGCTGCCCGGAACCGGTATGAAAAAGAGGCACAAGAAGCCCTCGTTGCTGTTGCTGTCATGGCTATCTGAACCTCCTTCCGAAACCCCTAACAGGCTAAAATTAAAATGTTTACTATACTTAAAATGTATAGGAAACCTAAAAAGGTTTATTCACACAGCTTCTGATACGCCTGTTTCACAATCTCAGCCATCAATTGTCTACGCTGCTCGAGGAAGTCCGGATAGGACATCTTTTCAAAATCAACTGGGAGGGCGTTCTCAGCGCAGGTCTTTTTATACCCATCCTCACCAAGTTTCTGACGGTAACGCTCTACATAATCAGCGGGCGGATAATCCGAAATATCAATGTTTGTGTTGTAGTCTAAATATGTAAAGTTCGCTATCTGATTCCGGTCACGATCACTTGTGTATCCAATACCAGTCAAGTAGTTTTTAGGGAAGATATGGTGCTTGTCTACAGCCTTCTTATCACCGCTTGCACCTGGTAGCAGTTTAGCCGCCAACGTCGTCGTACTGAAGAGCATCGGTGTTCCCAGAACATTCAGCGCGGCGATGTATCCGAACCAAGCAGGAGATGTGGCTGCTGCACTCATAAGATCCGCAGGAAGCGTAAGATTGAAATAGTCATCAGTAAACTTTGTGTATATAACACCTTCCAAATACAAAACAAACTCATCAGCTGTCTTGACGTTTCTCAGATCGGCGAACTGCTTCTCAACCTCGGATTCTGTAGAGCCGGTGTAGAAATATGTAATGGTGGACATGAAAATCCATTTTTTGATGATCTTCTGCAACGTGATCGGCTGAACCTTATAATCGTATTTTCCAAGGAGATAAAGAACATAGCAGAAAACAACAGCATTCGAAGAAGCAACAATGTTGCCATTCACATATCCGGCTTCTGCGAATAATCCCATGAAGGTATGCCAGTTGTTCAAGTTTGTCACTTCATCCAACGCATTCTTGAACTTGGTAAGATTTGCGTCCATTTCCTCTTTCGTAACAATACCTGTTTCGAGGTCTTTTCCTCGCATGAGCATATAAGCATAGCGCAGACGAGCACGACGGAAGCCGACTGCTACAGCCATACGGATAAGATGCGAAGGATCAACCTTCAGGATAAAGTTATAAGCTGTGCCATCCTTCGGAATACGAGAATCGGCACAAAATTTATCGATCTTGTCATGAACATCATTATCATAAACGGCAAGCAGAGTCTCTATGAAGTTCTTTTCGGTCAATTTCTGCCCGCCGGAATTGACACGTACAAAGACTTCTGCCACATCTTCTTCTGTTGCCTTGGCGTTGATTCGAAGTGTGGGAAGCGTGTAGATTGACAGATTAAGTAGCTCATTAATGTTAGTTTCAATGATTTCCTCCTCATCATCAGTCAAGATAGCTTTCCCATTCTTTTGGCGACCAGAATTACAGTCCTTGATAAACTGTCTGCGGAACTTCGGAACATCGTGATTAGCATCCGCGATAAATACCGCACTAATTCCACTTATCCATTCTGGATTGCGTTCATAAGCCTCTGTCCAGACCGCAAATTCTCTTGTGAGTGGATTAAAGGCAATTCTGATCTGTCTCTCGGCATAATTATTATCCTTAACCTTGATGCCGGATATTGCCGCAAGCAAGGCTGTCAGTCTTTGCTGTCCGTCAATTACAAGATAATCCGGTTGAATATAGGCCTTGTCATTCGTTCCAATATGATTTACTGTCGCATAGTCTTCCGGTGACTGCCAAAGCATGATATAGCCAATCGGATATCCTTTCAGCATTGAATCCAGCAAATCACGAGCCTTACTATCCTTCCATACAAAAGGACGCTGAAGATCAGGAAGGCCAACCTTTCCGTTTCTTACATCACTGAGCAGGTCTCCTACTTTGCTCGGAATGTTGTCAAATAGTTCTTTTCCCATGTGTTCGTACCTTCCTCATCTATGTTTTCGTTTAATCCACAAATAGATCCGGCAAATTGTATTTCACCAAATCCATATCATCGCAGACACCTCTGTTTCCGCAAGTCTCTATGCTCCTTTTAAGTTTCAACTCCGGCTCCGGATTTGCTACATACTCCGGATGTTTCAAAATATATATTGCAGATTCTCTGGTGAATCCATGTCGTTGTACACTAATAACTTGCTTATTTGTCGATCCGTATTCAACAAATTCATACCAATCATTTTCAACCTGATCCACTTCTTTAATCTCTTTATATGCTTTTGACACTTTCAAAAAAATAATTTGAGAGTCGAAACAGTATTACATCATCTATCACTGATAGAACCTCAGAAATTACTATATTTCTGTGTTCACGCGAATCATTATAATCAATATACGTTCTGTCTACATATAGAGCATCTTTAGGATGGTTTCGCTTATGTTGCAATGCCTGATTCATAATCTGACTTAGGCCATATCCTTGCACCCACTGACCAAGAATGACTGCATACCAGCTTAGCTTTCCATGTTTGTGTGAATATTTACCTACATGCCCTAACGTATCTGACTCGTATACTTCCCACTTAAATATCTTACATAACCGCTCGAGGAAAGCCATCAATTCATCACGATCATATTTTCCGTCAGCGTCAATTTCAGGAAATTCCAGTCCGTTAAATGCTATTGCTTGATATAATGATTCCGATTGATCAACAGATACCGTTATATCGTCATCCTGTTGAAATTCTTGATTAGAGAATGCAGCTCGAATCTGTTCTTCTTCTCCTGGCTTCATCAAAGCGGTAAATTCACGGCGTACATTACTGTTACGATTCTTCATGATATCGTTCAAAAGAATGATCGCAAATTTTCTCATCATATCATAAGAATCGGCGCTCTGCTTTTCAGGGTATTTTGTTAGTTCAACTGTACCTAAGAGTAATGTCTCAATAACATGCTTTTTCTGCGGCTTTGTGAGCTGCTTTTCCACAGAAAGTGTTTGCTCTGGTATTTTCTCCCTCAGCAAACTCACATATTTTTCATTTGCTTTTTCGTTTGATGCAACTAAAAATACATTCCCATATAAACTATAGTCTAATCTCCCTACACGGCCGATCAAATTTCTAAAGTCAACGGGTTTCATATTCTTTAAGCCGTTTCTAAAATCTGTAACAAACAAATTATCGGCTGGCAAATTGACGCCCTCAACAAGTGTACTGGTGCAAAATAAGGCTGTAATATTTCCGCTTTTAAACAGGTTCTCTATCCGCTGCCGAATCGATGAAGGTAAATATCCAATGTGATATGCCACGCCTTTTTTGACAAGCTCAGCCAGATAGTAGTCACCATGAACTTCATTGCAGATATCTTTTGATAATTCCATAAGAAGCTTGTTATCTGTTTGTTCCACTCTGTTTGCAGCAAAATCTCTTGCAGCTGTTACAGTCTTCCTTGTGGACGGAAAATATACAATCGACTGGGTCTGATTCCCATCGTTGTCACGTTCAAAACGAAGAAGTACATCCGTCAAGTCAGCATCCGGCAACGCTACCGAAGTTATAGAAATAGGTTCTTCAGCATGTTCATCATAAACACTCACTTCGCTACTTTCGAGATCAATCAGGAATTTTATTTGCGTAACCGGTGAAAGTGAAGTAGTAAGATGTTGTTTCTTTAATGACTCAGCATCTAGTTCACCTATTAGTTTCAAATAGATTTCCGGATTAGGAACATTTGGCGATGCAAATACTACATGGGTATTAGGTGAATTTTCTGCAAGCATCTGCACTACCTGATAATAGAATGGACTTCTATTGTCATCACTTGATACCTTATGAGCTTCGTCAATAAACAAATAGTCTATATGTAGCTTCTTCTCATTTATAAGCAAATAAAGGAGACGTTCTGGCGTCATTATCAAAATATAATTGCGACACTCCTCAGGCAATTTCGGTTCCACTTGAAGTGCCGCATCACCAGCAGCGGTGACAATGTGGTATCCATACTTTTTTAAATTCGTACCTAGGTCTTCAGTAACTTTTATGCGCACTTCATTGATAAGTGCTTTTGTTGGAACAATAAGTGCAAAGTTATTTTTCTTACCTTCTAAAATCTGCTGCTTCATGAAAATACGCATGATAAAGGACTTTCCAGTTGATGTTGGTGCTGAAAAGCTATAATATCTGTCGGTGATATGATCATAAATTTTTCGTTGAGCTGTCATGAAAGCGTTGTCTGGGTCGGCAGGAATAGATAGCAGTTCACGCTTGAACCTCGAAAAAATCCTTTCTCGTACATCTACCCCTTCAAAAGTTGAATTCAGAAGTTTCTTCCCACGATAATTATTAATCGTACTCAACACTGAACCTGTAACATAAGATACTCGTCTGTCCTCCGGATATAACTCAGACAGCATTGTTACAATTTCCTGTGCCCATTCCTTCTGAGAATCTGATAGTGCGGGATGATTTGATTTTGAAAGAAGGTCTGCAAAAGAAAGCGCGTCCGCGAGAGAAAAAACCTTCATTCTGCTTTTATCAAAGTTAAATAACCGAATAGCATAGTTAAAAAGAATATCATGGTACAATGTCCTCAAATATTGATTTTCATTCAATTTGGTGAAATAGCTATACCCAAAATTTTTCTCATCAGGCATCATTTTCACCTTCTCTCATGACATTCTTCATAATTGATTTTTTGTCATCCTCGGCATCATCGAATGGAAGAATATAAACATAAAACGATCTGTTGGTAAGACCAAGCTCTGCAATTTTTTCTTTAATTTGTGGCAATGCATTAGAAACACCAGCGGTAATCTTCTTATCAGCAAGATCCCGATATTCCTGACTGCTATATTTATTGGGATCTAATCCAAGGGTATAACCAAGAAACAAACCGTATGCTGTATCGCGACAGACTGTTTTATCAGGTCTGGGTGTTATTATTTCATTTAGCTGCTGCGCGACCGGGTCTTTCTCAGGAAGTTCAAAGACTGTACTATCAACAATATGTATCTCCGTAGAAGCATGTTTTTCGATCTGTTGGACACGTTCAAAAGCCTTGTCGATAGCTATTCCAAGATCGCCAATCACACTTGATGCTCCGAACACCATTTCGTATGATAAGGTATGTTCATCACCACCAAGGCTAAGCAAGTGCATCCCATCGCTTACGCTTTCATCAGACCTTACCGATACATTCAACTCAACCTTGCTGTAAATCTTTGGAGCTCCGAGAACTGATTCCAGAAAAGCATATAGCAGGATTTCTCCGACTTCATTTCCTGTACCTCTTTCATCAGCATGTCCGCTCTTACGCATAAGATCAAGCGCTTCCATACCAACGCTGAATACATTTCCTTCCAGTTCAAATTGTTCAATCTGTGAACGCGAAAATACATACTGGCCAACGTTCCATTCAAGAAATTCCTGCAAAGAAGTTTTTGAAAATCTGTTACTAATAACTTCTTTCATTCGGAAGAGACGCAACTGTTCGTTAGCATGCTGCCCTAAAGTCTCCAAATAGGGGACTTCAACAAACACATCATTAAATTTCTTATCATTAATTGACTTTTGCAGCATGTGATCACTCTCCTCAAAAAAATGCTTCAATTATTATTTCCATATACTTCAGGATTTTCCGCAACCATAGATGCTGGCTTTTGCTTTGCTTCAAAGTCATATTTAATTAGAGTATTTTCCTCCGATACAGGTAATTCTTCTCCATCCGGCGAACTGTATTGTTTGAAATTTTCAGCCTGCTCCATGACTTTTTCAAATACCTCTTCATCCCACTCTGGTGGATACCCATTCTTATAAAGCAAGACAGTTAAATCCATATTCAACTGGTTTTTGATATCCTCACGAGTAGACCAATCTGCATATTGAGATTTATCGTCAATAAGCCCTTTTATCTTTTTGGCAAGAATAATGCATTTTTCATCAGCATATGGGAATCCATGAGCATCACGAACTTTAACAAGAATGTCATAGAAAGCTTTCTCTTCATAAGAGATTCCCATTTTTTCAAATGATCTTTTATCATCATTTAAATCATTCATGATTTTAATAAGCTGATCAGAAAGATCATTAACAAAATCAGATACGACTTCGCTTGTAAATATGAGCTTGTCACGGCTATTGTACGCATCAACAACCTGCCGCAAACGTTCATCAAATTCAACGGCCTTTACCTTGTTAGTTTTACCATAAGCTGAAATCGCCTTACGTAGGAGCTTCAAAAGAGCATTAAACTTGGTAATCGGCAACTTTACTGTTTCCAGTTCTTTCAGAAAATCATCACTGAAGAGATCTACCGACTTATGCTCGTCCACAATATTCTCTATGCCAGTGCAGGTTATAGCCTCACGAACCATATCCTCTACAACATGATTCATAATCTCAGCATCCGGAGCGTCACCCTGTGTTTGCTTGTAAATAATAGAGCGAATGGCAAGATAGAACTGTGCTTTAGATGTCTCCTCATCCGTAAGTTCACCCGAAGGAAAGCATATAATATATGCGCTTTTTAGTCTTCGGGAGAGTCCCATAAAACGAGTCTGAGTATCCTTTTTCATCTGAACAAATTCCGCTGCTTCATTCAAACAATTAAGCCTATCAAGCGGAGAACCATTGTAAAATTTTGACGCATCAAATCCACTAAGTAATTCATCAATAAGAGACAAATGATTTCGGAAAATTGACAATGTAATATTTAGCTCATCAATAGAACTGTCTTGCGGGCTGCCGTACTTCTTTACGGCCTCCAGCATATCGTTTTTAATTCCAATATAATCGACGACGAGACCTCTATCTTTACCGTCAAAGACACGGTTTACACGAGAGATGGTCTGAATCAGAGTATGTTTCTGCAAAGGCTTGTCAATGTACATGACCGCCAGTGATGGGACATCGAATCCAGTAATCCACATATCGACAACAATAGCAATCTTGAAATTTGAATCTGTATTTTTGAACTGTTTGTCCAGCATCTTTCGGTGTTCTTTGGTGCCACACAGGTCATACAGTTCTTTATCATCATTCTGTCCCTGCGTAGCAACAAGATTTATCTTCGGAAGCGCCTCAAGCTTATCAAGCTGTTCCTGCGTTAGTTCGTCTTCATTTTCCGCTTTACGCTTGACTGCCCAATCTGGCCGCAAGGATTCAATCGCCTTTAATACATGGAAAGCAATCTTTCTGTCTGCACAGACTATCATTGCCTTCTGTACAATCTCCGGCTTTTCAGCACAAAGAGATTCATAATGTCCTACAATATCCACTGCCAATTTTTTTATTCTGTCTGGATGACCAAGGATCGCGTTCATTTTGCTCATAGCGCGCTTGCTTTCCTCGATCTGCTCTTCTGTAGATCCTTCCTCAGCACACTGCTCGTAATATTTTTCTATTTCCTTTGCCTGCTCATCCGAGAGAATGACACGAGCAAGGCGCGGTTCATAAGCGATGCGCACGGTGATGCCGTCATCGCTGGATTCTTTCATTGTATAACTGTCAACAACATCTCCAAAAACAGCGATAGTTTCGTCTATTGGCGTTCCGGTGAATCCACAGTATGTTGCATTTGGAAAACTGGTACGTAAATAATGTCCAAAGCCATATGTTGTAAAAACGCCCTTATCCGTCTTTTTAAGCTTTGCTCCAACACCAGTCTGGGTGCGATGAGCCTCATCGGATATGCAGATGATATTGCTGCGGTCAGAAAGGAGACCTGTACTCTCACAAAATTTCTGAATTGTCGTGATATAGACGCCGCCGCTTGGCCGATCATTAAGAGTATCGTGAAGATCCTGACGATTTTCGATGCTGCGAACATCATCTTCATGGAGGTATTTTTTTGCTGTCACGAAAAGTTCTGATGTCTGCGTGTCGAGGTCTTCACGATCAGCAATAATGATAATTGTAGGATTATGAAATGTGTTGTCGTCCCGAAGCGCAATTAACCTTGAAAGGAAAAGCATAGTATATGTTTTTCCACAGCCGGTCGCTCCAAAATAGGTACCACCCTTTCCATCACCTTCAGGGCGCATATGAACTTTGACATTTGCTATCATTTTCATCGCACCAAAATACTGCGGATAGCGACAAACAATAGCTTCGCTTTTTTTACTGTCATCAGGATAAAACACAAAATCCCTGAGCAATTTCAATATACGTTCTTTGGCAAATGCGCCTTCTACTATCGTATAAAGAGAGCTAATTCCATTTGAAACTTTATCTTTATCGTTGGCTTTATTCCATGCATAGTAATACTCATACGGCGTGAAAATACTACCCATACGGTTATTTGCACCATCGCTAATGACAGAAAGGAAGCAATACTTCATTAGCTTTGGAATGTCTCGACAATAACGAATTGTAATTTGCTCCCATGCGTTATGAATAGTCGTATCTTCTTCGGTAGCCGTTTTAAACTCCAAAATTGTAATAGGAATACCATTGATGAAAACGAGAAGGTCTGGGCGACGCAAACGTTTATCTTGCACCGAATACTGATTAACCACCTTGAAAATATTGTTCTCCGGATTTTCAAAATCAATATAATCCACATGAAGAGCAACTTTGGAGAGGTCATCACGTCCAAGATCAAATCCTTCTGTAACAAGACGAAACGAGTCCCTGTTTCCAATATACAGTGGCGTTGAGTTGATAAGACTCAACTTGTTAATGATCTTTTGAATCTCAATTTCACTTAGATCATTGTTGTAATGCGACACTAAAAAAGAGCGCAAATCTTCTGTTAGAAGAACATCTTCGTACCGCCTGTGAATGCTTTCGCCGGGCACATAAGTATAGCCCTGCTGCTGGAACAGTTCAATAATTGCCTGTTCGAGTTCATCCTCTGTAAATTTTCCTTTTTCAAAAATATAATCCACCAGGAACGCCTCCTTCCAATTAGTCTTCAGTGCTATATTCATCAACCAGATAGGCATCAAGAGTTGCGGCCATATTTACAGCAAGATTGGCAAGCGACTTTTGAATGTTTGCTGTATTCATTCCTGAGCCATGCGCTCCTATGTTGTTTCTGATATAGGGAAGTGTCATAAGTACATTCTGTCGGAAGCCCTCGCCGCTGATACTATCTGGCAAATCTAAATGTTCATCACTCACAATTTGCTTTGTAAGCTCTCCCGCATTGCCCTTATCAGCTCCGCAGATGATTTTCATAATACTCTCATAGCTTTTCCCAGCATTCGTAATTGCCTCGGCATAGTCTTCCTTCTCGAGGAACTCCACTGCCTTTATCAACTCATCATAAGCTGACTGAAATACTGGTGCAGAATCCCTTAGCTCATGCAGTTGTTCCAGCGTCTTACGCTTTAAATCCAGTTCGAACTGCTTGGCGTCGATCTTTATCATCACGCCATCGGTAATAATCCATGGCACTTCATTTGCACGAAAAGTCTCGTTAACTTCTTGCCGGAAGGGTTCCTTTTCATTTTCGGACAAGGCATCATACTGGAGCTCTATTAAGTCAAACAAGTATGGCGTAAACATAGAGCCAATAGCAACACTAACATCCACGATGGGACTGAAATCCGTCGCTGCCAAATTTGCAACCGGAGCTCCGATAATCTCATTCAACTTTTTTGCAGCAATTTCAAGCGCGTCAGTTGTTTCCTCCCAGCTGTCATAGCGGCTTGGATGATACTTCTGCGGTTCCCGAAAATTTTCAAGAATCTTTGCAATTTTTTGTTTTACCTCGAACTCGATTTCTCCGCAGATATGATCCTTGGATTCACCGTTACCGACTTCGATTAAGTCTTTATACCGCTGAGAGAATATCATTCCTCAATTCACCTCTTCACATTTCAAAATTACTTACTTCTCTGCCTCTTTAATAGCACTTCTTACAAGTACAGGGCAAATCTGCTTTATTTTTGAATTTATTTTTTGTACCCTACGGATTGCCATATAAATATCAACATATTTTTGTTGAATAGTTAAATCTGGCAGCTCAATAGAAATCTCACCAAACCTATCAATATCAAGATTTGCACGAATGCTGCTATCACTAATAAACCAACCATATCTGTCCATTTCGTCACTTAAAAATTGCATAAAGAAATACTCTGGTAAAACTTCATTCTCATTTTTGATTTCAAAGGTCTGATATGCTGGTGAAACTACTATTGCATTCCCCTTATATAGTCCTATTCTTATACATTTATCTCTTCCAGTCTGCATCCCGCTGAAAACGAATCTGTTATTACGAACAATTTTATACTTTTTCGGATCAATAGAATCAGTGCTTGCCAGTGTTGGCATGAATTCTTTTTGAATATTTATTCCATAAAAGTCAGTAATCTTACCATCTGAATTTCTCTCATCGACATATTTAATTAAATCTGAAACACTTCTTTTATCTATCATTTTTACACCTCTGTTGCTGCTAAATCTAAAAGTCTGACAGTTTCCTTTTCTTCCTGTAACGCAGCATGAATCTCCCTTGAAAGTGCCGACATTTCTTTATCAATATCAATCAATTTATCATGATTAATAAACTCAATATATTTACTTGGCATTAAGGCGTAATTCATTTCACGAACCCCATTTTCCGCGTCCAATTTAACTGATTTGCAAAGTTCTGGTATATCACTATACAAACTAGAATCTTCGCTTTGCCAATCAGTATATATTTTTTTAATTTGCGCTATCTGATCATCATTAATAATTGTTTTTTTCTTCCTTTTCCCTTTATCAATAACTATTTCTTCGATGTTCTGATCCCAACTGCGCAAATCAATGAATAAAAATTCGCCAGTTCGATCACGAAGTTGCCTTCCATGCCAATTAGTAGCCTTTTTATTCATATTAACGATCCAAAGTGTGACAGAAATATTTGTCGTATAAAACATATCACGAGGTAAAACGATAATAGCTTCGATCTTATCATTCTCGATTAAGCGTTTACGATTTTCATATTCATCTGGATCATTCAAAGCACCATTTGCCAGAAGAAATCCTGCAATCCCATGAGTAACGTCCAATTTTGAGATCATGTGAAGAATCCATGCGTAGTTTGCATTAGCAACACGAGGTACTGTATAGCCGTGCCAGCGAGGATCATCAGTCAGTTCATCCTCTGCTCTCCACCCCTTCAAGTTAAAAGGCGGATTCGCCATGATAAAGTCCACTTTCTTGTCTTTGTGAAGGTCTTCCGTAAAAGTAGAGGCATTCTTTTCACCAAGATTATGCGCGATTCCTCGTATGGCAAGGTTCATTTTGCAAAGTCGCCAAGTATCCGGGTTGCTTTCCTGCCCGATGATGGAGACTTTCTTTCTGTTTCCATGATGCCTGTCTACAAATTTTAGAGACTGTACGAACATTCCACCGGAGCCACAGCAGGGATCATAAACTGTTCCGCTATAAGGTTCAATCATCTCCGCGATTAACTTTACGACACAGGCAGGAGTATAGAACTCACCATCTTCCTTTGTACCGGAAGCGGCATATACCTGAAGAAAGTACTCATATACGCGACCGATAAGATCCTCTTGTTGAAATCTATGCTCATCAATTTTATTAACTTCGTCTATCAAACTCTTAAGTTTCGATTTATCTGCGCCAAGAGTAGCATACAGGTTCTTTGATACAGCTCCCTTTAATGCCGGATTACTGTCTTCAATATCTGCCATAGCCTGATCGATGATAACGGCAATGTCGTCCGAAGATGCTTTCTTCACGATATACGACCAGCGAGCTGTTTCTTTCAAATAGAAAACATTCTCTGCGTTATACGAAGACACTTTATTTTGAAGAATTTCAATCAGTTTGGGATCGTCGTCTTTATGCTCTTCTGCAATTTGTTTGCGTCTTTTTTCAAATTTATCTCCAGCAAATTTCAAGAAAACCAGTCCGATTACTGCATCTCTATTTTTCTCTGTGCTGCCAATACCACGTAGCGCCACGCGGCAGTTCCACAGAACTGTTTCAAGCGAAACTTCTGTATTTTTTGCTTTTGCTACTCTTGCCATTAAATTGTCCTCATTTCCGGCACCCACGAACAATGAATGCTCATTTTCTATAATTTGCAACTTACACATTCTTATTACCAGGCAGTTTTTTATTCACCCTTCTTTTCAGTGTCATCTGCCGCGCCACCAGAACGAATCCACTCATCTACTTCTGACAGCTTAAACATCCAGCGCCTGCCAACTTTATATGCTGGCATATCGCGCTTCGAGATCCACTGCAATAATGTCTCGCGCCCTACTCCGAGATATTCCTGAACGTCTTTGAGATTCGTCCATTTTTCGATGTTTTCGCTCACGCTCATACCTCCGCATTTACATCTGGTATAAAATCAATTTTCACTTTAATGTCAAACATACTATTGTGATTTGGAAAACAGTTCTTGCCATCTGAATCCTGCATTTCAAAGTGACAACAAAATCTTCCTTCCTTGCCGCGAGTCTGCATGACCACGGCAATTTTTTTATGCGTTCCCGGCTCCATCTTCGGAATCTGTATAACTGTCTGCTCCGCAAGTGGCCCGGTCTTATACGTCTTTATAAAAACAAGCTTCCGTCCTTCCCAAGTTACAGTTCCTGTGTTCCTAAGCTCCCAGACATGCCGGAAGGAATTATCAGTATTTTTCTGATATTCTTGCTCTCCGCCATAGGCAGATGCGCTGTCCCCTTTATAGAGAGGCTTGAACTGTATCAAGTCATCTTCTGGTTCATCCGCGAGCAGCCTTCTATATTCTGTTGAAATAATGTCTTCCACATCAATGTCTGGGCTTTCAAACAATAGCTGATATTGCCTCGCAAGTGCCGCAGATAAACAATTCTTGTCAGGTTCAATTGTATCTGGTATCCCGTAGGCATTCATAGCTTCGGGAATACGGTCTTCATCTATGCATTCCATGAAGAAGGCTTCTATTCCAGCGACGTCAACAGGGGAAGGAAACGTTTGTTTCAACTTGTCTGTTAGAGGTTTCGGTTTTGTACCGCTGATCAGCTTCTTCTCATATTCGTGGCTATCATACGGAGAATCGGAAAAGTTCTTACTTCCACCAGCCCTGAATAGCTTGGCCACAAAAATGCTCTGATTTTGTATTCCTTTGCAGTAAGGATAAATTTTCTTGCTGCACTGTGAAAAGTCCATTCTCTGACCCCGTCTTTCAAAAAGTCCCTAATTAGTCCCATTAGTCCCTTCGTAGCCCGATGTAAGTCCCATCCTCAAAAAGTATCCTATGAACAGATGGATGGAGGCAGTGAAATAGACTAAACCCAATTTAATGTATAAATTATACAGTGTAAATTAACATTAGTCAATATTTATAAAGCTTTATTCAACACTATTTCACTCTAACCGACAGATATCGAATCATCAATGAAGTTGGTTCTCTGATCAAGAACCGTTCGCAGCAGACTTGATGAACAACTAAATATCAACACCAGCGGCGCGAACTTGCTGGCCTATTCGAAACGGAGCTTTGTGCTCTATTCCGGGTGGCCTCTTCGCGCCTTTTTTCGGCCATAGCCTGGCTCCGTTTCTACAACGAAAGGAGCCAAATCATGGCAAACAATGAAAATCAGAAGACCTATTTCATCTTCATCCGCAGCACCGGCGAAAAGGTGCCCGTCTCAAAAGAACAGCACGACGCTTTCTATAAGGAAGCCGACCGCATCCGTCACAAGGAACAGGATCACGGCAGGTGCATGTGTCCTTACCATTATGCATGGAAATGCGATGGTGACTGCATCGACTGCGAATACCATGCAGCAGGGGACACCCTTTCTCTTGACGTTACAAATCCGGACGGTAACGGCAATATGTACGACTATCTGCCGAACAACAACACTCCAATCGAGGAACTCATTTCTGACCGCATATTATTGGAGCAGCTTTTTGCACGCCTGCGCGAACTTGATCCGGAAGCGGATACCATTATTCAACTCTGGATGGATCATCCGGAAGGTATCTCTGACCGTGCTATTGCAAGGGAACTCGGTCGCCCGCAGAAAACCTTCGCGGATCAAATGAAGAAGTACCGTACTGATTTAAGAAAAATCAGAGACGGCAAATAATCCAAACCGCAGCAATTCCGGCCACTATCCCTCATCAGGATGGTGGTCGGAATTTTTTTTATTTTTTCTCCGCTCAAATTGCCTGCTCATCTCCAGTGGAACTTGAAGGACAGAGAAAAGACCTTCAGAAAGTGAGGTAAACACGATGCAAACAAGTTACACAGACACTGGCGGGAACGTCCGCGAGGAGATTCAGCTTCTGAACTCCATCAGCCGCGTATCCGCCCGACTGGCAAGAAATCTTTCAATTCTTGCCGAGCAAAGACAATCCGAGAAAGGAGAAAGAACCTATGAGCAAAATAGCAGACATGAAACAGACAATCGAAGAGCTCCGCAGTGCTGCTGCCGCTATTAACGACGCAGCCGACTGGCTTTACCAGCAGTTCTCCAGTACAGACAATTCTGATAAGCAGCAAACTTCTAAATCTGCTGCTACAAAAGAAGAACCCAAGCCGGAATTAAAGCTGGAGGACGTAAGATCCGTTCTCGCCGGGAAATCCCGCGCCGGACACACTGCTGAGGTGCGTGACCTGCTCCAGAAATACGGAGCGACAAAGCTCTCCGCTATCGACCCGGCAAACTATGAAGCCCTTATGAAGGACGCGGAGGCAATCGGAAATGGCAAGTAAGCAGCACGCGATCCTTTCCGCATCCGGCGCTGACAGATGGATTCACTGTCCGCCATCGGCACGGCTCTGCGAAACCTACGAGGATAAAGGAAGCGACTACGCAGCGGAAGGCACTGATGCTCATGCACTCGCGGAGTTCAAGCTTAAGAAAGTGCTGGGGCTCCCGGCAGACGATCCGACAGATGGACTTTCCTGGTATTCCGAAGAGATGGACGACTGCACCAGCGGCTATGCCGAATTCGTGCTGGAGCAGGTCGAGGCCGCAAAGAAGACCTGCGCTGATCCGGTTGTCCTGATTGAGCAGCGAGTTGACTTCTCCCGCTGGGTAGAACAGGGCTTCGGTACCGCCGACTGCGTCGTCATCGCAGATGGCACGCTCCGGGTTATTGATTTCAAATACGGCCTCGGCGTTCTTGTTTCCGCTGAAGAGAATCCGCAAATGAAGTGCTACGCCCTCGGGGCTCTTGAACTCTTTGATGACATCTACGACATCGATCAGGTCAGCATGACCATCTACCAGCCAAGACGGCAAAATGTCAGCACCTTCGATATCAGTAAGGACAATCTGTACCGCTGGGCAGACGAAGTCCTGAAACCCACAGCAGAGCTTGCATTTGCCGGGGACGGTAACTTTCTCTGCGGAGAATGGTGCGGCTTTTGTAAGGCAAGAAACGAGTGCCGCGCCAGAGCCGAAGCCAATCTGCAGCTGGCACAGTACGATTTCAAACTCCCGCCGCTCCTGACGGACACCGAAATCGAAGTCATTCTTTACAAGGTGGACGAGCTGATCAGCTGGGCATCTGACATCAAGGAATATGCCCTGCAGCAGGCGCTCTCCGGGAAGGAATGGAACGGCTGGAAGCTGGTCGAAGGCCGCTCCAACCGTAAATACAGTAACGAGGCCGCTGTTATCCAGACGGTCGAGGAAGCAGGATTTGATCCGTATGAAAAGAAGCTGCTCGGCGTCACTGCCATGCAGAAGCTCCTCGGAAAGTCCCGCTTCGATGAACTCCTGACGGCTTACATCGAAAAGCCGCAGGGAAAACCCACTCTTGCGCCGGAAAGCGATAAACGCCCGGCCATGAACACAGCAAAAAATGATTTTATGGAGGAAAAACATTATGAGTAAGAATATGAAAATCAGAAATCCCATGAAGGTTATCACAGGTACCGACACCCGTTGGAGCTACGCAAACGTCTGGGAACCGAAGTCCATCAACGGCGGCACACCGAAGTACAGCGTGAGCCTCATTATCCCAAAGTCTGATACCAAGACCATCGCCAAGATTCAGGCTGCCATTGAAGCCGCTTATAAGGAAGGCGAAGCAAAGCTCAAGGGCAACGGCAAGACCGTCCCTGCGCTCTCTGTCCTGAAAACCCCGCTGCGTGACGGCGATGCGGAGCGCCCGGACGATGAGGCCTATAAGAACGCCTACTTTGTAAACGCCAATGCCACCTCTGCTCCCGGTATTGTGGATGCAGACCTGAATCCCATCCTGACCCGTTCCGAAGTGTACTCCGGCGTCTATGGCAGAGCCAGCATCACATTTTATGCTTTCAACTCTTCCGGCAACAAGGGAATCGCCTGCGGCCTCAATAACCTGCAGAAGATCCGTGACGGCGAGCCTCTTGGCGGCAAGGCAAGTGCTGAGTCTGACTTCGTCACTGATGACGATGAAGACTTTCTGAATTAAGGGAGGCGCGACTATGACTATGACAACCTTTCAGACGATCCTCTTAACTGCAATTATCGCTATCTGGCTGGTCTTCAGCATTGTGATCCTGATTGCAACAATCCAGAACTTCCTCTACGACCGCAGACGTGAAAAGCGTGAGCAGGAATCTACTGCCCGCGATATCGAATACCGCAAGGAACGCGACAAGCGGGAAGCGGAACAGGCCGCGCGTGATCTCGAATACCACGAGAAGCGCATGAAACTCTTAGACAAATAAGCATGGCAGGCTCATTGTGATACCCTTTAACGCTCGCATTGAAGGAAACAACGATATCAAAAATTATGCAGACTACCTGCTGAAAAATGCAGGCGAGTATGTCCTGACTTGGATCATTGAAGGGGCACAGAAGATCATTCAAAAAAATTTTCAGCTTACCACACCAGCTTGTGTGCGGGAAGCCATCGGCTCGTATCGTGAAAACAACGACTGGCTCGGCCATTTCCTGGATGAGTGCTGTGAGCTTGGTAAAGCCTATCAGGAAAAATCCGGTGATTTTTATACTGCGTATCGAAACTTTTGTAATGTTACCGGTGATTATGTGCGAAATTCTGCCGATTTTTATACTGCCATTGAACAAGCCGGAATCGTACGGTTCAGAAATCGCCAAGGCCGGTTTGTTCGCGGAATACGGCTGACAGAAAAAGCCATTTTAAACTAAAGCGTGACACCTCCGACACCTCCTACCCTAAAGTCTCTATAGGCCCTTAAAAATTAACCCCTATAGGAAGTTATAGTAACCAGGTGTCGGGGGTGTCACACATCTTGATGAAAAGTCGATACTAAACACCCTGACGGAGGAAATCATGCGAGAAAAAATAATCGAACAGCAGCTTGTACATGCTGTAAAACATAAAGGTGGTATCTGTCCCAAATTCGTCTCCCCCGGATATGACGGGATGCCGGATAGATTGGTGCTGCTGCCCCATGGACGCATTGCCTTTGTGGAGCTTAAAGCACCCGGAAAGAAAATGCGTCCGCTACAGGTACATCGGAAGCGCCAGTTAGAAGCACTTGGTTTTCCGGTATACTGCATCGACAATAGTACGCAACTAGGAGGAATGCTGGATGCAATACAAACCTCATGATTATCAAACCTATGCCACAAACTTCATCCTAAAAAATCCAGCGGCTGCCATTTTGCTGGATATGGGATTGGGAAAAAGCGTCATTACCTTAACCGCCATAGAGCAATTAATCTATGACAGTTTTGACGTCCATCGCGTATTAGTGATTGCACCCCTGCGTGT
Source organism: Megasphaera cerevisiae DSM 20462 (assembly GCF_001045675.1). Taxonomy (GTDB): domain Bacteria; phylum Bacillota; class Negativicutes; order Veillonellales; family Megasphaeraceae; genus Megasphaera; species Megasphaera cerevisiae. Next base: position 22,578 of record NZ_LEKT01000024.1, read on the forward strand.
AGCACGAGATACTTGGCCAGCAGAAATCCAGAAATGGGACCATCTGCATGATGTAACGTATGCCGTTGCTATTGGTACGGCTACGGAACGAAAAGCCGCACTCTTGCAGCAGGTCAATATCCACATTATCAATCGTGAGAATGTGCCTTGGTTGATAGAAGATTCCGGCATCCCCTTTCATTACGATATGCTGGTAATCGATGAGCTTTCCTCTTTTAAATCGTATCAAGCAAAACGGTTTCGGAGCTTGTTAAGAGTTCGTCCCAAGGTAAAACGAATCGTAGGACTAACCGGTACACCTTCTTCAAACGGCCTGATGGATCTTTGGGCAGAGTTTCGCCTGTTGGATATGGGACAGCGGCTTGGTCGCTTTATCACCCACTACCGGAGTGAATTCTTCCAACCGGATAAGCGGAATCAGCAGATGATCTTTTCTTACAAACCAAAACCCGGTGCGGAAGAAGAAATCTATCGGCGTATCGCAGACATCACCATTTCCATGAAAAGCAAGGAGTATCTGACTATGCCAGCATTAGTACGAAATGAAATCAGTGTACAACTCTCGAAGCGGGAACGAAACATGTATGATACCTTGTGTTCCCAGCTTGTGCTTTCACTAGATGGGAAAGAAATTGATGCCGTAAACGCGGCTGCCTTATCAAACAAGCTATGCCAGATGGCAAATGGTGCCGTCTACGATGAGGAAAAACGAATCATTCCCATTCATGACCGAAAGCTCGATGCCCTGGAGGATATTCTTGAAGGTGCCAATGACAAACCCGTATTGATTGCGTATTGGTTCAAGCATGATCTGCTACGGATCCAGCAACGGTTTACGGTACGAGAAATCAAGACTTCACAAGATATAACAGATTGGAACGCTGGTGTTATTCCTGTTGCTATTCTCCACCCCGCCTCTGCCGGACATGGTCTAAACCTGCAACAAGGCGGATCCACTCTCGTCTGGTTTGGACTAACCTGGAGCTTGAAATTATACCAACAAACGAATGCCAGACTCTGGCGGCAAGGACAAACGGATACGGTCGTCATTCATCACATTCTGACTGCCGGAACCATAGATGAAACCATTATGAAATCATTGAAAGAAAAAAACAAAACCCAGGCTGCACTGATTGATGCAGTCCGGGCCAGCTTGCAAGGAGGCAGCCTATGAGTGTTATCTGGAAGTATCTGAATAAACGAAGCGGTGCTATTGATGCCATCCGGGATTACGACAGCATGCAGTTCATCATCGAAAATACCAGCGAGGATATCAAGCAGGCATATGCTGCCATGACCAGCCTGCATCCGTCCGGTTTCAATGGGATGCCGCACTCCAGCAACCCGCATGCCGTAGAAGATCATATCATCTCCGGTCTGGCAGACATCGACATCCTGAAGGAACGTTACCGGCAGGCGTTGGAGTACATGGCATGGTTTCAGCCCGCATGGGAGAAACTAAGCAGTGACGAGCAATATGTACTGCAAACCTTCTATGCTGATGAGGATGCACAAACGAGCGCTGTCTATGCCATCGCTGATCATTTTCACATCGAACGGTCCTCTGCCTACAAAAGGAAGAATCGTGCATTAGCTAAGTTTGCCATTCTTTTGTTTGGAAAGACATGATGTCCAAAATCGCGGACGCATTTATTCATTTGACGTGGTATACTAATAGCATGAAAGTGTGAGAGAGGCCTTCGAGGGAGCGATCCTTTGAAGGCTTTTGCTATGTGTTTATTATATTGACATTGTGTTGACATCAGCCAAAAATAATGCTATATTCAAGACAGAAATGGAGGTGTTGAATATGGTAAATACAAATTTGAATATCCGGACGGATAAGGAAGTCAAAAATCAGGCTGAGAAAATATTCAATGCTCTGGGAATGAATATGACGACGGCGGTAAACATATTCTTAAAAACAACGATACGAGAAAATGGCATTCCCTTCCGTCTCACTCTTGACGTTCCTAATGCAACAACTAGATCTGCCATTGAAGAAGGCAAACGAATCGCCATTGATAAAAAAGTAAAAGGGTATACCAATATGACAGATTTGCGTGTGGCCCTTGAAAAATGAAGTACGAAGTAAAATTCACCACTCAATTTAAGAAAGATTTGAAATTGGCAAAGAAGCAGAACAAAGATATAGATGTGCTGTTCTCTGTCATTGAGCAATTGGCCCAAGGAAAACAATTGGATGAAAAATATAGAGACCATGATTTAGGTGGAACATACAAAGGTTGCCGGGAATGCCATATTGATCCAGATTGGCTTCTCGTTTATGAAACCAAAGATGATGTACTTGTTCTTCTGCTATATCGTTTGGGCAGCCATTCCCAATTATTTTAGCAGCATGAGTAATATCGCGGACGCATGTACCTGCTTAACGTGTGATATACTAATAGCCTAAAAGTGTAAGAGAAGCCTTCGAGGGAGCAATCCTTTGAAGGCTTTTGCTATGTCTGGAGATGAGAACCTTGCCTTGCTTTTATTTGGGAAGGCCTGATGTCCAAAATCGCGGACGCATTTGTCTGCTTTACATGGTATACTAATAGCATGAAAGAATGTGAAAAGCCTTCGTGGGAGCAATCCCTTGAAGGCTTTTGCTATGTCTGGAGATGAGTGCTTTGCCTTGGAAACCCAAAAAGCCGTGCGCCTACCCCGGCTGCAGGGAGCTGACCGTGAACCGGTACTGCGAGCAGCATCAAAAATTAATGGACAAACGTTATGACACGTACGAGCGCAGTACCGTCAGCAAGAAACGATACGGCAGAGCATGGAAACGCATCCGGGACCGCTACATTGGAAAGCATCCCTTGTGCGAGATGTGCCTGAAGAACCACAAAACCACACCGGCAACGGAGGTGCACCATATCCGTCCCCTCTCCCGCGGCGGCACTCACGACGAGGATAACCTTATGGCGCTGTGCAAGCCGTGCCACTCGAAGATAACCGCCGAGATGGACGACCGCTGGCATCATGCCAAAAAGGAATACCGCTACGAGTGACTACGTTCCTCCAGGAGGGGCGGTCAAAATCGCTGGCGCGCCCAAATGCTAGACCGGTGCTGGGGTCACACGCACAAAAATTGCGGTTCAAACGGGGGATTTACCGCATGGGAAAGGAGTTGAACAGCCATGGCCAAGGACGGAACTAATCGCGGTGGCAGACGAATCCGCGCCGGAGATAAGCCGGAGGCGCTGGCAGATAAAATCGACAAGGGAAAAGCAGCCACCATTATCGACCTGCCGACGCCTGCCTTAGAAGGTGCCGAGTTAAACGATGCCGCAGATCTCACCGGCGAGGATATGCCGAATCCCAGTGACTATTTGTCGGCCCGGCAGCGGGACGGCAAGCCGCTCGGTGCAGATGACCTGTTTCGCCAGACCTGGCAATGGCTGAAGGACCGCGGCTGCGAACGGCTCGTCAATCCCCGGCTGCTGGAAGCCTATGCCCAGGCATTCGCCCGGTATATCCAGTGCGAAGAAGCCATCAGCACCTATGGACTGCTCGGCAAGCACCCCACGACCGGCGGTGCGATTACCAGTCCATTTGTGCAGATGAGCCAGTCATTCCAGAAGCAGGCGAACCTGCTCTGGTATGAGATTTTCGATATCGTCAAGCAGAACTGTACCACAGCATTTGTAGGAAGTCCGCAGGATACGATGATGGAACACCTGTTGCAGGCACGGAAAGGAAAATAATTATGGAATTGATCAAAAAGAACATACAAGACCTTATCCCGGCAGCCTATAATCCGAGAAAGGATTTGCAGCCGGGAGATCCGGAATATGAAAAGCTGAAGCGTTCGCTGGACGAGTTCGGCTACGTCGAGCCTGTCATTTGGAACAAGCGCACCGGCAACGTGGTCGGCGGTCACCAGCGCTTAAAGGTGCTCCAGCAGGAGGGTATTTCGGAAATCGACTGCGTCGTGATCGACATGGACACCGAAAAGGAGAAAGCCTTAAACATCGCCCTCAATAAAATCAGCGGTGACTGGGATACGGATAAATTAGCGCTGCTCATTACCGATCTGCAGGGCAGCGACTTTGATGTATCGCTTACCGGCTTTGATCCGGCAGAACTGGATGACCTGTTCAAGGACGATATAAAGGATGGTGTGCATGATGATGACTTTGATGTGGATGCCGAACTCAAAAAGCCAGTATTCTCCAAGACAGGTGATGTGTGGCAGTTGGGAACACACCGATTGTTTTGCGGCGACAGCACCCAACCGGAAGCATACCAGCGATTACTGCAGGGAGCACCGGTCAATCTGGTGGTCACTGACCCGCCGTACAACGTCAACTACGAAGGCCGAGCGGGAAAAATCAAGAACGACCATCTGCAGAACGACAAATTCTATGAGTTCCTGCTCGCCGCTTTTACCTGCATGCACACCGTCATGGCAGACGATGCCAGCATCTATGTATTCCACGCCGACACCGAAGGACTTAACTTCAGAAAAGCCTTCTCGGATGCCGGTTTTTATTTATCCGGTTGCTGCATCTGGAAGAAACAGTCGTTGGTGCTGGGACGTTCGCCTTACCAGTGGCAACATGAACCAGTGCTGTACGGCTGGAAGAAGAAAGGAAAGCATGAATGGTACACCGGACGGAAGGAATCCACTATCTGGGAGTTTGATAAACCGAAGAAGAATACGGACCATCCCACCATGAAGCCGATACCGCTTTTAGCCTATCCCCTCCTAAATTCCAGCATGACCGGCTGCACTGTGCTGGATCCGTTCGGCGGCAGCGGTTCGACGCTGCTGGCCTGTGAGCAAACGAAGCGACGCTGCTACATGGTGGAGCTGGATGAAAAGTTCTGTGATGTCATTGTGAAACGGTATATCGAACAGGTCGGCTCGAGCGAACAGGTAACCGTGACACGGAATGGAAAAACGTATACCTATACTGAAGTGGAGGCAACATGATGCGTGTATTTATCAACCCCGGGCATGACCGGGAACGGGACAGCGGTGCAGTAAACCCAAACACCGGACTGCGGGAATGTGATGTGGCGGCTGCAATCGGCAGCCTCGTCAAAACATATCTGGAAACGGCAGGCTGTGAGGTGCAGCTCCTGCAAAGCGATAATCTGGCAGGAGAAACACCGGATCTGCCTTGCGTGGTGGATACGGCAAATGCATGGTCTGCTGATGTATTCGTCAGTTTGCACTGCAACTCCGACAGCGGCTACGCCCGCGGTACAGAAACGCTTATCTATGCCAACGATAGCGGTCTATCTCCGCAACTTGCCGCCTGCATCCAGTCGCAGATCGTGCAGAGTCTCGGCACGGTGGATCGTGGCCTGAAGGAGCGGCCCAATCTCATCGTGCTGAAAGATACCACAATGCCCGCCGTTCTGGTGGAAACAGCTTTTATTGATAATGACAATGATGCCGCGCTGCTTACGAATAACGCGGATGATTTCGCCCGGGCCATTGCCCGCGGCATAACAGATTTTGAAGGGAGATAGAAAAAATGGATATTGAAACGATTAAAAACGAACTCAAGGAACACATTCTGGACTCGGTGCAGGAGGATGTCAAGAACGCCACCATTTCCTGGCTGAATACGACGGTGCTTCCGGCAGCCAAGGAAGTGGCGGATGCCTACACAGCCGCCTTGCAGGAATCTGCCGGTAAGGAAACCGGCTGGAGCAAGTTCCGCGATCAATGCTTCCTTCCGACGCTCATTGACGGTGGCCTGTGGCTGACCGGAAAGTTGCTCGGTAAAATGGTGGTAGTACAAGAATAATACGTGTAATTTGTGGTATAAACCCCTTGCTATAGTTGCCGGTTAGAGTGATATATGTACATGACAAAAAAGAAAGGGGTTTTCTACCATGAAAATTTTGTACCATGCACAAGGAAAAACACGTAAGGAACTGGCGGATGCCATCAGCACCATTACCGGAGCCGCCAAAGTGTATCAGGGGATTCCCAGCTACGCCTATGAAATTGATTGTTTTACAGTTGACCGCAACGGCAATCTTAATTTTGATGACATGATTGACAAGAAGAAAATTGAGGATTTGCTCGAGAAACTCGACAGCATGGGATTCCATACCGATCCAGCCGAACCAATAGAGAAAGAACCTGACGATTCGGCGTCTAAGCAGGAGAACATAGACGATTTGGTGATTGCCATGCCGCGCTCCTTCTTCACCGATACGGCACTGGAAAACCTAAAGAAACTGATCCAGGCCAAGAGCAATCTTATGCTAAAAGTTTTTCAAATCGATGTGCTGCGGATGCAGGTAACAGAGGATAAAGTGTTATTCCCTTGGTTCACCGGCTGCCTGGATGCCGATACGGTCAAAGCCTGCACCCATTTCATTACGGCGCTCTGCCATCTGGCAAAGAAGCAAAAACGGGTGCTGGCAACGGAGCACCCATCCACCAACGAGAAATACGATTTCCGCTGCTTTCTGCTCCGGCTTGGTTTTATCGGCAAAGAATACAAGGACGAACGGAAGCTGCTCCTGCAGCACCTTTCCGGTTCCTCGGCCTTTAAAAACAACAGAAAGGAACATAATGATGAGATATCCGAATAAGGAACGGCTGGAATACCTGCGCGGTGCATATCCTGCCGGAACGCGGATTGTACTGGCGCAAATGGACGATTCCCAGGCTCCGCCGATCGGTACGAAGGGAACGGTTGCCGGTGTGGATGACACCGGCAGCCTGCTGGTGCATTGGGACAACGGCAGCACGTTGAACGTATTGTACGGCATAGACCGCTGCCTTATAATCAGAAAGAAATAATCACACATATCATATGTATATCAAGACTGCCCACTTCGGCGGTCTTTTTTGTTGCCGCAAAGGAGGTGACGCTGCTTGCGGAAGTTGAAACGCTATCGATCTACGAAGTTCAGGGCCAAAGATTCCAAATACAACAAGACCATGGCGGACTATGCCGTGTCCTTTATCGAATGCCTCTGCCATACCAAGGGCACCTGGGCCGGTAAACCGTTTGAACTGATCGACTGGCAGGAGCAGATCATCCGTGATGTGTTCGGCATCTTAAAGCCGAACGGCTATCGGCAGTTCAATACCGCCTACATCGAGATTCCCAAGAAGCAGGGCAAGTCGGAACTGGCGGCAGCGGTAGCACTCCTCTTATGCTGCGGCGACGGAGAACAGCGCGCCGAAGTGTATGGCTGCGCTGCCGACCGCCAGCAGGCATCCATTGTCTTTGAAGTAGCGGCGGATATGGTGCGGATGTGTCCGGCCTTATCCAAACGGGTGAAACTCTTGGCTTCGCAGAAGCGAATCATTTACCTGCCCACGCACAGCTTTTATCAGGTACTATCTGCCGATGCCTACAGCAAGCACGGTTTTAACGTAAGCGGTGTGATCTTCGATGAGCTGCACACGCAGCCGAACCGGAAGTTGTTTGATGTCATGACCAAAGGTTCCGGCGATGCCCGAACGCAGCCGTTGTACTTTCTCATTACCACAGCCGGGACGGATACCCATTCCATCTGCTATGAAACCCACCAAAAGGCACTGGATATTATCGCAGGCCGTAAGATTGATGCCACCTTCTATCCTGTGATATACGGTGCCAAGGATACGGACGACTGGACGGATGTCAAAGTGTGGAAGAAGGCCAATCCCTCGCTCGGCATTACGGTCGGCATGGACAAGGTCAAGGCGGCCTGCGAATCCGCCAGACAGAATCCTGCCGAGGAGAACGCCTTCCGGCAGCTTCGTTTGAACCAATGGGTCAAGCAGGCGATCCGCTGGATGCCGATGGACAAATGGGACGCTTGCGCGTTTCCTGTACAGCCGGATGAACTGAAAGGCCGTGTTTGTTACGGCGGGTTGGACTTATCCTCAACCACGGATATTACGGCCTTCGTACTGGCATTTCCGCCGCAGGATGAAGCAGACAACTATGTCGTGCTTCCCTACTTCTGGATACCGGAAGAAAACGTGTCCCTTCGCGTCCGGCGGGACCATGTCCCCTATGACGTATGGCAGAAACAGGGATTCCTGCACACAACGGAAGGAAACGTCGTCCACTACGGCTACATCGAAAAGTTTATCGAAACGATGGGCGAACAGTACAACATCCGCGAGATCGCCTTCGACCGCTGGGGCGCGGTACAGATGGTGCAGAATCTCGAGGGCATGGGATTTACCGTCGTACCGTTCGGACAGGGGTTCAAAGATATGAGTCCGCCCACCAAGGAACTGATGAAGCTGACACTGGAAAAGAAGATCGCCCATGGCGGCCATCCGGTACTGCGCTGGATGATGGACAATATCTTCATCAAATCCGATCCGGCAGGCAATATCAAGCCGGACAAGGAGAAATCCACCGAAAAGATCGACGGTGTCGTAGCTACGGTTATGGCACTCGATCGTGCCATCCGCTGCGGCAATGACAACAGTGAAAGCGTATATGACCAAAGGGGGTTATTGATTTTATGAGTATATTCCAACGTATATGGGGAAAAAAGTCACGCGACAAGCCGAAGAACTACCTGTCTACGGCCTTTACGTTCCTGTTCGGCCCGACCTCCTCCGGAAATGTGGTGACGGAACGGACAGCTATGCAGACAACAGCAGTTTATGCCTGCGTCCGGGTGTTGTCAGAGGCTATCGCCGGACTGCCGCTTAATCTATACCGTTATACACCGGATGGCGGCAAGGAAAAGACCATCAATCATCCGCTGTATAGGTTGCTTCATGATGCCCCCAATCCGGAGATGACGAGCTTTATCTTCCGGGAAACGCTCATGAGTCATCTTCTCTTGTGGGGCAATGCCTACGCACAGATTATCCGGAACGGTACCGGGCAGCCGATTGCATTGTACCCGCTGCTTCCCAGCAAGATGGATGTCAGCCGGGCTGCCAACGGTCAGCTTATCTACACCTACTCCAAGGACTCGGACGAGTTCGGTGCAGATAACCGCTGCCAGCAGATTGTCTTATCGCAGGACGAAGTGCTGCATGTTCCGGGACTTGGGTTTGACGGACTCATCGGCTACAGTCCGATTGCTATGGCCAAGAATGCCATCGGCATATCGCTGGCAGCCGAGCAGTACGGTGCGTTATTCTTTGCCAATGGTGCTACACCGGGCGGTATCTTGGAGCATCCGGGCATCGTGAAGGATCCGGTCAAGCTGCGGGAAAGCTGGCATGCCCAATTTTCCGGCACGAACCGACACAATGTGGCTGTGTTGGAGGAAGGCATGACCTTCCAGCAGTTATCCATCCCGCCGGATCAGGCGCAGTTCCTCGAAACGCGGAAGTTCCAGATCGACGAAATCGCCCGTATCTTCCGGGTGCCGCCGCATATGGTCGGGGATCTGGAAAAGTCCACCTTCTCCAATATCGAGCAGCAGTCGCTGGAATTTGTCAAATATACCTTGAATCCCTGGTGCGTCCGTTGGGAACAGGCCATGAACCAGCAGTTGGTACTGCCGTCGGAGCGCTCGCAGGTCTTTACGAAGTTTAATGTGGACGGTCTGCTGCGCGGTGACTACCAGAGCCGCATGAACGGGTATGCCATCGGCAGGCAGAACGGCTGGCTCTCCGCCAACGACATCCGGGAGCTTGAGGATATGAACCGCATCCCCACCGAGCAAGGCGGCGATACGTATCTGGTCAACGGCAATATGCTGCCGCTGGACAAGGCAGGACAATTTTATACCGAAAGCGAGGGAAAAACCCCATGAAGAAGTTTTGGAACTGGAATACCGATGCCGATACCGGACGCATTCTTACCATTGACGGTACCATTGCCGAGGAAAGCTGGTTTGATGACGAGATAACGCCGAAGCTGTTTAAAAACGAACTGGCATCCGGGCAGGGCAATGTCACCTTGTGGCTGAACTCGCCCGGCGGCGACTGTGTAGCGGCCAGTCAGATCTATGCCATGCTGATGGATTATGCCGGACAGGTCCACGTCAATATCGACGGGATTGCGGCTTCGGCTGCCTCTGTGATTGCCATGGCAGGAACAACCGTCAATATGGCTCCGACCGCACTGATGATGATCCACAATCCGTTCACCATTGCCATGGGCGATACTGATGAAATGGAGCGGGCCATCTCTATGTTATCCGAGGTCAAGGAATCCATTATCAATGCCTATGAATTAAAGACAGGACTTTCCCGCACACAGCTATCCCATCTGATGGATGCCGAGACCTGGATGAATGCAGGAAAAGCGATCGAGCTTGGTTTTGCCGATACTGTACTGACGAACGATGCCAATACACAGATGCATGACGCTGCCAGTATGGGAAGCTATTCTTTTTCCCGACGGCAGGTCACCAATGCATTATTGAACAAGGCCATCGCCAAGCAGACCAAGCCAACACCGGCAGCAAATCGAACAACTATATCCATAGCGTCGCTGCAGCAGCGGCTGTCGCTCTTAATACATTAAATGGAGGTACCAACATGAGTAAATTATTAGAACTGCAGGAAAAACGCGCTAATATCTGGGAACAGGCAAAAGCATTCCTGAATGAAAAGCAGGCAGCCGGTGATACACTCTCCACCGAAGATGCTGCCACCTATGACAAGATGGAAGCCGATGTCATGGCGCTGGGCAAGGAAATCGACAGACTGAAAACGCAGGCGGCCATTGATCTCGAATTAAGCAGGCCGACCTCAAGTGCTATCGTCAACCAGCCTGCAAAGCAGGATGTAACTAAGCATGGCAGGTTCAGCGACGCTTATGCCCCTGCCTTTTGGGACAGCATGCGCGGCAAGTCCCGTCCGGAAATCCGAAACACCTTAAAGGAAGGAGCCGATCCTCAGGGCGGCTACCTCGTACCGGACGAGTTCGAACGGACGCTGATCCAGATGCTGGCTGAGGAAAATGTGCTGCGCTCCCTTGCCCATGTGATCCAGACCGCCAGCGGCGACCATAAGATTCCGGTCGTTGCCAGCGAAGGAACCGCTGCATGGACGGATGAAGAAGCCGCCTACACCGAAAGCAACACCACCTTCGGCCAGGTGTCCATCGGGGCGCATAAGCTGGGTACGCTCGTCAAGGTATCCGAAGAACTGTTGAATGATTCAGCCTTCGACCTGGAAGGATACATGGCGCAGGAGTTCGCCCGCAGGCTGGGCAATGCCGAAGAAGAAGCCTTCCTCACCGGCACCGGAACGGATCGTCCGTCCGGCATCCTCGTTGATGCCGCCGGTGCTTCGGATGGCTCGACTGCCGCCTCTGCTACGGCGATTACCTTTGACGATTTGATCGAGTTGTACTATTCGCTCCGCGAGCCGTACCGCAAGTCGGCTACATTGCTGCTGCATGAAAGCACCGTCAAGGCCATCCGGAAGCTGAAGGATACGCAGGGCCAGTACATCTGGCAGCCTTCCGTCAGTGCCGATGTACCGGATAAGATTCTGAACTGTCCTGTCGTCACCAGTCGGTATATGCCGCAGATGGCAGCCGACGCCAAGACGGTGCTGTTCGGTGACTTCTCCTACTACTGGATTGCCGACAGGCAGGGCCGTACCTTTAAGCGCCTGAATGAATTATACGCAGTTACCGGTCAGGTCGGCTTTCTCGGCTCCCAGCGTGTCGATGCCAAGATCGTTCTGCCGGAAGCCATCAAGACGCTCAAGCAGGCCAGCAAATAACAGAAGGAAGGTGGCAGCATGGCAGTAACACGGGACGAAGCTAAATTATACCTGCGTATTGATAATGATGTGGAGGATGCCCTAATCGACAGTCTGATCCAGTCCTCCACGACGACGGTGGAAAATGTACTGCGGCATCCGTTAAGCGACTACACAACATTGCCGGAGGACATCAAGACGGCTATCCTGTATGGCGTGGCCTATCTGTACGAAAACCGGGATACGGCGGACTTCGATGCCATGATCAAGCTCATGCGGGCCATGCTGTTTTCCTATCGGGATGAGGTGTTCTGATGGATATCGGGGAAATGAAGCAGCGGATCGAGTTTATGGTGGAGGAGAATGTCTCTGATGGACAAGGTGGTTATGACACCACCCTGGTCAGCAAGGGAAGTACCTGGGCCAAAGTGACCAATATCCACGGCGGGCAGTATTTCTTTGCGGCAGCCGTTCATCTGGAAAAGGATGTGTCGTTTGTCATTCGGTACCGTTCGGATATCTTAGAAAAATGGATTATTAAGTTCCGCAATCAGAAATACAATATCCAGTTTATCGATAATGTAAAATATGGGGACCAGTATCTTGAAATCAAGGCTACCCTGGCGGGGTGATGAGAATGACCTGGAATGAAATACGAATCGGGTGTGCGGCAGTCGGTGCCTGGCTTGGCTGGTTCATCGGCGGATTTGACAATCTGCTCTATGCCCTGCTGACGTTTGTCTGCCTGGATTATATCACCGGCGTGTTATGCGCCTGCCGGGAACGGCAGTTATCCAGCGAGATTGGCTTTATGGGCATCTGCCGGAAGGTGCTTCTTTTTGTGCTCGTCGGTGTGGCCCATACGCTGGATGCGACGATGCTCGGGTCCGGCAGCGCGTTACGAACCGCTACCATCTTATTCTACTTATCCAATGAAGGACTTTCCATTGTGGAAAATGCCGCGCGGATGGGACTTCCCATACCGGACCGGCTGCAGGAAGCATTGAAGCAGCTACGGAAATAAAAACAAGAATATATACCATGGACCTGCTGGAGTCTCATCACTCTGGCAGGTCTTTTTTTATGTCTTGGGTTCGAATAGCAGTTTGTTTTATCGACTACAGATATAAGGGCTAACAAAATAGGTTTACTTTCCCCTATTTCATGGCCTATCTGTAAGGAGATGATTTGCCATGAACGAACAACTAAGCAACCATACACTCGAAGCAAATAAGCTACAAGCCGAAGCAAGGTCAATATCACAGGAACAACTGCAGCACGAAGTCGATTATGTCCGTGCCCAACACATACTGCAGTCCCTATTCCATAAAGGGCTGCTTTCTGCTGATGAATTTTCTAAAATAACGGCAGTAAACCGAAAAACATTTTCGCCGGTATTAGCGGCTATATTGCCCTCTATTCCTTGATATATCCGGCATATAGAGGTACTATGTCACACTACAAGGAGGTGAAAATCCATGAAAACGGTGACAAAAATCGGAGGCCAGCTTGTATTTCCTACGCAAAAACATAAACTGCGGGTAGCGGCCTACTGCCGGGTATCCACTGATAGCGAGGAGCAATTAGTCAGCCTTGCCACACAACGAAAGCACTATGAAGCCTATATTACGGCAAATCCAGACTGGGAGTTTGCCGGTATTTATTATGATGAAGGTATTACCGGCACGAAAAAAGAAAAGCGCCCAGCCCTACTCCGCCTGATAGATGATTGCGAGCATAAAAAAATAGACTTCATTGTGACAAAGTCTATCAGCCGGTTTGCCCGCAACACCACCGATTGTCTGGAACTGGTCCGTAAATTACTGGAGCTTACCGTTTATATCTATTTTGAAAAGGAAAACCTAAATACCGGTTCGATGGAAAGCGAGCTCATGCTATCGATTCTGAGCGGCTTGGCAGAAAACGAGTCGGTATCGATTGCCAAAAACAGCACCTGGTCCATACAGAGCCGTTTCCAGAATGGCACCTTTAAACTTGCTTACGCCCCATATGGATATGATGTAATAGAAGGAAAACTGGTACTGCAGCCGGAGCAGGCTACAATTGTAAAAGCCATGTTTGATCAAACGCTCGCCGGTATCGGGACGGATGCCATTGCCAAGGAATTAAATGCAAAGAAAATTCCGGCTAAACGCGGTACCCATTGGACTGCAACAACCGTTCGTGGCATATTGAAAAACGAGAATTACACTGGGGATGCTATTTTCCAGAAAACCTATACCGATTCGCATTTTAATCGCCATCATAACCATGGCGAGAAAGATAAATACCGGGTGGAACACCACCACGAAGCTATCATCACCAAAGACATGTTTGAAGCAACCCAGCAGGTCATTCGGCAGCGTGGTAAAGAAAAAGGTGCGCTGCCACAGGATAAAAAGTACCAGAATCGTTATCCATTTTCCGGTGTCATTCGATGTCATCAATGTGGTGCTACCTTCAAGCGGCGTATCCAAGGCGGTCGCAATTCCTATGTGGCATGGTGCTGCGCCACCCATTTAACAGATGCCACAAAATGCTCATTAAAATACATCAAGGAAACGGCACTGAAATACGCCTTTGTTACGATGATGAATAAGCTCATCTTTGGTCATGCCTTTGTTTTAAAACCATTGCTTGCCAGTTTGCGTACCCTCCATTCGGACGACAGCATCACAGTCATTCAAGATCTAGACACAAAGCTGGCGGAAAATGCCGAGCATCAAAAAACACTGGCGTACCTGCTGACGAAAAAATATCTAGAGCCTGCGATGTACCAGAAAGGAAATAACGAGCTACTGCAGGAAGCTGAACAATGGCTGCACCAAAAAGATTCCCTTGTAGATTTTTTGAATGATGATAATAAAACGGTCCATGAAACGAGAGAATTACTGCAGTATACTTGTAAGGCGAAAATGCTAACGGGCTTTGACGAAGCAGTATTCCAACAATTTGTAGAACAAATTCTGGTCTACTCTCGAACGAACATCGGCTTTAAGCTAAAATGCGGCATTACGCTACGGGAAAGGCTGGTGTAAGCTATGAGCCATACACCGTTTGGGTACCGGATTAAAAATGGCAAAGCAATAGTGGATGTGGAGGAAGCCGAAAAAATACGAGTGCTGTTCCAAGCCTATCTTGCCGGGGCTGCACTGACTACGGCTGCGAAAGAGGCAGCGATCCACGCCTTCCACAGTGGTATCCGCCATATCCTGCAAACGACGCATTATATCGGTGATGATTATTATCCGGCTATTATTGATGCCGATACGTTTACTGCGGCACAAAAGGAAATCACCAGCCGGGCCAAAAAACTGGGGCGCATCCGGGAACCTAAAAAAGCGTCACCGGTTCTATACCCCACCACCTTCTCCCTTGCAGAAAAAACGCAAACCTATACTGATCCATTTCAGCAAGCTGAATATGCCTACAGTTTAATAGAAAGTGAGGAATCCATATATGGAATTACAGACGCGGAATGTCACGATCATTCCGGCACGAACTTATCTACACCGAAACCATACTGAAGAAAAGCCAAAATGCCGTGTGGCTGCTTATTGCCGGGTTTCTACCGACAGCGACGAGCAAGCCACCAGTTATGAAACACAAATTGAGCACTACACCACCTACATCCAAAATCATCCAGACTGGAAATTAGCCGGGATCTACGCTGATGATGGGATATCCGGTACCAATACCAAAAAGCGGGATGAATTTAATCGCATGATCGAAGATTGCATGGCAGGTACGATTGATATGATTATTACCAAATCCATCAGTCGATTTGCCCGCAACACGCTGGACTGCCTAAAATACATCCGGCAGTTAAAGGACAAGCACATTCCCGTCTTTTTTGAGAAGGAAAATATTAATACGATGGACTCTAAAGGCGAGGTGCTGCTTACTATTATGGCATCCCTAGCCCAGCAAGAAAGCCAATCCCTAAGCCAGAATGTGAAGCTGGGCCTGCAGTACCGCTACCAACGTGGCGAAGTACAAATCAACTGCAATCATTTTCTTGGGTATGCCAAGGATGAAAATAAACACATGGTCGTAGTTCCGGAGGAAGCAGAAATTGTAAAGCGCATTTACCGAGAGTATCTTGATGGTGCCAGTATGCTAAAAATCGCCCGCAACTTAACGGCGGACGGGTTAAAAAATGGTGCTGGCCACACCAAATGGCGGGACAGTAATATCAGACAGATTTTGCAGAATGAAAAATATATGGGTGATGCCCTCTTGCAGAAAACCTATACGGTGGATTTTCTTACCAAAAAGCGCGTCAAGAATACTGGTATCATGCCACAATATTATGTAAAAGATAACCATGAAGCCATCATTCCCCGCGACATATTCCTGCAGGTGCAGGAAGAAATGGTACGGCGAAGTTCTATTCACTTGAAAAACGGCAGAAAATTGACCTACAGCAGCAACCATTGTTTTTCCCAGCGGATACGCTGCGGTAAATGCGGCGAGATATTCCGTCGGATACACTGGAACAACCGAGGAAAAAAATCCATCGTCTGGCGCTGCGTCAATCGGGTAGACCATACAGGTAAATGCGATGCCCGCACTATATCTGAGCCTGCACTCGAGCAGGTCTGTCTAACAGCCATCAATCAGGTACTATGCGGGAAGAAGGATTTTCTTACCATGCTGCAGCAGAATATTGAAACCGTTCTCAGCCATAACAATGATGAAACACTGGCAGCTATCGATACCCGGCTGGAAAAACTGCAGACACAGCTTGTAAAACTGGCAAGTTCCAAGGCTGGCTACGACGATGTTGCCGAAGAAATCTACCACCTGCGTGAACAAAAACAGCAAGCACTGGCGAAAAGTGCCAATCAGGATGAAATCCGCAGCCGCATAGATGATATGACTGCCTTCCTAAAAACACAATCCACTGCCATTACCCAGTTTGATGAGCACCTCGTCCGACAGCTAATTAAGACCATTACGGTGTTTGAGGATAGCTGTACCGTAGCATTCAAATCAGGCGTGACAGTGGATGTGGAAGAATAAAAGCAGCACTTCATATAGATACGTAATCGTATTCAAGTATTGAAATTATAATACTTTCGCCTTAAATACATTGCCGCATGAACCAGCAGAATCATAACCGGTACTTCAATCAATGGACCAATGACAGCAGTAAAAGCCTCATCCGATGCAATGCCAAATACCGCAACAGTGACTGCAATAGCTAATTCAAAATTGTTACTGGCAGCTGTGAATGCTAATGTAACCGTTTGATCGTATTGAAATTTTGCCTTATAGGAAATATAAAAACTGGCAAAAAACATAATCGTAAAATAGATCAAAAGTGGAACCGCAATACGAACAACACTGATTGGATTATTAATGATTTCATTTCCTTTAGTCATAAACATAATAATAATGGTATATAATAATGCCATTAAAGCCAATGGTGAAATTTTAGGTATGAAGACCTGTTCATACCATTGTTTCGTTTTTGTCCGAATGAGTCCAAATCTTGTCAAAAAACCTGCAGCAAACGGAATTCCCAGATAGATTAACACACTTTCAGCCACATCTGTCATGGATACCGTAATATTCTGTCCTCCCCAAGATATTCCCAGCCATTCCGGAATAATCGTAACAAATAAATAGATATATGCAGCATATAACAGGATCTGGAAAATAGAATTTAGTGCTACCAGCGCTGCACAATATTCATTGTCCCCATCAGCCAGTGTATTCCAGATAATGACCATTGCAATGCATCGCGCCAATCCAATAACAATTAACCCG
Source organism: Megasphaera cerevisiae DSM 20462 (assembly GCF_001045675.1). GTDB lineage: Bacteria > Bacillota > Negativicutes > Veillonellales > Megasphaeraceae > Megasphaera > Megasphaera cerevisiae. Next base: position 39,964 of record NZ_LEKT01000024.1, read on the forward strand.
ATAGCAAAACCAGGCATATCTCTTAAAAAGAATACCGCTAAAACAAACATTAAAATAGGACCCATAATCCAATTTTGAAAGAGTGAAAATGCAAATATTTTTTTGTTATTTACTACTTTTCCGATTTCTTCATATTTAACTTTGGCAAGAGGCGGATACATCATAATGATAAGGCCTATAGCAATCGGCCAGGATATCGTGCCTGTACTGAAACTGCTTAACGACTCGGCCAACTTGGGAAATACATATCCCCCAGTTACACCCAATGCCATAGCAATAAAAATCCACAATGTAAGAAATCGATCCAAAAATGATAACCCATGTTTTTGTATTACCATCACATTCTTCTCCTAACTCAAATGATCTATAATCCTGCTATTATTCCACTGACATGTGGAATATACGCTCCCGTAGTTATAGCAATTCCAGCAGCTTGTTACCTTTTACTTCAAATGGTTTCCACGGAATAATTGCATACTGACCATCTGATATGTTGTCGACTTCATGGATCCATTGTAATTCAGCAGTTGCTTTTGCCCTCAAAAAATCACTTTTTGTATCCGCCATCGAATAACTGGCATTAATTACCCACCATCTGACAGCAAGTCCTGCACGCTTTAGATCATCCAATAACCGCTTTGCTTCATAAAACGGTGTGGTTTCCGCAAGTGTTACGATGATAACTTCTGTTTCATTGGAATCTTTCAATCTGGGAAGCAAGTCCTTTTCTGCATCTGAAACAGCACCACCGGAATTTTCTATCTGCTGATTGTAATTTTGGGTAGATTCCAGTAAAAGGATCGTGTGTCCTGTAGGCGCTGTATCCAGTACAACGATTTCGTCCCGGCTCTTCGCAACAATATCGGCAAAAGCACGGAATACGGCGATTTCCTGTGTACATGGCGACCGAAGATCTTCCTTGACATATTCCAGATCATCCTCCGGCATAGTCTGGCGCGCTTTCGTAAGCACTTCTTCCTGATATTTTCTCAACTCACCTTTTTCATCGATATGGCTGACAGATATGCCTTCTTGCTGCCCTATGACAAGGTTCAAATGATCAGCAGGATCTGTGGTAGCAAGACGTACTTTTCTCCCCTTACGATGTAGGCCAAGAGCGATAGCTGCGGCGATCGTTGTCTTTCCGACTCCGCCTTTCCCCATGGTAAAGATTACTTTTTTATTTGACGCTTCAATTTCATCTACGACATCCGAAAGCGCGTACGCATCCGGACGCTGCAATGTGGCCACAGCAGTGGTATAACCAGAATACGAAAGCAGCTGTCTGACATTATCCAACCCTGTAATATTATACGCGCGCAATGGTACCATCGTGACGGACTGTTTTACCAAATTATGGGGTATCTCTTGCAATGCAGACTGTTGTTTTTTAAATAAAGCGGTCTCTACTGCATCATTCACATCATATGTTTCCAGAAGGCCATTGATCACAAGTACTTGATTGCGAATTTCTAATGCTTCCAATTCATGGGATGCCCGCTGTGCTTCCCGGATCGGTGCCGTTTCCGGTCTGGTGACAAGAATAAGTGTTGTAAGACGGCTGTCCGCTAACGTATGAACCGCTTTTTTATACATTTCTTTTTTATCTTCTAAGCCGGACAGCTGCCCAAGGCATGATGCACCGTGTTTGCTTTCGCTGATAAAACCGCTCCATGCAGACGGGAGCTGGAGCATACGGAGCGTATGTCCGGTCGGTGCCGTATCAAAAATAATGTGATCGAATTTTTCTGCTTTTTCCGCATTAGTCAGAAATTCAGAAAATGCATTAAATGCCGCAATTTCCACCGTACAAGAACCGGATAATTGCTCTTCTACATTTTGAATGGCTGAATCCGGTAATTTGCCGCGATAGGCACCAATCACTGATTCCCTGTATTCTGCAGCAGCAGTCAGCGGATCCAGATTTGCTACGACTAACCCGGGAACTTCTGCAATAGCAACACCAGCATCATTCAGCGACACACCGAATACATCCTGCAGGTTAGAGGCCGGATCCGTACTGACAAGCAGTATCTTTTCCCCTGCATCCACCAATGCTACCGCTGTAGCACAGGCAATAGAAGTTTTCCCAACACCGCCTTTCCCTGTAAAAAACAAGTATTTAGTTGATGCTGTTTTTACCGGATCATATAATGATATGTTCATGACTGCATTCCTCCTTAACAGCAACCGTCGTTCGAACCACAGTTACAGGTGGAATTCTGTGTCGTATCCGGCTTTGATTGCACTGCATCAAGATCTAACTGAAGATATTCCGCAAATTCCTTATTGGTAAGATACCCACCTTCCTTAACAATCGCACCGTCCACCATAGTGACCGGAAGTATTTCCGTTCCTTTGACATTCAATGCTGCATTGATGATCGTATTTTGTACAAATGCCTGCGGTTCGGAAGACAAATTATGTCTTATAATATGGATCCCACTTTTTTTCAGATTTTCAACAACTGCTGCCACCCGGATCAACTCGGGATTCACGGAAGGGCCACATACCCCTGTCGAACAACACATTGCCGGATCAAAAATTTCAATTTTCTTCATTATCATTCACTCCTTTAACCTAATCACAACACGTATCTTTTTTCTGATGCAGCCAGATATGCAGATTGTTCATATCTTTTTGATATAATTCTATCGTCCGTAAACTGTCATACACCAAACTATCAAGGAATTTTGGTTTGTTATCATTCCGCATCGAATAATATGCCCATTGTGCCTGCTTGCGATCTTTGACCAACCCGGCATTTTTGAGGTAGATAAGATGCCGGGATGCTTTTGCCTGTGTAATTTGCAATGTTTCCATCACATCACAAACACATAATTCCCTCTCATACAACAGATTCAAAATTCGCAGACGAGTTTCATCTGATAGTGCTTTGAATACATCTACCAATGTTTCCATGTACTCCTTCTCCTTTCTGTATCATAATCATATAATCGCATAAACGATTATATGATTATGATACGCTGTTCGACATAAATTTGCAAGTAATTGTTTAAAATTTTTACATTGCGGCAAAACAATAACCGGTTAAGATAATATGATTTCATCTTAACCGGTTATTTGTGGTTCTATAACACGAACATTCTATTTATTCCACATCCAACCTACTCACTCACCGGGGATTTTTTTTCAAAACATCCAACTCATACACTCGTGAACCCCTTATCCAACTCACCGTCTAAACTATCAAAAAATAACTTTCGTCGATATGTTCTCATGGGGTGATGAAACTCCGATTTTGAATTTCTCACTTTTAATCTCAAAATCGTGAGAACTGCTTATTTACTACACTTCCAATCGTTTTTACTTTCCCGCCCTAGACATCAAAGCTACGCACTCGACGTGTTTTGAGAGGTCTTGATAGCTGTCAAAACGGCGTTTTAGTTCTATTTTTACCTACTCTCGAACTTAGGAACATATCCACGCTCGTAAATGGAAACATATCCAAGATTGACTCTCGTTTATGGAAAAATATCAAAGTCAAATTTAAATAAAAAAATTCTCAAAAATATATTGACAAGTGGAACATTCTGTGTTATATAATAATTAGCACTCAACAATCGAGAGTGCTAACAAAAAATAAATTGAAAAGGAGTTGTTATTTATGGCTGGATTAGTACCTTTTAACAAAAAGAACAAAGAAATCTCTACAAACACTGGCTTTGAGGACTTCTACAACGTACTTGATGACTTTTTTTCCAATGACTGGCCTTTGAGAAGAACCCTCACACATGACACTTTCAAAGTTGATGTCGAAGATAATGGCAATGAATACCTAATTGAGGCTGAAGTGCCAGGTATAGATAAAAAAGACATCAATGTTGAACTTAACGATGGAAAACTTATGATTTCTATTACTAGGGATGAAAACAGTGAATCAAAGAAAAAGAATTTCATCCACAGAGAGAGACGTTATAGTTCTATGAGTCGTTCAATTTATTTGGAAGATGCCAAGCCAGATGGTATTAAAGCAAAACTGGAAAATGGTTTACTTAAAGTTGTAGTTCCTAAAGAAGAAAAGCCAAACAACAGCATTACAATTGATGTTGAATAAGGCAAAATAAAGGGGAGTGTAAAATGAAGTGTGTAAGTTACCGGTAACCAATTTACTAACTTACGCACTTCATTTTTTTGTCGAGGTGCGGTACACTATCAGAAAGCAGGTTGAAAGGAATTGAGTACAGCACTGATGAAGAAACGTAGAAACCCGAGTGAGAAAGGCCAGGCAATCGCCAAGCTCATCATGGAACAATACCAGCCGAAGACGCAGGAAGACATGCAGATAGCGCTGAAGGACGTGTTCGGTCCTATCTT